>NZ_CP035494.1:1895241-2526988 GCF_004135285.1 Microbacterium protaetiae
TTCGCGGCGGGGGGAGGGCCAGTTATGGGAACGAACGAGCTATCCATGCGGCTCTGGCACGAGCGTGAGCTGCTCGAGATGCTGCTGTTCAAGCTCGAGGTGCAGCACCTGCTGCTGGCGGCGGGCAGCGGTCGCTGGATGCACTTCGCCACGCACGAGATCGAGCAGGTGCTCGACCGGTTGCGCACCACCGGAATCGCCCGGGTGGTGGATGCCGCCGCCGTCGCCGAGGAATGGGGTGCCCCCGAGGATGCGACGTTGCGTGCGCTCATCGAATATGCACCCTCGACGGCATGGCGCGACGTGTTCACCGACCACCTGCGCGTCCTCACCCAGTTGGTCGCCGAAATCGGGCAGCTCCGCGATTCGAACGTGCAGCAGCTGGGCGCGGTGATGCGTGCGACGCAGGAGACCATCGCCGGTCTGGGTGCTGACACCGGCGAATACACAACGGGTGGTGTGCGCGCGCGAACGGATGCCGCGCGAATCATCGAGACGGAGATGTGAGGCATGTCGACCTTCGGTGGGCTCAACGCCGCGGCATCCGGACTGGCTGCGGCACGTCTGAGCATGGACGTTATCGGTCAGAACATCGCGAATCAGACGACGGAGGGCTACACCCGCCAGCGAGTGAACACCGCGGCTGTCACCGCAGTCGCACAGGCGGGACGGTTCTCGACCGGGCCGGTGCCCGGCCAGGGCGTCACTGTGGCCGGCATCGCCCGCCTCGGTGACGATCTGCTCGACGCGCGAGTGCGCGACGCCCTGGCTGCCTCGGGCTTCTGGGCGACGCGGGCGGTCGCGACGACGACGGCGGAGTCGGCACTGGCCGAGCCGACCAGCGACGGACTCGCCGCACGGCTGTCGGCGTTCTGGGCCGGGTGGCAGGATCTCGCCAACGCCCCCGACTCCGGAGCCGCGGCATCCGTCGTGCTCAGCGCGGCGCAGGAGCTCGCCGGTCGGATCGCCGAGGGCTATCGCACCGTCGCCGATCAATGGGTGCACGCCCGTGCAACCGTGGACCGAACCGTTGTACAGGTGAATGCCGCTGCTGATCAGATTGCGGCGCTGAACGGGCTGATCCGCGACGCGGTCGCTTCGGGTCGCAGTGCCAACGAGCTCATCGACCAGCGCAGCGTGCTCGCCCAGACCGTCGCGCGGATAACCGGCGCGCGTGCCACGGTGGAGCCCGACGGCACCATGACTGTGCGCATCGACGGCAACGCGCTGGTGTCGGGAAAGGATGCCCGTCACCTTGCCGCCACCGGAGCGGAATCGATCGAAGAGGGGCAGCGTGTGTCGCTGACCTGGGAGGGGACCGACTCTCTCGTCCCCGTGTCCGACGGAGAACTCGGGGGCGCCATCGCCGTGCTAGCCCCCGCAGACGCCGGCGGGTCACTGGCCCAACTGGCTGGTGCGTACAACACTGTGGCCACCACACTTGCTGACCTGGTCAATGCGCAGCACCGCGCCGGTGTGACGGCATCCGGCGCACCCGGAGCTGACTTCTTCGCGGTCTCCGCGGCCGGACCGGCCGCCCTTGGCCTGAGCGTGCTGCCCACCTCGGCCGCCGAGCTCGCGCTGGCGACAGCGGGCACCGGAGCTCTGGATGCGAGCAACGCCGACGCGATGTCTCAGTTGGGCTCTGCTGCCGGCTCGCCGGATGCGATCTGGGCTGATCAGGTTCTGCGCTTCAGCGTTGCGACCGCCGGCGACGTGCAGCGCTCACGGCTGGCTGATACCGCGACGGTGTCGGCCACGAGCGCCCAGCAGTCGGTGGCTGCCGTCGATGGCGACGAAGAGACCATCAGCCTCGTCACCTACCAGGCGATGTATCAGGCCTCTGCCCGCGTGCTGAGCGCCATCGACGAGGCCCTCGATGTGCTGATAAACAAGACCGGCATCGTCGGACGATGAACCAAGGAGCACGATGATCTCGCGCGTCACCGCCACGAGCATGTCGCAGACGGCGATGCGGCACCTGCAGGCGAACCTCACCCAGCTGTCGCGGCTGCAGGAACAGGCGACGTCCCAGCGGGCGTTCTCCGCGCCCTCCGAAGACCCGTCCGCGGCCGCCACCGCGCTCCAGCTGCACGCCCAGCAGCAGCGCAACAGCCAATACGCGCGCAACATCAACGATGGACTGGCCTGGGTCACCACCGTCGACAGCGCCATCTCGGCGTCGACATCGCTCTTGCGCCGCGCGCGCGACCTCACCGTGCAGGGCGCGAACGACGGCGCACTGGATGCCACGGCCAAAGAGGCCATCGCCGTCGAACTCGAAGGCATCAGGTCGGAGCTTCTCGCCCAGGCCAACACGAAGATCTTGGGGCGCACGGTCTTTGCCGGCACCTCGGACGCCGGCGTCGCCTTCGACGACGACGATTTCACCGGCACTGCGGGCGCGGAAGTGACACGGCGCATTTCAGACAATGTGACCGTTCGTGTCGATGCCGACGGTGCCGAGGTGTACGGCTCGGGCAACGACTCGGTGTTCGCTCTCCTGGATTCGATCGTCGCCGACTTGCGGTCGGGGGTCGATGTGAGTGGGCGTCTCACCCAGATCGACGATCGCATGACGGCTATGCTCGGGGCGCAGGGAGCCGTGGGGGCCCGACAATCGCAGATCGAGCGGGCGAAGGAGAGCACCGTGGACGAGTCCGTCTCGCTGGAGGCGCGCAGAGCGGCCGTCGAAGACGCCGACTCGGTCGAGGTGCTCGTGCGCCTGCAGTCGCAGGAACTCGTGTATCGCTCGGCGCTGGCGGTGACCGGCCGCGTGTTGCAGCCCTCGCTGATGGACTTTCTGGCATGAGCGCGGTGTTGACGTTCCTGGCTCCGCCGCCCGGCTTCGCTCCGCACACCGACTTCGTCCTCGACCCGGTGGACGGGGCCGATGGCCTGTTCGCCCTGCACGCGACGGCACAGCCCGGGCTTCGAGTGCATCTCGTCGATCCCCGCACGGTCGGCGAGGAGTATGCCCCAGTGCTGCCGGATGACCAGGTCGCCGCGCTCGCCCTCGCCTCGCCCGACGATGCGCTGCTTCTGGTGATCGCACGACCGACCGACGAGGGCGTGAGCGTCAACCTCATGGCGCCCGTCGTCGTCAACGCGCGCAGCGGCGCGGCTGTGCAGGTCATCCTTGAGGATCAGGGCTTTTCTGTTCGCGCACTGCTGACCTGACCGCGGTCACACAGGCACGGGCGCCGCCTCGGGATGGTTGAGGTCGAACGCGGGCCGCTCGCTGCGGATGCGCGGGATCGCGGTGAAGTTGTGCCGCGGCGGCGGGCAACTGGTCGCCCACTCGAGCGATCCGCCGTAGCCCCACGGGTCGTTCACTGTCACCTTCGGTGCCTTCCGTGCCGTGACCCACACGTTGAACAAGAAGGGGATCATCGACGAGCCCAGCAGCATGGCCCCGATCGTGGATACCTGGTTCATCCAGGTGAATCCGTCAGACGGGGCGTAATCGGCGTACCGCCGCGGCATCCCGGCCACCCCCAGCCAGTGCTGCACGAGGAACGTCATGTGGAATCCGATGAACAGCATCCAGAAGTGCACCATGCCCAAACGTTCGTTGAGCATCTTTCCGGTCCACTTCGGCCACCAGAAGTAGAACCCGGCGAACATGGCGAACACGACCGTGCCGAACACGACGTAGTGGAAGTGCGCGACGACGAAGTACGAGTCGGTGACGTGGAAATCCAGCGGGGGCGAGGCGAGGATCACCCCGGTCAGGCCACCGAACACGAACGAGGTGAGAAAGCCGATCGCGAACACGAGGGGCATCTCGAACGTCACCGAGCCTCGCCACATGGTGCCGATCCAGTTGAAGATCTTCACCCCGGTGGGCACCGCGATGAGCATGGACAGCAGGGAGAAGAACGGCAGCAGCACCGCGCCGGTGGCGTACATGTGGTGCGCCCACACCGAGGTCGACAGTGCGGCGATGGCTATCGTCGCGTAGATCAGCGTGCGATACCCGAACACCGGCTTGCGGCTGAACACCGGGAAGATCTCGGTGACGATGCCGAAGAACGGCAGCGCGATGATGTACACCTCGGGGTGGCCGAAGAACCAGAACAGATGCTGCCACAGCAGCACACCGCCGTTGACGGCATCGAACAGGTGCGCTCCGAGAATGCGGTCGGCGCTGACCCCGAGCAGCCCCGCGGCCAGCACGGGGAAGACCATGATCACCATGATGCTGGTGATCATGGCGTTCCAGGTGAAGATCGGCATGCGCCACATCGTCATGCCGGGCGCGCGCATGGTGATGACCGTGGTGATGAAGTTCACCGCCCCCAGGATCGTGCCGAAACCGCTCATCGCCAGACCCAGGAACCACAAATTCGCGCCGGCGCCTGGCGAGAAGGTGGCATTCGCGAGGGGTTGGTAGGCGAACCAGCCGAACGCGGCGGCGCCCTGTGGAGTGAGAAAACCGGCGACGGCGATCAGTGAGCCGAACAGGTACAGCCAGTACGCGAAGGCGTTCAGCCGAGGGAACGCCACATCGGGTGCGCCGATCTGCAGGGGAAGGATCGCGTTGGTGAACCCGGCGAACAGCGGCGTCGCGAACATCAGCAGCATGATCGTGCCGTGCATCGTGAACAGCTGGTTGAACTGGTCTTTCGTGGCGACCAACTGCAGGCCCGGTTCGAACAGCTCGGCACGGATGATCAGGGCCATCACCCCGCCGAACATGAAGAACATCACCGAGGTGATCAGATACAGATAGCCGATCGTCTTATGGTCGGTGGAGGTGATCCACCGGACGACGATGTTGCCCTTCTGCTCGACACGGGTGCGGGTGAGAAGGTCGGCCTGGACAGGCGGGAGATGAGACGTCTTCGTGTCTGGCAGGTCGACCGGGATCGTGGTCGCCATATCGGCAGTCTCCCACCGATTCACAGGGGTGGGGCCGGAAAGCGGCGGTTCGGTCTGCCTGCGCCGATAGCCTGACCGGGAGCGCGTCAGGCCTTCGGGCCACCGGCGACATAGAGCACCTGGCCGGAGACGAAGCCGGATGCCTCGGACACGAAGAACGCGACGGCGTTGGCGATGTCTTCGGGCTTGCCGGTGCGCCCGACCGGGATCTCCTTGGCCGCGGCCGCCGTGAACTCGTCGAACGGCACGCCCACGCGCGCGGCGGTGGCAGCCGTCATGTCGGTCTCGATGAAGCCCGGCGCTATGGCGTTCGCTGTGACACCGAACCGACCCAGCTCGATCGCGAGGGTCTTCGTGAAGCCCTGCATGCCCGCCTTCGCGGCCGAGTAGTTCACCTGGCCGCGATTGCCCAGCGCCGACGTGCTCGACAGATTCACGATGCGGCCCCAGCCAGCCTCGACCATGTGCTTCTGCACGGCGCGACTCATCAGGAACGTTCCGCGCAGGTGCACACGCAGAACGGTGTCCCAGTCGTCGGCGGTCATCTTGAACAGCAGGTTGTCGCGGATGACGCCGGCGTTGTTCACCAGCACGACCGGGGCGCCCAGCTCGGCGGCCACGCGGTCGACGGCCGTGGCCACCGCGGCCTCATCGGAGACATCGGCACCCACGGCGAGGGCTTCACCGCCGGCGGCGCGGATCTCGTCGACCACCGGCTGACCGGCGTCTTCGGCCAGGTCGACGACGGCGACGGCGAACCCGTCGGTGGCCAGGCGGCGCGCGGTGGCCGCGCCGATGCCGCGCGCTGCTCCGGTGACGATGGCGACTCTGCTCATGCGTTCCTCCTCGTGGGTATGCCGAACGCGACATACCGTCTAGTCGGTTAGTATGCCACGACCGCGACGCAGGGGCCCAACTGGGGTCTCACGACCCGGTCGCGACCGGGCGGCCTGGAGTGTTCGACCACTGACTCCATGAGCCCGGATACAGGGCCGCGTCGAAACCGGCGATGGCCAGCGCGAGAACCTCGTGCGACGCGGTGACGCCCGAACCGCAGTAGGCGCCGACGGGGATGCCGCCGGTCACGCCCAGGCTCTCGAATCGGGTGCGCAGCACGTCGGCGGGAAGAAAACGCCCCTCGTCATCGACGTTCTCGGTGGTCGGTGCGCTGACGGCGCCGGGAATGTGCCCGGCCTTCGGATCGATCGGCTCGACCTCGCCGCGGTAGCGCTCGCCGGCTCGGGCGTCGAGCAGCACGCCGCGCGCGGCCACGTCGGCCGCGGCATCCATCCCCACCGTCGCCAGGCGACCGGGATCGAGTGTCACGTTGCCGGCCGTCGGGTGGATCGGGCCTGTCTCGATCGGGTAGTCGGCGTGCACCCACGCCTCATACGCGCCGTCCAGCACGC
Organism: Microbacterium protaetiae; assembly: GCF_004135285.1. Taxonomy (NCBI): domain Bacteria; kingdom Bacillati; phylum Actinomycetota; class Actinomycetes; order Micrococcales; family Microbacteriaceae; genus Microbacterium; species Microbacterium protaetiae. The sequence goes on from NZ_CP035494.1 coordinate 1,901,535, forward strand.
GCACCTCGACACCGGCGTCGCGCAGCAGCCACCAGGCCCGTGCCGACGACATGTTCGCGATGTCGTCGTAGACGACCACAGTGTCACCATCGTTGAGGCCCCAGCGACGGGCCGCCGCCTGCAGCTGAGCGGGTGAGGGGAGCGGATGCCGCCCGTCGGCCGGCGCGCCGTGTGCGGCGAGCTCGGAGTCGAGGTCGACATAGACGGCACCGGGGACGTGCCCGGCGGCGAAGGCGGTGCGGCCGTCGGGCCGGTCGAGGCGCCAGCGCACATCGAGCGCCTTCGGTGGGCGTGCGGAGGCGAGCAGATCGTGCAGTTCGGCGGCGGTGATCAGCGGCGACATCGGCGGCTCCTTCTCCCGTGAGCCTATGACAGCGCGGGGCGGGTGGCAGGTGGCGGGTGCGGTGGGCGGCGGCGTCTCCGGGCGGCCGGTGGTGTCGCCGGGCGGCGGCGTCTCCGGGTGGCCGGTGGTGTCGTGTCGACTCGCCCGGGTGTTCGTCTCACAGGACGTTTTGGCGGCGAGGGGTGGACACGCCGGGTGACACGCCCGGGATCCGGAAAACGTCCTGCGAGCTGAACGCCGCGGTGGGGCGGATACCGGCGGGTAGCCGGCACACTGGGTGGCGCGTGGCAGGGGGGTGGGTGGCAGGTGGTGGGTGGCAGGCGGCAGGTGGTAGGTGGCAGGTTGGGGCCGGTGCCGGTGGTTTCCGGCCGGTGGTGGGCCGGATGGCGGGTGGCTGGATGTTCGGCTCGCAGGATGATTTAGCGGCGAGGGGTGGACACACCGGGTGACACGCCCGGGATCCGGAAAACGTCCTGCGAGCTGAACGCCGCGGTGGGGCGGATGCCGGCGGGTGGCGGGCACACCGGCCGGCGGGTGGCAGGCGGTAGGCGGCGGGTGGCGGGTGGCGGGTGGCAGGCAGCAGGTGGTAGGTGGCAGGTTGGGGCCGGTGCCGGTGGTTTCCGGCCGGTACCGGCCGGTGGTGGGCCGGGTGGCGGGCGGCTAGGTGTTCGGCTCGCAGGATGAATCGGCGGCGAGGGGTGGACACGCCGGGTGACACGCCCGGGATCCGGAAAACGTCCTGCGAGCTGAACGGCCAGGGCGGCGGATGCCGGCGGGTGGCCGGCACACCGGCCGGCGCGTGGCCGGCACACCAGCACACCGGCACACCGGCACACCGGCAGCCGGCACACCGGGTGGCCGGCGCACAGACACACCGGCTAGCCGGCACACCGGGCGGCGGGGGATTTCCGCCACGGCGATCGGGAGCGATACCGTTCCGATGCGGGCCCGATGCCCGCGCCGTGCCGAAAGGGAATGCGATGGAGCCTCTGAGCGACTCCCAGTACCGGGCAGCCACCACAGGCGGCATGCCTGACGCCGAACAGGTGGCCGACGGGCTGTGGTCGCTGGCGATGCCCATGCCTGGCGGCGGCAGTCTCGGCTACACGCTGGCCGCCGTGCACCTGGGCCCCGATGGCACCGTCGCGCTCATCGACCCCGGCTGGGCCGAACCCGGATCGCTCGAGCGCATTGACGATTTTCTGCGGGGGCTGGGGCGGCAGATGGCGGATGTCGCGACCGTGGTGGTCACGCATGCACATCCCGATCACATCGGGCTGGCGGATGCCGTGCGTCAGGCCAGCGGAGCGCGCGTCGTGCTGCATCGCCGGGAACAGGCATCCATCGACGCCGAAGGCGCCGTCGTCCCAGAAGACCTCGATTCCCGGCTGCAAGAGTGGGGAGTCGCGCCCGAGCGCGCGCGACTGCTGCACGACCGCGCGCATGGATCGGCTCCGAGGCATGCGCCGCTGCACGCCGACGTGTTGGTCGAGGACGGTGACGAGCTGCCGGTGGCCGGGGCGACGTGGCGGGTGCTGCACACCCCCGGCCACACGCCGGGCCACATCTGCGTGGTCGACGAATCGCGGGGGCTGCTGTTCTCGGGCGATCACGTGCTGCCCACCGTGTATCCGGGGCTCGGCCTCGGCGCCGACTTCGGCGAGAACCCGCTGACCGCGTACCTGCGGTCGCTGCACCGGCTGCATCCGTATGACGATGTCGAGGTCGTACCCGGGCACGGCTACCGTTTTCGTGGGCTGGCCGGCCGCCGCCGCGACACCGCGCTGCACGCACTGCGACGCGTGCGCGAGACCGCCGAGGTGCTGCACGACGACCCGACAGCGTCGATCTGGGACATCGCATCGCGTTTGAGTTGGAGCGGGGGATGGGCGCAGCTGCAGCACAGCATCATGCTGTTCTCGGGGCTGAATCAGACCGACATGTACCGCGACTTCGTCGTTTCGGGCGGGTTGGAAAGCCCCGAGGCGCTCTGGCCGTAGGAGCGACCACGTGACTCAGCGCGGGCGCGGTTCCCGGATCCAGGTGTCGAGGGTGGTGGTGCCCACGAGGGCCGCGTCGCCGGGCAGGAGGTCTGACGAGGCGATGTTGAACCCGTGAGTGCGTGCGTTGTCGTCGGCGACCACGAAGCGCTCATCGCGGTCGGCCAACAGCACACGTGAGACGAACTGCGGCAGCGGCATCCGCTCAGGACCGGCCACCTCGACCACGCCGTCGATCGGATCGCCTGCGGCGACATCGACGAGCGTCGCGGCCACATCTTCGGCGGCGACGGGCTGCACATGGGTGGTCGGCAGGTGGATCGTGTCGCGCGACGTGTTCCACTGGGCGATCGACCGCGCGAACTCGAAGAACTGCGTCGACCGCACGATCGTGTACGGCATGCGGCTGTCGGCGATCACTCGCTCCTGCGCGGCCTTTGCGGCGAAGTATCCGTCGCTCACCTCTCGATCGGCCCCGACGATCGAGAGCATGATGTGATGTCGCACACCGGCCGCCAGCTCGGCCTCGATCACTCGGGCGGTCATGGTGGTGAAGAAATCGCGCGCGCCATCGGCGTCGGGGTGTGGGGCATTGGTGACGTCGATGACGGCATCGGCCAGCTCCAACGCCCGGTCGAGGCCTTCGCCGGTCAGCGCGTCGACGCCGGTGCGGCGGGATGCCACGACCACAGCTTGTGCGGAGTTCTCGATGCGATCGACCACGAGCCGTCCGATGTGTCCGGTGCCGCCGATGACCACTATGCGCATGATTCCGTCTCCCGTCCGGGACCGTGTCTCGGCCCGTTTGCCAGGAGTGACCGCACACGACGGTCGGATGTGACGCGTCAGCTGGTCTCGAGCGCGTGAGCGGAGATCGACCGCAGCACATCGAGGGCGACTTCGGCGCGCTCTGGGGTGAAGCCGAAAGTCTCGGTGATGGCCTGGTAGATGCGCGGTGCGTGTTCGCTGAGCGCCTGCCCCGCCTCGGTGGTGGCGACCACGACCGACCGTTCGTCGCGCGGATTGCGTGTGCGAGTGACCAAGCCCTGCTTCTCCATGCGCTTGACCAGCGGCGTGATCGTGCCGTAATCGGATTGCAGTCGATCGACCAGCTCGCGCACGGGCGCCTCGCCCTGATCCCACAGCACGGCGAGCACGAGGTACTGCGGGTAGGAGAGCCCCAACGGCTCGAGCAGCGGCCGGTACGCGGCGGTCACGGCGCGGAACGCCGCGTGCAGGTTGAAGCACACCATGTCGGCGAGTGCGACGGCGGGAGCGGGTGAGGCGGTCACGTACCGACGGTAACACCGTTTCCTCGTATCCGAGTGCATCGCATGCGAGGAATGTGCTGTCAGCCCGCGGTCACGCGCCGCCGCCCCGATCGGCGGTCGCGCGTGGCAAGCCCGAGGTCGCGCTGCAGCAGCAGCTCGAGGCGGCTCAGGTCACCGGTGCGCGCCGCGAAGACGAGTTCGCGCAAGAGGTGCCGGTGTGCGGCACTGCCCTCGACGGGCTGCGCCGGAGAGCGCAGCAGGTCGCGTCGCGCGCGGCTGACCAGCTGCCGTGCGCCGGCGGGGGACGTGTCGAGAAGATCGGCGATCTGCGCGTAGGGGTAGCCGAAACCGACACGCAGAACGAACGCCGCGCGCTGTGCGGGCGTCAGACGCTCCACCAATCGCCGTGTGCCGACAGCGAGGGCCTCGGCGCGCTCTGCCTGCGCGGAGGGGTCGTCGTCGGTGGCGATGCCGAGCGCATCGGGAGCCGATGCTTCGTGCCGCGCTCGGGCGCTCGTGAGCTCGTTGAGTGCCACGTGGCGAGCCGTGGTGGCCAAGAACGCGGCGCGGCTTCAAGCAACTCGCCGATCTCGTCGGCCGACTCCCTGCGCGGCGGGCCCGGCGCGCCGCCAGCGCGGTCGGGTTGACGATGACGGCGACCACACGCCCGTGCCGGGTGATCTCGATCTCTTCACCGTCGGCCACGCGATCGAGCAGGCGGGGCAGCGTCTGTCGTGCGGCGCTTGCGCTGACAACGGCTATGTACGTAATTGTACGAGGTTGTACATGCACAAGCCTGCCGGGCGCGAATCACGGGAGGACGGCGAGAGCGGCGGCGGCAGTCGGCGCCGAGCCGTCCGGGACCGACGCATCGAGAGCAGCCGCGAGGTGCGGCATCCACCACCCCTCGTCGGTCCAGCGGTCGGCCGCGCTCGCGCGGGCAAGGCTGGGCAGGTACGACGCATCGGCGGCCCGCCGCTCGCGCACCGACGCGTGCAGCACGGCGTGGTCGGGCAGGTGACGGCGGGCGGGCAGCAGCAGGTTCCACGCCCAGCCGTTTGTGTGCGACGGCGCCGACGCGGCCCACGCCCGTTCGACCCGGCAGTACCGCGCATAGATCTCGGCCGATTGCTTGTCGCGCAGCGCGAGGGCGTCGCAGACGCCGTCGAACACCCACTTCAGCGCGATCGTGGCCAGTTCGTGGTTCGCGAACGTGCCGCCGACGTCGCAGTGCACACCCGGAAACCATGCCTCTTCGCACTGCGCGCGGCACTGGATCGGCAGGTAGCGGAATGGACGCCGCGCCTCATCGATCGACACCGCGTGCCGGATGCGGCGCACGTTCCACAGCGACGCCGTATCGGGCCAGTCGAGGCTGCCCAGGCCCGCGAACCAGGCCTCGACGGTGTCCCACAGCCCGAGGTACTCGACCGGGATCGCATGGATGTCGACCCGAAGATCGTCATCGACGGATGGCGCGAACCCGCCGCTCGCACCCGAGATCGGCTCGCCCTCGGTGCCCCAGCACAGCGCATCGGCGAACGCCTTCGCCTCGCGCGCACGACGGGCGACGGCCTTGCGGGTGCCGGCCGGCTTCACATACTGCGCGACGGCGTAGTCGATCAGGTGCTCCGACCCGCTGCGCAGCAGGCCCGGTCGTGACAGCAGCGCAGCAAGCGCACGCGCCGTGTAGGCGCCACGGCTGAACCCGAAGATGTAGATGCGGTCGCCGGGCCGGTAGTGCTCGACGAGCCAGCCGTACGCGCGGCTGACCTTGGTGCGCATGCCGAAGCCGAATGCGAGCCCGCCCACCCGCGACATCCACCGTCCGATCGCGCCGTGCGCGGTGGCGGAAGGCAGCGTTCCCACGCCGGGGTCGTAATAGGCGATCTGGGTCTGCGGGTCGTCGAGGTCGAGCATCATGAACACCTTGGCCGCGTTGGTCGGATGGTGATCGAGCTCGTTGCTCGTGCCGTCGAGGCAGATGACGATGTTCTTCGGGGTCAGCGGACTGCTCATGGCGACCTCCCTTGCCAAGAAGAGGCTGCGCGAGCCGGGGTGATACCGGCGTAAGCCGGTCACCGTGGGCGCGGTTGCCACAACCGGAACAGCGGTGCGCCGTCGGGTGCGAGGTATGCGGCGCGCACGGCATCGGCGGAGTGTCCGACGGTGGCGCTGTAGGTGTAGACGGGGGCGGCGGTGTCCGCCGTCGCGAAGCGGGCGTGGTCCGGGATGCCGTCGGCCCGGCTGATTGCGAAGGCGCTGTCGCCGACCTGAACGACGTGCTGCCCGGTGGCGAGCTGAGGTGCGTCGGTGGGGCCATCGAGCATGCCGAGCCCTGTGACGGCGCGCACGTCGTCGCCGATGACAACGGTCAGGTAGTTTTCGATCTCACCGACGGCGCTCGACCACATGATCAGCCGCTCGTCTTCGCTGCGCTCGGCGCGGGTGAGCACCAGGTCGTCGCCGCGTCGGTGGACGGAGAAGCGGATCTCGCCGCCGGCTTCGGACGCGATCATCAGCGCACCGCCCTCGGGCCGGGCCACGTAGCCGCCCTGCCGCGCGAATGCCGCAAAGGCGCCGGAGAGTATGGGGAGATCTTCTGTCATGACAGCATTCCCGCAAGTCTTCACTCAGCGCACACCCGAGCTGCGGTTCCGGTTTTGGTGTCCAATGAGCGCAGCAAGCGCGGCGGCTTCGCTCTCGTGAGGGATGATCTCACGGGCACTGGTCGGGGATGCCGCCCTCCAACTGACCCAGATCTCACCCTGGCGCGCGACTCCGTCGACGTCGGTCTTGTATTTGGTGTCCGCGTGCGGGAACCAGTCGACTCCGCGCCGCGTGGCGAGGGTCCGCATGGTCTCAATCCGGTGCTCTCGTGATCCGCCCGCGCCCACGTGCGCCGGTCCCGTCGCAAGGACCGCGCCCTGTTGGGCCACATGGGCACGCAGGTGCCGCACCGATGAGGGATCGAGGTCGACCTCGCTGTGCCAGGATCGTCAAGCGGTTGCGTGCTCATTTGTCACCCACGCATGAAACGTGTCATCGATGCTCACGTGGCCACCCAACGAAGTCGTGGTCCTCCCCTGTTCATGCGCGGCGCGGTTGCCACAACCGGAACAGGGGTGCTCCGTCGCGGCTCAGGTACGCGGCGCGCACCTCATCGGTGGAGTGCCCGACCGTGCTGCTGTAGGTGTAGATGGGTGCGGCGATGTCTGCCGTCGGGAAGCGGGCGGGATCCAGGATGCCGTCGGACTGGCTGATAGCGAAAGCTCCGTCATCTACCTGCACGACGTGCTGCCCGGCGGCTAGCTGCGATGCGTCGGTGGGCCCGTCGAGCATGCCGAGACCGGTGACGGTGCGCACGTCGTCGCCGATGACGACAGTTAGATACTTCTCGATCTCACCGACAGTACTCGACGACATGACGAGTTGCTCGTCTTCACTGCGCTCGGCGCGACTGAGCGCGAGATTGTCGCCGCGTCGACGGATGTAGAAGCGGATCTCGCCGCCGGGTTCGGACGCGATCATCAGCGCATCGCCCTCCGGCCGAGCCACGTAGCCGCCCTGCCGCGCGAACGCCGCAAAAGCTTCGGAGAGCAGGGGAACATGTTGAGTCATGACAGCAATCCCATCTTCAGCAGCGTTGCGACGTTCACCGGGTTACCGCTCGCATCGAGAACACGTAGCTGGATTCCACCACCCTGGTGGCCGAACCCGGGCGCGATTTCGCTGGCTTCGACCTTCCAACCTCCGGGAAGCGACCCGCCGGTCTGGTAATTGTGGAACTCCTTCTGCAGCGAAGACGTCGGAAGAGACCGTTGCTCGAACGATGGTGACACGCCGTCTTCCTTCACGCCGATGTAGCTCCCGCCAGGATGGCCGATGCGGTCCATCTCGGTGCCGTAGTCGCGCTGAAAGGCGTCCCAGTCGTCGTAATGCACACGAGAACCGCGAACCGCTCCTGCATTGGGCGGGTAGTTGTCATGGCCGTTGCCGAACACATACCGGTCGTCGTAGTCCTGTTTCGAGAGCGGTGTGCCGTCGTCGAAGCGCCCATATGGCGCGCCCGGGTCGGCTCGAAGATTTCCGGTGTCGGGGTCCATCTGGTTCGCATCCGGGTAGGGGTCTGAGGTGCCGTGATCGTGCATGGGCTGCCCGTAGCCGAGATCCTTGGGCGTGACAGGGTCGTCGGCGGCGCGGGTCCATCCGTTGCCGGACGGATCGCGGGTGTGCACAGGGTCTTCACCCGGCAGCCGGGTCTTGGGCGTTTCGCCCGGGATGTTGCGCCCTTCGCGGCCGCCGCCCTTGAGCAACTTTGCGAACAGGGCACTGGCTTTGTCGAGGAGGGGTTTGAGTTCGTCGAGCAGTCCGCGCAGGGAGCGCAGCGATTCGAGCAGCCGGGTGACGAACTTGCCGACCTTGCCGACCCAGGAGGCGACCCATCCACGGGGTGGCGAGCCCCAGCGTGAACACGGCCTCCGACGCCCACGAGATCGCCGACCCGACCAGTTGCGAGAGCACGTCGCGCACCAGATCGTGCACGGCCTGCACGATCATCGACGCCACGTTCAGGCCGGTCGAGAACGCACCGGCCCAGGTGCCCGCCGCGGTCAGATGCGCCGCGGTGTCGTGCTGGAACCGGCGGTACGCATCCATCGCCTCCCCGGCCAGGTCCTCCACATCCTGCAGCACCCGGGTCAGTTCCCGACCCGCGCCCTCAAGCTGAGCCTGAATGTTCGACCACGTCTGCGCGAACGCCTGCACCTCCGACGCGTTGCCGGTCAGATCATTGAACCAGCCCTTGAGCGGTTCGACGTGATCGATCAGCCACCCCAACCCCGCGGCGATCAGCGTACCCAACGGGTCAGAGACCGCCGCGGCGGTGTCCATCACGGCCGAGAACGTGGCCAGCCCGCCCGAGACCCAGTCGCCCGAGTTGATCGCCTGCACCAACTGCTCCCCGTCTTCGAGCAGCAACGTGCCGGCGAACGGGGACGTGTGATCGACCGGGGCCGCGACCAGCGGATTGCTCATCCGAGTGTCTGCTCGATCTGCCGGATCGATGCGACCAGGTCGTCTTCGAACGCGGCCATATCGTCGGCGACGCCGCGGATCTCGGTCGCCGACCTGTCGACCAGGCCCTGTGCCGACGAGATCACCGTGCTGCACGCCGAGGCAGCGATCGTGGCCGGGGGCACAAGGAACGCGCACATGACCCCGAACGCACCGCCCGACATGTTCGTCGCGGTCGCGGCATCCCGCGCCACTTGAATGTCAGACGACACCTGACGCACCCGCGCCGCATGCGCGAAGATCAGGTCGTGACCGATCGCGATCTTGTCGGCCATCGCGGTGCCCTTCAGTCCTCGGCCTCTGCGGCGCGCGCATCGAGTTCGTCGCGCAGGCGGGCGACCACCGGTGACTCGTCGCCGAATGCTCGGGATGTCACGGCCACCGCCTGTTCACCGGCGTCGCGCTGAGCGGCCTGCGCGGTCTCGACGATCAGCCGGCTCAGGTCTCGCGTGCGCAGGTCCATCGCCGCGTCGGACAACTCGACGTCGACCAGGCGCCCCGAGGCGTCGACGGTCACTGCCAGCTCTCGGCGTGGGGAGGTCGCCTTGCCGCGTACCGCTTCGACCTCGACCCGCATCTGCTGGGCGACGCGAGCGCGCTGCTGAGCCTGTTCGACCTGCTCTTGCACGCGCGCGATCGTCAGATCGGGATCGCCGGGAAGCGTGGCGTCATCGTTCACGATCTCCGATCATATGACGCCAAGCTGAAATCGCCGCGCGTCAGCTCCTGTGTGCCGAACATCCTGACGGTAACACCGTTTCCTCGTACTCGAGTGCATCGTGTGCGAGGAATATGCGATCAGCCGGCGGCGACGCGCCGCCGCCCCGATCGGCGGTCGCGCGTGGCAAGCCCGAGGTCGCGCTGCAGCAGCAGCTCGAGGCGGTTCAGGTCACCGGTGCGCGCCGCGAAGACGAGTTCGCGCAGGAGGTGCCGGTGCGCGGCGCCGCCCTCGACGGGCTGCGTCGGAGAGCGCAGCAGGTCGCGTCGCGCGCGGCTGACCAGCTGCCGTGCGCCGGCGGGGGACGTGTCGAGAAGATCGGCGATCTGCGCGTAGGGGTAGCCGAAACCGACACGCAGAACGAACGCCGCGCGCTGTGCGGGCGTCAGACGCTCCACCAATCGCCGTGTGCCGACAGCGAGGGCCTCGGCGCGCTCTGCCTGCGCGGAGGGGTCGTCGTCGGTGGCGATGCCGAGCGCATCGGGAGCCGATGCTTCGTGCCGCGCTCGGGCGCTCGTGAGCTCGTTGAGTGCCACGTGGCGAGCCGTGGTGGCCAGAAACGCCGCCGGATCCCGGACGACGGCGTGATCGTGCCGCTGCCAGCGCAGCCAGGTCTCCTGCACGACATCCTCAGCGTCAGCAGGATTTCTCAGCATCCGGTACGCGATTCCGAAGAGGATTCCGCGTACGGCGACGAAGTCGGTCAACCCGTCATCGTGTGGTGAGGACTGCGTGTCGACGTCCACGACTGTGCTCCCGTCCCGAGGGCGTCGGCGTGAGCGTCTGAGGTCGGCGTCGACGCCGGATCGTCCTGCCGGAAAGAATACATCGTGTACGAGGAAATAGGAAGCATGAAAATAGCGTCCGCCAAAATGACTCGGATCTGTCACAGGACGACGCGCTGCGAGGTCTGCTCTGGTATCCCCATCCCTCACGGAAGGAGCAGAAATGCTCGACCACATCCTCCAACCCGAAGCCCGCGCCTTCGCCGAGGCCGCCGCCGCGCCCCCGGCGCTGGCCGACCGCGGCGTCGACGGGGCCCGCGCACTGCTCGACGGCGTACAGGCAGCGCCCATCGAGATGCCCGCGATCGTCGACGAGTGGATCACCGTTCCCGCGAGCGTCGGCGACGTGCGCGTGCGCATCGTGCGGCCGACCCACGCCACCGGTGCCCTGCCGGTCGTGCTCTACATCCACGGCGGCGGCTGGGTGCTCGGCAACGCCGGCACCCACGACCGGCTCGTCCGCGAGCTCGCCACCGGCGCCGAGGCCGCCCTGGTGTTCGTCGAATACGAGCGCTCGCCCGAGGCGCGGCATCCCGTCGCCATCGAACAGGCCTATGCGACCGCACGATGGATCACCGACTCCGGTGCCGAGAAGGGGCTGGATGCCTCGCGTCTGGCGATCGCCGGAGACTCGGTGGGCGGCAACATGGCCGCCGTCGTGGCGCTGCTGGCCAAGAGCCGGGGCGACGTCGCGTTCGTTCACCAGTCGCTGTACTACCCGGTCACCGACGCGGCCATGGACACCCCCAGCTACACCGAGTTCGCCGAGGGGTACCACCTGACCGCGGCCGCGATGGCGTGGTTCTGGGACTGCTACCTGCCCGACCTCGACGCGCGCAAGGGCATCACGGCGTCGCCGCTGCGTGCCCCGGTCGACGACCTGGTGGGTCTGCCCGAGACGTTCGTGATCGTCGATGAGAACGATGTGCTGCGCGATGAGGGCGAGGCCTACGCGCGCAAGCTCATCCAGGCCGGCGTGCGCACCACTCTCGTGCGCTACGACGGCACCATCCACGACTTCATGATGCTGAACCCCCTGCGCCCCTCGGCCGCGACGACGGCCGCGGTCGAGCAGGCCGTGCACATCCTGCGCAAGGCCCTCGGCCGGGCGTGAGAGCCACACGTACGACACCCACCCCGCAACACCACCCACAGAAAGCAGAAGATCATGTCAGAGCAGAAACCCACCATCGTGCTGGTGCACGGTGCCTTCGCCGAGTCGGCCTCGTGGAACAGCGTGATAGCTCGTCTTCACGAGCACGGCGTGACGGCCGTCGCGGCGGCGAACCCGCTGCGCAGCTTGTCCGGCGACGCCGCGTACGTGCGTGACGTCGTCGCCTCCGTCGGCGGCCCGGTCATCCTCGTCGGGCACTCCTACGGCGGCATGGTGATCACCGAAGCGGCCGCCGACAACGACGCGGTCGTCGGCCTCGTCTACGTCGCGGCGTTCGTGCCCGACACCGGCCAGAGCGCGTTCGAGCTGTCGACGAGCGCACCCGGCAGCACACTCGGCGAGGCGCTGGCCGCCTACCCGGTCGCCACCGGGGGCAACGAGTTCGCGATTCGCCAGGATGTGTTCGCGCACCAGTTCGCCGCGGATGCGCCGGCCGATGTGGCCGCCCTGATGGCGGCGACGCAGCGCCCGGTCACCGAGGCGGCGCTGTCCGAGCCGCTGCCGACCGCGCACCCGGCGTGGAAGAGCATCCCGTCATGGCATGTGTTCGGCGACGCGGATCTGAACATCCCCGTGGCCGTGCACCGAGCGGGCGCCGAGCGTGCGGCATCGCGCGGCACGACCGAGGTAGCGGGCGCCTCGCACGCGATCTCTGTGTCGCAGCCCGACGCCGTGGCGGCGAGCATCGCCGAGGCGGCAAAGGCATACGTCGCCTCGCTCGCTCCTGCTGCGACGGCCTGAGCCCGCGGCATCCCAGACCCGCCGCCATCCGGGCGCTCCCGTACCGGGTGGCGGCGGCCGCGTGTCGAGCCGGCGCCCGACGATCGGGACGCGCCCGGCGCCCGGCGATCGGGACGCGACCGGCGATCGGGACGCGACCGGCGCCCGGCGATCGGGACGCGACTGGCGCCCGACGATCGGGACGCGACTGCGACCGGCGATCGGGGCGCGACCGGCGCCCGGCGATCGGGAATGGCCATCGACGCCGTGCCACTTGCGGGGCTAGCCTGGCCTGAGGCGGGTTGACCTGCCCGCCGCACCGAGCTGGAAGGCGGGTTGTGATGGACGCGATGATGATGGGCGCGATGAGCAAAGACATGATGTCGATGCCCGATATGGCCGACATGGACATGGCCATGATGCAGGAGTGTATGGACGCCTGCTCGGCCTGCGAGCAGGCATGCACTATCTGCTCGATGCAGATGATGTCGTGTGCCCCGGCGTGCATGAACTGCGCCGACATGTGCAACACGATGATGCGCGCCATGATGCGCATGCAGGGGATGACCAAGCCCGTGATGATGTCGATGCTCGACGCCTGCATCGCCATGTGCCAGATGTGCATGGACGCCTGCATGGAGCACGCCGACCACAGCGAGATCTGCAAGATGTGCGCACAGTCGTGCAAGGCCTGCATGGACGCCTGCAGCAAGATGCGCGACGCGATGATGGCGACCGCCTGACGCAGTCGACGAGGGATGCCGCGGCCTCAAACGCGGCGGCGGTGTGAGGTGTGCGGCGAGACGGTCACCTGTGCGCGCTGATCCGGTGTGCAGTTACCGGTGTGCGGTGACCGGTGCTCGGTGCCCCGGTGCGCGGCGACCGGTGTGCACGTTCACCATCTGAACCGCCAGGCGGTTCAGATGGTGAACGCGACGTTGTACTGGGTGCGGCCCACGGCCAACACGCCGTAGCGCGCGTGCACGGCCACCGGAGTGCCCGGCGCGGCCTCAAGCGCGGCGCCACCGGCGTTCCAGACGTTGTACTCGGCGCCGTCGAGCGCCGACAGCCGAATGTCGCCGGTTGCGGCATCCACCCCCGTCACCAGGGCGTCGACCCACTCGGCCGGCGTGGCCGAAGCGAGGCGGGCCTGAATGAGGTGCAGCGCGTGACCCGGTGCGAATGAGGAGCAGACGTCGCCGTGGTCGCACATGCACGCAACACGCTCACGCACCTGGAGGGGCGTTTGGCGGGTCAGCGGCGTGGTCACGGGAGTCTCCTTCTGATCGGGATTCTTCGAGAGTACGGATGCGACCGCCCCACGCGAAGCGCGCTGACACGTGGCGAAACATTTCCGGGCGCGCATGCCGAGGGCGCGCATGCCGAGGGCGTCGCGCGTTCGAGTCGCGCGACGCCCTCGGGTTCGGCTACCGGCGCGGGGGATTCGCCGGCAGCCACGCCTCGAGCGTCGTCGGAAAGATCCGGGCGCCATCGAGGGGGATCAGGGTGCGCTCCTCGATCACGGCTCCGTAGTACGGCGCCGTGTCGTCACGCACGACCGGGCGTGGGTCGCCGCGGAACGCCAGTCCACGACGGATCCACTCGTCGAGCCCGAACTGCTCGGGGCCGCCGATCTCGATGTCGCCGTTCACCGGCTCGCCGGCGGCGGTCTGTGCGACAGCGGTCGCGACATCTTCGGCCGCGATCGGCTGGCAGAGGGCTCCGGGTAGACGCACGGCGCCGTCGACGACCGAGATGTCGGCGATGCTGCCGAGGAACTCGAAGAACTGCGTGGCGTGCACGAGAGAGTACGGCACGCCCGACTCGCGGATGAGCAGCTCCTGGGCCATCTTCGCCGCGAAGTAGGGGATCTCCTGCGGGCGGTTCGTGCCCACGATCGTGAGGGCGACGTGGTGGCCGACGCCGGCCGCCTTCCCGGCCTCGAGCAGATTCGTCGTCGACGTCGTGAAGAAGTCGAGTACCGCCTGCTGCTCGAACGACGGCGAGTTCGAGACGTCGACGACGACGTCGGCGCCCGCAAGAGCCTCGGCCACGCCGGCGCCGGTGATCGTGTTCACCCCCGTGCTCGGCGCGGCCGCAACCGCGTCGTGCCCGTGGGCCTTGAGCTTGTCGACGACCTTCGATCCGATCAGTCCGGTGCCGCCGATCACGACGATGCGTGCCATGTCATTTCCTCTTCTCCGGCGCGCCGGGTGCGCGCTCTGCAGTGGTGACCGGATGCCGCGGCCCGCTGTGACAAGCTCACGTCCAGGTCGTGAGCTTGGCCGGGTTGAACACCGCCCACAGCCGGATCACGAGGTGCCGTCGCGACTCGACGACCACGACTGCCCGCACGCGGCCCTCCGCGGTGCGCAGCAGGATCGCGGGCATGCCGGTCGCCTCGGTCAGCGTGAGCCGGCCGGGGCCGGCATCCAGGTGCAGCAGCGTCGCTGCGACCGCTGCCGCGCCCCGGACCGGATCGACGAGGGCTTCGACACCCTCGGCCGTCAGCGACACGCGACGGTGCAGCGCGGCGGCCAGGGCTGCGGCATCCCGTGCCTGCCACGCCGTCAGCAGGCGCTGTGCCGCGTCGTTCCCGTCAGCGTGTCGGTTGGCGAGCCGGCGCCTCATCACAGCCCGGTCGTGGTGACGTGGCGCAGCTTGTCGGGACTCATGATCCACAGCAGCTGGCGGATGCCGTCACCGCCCACGTGGGCGGTGAGCACCGTCGTGACGACGCCGTTCTGCATCAGCGCGACACCGGGCAGGCCGTTGACGCTCACCCATGCGATCGCCTTGCCCGTCCAGAAGTGGCTCGAGAACGCCGCCACGAACTTCGCGACCCGCTCGCGGCCGTGCACCGGGATGCGGGCGGCGAGCTTGACGCCGTTGCCGTCGGTGTAGCTGACCACATCGTCGGCGAACAGGGCTTCCAGCTGCGCGGTCTCGCCGCGCTGGGCCGCGGCGAGGAATGCCTCCAGCAGCCGGCGGTGGCTTGCGGCATCCGTCGTCGCCTTCCGCTCGGAGGCGAGATGCTTGCGCGCGCGGCTGACCAGCTGCCGGGTGGCCACCGCCGTGGTCTGGATGACCTCGGCGATGCGCTCGTACGGATAATCCAGCGCCTCGCGCAGCACATAGGCGGCGCGCTCGGTGGGGGTGAGCTTTTCGAGCAGGATCAGCACGGCGTACTCGAGAGCCTCGGAACGCTCGGCGCCCAGGCCCGGATCGTCTTCGGTGTTGACGGGCTCGGGCAGCCAGGGGCCGATATAGGTCTCGCGGCGCACGTGCGCCGACTGCAAGGCGTTGATGGCCAGGCGCGTCGTGACCGTCGTCAGGAACGCGGCCGGCTCGCGGACGGCCGAGCGGTCGGTCATCTGCCAGCGGATCCAGGCGTCTTGCAGCACGTCTTCGGCATCGGCGACAGTGCCCAGCATGCGGTACGCGATGCCGAACAGCCGGCGGCGGTGCTCGGCGAACTGGGCTGCGGCCAGGTCGAGGTCGCCGCTCATCGTGTGCTCTCCTGCCAGTCGATGAATCGCGTCGATGCCAGTGTGGCATTTGGACCGGGCAGCAGATCGCGCCGGTCGAGGGCGGCCCCGAAGTACGTTCCCAAAGGGTCGGCGACCACTTGCCGCGGGTCGGAGCGAAAATGCAGATCGCGGTTCAGCAGCTCGCTGAGTTCGAACACCTCTGGGCCGGCGTGCTCGACGATGTCGTGCGCAGGTTGGGCGCGGACGGCCTCGGCCACCGCGGCGGCGACGTCGTCGGCTGCCATCGGCTGGATGAGCACGTCCGCCGCATGTGCGACGCTGCTGCGGGTCGCCTGATCGGCGATGCTGCGGATGAACTCGAAGAACTGCGTCGCGTGCACGATGGTGAACGGTCGCCCCGACTCGATGATGAGGCGCTGCTGCTGCGCCTTGGCGATGAAGTAGCCGCCCTGGCCGGCCGCGAGGCGGTCGGTGCCCACCACCGACAGGGCGATGTGGTGGCCGACCCCGGCCGCCGCACCGTACGTGAGCAGGTTCAGGGTGGACCCGTAGAAGAACTCCTGCGCACCGCGTTCGTCGAGATAGGACGAGTTCGACACGTCGATGAGGGTTTCGGCACCGGCCAGGGCTTCGGCCAGGCCCTCGCCCGTGAACGAGTTGACGCCGGTGGCGCGGGATGCCGCGACCACATCGTGTCCGTCCGCCGTCAATCGGCGCACGAGTCTTGTGCCGATGAGCCCGGTTCCGCCCACCACGGTGATGCGCATGTCGATCGCCCTTTCCCGCCGCGTGCGCGCGGCATCCACAGGGGTGACCGGATGGGGACGCGATCTGTGACACCCGCCGAGTTGTCCTCGGGTTGTGCGAGTTGTCCTCGGGTTGTGTGGGTTGTCCTCGGGTTGCGCGAGTTGTCCCCGGGTTGTGCGAGTTGTCCTCGGGTTGTGTGGGTTGTCCTCGGGTTGTGCGAGTTGTCCTCGGGTTGCGTGAGTTGTCCTCGGGTTGTGTGAGTTGTCCTCGGGTTGTGCGCTCTCAGTCGGTGGGAATGCCGGCGCCGAAGTGCGCCCGCAACCGCGGCCCGATCGCGTCGGCGAGGATCGCGTGTCCGTCGTCATTCGGATGGATGCCGTCTTCGCCGAAGCATCCGCCGCGGTGCAGATCGGGTGCAGCGGCATCGAGGAGCGGGATGCCGCGCTCGGCCGCGGCCGGCGCGAGTTCGGCACGCACCCGCAGCCAGCCGGGCGGGAGCGTTCCATCGTCGGGGAACAGTCGGTACAGGTCGAGCACGGCGAGGTGGTCTGGGCCGAACCGTTCGAGCAGCAGATCCAAGTCACGCTCGATCGCCCGGCGAATGCGTGGTGCCCAGACGGGTCTCTCCGACTCGATGTCGATACGAGTGAGCATCGAGTCATTGCACCCGAGCGCGACCACGCAGGCCGTGGCATCCGAGCCCAGCACGTCGGCAAGAAGACCCAACGGCTCACCGGTGTGCTCACGCGGCGCGTCGGGTGAGGGCCGTTCGCCGCGCCACCGCACGAATCCCATTCCGCCGCGTGCGCAGTTGAGCTCCGTCCACCCGTAGCGCGCGCTGACGCGCGCGGTCCAGCGCCGGTCGGGAGCCGAGATCGAGCGATGGCCGGTGGTGATGGAGTCTCCATAGAAGGCGACGACGGGCTGTGGCATCCGGTGGTTCCCTCTCGTGTTCTGCGAGTTGTCCAGTCGTTGCCCGAGTTGTCCTCGGGTTGCGTGACTTGTCCTCTAATGCACGGTACACAAGGGGGCAACTCGGGCAACGAGGGGGCAACTCGGGCAGCTCGGTCAACGAGGGGGGTAACTCGGGCAGCTCGGGCAACGAGGGGGCAACTCGCGCAACGAGGGGACAGCTCGCGCAACGGAGGGACAGCTCGCGCAACGGAGGGACAACTCGCGCAACGGAGGGGCAACTCGCGCAATGGAGGGGACAACGCGGCAACGAGGGGGCAACTCGCGCAACGAGGGGACAGCTCGCGCAACGGAGGGGCAACTCGCGCAACGGAGGGACAACTCGCGCAACGGAGGGACGAGGGGGCAACTCGCGCAAGGCGCGCGGGGTCAGGCCAGCGCGCCGGTCGCCCAGATCACGACGAGCGAGGTCGCCGTCACGAGCACCCACAGGATCGCGCCGAGCAGCAGCGGGCGCCATCCCGCGCGGCGCAGGGCCGCGGCATCCGTCGACAGTCCGATGCCGGCGAGGGCGACGGCGATGAGGAACACGCTGGCTTGCACCAGCCCGTCCTGCACACCGGGCGCTATCGCCCCGAGCGAGTTGAGCACGGCGACCACGACGAATCCCATCAGGAACCACGGCACGAGCCTGCCGATCTGGCCCGCCGACATGCCGCGTGACGCGGTGCGCCGGGCCTCGACAGCGGCGAGGGCCACCGTGATCGGAATGATCATGAGTGTGCGCACCAACTTGACGACGACCGCGAAGCTCAGGGCCGCGGTGCCGTACACGCTGGCCGTCGCGACCACCGAGCTCGTGTCGTTGACGGCGGTGCCGGCGAGCAGTCCGAACGCGTGCGGCGACATGTTCAGCGCATGACCGAGCAGCGGGAACAGCAGCACCGCGAGCACATTGAACAGGAAGATCGTCGACACCGCGTAGGCGACCTCGGCGCTGGCCGCCGTGATGACCGGTGCGACCGCGGCGATGGCGGATGCCCCGCAGATGCCGGTTCCGACGCCGATCAGCGTGCGCAGCCGGCGCTCGATGCCCAGCCACCGGCCGATCGCCCACGCAGTCAGAAGGCACACCGCCAGCGTCGAGAGCATGACCGGCAGCGACGCGAGTCCCACCTGGAAGATGCTCGCCAGCGACAGCTGAGCGCCCAGCAGTACGACGGCGCACTGCAGCAGGAACTTCGAGCTGTACTCGATGCCGGGCCGCAGCCGATCGGCCGGTCGGCGCACGAGCGCGATGCCCACGCCGATCACTATCGCCGGCACGGCACCGCCGAGCACCGGCACGAGACGCCCGATCGCGCTCGCGACGACGGCGATGCCCATGCACACCAGCACTCCCGGCCACACATCGCGACCGCGCAGGGCGAGCCGGCGCGGCAGCGAGATGACAGGGGTGACGAACACGATCTCCATCGTCGGCGCGTGCGGGTGCCGCGGGAAGACGGGGATATCCTGTGGTGATACAAGCGGAGGTTGTGATGCATCGACGGGTTCCCGACCTGGTCGGCCTCGAACTCATCGACGCCGTCGCGCGCACCGGCAGCATGTCGGCGGCGGCGCGCGAAGCGCGCGTCACCCAGCAGGCCGTGTCGACGAAGATCCGCGCCATCGAACGCCTCATCGGGGTGGAGCTTTTCGTGCGCTCACCGCAGGGCGCACGGCTGACCCCCGATGGCGAGTCGGTCGTCGCATGGACGCGTGACGTGTTGGCCGCCGCCGAACGAATGGGTGCCGCCCTCGAGCTGCTGCACGCCGCCCCCGAGCGCACCCTGGCTGTCGGGGGCAGTCAGACGATCGCGGCACGGCTGTTGCCGGGGTGGATGCTGCAGTTGCGTGAACGGCAGATCGCGGCGGGGCAGCATCCCACCGCCGTGCGCCTGCTCACCGGCAACAGCACCGAAGTCGCGCGCCTTGTGCGCGACGGCACCCTCGATCTGGGCTTCATCGAGACTCCGCTGGTGCCGTCGGATCTGGGCTCGACCACGGTTGCGGTCGATCGGCTCGTGATCGCCGTGCCGCCCGCCCACCCCTGGCTCGGCGCCGTTGAGCTCGCCGAGTTGGCCGCGACGCCGCTCGTGGTGCGCGAGAGCGGCAGTGGCACGCGGTCGGCGTATGAGGTCGCGGTGCGCGAACGCATCGGCGTGCCGCCGGCCGAACCGGCGCTCGAACTGGACACGACCGTCGCTGTGCTCTCTGCGGTGGCCGGGGGCGTCGCCCCGGCGGTGCTCAGCGAGCTCGCCGTGGCCGACGATGTGAAGCTCGGTCGTGTGCGTCGTCTCGACATCGCCGGTGAACCCGTCGTGCGCCCGTTGAGCGCACTCTGGCGAGGCGACGCCGGCGCTCTGCGCGGGGCATCCCGTCTGCTCGTCGAAATCGCCGTGTCGGGTCGCTGAGCCGGCGCGCTCGCCGGCGAGGAACAGGCGAGGGTCGCTGATCGAGCCGCCGCTACTCGAGCTCGTTCTCGCGATACAGCTGCACGTCGCGCACGCCGTCGATGGCGGTGAGCTCGGTGACCACCTGCTGCGGATCGTGGGCGCCCTCGATTTCGAGGGTCACCGAGACGGTGTCGTCGATGGGTCCGCCGCGCTGTTCGGCGCGCTGCACCGACCAACCGTTGCCGGTGACCGTCGAGAGCACATTGCGCAGCAGACCGCGTCCGTCCACGTAGACCACCTTTATCTGCACCTGACGGTCGACGCTGCCGGGCAGATGCCGCCCGAACAACTGGAACCCGAAGGTGATCACGAAGTGCAGCATGGTGACGGCGATCGCCAGCACCCACAGTCCGGCACCGGCGGCCATGCCGATCGCGGCGGTCTCCCAGACGGATGCCGCGGTGGTCAGCCCCCGCACCGCACCGTGCCGGGTCAGGATCAGGCCGGCGCCGAGAAACCCGATTCCGGTCACGACCTGCGCGGCCACGCGTGAGGGGTCCAGCGTCACGTTCTCGCCGACCACGTCGAAGAACCCGTACTTGCTGATCAGCAGGAACAGCGCGGCCGACGTGCCGACGATCGCCTGGGTGCGCAGGCCTGCGCTGTGCCGACGCAACTGCCGTTCGAGCCCGATCAGCGCACTCAGCACGAACGCCAGGAGCAGCTCGCCCACCTGGAGCCACCCCTGACCCGTGAAATCGACCAGGGACTGCGCCACCGTCATACCCCGGAACCTACCCTCGAACCGCGCCGCAGAACAGGGGCCGCAGAACAGGGGATGAGACAATGGTGGGACCGGGGCATCCCGCCCCGCGGAGTGAGGGCGAACATGGTCGAGCTGCTGTCGCAGGGCATGATCGCTCTATCGACCTGGGCGTGGCTCGAAGTGCATTCGACGTCGTTCGCGATGATGGTGGCTGCGCTGCTGGCTCTCGCGGTGGTCGCGATCGTGGCCGCGGCGATGTTGACCGTGGTGCTGCGGCTCTGGGCTGCGGCACTGCCCGCGGGCCGGCGCGAGCGCGCATTCCCGGCCAACGCGGCGAGACCGCCGACCCTGCATCGGCCCGTCGGAGGCCGTGGGCCTCGCGCGCCGGGCGCGGCATTTCGCCGCCTCGCGCTGGTCTGACGCACGCTCGCATCCCTCGTGATCCGATGTGGGATGCCGCATCCCTTCCGTGATCCGATGTGGGATGCCACATCCCTTCCGTGATCCGATCTGGGATGCCACATCCCTTCCGTGATCCGATCTGGGATGCCGCATCCCGGCGCATGACGAGGCGGCACGCGAACCGTGTCCGTTCTCTTACGAAAGCTCTGTCACGTCTTCTCGTTGGTTCCGTCTTTTTCGCCTGTGGTGCCTGCGCCCCCGGCGTCGTCTGCAATTGTGGGTCGCGCCGCTGTGGCGCCTTAACACCTGGATGATTCTGGGTGCCGCCGCCGTGATCGGCTTCGAAGGCCTTGAGGCGCTGTTGGGCACGTTTCTGCTGGCGCCCGAGCTCTTGCCGTTCGTGTTGCTGGCCATCGCGGTGTTCTGGCTCGTGCGCGAGCGTGCTGGGCGCGGCATCCATCGCCTGCGGGTGCGGTGGCGCGCCTACCGGCGGCTGCGCCGACTGCGCGGCTGAGGTCAGCGCTGGGGTGCGACCACCGACTTGATCGTGCCCGGGGTCGTCGTCGATTCGAGTGCGGCCTCGGTCTCGGAGAGCGGAAATGTGCCGGTGATCATTGCATCAAGATCGACGTGTCCGCTCGCCGCCATGGCCACGGCGGCCGGCCAGGTGTTCGCGTAGCGAAAGACGCCCGTCACGATGAGTTCGTTGTTCTGGATGTGTGTCACCGGGAATGGCAACTCGGCCAGACCCATGCCCACCAGCACTGCGCGCCCGGCCGGACGCAGTGCCTCGAGCCCTGCCCGCACGGCGGCACCGGCACCTGAGGCGTCGATGAAGGCGTCCACGTGCGATGCGGCCACGGCGGTGGCATCGGCGACGGGATCGAGTGCTGTGGTCGCTCCGAACCGCAGGGCTGCGGCGCGCCGCTCGGCGCTGATGTCGGTGATCAGCACGTCGGTGGCACCGGATGCGCGCGCCACCTGCGCGATCGCCAGCCCGACCGGGCCGGCCCCGGTGATCAGCACCCGGCTTCCTGGACGCAGCTCGGCTTTTCGGCCCGCGGCGATGGCGACCGACAGGGGCTCAAGCAGCGCGGCGGCACCGTCGCTGACACTGTCGGGCACGTGGTGCGCGAAATGGCTCTGGATCGTGACGTACTCGCAGAATGCGCCGTCGGTGCCCGGCACCGCATAGAACTTCATGTGTGGATCGAGGTTGTAGTCGCCGCGTAGCGTCTCGGCCGAGGAAGGTGAAGGATGCTGCGGCTCGATCGAAACACGCTCGCCCAGGCGCTCGGGTGCGACGGCCGCTCCCACAGCGACGATCTCGCCGCCGGATTCGTGTCCAAGGATGAGTGGCTCATCCAGCACCCAGTCGCCGAGGCGGCCCTCCCGATAGAAGTGCACGTCTGAGCCGCACACGCCGACGGCGGTCACCCGCACGAGCACCTCATCGGGCGCGGGCTTCGGCACCGTGCGCTCTTCGAGCCGGACCTCGTGGGGGCGCACGAGTACCGCCGCTCGCATGGTTTGGGGTAGGGACATCATCGGCTCCTTGGCTGAGGTCACGACTCGGACACACGTGTTGACATCTGGACTCACCATTCTTATGGTGTATCTAACGTGATCATGTGACAAGATCACAGGAAAGATAACACGAGGTGAATGGCCACCGCATCGTCGTCGGTGACCCGCCGCGAACGGGAGCAAAGATGCGCGCAGTAGTTTTCACCGCCGAGGGCGAGATGAGCCTTCAAGAGCGGCCCACACCAGAACCGGGGTTCAAAGAGATCCTGATCGAGACCGCTGCCGTGGGTATCTGCGGCACCGACACCCATGTGTTCGACGGCGAATTCGAGGGGACTGTGTTCCCGCTGGTCCCCGGCCACGAGGCCACTGGCACCATCGTCGCTCTCGGCGAAGGAGTCAACGACGGGGTCTTCGACTTTGCCGTCGGCGACCACGTCGCGATCAACCCCAGCACGACCTGCGGCGAGTGCGAGTTCTGCCTGAACGGCCATCAGAACCTCTGCCCGCAGTGGAACGGGCTGGGTGTGGTCGCATCCGACGGTGCTTCGCAGCAGTTCTTCGTCGCTCCGTCACGCAACGTCTACAAGCTCAAGCCTGACACCGACCTCTACCAGGCCGCACTCATCGAGCCACTGGCCTGCGCGATTCGCGGCTGGGACGTGCTGCCCCGCCGGCTCGGCGACCACGTGCTCGTCTATGGCGCCGGCACCATGGGGCTGCTGATGGCCCAATTGGCTGGTCGCGCTGGTGCCGCAACGGTGAGCATCGTCGACCTCAACGAGTCACGACTCGACGTCGCGGCTGAGTGCGGCATTCAGAACCGTTTCACGAGCGCCGACGACGCCGAACGCGCGAAGTGGGATGTCGTGATCGACTGCACCGGCAACATCCGCGCTATCGAAGACGCACTCACGCGGGTGAAGCCGGCCGGCTTCTTCCAGGACTTCGGGGTCGCTCCCGCCGACCGCACCGCGCAGTATTCGCCGTTCCGTGTCTACCGTGACGAAATCTCGATCGTCGGCACCATGGCCGTGCTCAACTCCTTCGGCCGCGCGGTCGAGCTGTTCGAGGCCGGTGCGATCAATGCCACGGCCATGATCAGCCACTCGTTCACGCTCGACGACTACGCCGACGCGCTGGCGATGTTCCGTGCCGGAACCGGGCGAAAGCTGCAGATCCGGCCCAACGACACTCAGTCGCGGGTGCTGATCGCATGAGTGCCGTCACCACCAGCGTGGCAGTCAAGCCCAAGGGACTGCGCCCGGGCGTCAAGCGCCTCATCTGGATCGGGCTCGTTGTCATTCTTGTCGCAGCGATGGCACTGTCCACCAAGGTCGTGTCGAAAGACTCCGAGGCGGCCGCGGGCACGCAGAAGTTCGACGCCGCCGAATACGGCGCCACGCAGTTCCCCAAGATCCAAGACTTCATCTCGAAGAACGCCGTTGACGTCGCCACTCTCGCGACGGCCGTCGCGAAGGATGCCACGGCGGCTGCGAAACAGTTCGGCAAATCGGCCGACGGGGCGACCTACGTCATCCCGGTGACCTTCACCGGCGTGGTCGGCGAGGTTCCGGCGTCGGGCTACACGCCCATCACCGTGCAGGCATTGCCCGACGACATCAAGATCGGACTGCAGCTGGGCCCCGCTATCAACGGCACCGACCTGCGCGACGTGACCGGAGAAGTCACGCTGAACGACTTCGAAAACCAGATCCAGTTCCAGGATGCCGGGGCTGCTATCAATGACGTGCTCAAGCAGAACCTCGACAAGCTGAACGCTGCCGAACTCGAGGGCAAGACGATCGATGTCGAGGGTGCCTTCACCCTGGTGAACCCCCAGCAATGGAACATCACGCCATCGCAGATCACGGTGGAGAAGTGATCGCATGAACGCGGCACTGCAGTTGGGCGCACCGGTCTTGTCAGCACGGCACATCGTCAAGAACTACGGCGGTGTGCGGGCGTTGAAGGGTGTCGACTTCGATGTGTACCCCGGAACGGTGACGACCCTGTTCGGTGAGAACGGCGCCGGCAAATCCACGCTGATGAAGATCCTCTCCGGGGTCGAGCAGCCCTCCGACGGCACCATTCTGCTCGATGGGTCGGAGGTGACGTTCGCCGATACCAACGACGCTCGCGACCACGGGATCTCGATCATCCACCAAGAACTGAGCCTGTCTCCCAACCTTTCGGTGCGCGACAACCTCTACATGGGACGCGAACTGCGGCGTGGACTGGCCGTCGACTACCGCACGCAGGAGAAGCGCAGCCGGGAGGTTCTCGGCGAACTCGGCCTCAAGATCGACCCGCACGCCAAGGTCTCTGAGCTGCGGCTGGGTGAGCAGCAGCTCATCGAGATCGCCCGCGCGCTGCTGGCAGACTCACGCATCCTCATCATGGATGAGCCGACGTCGGCGTTGTCGGCGAACGAGGTCGAGATTCTCTTCAACGTGATTGAGGATCTCACGTCGAAGGGTGTGGCCATCGTCTACATCTCGCACCATCTTGAGGAGGCGCTACAGGTCACAGACCAGGCCGTTGTCTTACGCGACGGGTCGATGACCGCGAAGGCCCCCGCCGACGAGATCGACCTGGAGTGGATAGTCCGGCACATGGTTGGCGAGAATTTCGATCTCGGCGCCCCGCCGTCCGGGTACGAGTTCGGTCCGATGGCCCTTGACATCGAGGGAGTGAGCGTTGCCGACCCGAAAGAGCCCGACCGGATGCTCGTAGACCAGCTTTCGCTGAAGGTGCAGGAGGGCGAGATCGTCTGCATCTACGGGCTGATGGGGGCCGGACGCACCGAGTTGCTCGAGGCGGTTGCGGGCCGACGGCCCCTGGCAGCTGGCACGATTCGCATGCGCAAGGGCGAGATCACCCACCTGAGTCTGCGCGACCGACTCGCTTCGGGGCTAGGGCTGGTGCCCGAGGACCGGCAACGCGACGGCCTGGTGCCCACCTTGAGCGTCGGGCGCAACATCTCGCTCGCGTCGGTGAGCACCTTCGTGAAGGGACTGTTCGTCTCACGCGCGAAGGAACGCACGCACTCTGACGAGGCCATCTCCGACGTGCGCGTGAAGACCGATGGCCGTGGCGCACCGATCGGGTCGCTCTCGGGAGGCAATCAGCAGAAGGTCGTCATCGGAAAGATCGTCTCGACCGGACCCAAGGTGCTGCTGCTGGACGAACCGACTCGCGGCATCGACGTCGGCGCCAAGGCCGAAGTCTTCAAACTCGTCGCCCAGCGCGCCCGCACGGGGCTTGCCGTTGTGTACTCAACCAGTGAGGTCGGTGAATGCCTGAGCATCGCACACCGCATCATCGTCATGTCGCGTGGCCGCATCGTCGCCGAATTCGACCCCTCCGTCACCAAGGAAGAGATCATGGCCGCCTCCGGCGAAGCCGTGGTCGAGGCCTAGCGCCCGTCCCGAAGGAATTCTCATGACTGAAGCAACACTTCCCGGCCGGCGCCGGCCCTTTCAGGGGCTGACGCTGGGAGCCATCCTCCTCGAGGCCCGCGCCTTTCTGGCGCTCTTGGTCATCTTCATCATCTTCTCGGCCCTGGCACCCACGGCGTTCCCGACGCTGTCGAACATCATCGTGATGTGTCAGCAGGTCTCGGTGTACGCGATTCTCGCGATCGGGATGCTGGTGGTCATCATGGACGGCGGCATCGACCTCTCCGTCGGATCGACCTTGGGTCTGTCGGGCATGGTCGCCGGGCTTGCCCTGCAGGGATTCCCCGTCGGGGGAGTCATCTTCTACCCGCCGGTGTGGGTGGTGGTCATCCTCGCGGTGGCTACCGGAGCGCTGGTCGGATTGATCAACGGTGTTCTGGTCGCGCGATTGAACGTCGCACCGTTCGTTGCCACGCTCGGCATGATGTATGTGGTCCGCGGCCTCGCGCAGCTGACCACGAACGGACTCACCGTCAACAACCTGGGCGGCAAACCTGAACTGGGCAACACAGGCTTCGCCTGGCTGGGCTTCAATTCGATTCTGGGCATCCCCGTCGGGGTGTGGATCATGGTGATCGTCAGCCTCGCCGCAAGCCTGCTGCTCAGTCGCACCGTGTTCGGCCGTTGGTTGTACGCGCAGGGCGGCAACCGACGGGCCGCAGAACTCTCTGGTGTACCGGTGCGCAAGGTCAGCGTGCGCGCGTACGTCATCGCCGGGGTGTGCGCAGCGGTCGCGGGCGTCATCCTGACCAGCGAGCTGACCAGCGCCGGACCCACTCAGGGCACCTCATACGAGCTGACGGCGATCGCCGCGGTCGTCATCGGCGGTGCGTCGCTCATGGGTGGCACCGGCAACGTACGCGGCACTTTGCTGGGCGCGTTCGTCATCGGATTCCTGGCCGCTGGCCTGACCATCGTCGGCATATCGGCCTATGTGCAAACAGTCTTCACCGGCGCGGTGATCGTGCTCGCCGTGCTTCTGAACGGCATCCAGCTGCGTTCTCGCCGCGCGCGCAAGCCTGGCGCTCCCGCCACCCCCGGAGCGTCGGCTCCGCCGCCGGACGGCTCGGATGCGGCGCCCACTGATCCTGTCATCACCTCGAACGCCCACTGAAAACGGGCTCCTGCTCACCGAAGAGAAGAAAGGGAAACACATGTCCCGCAAGAAACTCGCTGCACTGGCCGCCCTCGGCCTGTCCGCAGCCCTCGCACTGTCCGGCTGCGCCGGTCAGAGTGGGTCGAACCCGTCGGCGACCGAGAAGACCGGCGGCGAGGCCGGCGGCTTCATCCAGATCGTCGTGAACGACCCATCGAATCCGTATTGGCTGACGGAGGGGAACGTCGCCCAGGCCGAGGCAGAGAAGCTCGGCTACACCGCATCAGTGGCGGCATCCAAGGGCGACGTGAACACAGAGTCGACGATCATCGACACCGCCATCGCGAAGAAGGCCGCTGGGATCATCCTCGACCCGGCCAACGCCGACGGCTCCATCGGCAACATCAAGCGCGCCATGGCCAAGAACATCCCGGTGTTCCTGGTCAACGCCGAGATCAACGAGCAGGGCGTCGCACTGGGGCAGCTCGTCTCGAACAATGCGCAGGGCGCTGCCCTGGGTGCACAGCAGTGGATCAAAGCCGCAGGCACGAAGGGCGACTATGCCGAGCTGTTCGGGCTGCCTTCTGATAACAACGCCGCGACCCGGTCCAACGGTTACAAGACCGTGATCTCGCAGTACCCCGATTGGAAGAAGGTCGCGCAGCAGACCGCCAACTGGGACCGCGCGCAGGGCCAGCAGAAGATGCAGTCGATCCTGCAGGCACACCCCGACATCAACGCCGTCATCTCGGGCAACGACGAGATGGCACTCGGCGCGATTGCGGCGATCAAGCAGGCAGGCAAGAAGGTGTCGGCCACGGCTGACGAAGGCGGCATCGTCGTCGGCGGCTTCGACGGGTCGCCCGATGCGGTCGACGCTGTGAAGTCGGGCGAGCTAGCCTACACGGTGCTGCAGCCGGTGGCGACGTTCGCCGCCAAGGCGGTGCAGCAGCTCGACGAGTACATCCGCACCGGCACCAAGCCGGCGCAGGAGAAGCAGTCCTTCGACTGCATCCTCATCACGAAAGACAACGTCGACAAGATGACCGGTCCGTTCACCTACAGCGGCTGACCGGTCCACGAACGGCCGTGCGCTCCCGTGCGGCCCTCGGGGGTGGGTGCCCCGCGCATCCGCCCCCGGCTCTTTCACACGCCGAATTGACGAGGACACCATGAGCTACGTACTCAACGACGCTGCCGACTTCGCCGACGAATCCGCCGACGGCTTCGTCGCCGCTCATCGCGACCTGGTGCGGCGCGTGCGTGGCGGAGTCGCCCGCGCTGCTGCGACGCCGGCCGGGCAGGTTGCGGTCGTCATCGGCGGTGGATCAGGACACTATCCCGCCTTCGCCGGCCTCGTCGGACCCGGGCTGGCCCACGCGGCGGCGATGGGCAATGTGTTCGCGTCGCCCAGCGCGCAGCAGGTGCATGCCGTGGCGAAAGCCGTGGCCACAGATGCAGGAGTCCTGCTCACGTACGGCAATTACGCCGGTGACGCCCTCAACTTCGATCAGGCGCAGGAGCAACTGCGCGCCGAGGGCATCCACTGCGAGACCGTCCGGGTCACCGATGACATCTTCAGCGCGGGCAGTGATGAGCGTGAGAAGCGCCGCGGCATCGCCGGCGACCTGGCGGTGTTCCGCGTCGCCGGATGGGCAGCCGAACAGGGACGCAGCCTCGACGACGTGGCCGCGCTCGCCGCCCGCGCCAACGAGCGCACCCGCTCGATCGGCGTCGCCTTCTCGGGCTGTACGCTTCCCGGCGCCGATGCGCCACTGTTCACCGTGCCCGAAGGGCAGATGGCGGTGGGCATGGGCATCCACGGCGAGCCGGGCATCGAGACGGTCCCGCTGCCGAAGGCTTCCGAGCTGGCCGCGATGCTCGTCGAACGGCTGCTCGCCGAGCGACCCGACGGTGCCGCCGACCGAGTCGCGGTGATCGTCAATGGCCTGGGCTCGGTCAAGAGTGAAGAGCTGTTCGTTCTGTACGGCAGCATCGCCGCCGGGCTTGAGGCCGCAGGCCTTGTCATCGTCGACCCTGAGGTCGGCGAATACGCGACCAGTTTCGAGATGGCCGGTGTGTCGCTCACCCTGCTCTGGCTCGATGTCGAGCTTGAGAAGGCATGGCGTGCACCCGCATATACGCCTGCGTATCGCAAGGGCGTCATCGAGGTGGCGATCGCCGATGCCACATCCGAAGATGCGCCATCCGACGACGAGACGATCACCGCGGCGACGACGGAAGAGGCCGCCGCGGCCGGCCGGGTTGCGGCATCCGCCCTCTCGGCGATACATGCCGCGATCGATAGCGACGTCGACGAACTCGGCCGGCTCGACGCTGTCGCGGGCGACGGCGACCATGGCATCGGCATGCAGCGGGGAGTGCGCGCGGCCGATGCCGCGGCCGCCGCCGCGGTGCGTGCTGGAGCCGGCGCCGGCACGGTGCTGACGCGGGCGGGTGACGCCTGGGCCGACAAGGCAGGCGGCACCTCGGGGGCCCTCTGGGGGAGAGGGCTGCGCGCGATCGGTGAGCGGCTGGGGAATGCCGCCGCTCCCGATCCGCGTGCAGTCGCCGAGGCGATCGCCGCGGCACGCGACGCCGTACAAGCATTCGGCAAGGCGAAGCCGGGTGATAAGACCCTCGTCGACGCCCTCGTACCGTTCGCCCAGACACTCGTGGAACGTGTCGACGCCGGCGTCGACCTGGTGACCGCGTGGAAGGATGCCGCGGCGGCGGCCACTACGGCGGCGCGGGCGACCGCCGACCTGCTGCCGCAGATGGGTCGGGCCCGTCCGCATAGCCAGAAGAGCCTGGGCACCCCTGATCCGGGTGCTGTCTCGCTCGCGCTCGCGGTGACGGCTGTCGCGGCCGCTCTCGCCGAACACGATGCGCTCGAAGAGAAGGAGAACTGAGATGACCCGCACATGGCGAGTGATCGTCGGATCCGACGATGCCGGCTTCCAGTACAAAGAAGCGTTGAAGGCCGATCTCGAGAAGGATCCGCGGGTGAGCGAGGTGATCGACGTCGGCGTGGACGCGAGTGCGCACACGCCCTACCCGACGGTGGCTATCGCCGCCGCAGAGAAGGTCGCCGCCGGTGAGGCAGACCGGGCGCTGCTGGTGTGCGGTACCGGTCTCGGGGTGGCGATCGCGGCGAACAAGGTCCCCGGCATCCGCGCCGTCACCGCGCACGACAGCTTCAGCGTGGAGCGCAGCGTGCTCAGCAACAACGCGCAGATTCTCACCTTCGGGCAGCGCGTGGTCGGTCTCGAACTCGCCCGCCGCCTGGCCAAGGAGTGGCTCGGCTACGAGTTCGATGAGTCGTCTGCCTCGGCCGAGAAGGTCGCGGTGCTCGAGGACTACGAGCACAGCAAGCCGGACGCCACCCGATGAGCGAGGCGCCCGCGGTCACTCTCGGCGTGAGCCTGAAGCTGTACCTCGACATTCCGCGCACTGTCCGGTGGGCGCAGCAGATCGCCGAGATCGCGCGACGGCACAGCGCCGTGCGATCTGGAGCTGTGCGACTGATCGCGCTGCCGTCGTTGCCCGCACTCGAAGCCACCCGCGTGGCGCTCGAGGGGAGCGGTGTGCAGCTGGGCGCGCAGGATCTGTTCTGGGAAGACCGCGGGGCATACACCGGCGGCGTGAGTGGCGCCGATCTGCGCCAGGCAGGCTGCGCGTATGTCGAGATCGGCCACGCGGAGCGCAGGACGGTGTTCGGTGAGGACGACGCGATCATCGGCCGCAAACTGTCCGCCGCCGTGCGCAACGGACTCATTCCGATCCTCTGCGTCGGTGAGGCGACGCCGGAAGAGGACGCAGCCGAGGCATGCCTCGCACAACTCGCAGCGGCGCTCGATGGGCTGCCGGGCGGGACGACCGCCGATGACGTCATCGTCGCGTACGAGCCGGTCTGGGCGATCGGCGCGACGGACCCCGCATCCGCCGATCGTGTGACGGACGTGACAAACGCGTTGCGCGGGGCATTGGAGGCCGACGAACGGGTGGGCGCAGCATCCCTCATCTACGGCGGCAGTGCGCAGGCCGGTCTGCTGCGTCGCCTCGGTCGGGGTGTCGACGGGCTCTTCCTCGGGCGGTTCGCGCATGACCCGGAGCGGCTCGAGGAAGTCGTCGCTGAAGCGGCGGCGATACTCTGATTCCAGTCGACACTCCGGGAGGGGACGTGAGCGCACCGGCGATGGACCGACCGCTGTCGCGGCAGAGCCGGCAGCAGGCGCGGCAGCGCGCTATCACCGAGGCCGTCATGGCCGAGGGAGCGATTCGCATCGAACAGCTCGCCGACCGGTTCGGCATCAGCGTGATGACGGTGCATCGCGACCTTGATGAGCTCGAAGGTCGCGGCCTGCTGCGCAAGGACCGCGGCGTGGCCACAGCCATGTCGACGGCGCTGGTCGAGTCCAGCGATGTGTATCGGTCGTCGCGTCAGCTGGCCGAGAAGGAGGCCCTGGCCCGCGCCGCCCTCGAGCTCATCGAGCCGGGGCAGGCCATCATCCTCGACGACTCGACGACGACCTTGCACCTGGTGCCGCTGCTGCACACGAAGACGCCGCTGACGGTCATCACCAACACGCTGCCGATCATGGAGCAGCTCAAGGGCACCCGCGGCATCACGCTGTTGTCGGTGGGCGGACAGTTCTACAACTGGTGCTCGGCTTTCATGGGACGCATGGCCGTCGAGGCGTTCGCATCGCTGCGCGCCGACGTGTTGGTGATGTCGACCTCGGCGATCACCGACGACATCGCATTTCACCAGACGCTCGAGACCGTCGACGTCAAGAGGGCCATGTTCGAGTCGGCAAGCACCCGGATTCTGCTCGCCGACCACACCAAGTTCGACAAGCGCGCGCTGCACGCCATGCTCCCGTTGAGCGAGTTCGACGCCGTCGTCGTGGATGCCGACACCGACCGCGCGCACGTCGACCGGCTGCGCAAGCGCGGGGTGAAGGTCCTGGTCGCCCGCAAGGCCCCGCGCGAGGCGCGGTCATGACCCGACTCGACGTGCTCGGCGCGATCAACCAAGACGTCGTGGCGCGGGTGCACCGCGCCCCCGCGCTCGGCGAGACCGTGGCCGACGGCGTGCTGACGCATCAGCCCGGCGGCAAGGGGGCGAACCAGGCTGCGGCCGCCGCGCGCCTGGGTGCCGACGTGCGCATGCTGGGCGCCGTGGGGCGGGATGCCGCGGCCGACCAGATGCTGGCTGCGCTGTCGTCGGCGGGGGTGGATGCCTCGGCCGTGCAGACCGCGGATGAGGCCACCGGTACGGCCCTGATCGTCGTCGATGAGGCAGGCGAGAACTCGATTGTGGTGTGCCCCGGGGCCAACGCGCGCATCGATCCGGGTGCGTGGGACCGTGACCCGGCCGTGCCGGTGCTCGCCCAGCTCGAGGTGGCGCCTGACACCGTTGACCACCTTGCGCGCACGAGCACCGGGCTGTTCGCTTTGAACGTGTCGCCGGCGCGCGAGCTGGGGTCGGTGCTGTGGAACCGCGTCGGTCTGTTCATCGTGAACGAAGGCGAGTACGCGGCGCTGCCGCGACTGGCGACGGCAGCGCTGGTGGCGCTGACGCTCGGAGCCGAGGGCGCGGTGCTGCTGCGGCGTGGAGTCGAGGTGGCCTCGGCCCCGTCGGTGCCGACCTCGGTCGTGAACACCGTGGGTGCGGGCGACGCGTTCGCCGCCGCACTCACGGTGGGACTGCTGCGCGGGCTCGACGAAGAGGTGGCGTTGCGCGCCGCGTGCGCGGTCGGCGCGGCCGCGGTCGCCGACGAGCGCAGCCAGCCCTTGCTGCAACCGCTGGACGCCTACCTGGGGTAGGGCGTCGAGGTGGCTCTTGTTCTCTCGTCGCATGTGACCGGGGTTTCGCTGTATGGCCGGCTACGTGCGATGACCGAATTCCCGCGTCCGGCTCGCCGCGCCTACGCTGGAGGCGACCCGAAAGGACCCGATGGCCGCTCTCATCCCGCTGACGAACACTCCCCGTGACTATGCGTGGGGCGCAATCGACGGCGTCGCCCGCACGCTCGGCTGGGCGCCCACCGGCGCGCCCGAGGCAGAGCTGTGGTTGGGGTCGCATCCGCTGTCGCCGAGCCGCAGCAGCGGCGACGCATCCTGGCCCGACCTCGCGGCGTGGGAGACACAGTCGGGTACGGCGCTGCCGTATCTGCTGAAGCTGTTATCTGCGGCATCCCCCCTGTCCCTTCAGGCGCACCCCACCCCCGCTCAGGCGGCCGAAGGATTCGCCCGCGAACAGGCCGCCGGCATCCCCCTGACCGCCCGCGAGCGCAATTACAAGGATCCCAACGCCAAGCCCGAGCTCATCGTCGCTGTCGATGACGGATTCGAGGCGCTGTGCGGGTTCCGTCCGGTCGATGAGACCGTGGCGTTGATCGATGCGCTGGCGGCGGCATCCGATTCGCCCGCGGCCTTGCAGCCGTGGCGGGATGCCGCCTCCGCCGGCGTGCGCGAGGGTTTTGTGTGGCTGCTCTCCGGTGCGCCCGAGGTCGATGCTGCTGTGGCCGCCGCGACCGCCGCCGCGCACGCGCACCCGGCCGAGTTCGAGCTGATCGACCGCCTGGCGCGCGAGTATCCCGCCGACCCCGGCATCCTCGTCGCGCAGACGCTGAATCACGTGACGCTCGCTGCCGGCGAGTCGCTGTGGCTGCCGGCCGGCAACATCCACGCGTACCTGCGCGGCACCGGCGTCGAGCTGATGGGCCCGAGTGACAACGTGTTGCGCGGCGGGCTGACCCCCAAGCACATCGACCGTGACGAACTGCAGAAGGTGCTCGACTTCACTCCCGGGCCCGCGTCGCGCTTGGCGCCGGTCACCGTGTCGCCGCACGTCGTGTCGTACCGGCCCACCTCGGTGCCGACGGGGGCCGGAGTCGGGTTCGAACTGCTGCTGGCGACCGGCGACGCGACTCTGACCACGGGCTCGGCGGCCATCGTGCTGGCCGTCGAGGGATCGTTCACCCTGTCGAGCGGTGGGGCGGATGCCGCAGCCGACCGCGGCGCCATCGTCTTCGTCGATGCACCCGGCCAGGTGCGCGTGACCGGCGCCGGCCGGCTGTTCGTCGCGACCGGGGTTTGACCCGGCGCGTGGCGCTCAGAACTCAGCTCATCTGCGCGCGCGGGGCGCCTGAGTCGGCCGATTCGCCCGTTCGGCGTCGATATCGACGGAGTTTTGAACGCCGAGCGCCCGGCACCCGCCGGTGTGGCGCACGCGGGGTTCGACAGGCAGCCTCCGCGGGCGCCGCCGCGGGGCGTTCAAAACTCAGCTATGCGCGGCGGGGTGGGCCGTGGTGGATGGGAAATGTGGTGAGGTGGTCGCCTCTTGTGGTGCGGTCGCGAGGCGCGGATGCTGTTGGTAGCTGGTGGCTGATGCCGATTCAACTGTGGTGCGGAAAGTCCGTGACTCAGCTTGGTACGGGAAGCCGCCACGGGACCCGTGGATTGTCGCCTTAGAGCACGCGCGTCAGACTCCTGACCTTTCTGGCTCCCCGCCACCAGTAGTGAACAGGTGAGAGGAGATTGGGATGGATCTGTTGCATCCTCGAGCGGCGGGGATCGATATCTCAAAGAGGGATGCCAAGGTAGCCATTCGGGTGCAGTCCGAGGGTGGGAAGGTGTCCACGCAGGTCACGACGTGGGGCTCGATGACGGGTCAGGTCCTCGAACTCGCCGATTTCCTGCGCTCGCAGGGGGTGACCACGGTGGTGATGGAAGCGACCAGTGATTACTGGAAGCCGTTCTACTATCCGATGGAAGCGACCGGGCTGCCAGTGATGCTCGTCAACGCCCGGCAGGCCAGGAACATCCCGGGCCGGAAGTCGGACGTGTCTGATGCGGCATGGCTGGCGGATCTGGGTGCGCACGGGCTGTTGCGGGCCTCGTTCGTGCCCGCGCCGGATATCCGCCGGTTGCGGGACCTGACCCGGGCCCGTCAGATGCTCGTCCATGACCGCACCCGGGTCAAGCAGCGGTTGGAGAAGTCGCTGGAATCGTCCGGCACGAAACTGTCCGTCGTGGTGGCCGATTTGAATGGTGTCTCCGCGCGCCGGATGCTGGACGCGCTCGTGGCCGGGGAACGGGACCCCCGCTCGCTTGCCGCGCTCGCGCACCCGCGCATGAGAGCGACCCAGGACGAGTTGGCCGCCGCGCTTACCGGCAGGTTCACGGAACATGACGCGTTCATGGTCGGCCAGCACCTGACGCACTACGACTTGCTCACCGGTCAGATCGATGCGCTCACGGCGCGTATCGAGGAGGAGATCGCGCCCTTTCGTCTCGCCCGGGAGCTGTTGACCACGATCCCGGGAATCGCGGAACCGACCGCTGATGTGATCATCGCCGAGACCGGCGGGGACATGTCGATCTTCCCGACCGCGGCCCACCTCGCGTCCTGGGCGGGTGTATCGCCCGGGATGCACGAGTCCGCCGGGAAACGGAAATCGAGCACCACCCGGCCCGGGAACCGTTACCTCAAAGAAGCGCTCGGCAACGCAGCCAGCAGCAACGCGAAGAAGGGCTCCAACACGTACCTCGCTCGCCGTCAACGCCGCATCTCCGCGCGCCGCGGGAAAATGCGAGCCCTCGTAGCCACCGAACACGCGATCCTTACCGCGGTATGGAACATGCTCTCCCGCGGCGAAGCATTCACCGATCTGACACCCCCGCCAGCGAATACCGAACGCCAGAAGAAATCGCACCTCCGAGCACTCGAACACCTCGGCTACAAAGTCACCCTCGCACCCGCCGCCTGACCCAACCAGGAGCAGCCCGCACGTTCCCCATTTACACGTCAGCTCATCTGCGCGCCCGGAGCGCCCGAGCCGGCCGATTCGCCCGTTTGGCGTCGATATCGACGGAGTTTTGAACGCCGAGCGCCCGGCACCCGCCGCTGTGGCGCCCTATGCGACGCGTGCGGGTACACCGGCCACAGCCGATGCGCCCGCCCCGAGCGCAAGCTCGCCGACCCGAATCGCGGCGCCCTCAGCGAGCGAGCGGTTGCCCGCCAGGCCCACGACGACGGCGCGCACACCGTCTTCCCATCCCGCCGCTCGGTGCAGCGGGTCGGGAATCTCGCCGACGAAGACATCGGCGAGCAGCTGGTCGTCGCCGCCGCCGTGCCCGCCCTCGACGACCGGGATCGGCACCTCGCGCGCCGGGGCGAAGTGATTCTGCACGACCAGTCGCTCGCCCACCGGGCGGGCGTCTTCTGACACGACGCCGTCGGGTCGGGCGCTCGGGTCGACCACGGCGCGGCCATCCGCGTCGAGCAGCACGGCGCCGCGTTCGACGACGGTGAGCTCGGCGCGGCCGGCGGTGCCGTTGACGGCGACCGTGTAGCCCTCCCACGGAGAGTGCGCGTTCAGCGAATACGACATGCTCGGGCCGCCGGCGTAGTCGACGACGAGCGAGAGATTGTCTTCGATCGTGATGCCCGGGTCGAAGACGTCGCGGTCGCGCAGGTATCCGTCGAAGCCCTCTTGGTCGAGGTAGAGCCCGCGCAGCGTCGGATCTTCGCGCAGGTCGAGGCTGAAGGCGTCGCGCAACGGAGAGTCGGTGGTGCCGCGCTCGGGCCGCGGGCCGAGGTGTCGCGCTGCGGCGTTGTCGGCGCCGTAGAACCGCAGTCCTCCGCTTGCGAAAACGCGCGACGGCACGTCGCCGATCCACCAGTTGACGAGGTCGAAATGATGCGACGACTTGTGGATGAGCAGTCCACCCGAGGTGCCCTTGTCACGATGCCAGCGGCGGAAATAGTCGGCGCCGTGCGCGGTGTCGAGCACCCACTCGAAGTGCACTGAGGTGACCTGGCCGATCTCTCCCGAGGCGATCACCTCACGCAGGGCGCTGTTGCGCGGGGCGTAGCGGTAGTTGAAGGTGATCCGCACGTCGCGTCCGGTGCGCTCCACAGCCTCGGCGATTCGCCGCACGCCGTCTTCGGTCGTGGTGAGGGGCTTTTCCACGACCACATCGGCCCCCGCATCCAATGCCGTGACGATGTAGTCGGCGTGTGTGGCATCCGGTGTCGTCACTATCACCCGGTCGACCCGGTGCGCGCGCACGACGTCGGCGAGGTCTTCGGGCGAGAAGCGGGCGGCGCCGGCCAGCTGCGGGTGCGCCCGCAGTGACCACTCCACGCGCCCCGGATTGCTGTCGCCGACAGCGACGAGCTCGGCGCGGTCGGCGTGGGCGCCGGCGATGGCACCGAGGTACATCTGCGCGCGGGATCCGGTGCCGATGAGGGCGTAGCGAAGTCGGGTCGTCATGGGGGTGTTTCCGATCACTTGATGCCGGTCGTGGCGAACCCCTTGATGAGGTAGCGCTGCCCGACCAGGAAGGCGATGAACAGGGGGATGAGTGAGACCACCGACATGGCGAACATCGAGCCGTAGTCCGAACTCGATTGCGCGTCGAGGAATCCCTTCAACGCGACGGAGACGGGGAACGTCTCGGGCAGTCGCAGGTACAGCAGCGGGCCGAAGAAGTCACCCCACGTCCAGATGAAGGTGAAGATCGTCGTGGTCGCCAGCGCCGGCACCATGAGCGGCAGGGCGACCTGGAGGAACATGCGCGGATGCCCCGCCCCGTCGATGCGCGCGGCCTCGAAGATCTCGCCGGGCAGTGCACGGATGAACTGCACCATGAGAAAGACGAAGAACGCGTCGGTTGCGGCGAATTTCGGCACGATCAGGGGCAGGAAGGTGTTCAGCCAGCCGAGTTCTTTGAAGATCGTGAACTGCGGGATCAGCACGACCTGGAACGGCAGCATGATCGTCATCAGCATGATCGCAAAGAAGATGTTGCGCCCGTGGAACTTCAAGCGCCCGAACGCATAGGCCGCCAGCGAACACGAGATGAGGTTGCCGAGGATCGCACCGACCGAGATGAGGGTGGAGTTCAGTAGGAACACCCCGAACGGATAGGCCAGATCGTTCCACCCGTTCACGTAGTTGTCGAACGTGATGTCGGTGGGGAAGATCGTGAGGTTGCGGAAGATCTCGCTGTTGGGCTTGAGGCTGGATGCCACCAGCCACAGCAGCGGATAGATCATCACGAGCGACACCAGGATGAGCGAGATGTGCTTGACGACGGATGAGACCGCACCGCGTCCGCGGTAGTAGGACGATCCGCGCTGGCGACGCCGCGCCTTGCCGGTCGTGAGGACTTCTGTGGCGTTGGCCACGGTCGTTTCAGTCGTCATAGAACACCCAGAACTTGGAGAGCCAGAAGTTGAAAGCGGTGAACGCTCCGATCACCACAAGCAGGAACCAGGCCATCGCCGAGGCGTAGCCCATGTGGTACTGCAAGAAGCCGACCCGGTAGAGGTAGAGCGTGTAGAACATCGTCGATTCCGCGGGGCCGCCGGTGCCGCCTGAGACGACGTAGGCCTGCGTGAACGACTGAAAGGCGAAGATGATCTGCAGCACGAGGTTGAAGAAGATGATCGGCGTGAGCAGCGGCAGCGTGATCGAGAAGAATCGGCGCATGCGTCCGGCGCCGTCGACCGAAGCCGCCTCGTAGTACATGTCGGGGATCTGCCGGAGCCCTGCCAAGAAGATCACCATCGGCGATCCGAACGTCCACACGTGCAGGATCACCAGGGTCCACAGTGCAAAGTCGGGATGCCCGATCCACCCGGGTGCGTCAATGCCGAAGATCGCGAGAAAGCTGTTGACCAGACCGTCCTTGCCGAAGACCTGGCGCCACAGGATCGCGACGGCGACCGATCCGCCGAGCAGACTGGGCAGGTAGAACACCGACCGGTAGAACGACAGCCCTCGCATGCCGCGGTCCAGCAGCAAGGCCAGCAGCAGAGCCAGCAGAAGCTGCAGCGGCACGCCGGTCGCGACGTACACGACGGTCACCCGGAATGAGTTCCAGAACGAGGCATCCTGGAACATCTTCACGTAGTTGCCGAAACCGATGAAGTCGGGCGGGTTCTCCAGCGGCGACTTCAGCAGGTTGTAGTCGGTCAGCGACAGATAGAGCGACGCGAGCAGCGGACCGAGGGTGAACACCGCGAGCCCGATGAGCCAGGGCAGCAGGAACATGTAGCCGGCGAAGTTGTCACGTTTCTTCTCTTTGACGCGCACCTGGCCGGGTTTCAGGCGGCTGCTGCGCGCCAGAGTGCGCAGCTCACCGAGACTGCTCATGTCGACCTCCTTGTCGGCCGTGGGCCGGGTATCGCTAGGAGAAACCGCTTTCTCACAAGCGGTTCGATTATGACCCGCGTGCGGCGGCACGTCAAACCCGAATCGTCTCGCGCTGTCGAAATCCGCGTTCGCGCATGCGATTTACATGCGCGGGTGCGGGATGGGGTGGCGCGGGGCTCGGGGGCTGCGCGCGAGTGCGGATTCGGGGCGCGTGTGCGGTGGGGCCGCGCGGAATTGGGGCGCGTGTGCGGATTGGGGTAGCGCGGGGCGTGGATGCTGCCGCCTGGACGGTTCGCGCTGTCGGATTCTGCGTTCGCGTCTGCGATTTACGTGCGCGAATGCGGATTCGGGTAGCGCGGGGCTCGGGCGCGGCGGGGCCGTGCGGAATTGGGGCGCGTGTGCGGATTGGGGTAGCGCGGGGCTCGGGCGCGGCGGGGCGCGGGCGCGGATTTGGGGCGCGTGTGCGGATTGGGGTAGCGCGGGGATGTGGATGCTGCGGCCTGGGCGGTTCGCGCTGTCGGATTCTGCGTTCGCGCATGCGATTTACGTGCGCGAATGCGGATTCGGGTAGCGCGGGGCTCGGGCGCGGCCGGGCCGTGCGGAATCGGGGCGCGTGTGCGGATTGGGGTAGCGCGGGGCTCGGGCGCGGCGGGGCGCGGGCGCGGATTCCGGGGCGCGTGTGCGGATTCGGGTAGCGCGGGGGCGTGGATGCTGCGGCCTGGGCGGTTCGCGCTGTCGGATTCTGCGTTCGCGTCTGCGATTTACGTGCGCGAATGCGGATTGGGGTAGCGCGGGGCTCGGGCGCGGCCGGGCCGTGCGGAATTGGGGCGCGTGTGCGGATTCGGGTAGCGCGGGTGCGTGGATGCTGCGGCCTGGGCGGTTCGCGCTGTCGGATTCTGCGTTCGCGTCTGCGATTTACGTGCGCGAATGCGGATTGGGGTAGCGCGGGGCTCGGGCGCGGCCGGGCCGTGCGGAATTGGGGCGCGTGTGCGGATTGGGGTAGCGCGGGGCGTGGGGAGTCGGCCGGGTCGTGCGGAATTGACGCGCGTGTGCGGATTGGGGTAGCGCGGGGGCGTGGATGCTGCGGCCTGGGCGGTTCGCGCTGTCGGATTCTGCGTTCGCGTCTGCGATTTACGTGCGCGAATGCGGATTGGGGTAGCGCGGGGCTCGGGCGCGGCGGGGCCGTGCGGAATTGGGGCGCGTGTGCGGATTCGGGTAGCGCGGGGCGTGGGGAGTCGGCCGGGTCGTGCGGAATTGAGGCGCGTGTGCGGATTGGGGTAGCGCGGGGGCGCGGGTGCTGCGGCCTGGGCGGTTCGCGCTGTCGGATTCTGCGTTCGCGTATGCGATTTACATGCGCGGGTGCGGAACCGAGCAGCGCGAGCACAGGCCCGCGAGCCGGCAGCGACGCCGCGAATTCCCGATCTGGCGTTGACTTTGTTGTCGCCCCATGCTAATTTCCCGTGAAAGCGGTTTCTCGCACCTTGCGGGCGATCGCGGCCGCCGACCCGTTCCTGCGGCGGCACAGCACCATCGAGGTGGCATCCCACCCTGAAGAGAAGAGGCGCGATGAGGCGTATCACCGGTTCACTCCCGGGCAAGGCGGCGATCGGCGTCGCCCTGATCGGGACGCTGGCCCTGGCAGGCTGTGCGGGCGGATCGAAGGGCGGCGGCGGAGGTTCCGATTCCGCGCCGACGTTCGACCCGAACGAGAAGATCACGTTGGAGATGTCGTGGTGGGGTGACGATGCCCGTGCCGCGCTGTTCGGCCAGGTCATCGACAAGTTCGAGGCCAAATACCCGAACATCACCGTCAAGCAGACGCCGGTGGGCAGCCCCGACGACCTGTTCAACCGTCTCGCGACCGACTTCGGTGGCGGCGGCACGACGGCGCCCGATGTGTTCGCGCTCGGTGGCGCGAAGCCTCAGGAGTACGGCTCGGCGGGGGCACTGCTCGACCTGTCGAGCGTCAAAGACATTGTCCAGACGGCCAAGTATCCCGACTTCTCGCTGACGAACGCGACGGTCAACGACACTCTCTACGGCCTGCCCACCGGCGGCAACGCCACGGCCGCGTTCGTCAACAAGGACATCTTCGAGAAGGCCGGCGTGCCCGTTCCCGACGACAGCTGGACGTGGCAGGACCTCATCGACGACGCGAACAAGATCGGGGCGAAGGGCCTGAAGACCGACGACGGCAAGCCCATCTACGGTCTCGACCTGCGCATTGCCGACATCCTGGGCACGTACGTCGGCCAGGAGACCGAATACGGCATGTACGACTGGGACGGCAAGCTCGCCACCGATGCCAGCACCATCGCCGACTGGTACCAGAACGAGGTCGAGCTGCGCGACGGCAAGGGCCTGCCCGACCCGTCGGTCGTGACGGCCGGATGGTCGCTCACCCCCGACCAGCAGCTGTACACGCTAGGACAGGCCGCCATCACGTTCGGATACAGCAACCTGATCGGCTCGTACGAGGCGGGTGGCGACACGCTGATGCTCACTCCGCCCACCGACACCGACAAGACCGGCGTCGCACTGCTGCCCTCGGCGTTCTGGGCGATCAACGCGCAGACGAAGCACCCGGCGGCGGCCGCGATGCTCATGAACTGGTTCCTGAACGAGCCCGACGCGCTCACGCTCATCAAGGACACCCGTGGCGTGCCGTTCAACCCCGATGCCGCAGCCGTCGTGACGCCTCTTCTCGAGGGCGCGAGCAAGACCGCGGCCGAATATGTGCAGAAGACGCTCGATTCCGGCACCGTCGCGCCGCCGCAGCCCAACGGCGGTGCGAACATGAACCAGTACGCGCAAGACGGCGAAGCCAACGTCTTGTTCAACAAGAAGACGCCGAAGGAAGCCGCTGATGAGTTCGTGAGCAAGCTCACTGCCGACCTCGCGCAGGGCTGAGTCCGGTCTCAGAACAGGTGGGCGGGCCGGCGACGGTCCGCCCACCCGTTTGTGTCCGGCAGGACACGGCAGACGCACGGCAGAGGCACGGCAGGATGCGGCAGGACACGGCAGCGACGCGGTAGAGACACGGCAGCGACGCGGTAGAGACACGGCAGCACACGGCAGAGCCACCGCAGAGACATGGCAGAGACACGGCAGAGACAGGACTGGCGATGACCGCACGCGATGAGGCGCTGCGCCGGCTGCGCGGCATCCACCACCCGCACACCCCTGTCGCCCGTGCGCTCGCGCAACAGGGAGTCGCTTTCGCCGCCGTCGGCGGTCCGCTGCACGAACGCTGGCAGACAGCGGTCGCCGAACTGGAGCAGTGCGTCTGGCGAGTGGATGCCGCGCCTCCGGCGGTGCTCAGCGAGGGTGGGGTGTACGCGGGCAGCTGGCTGGAGAGCACCGGCACCATCAGCGCCGAGGTGCTCACGCGCTTTGCGCCCGCCCTGGCCCGCGAGACGCTTGTGCAGTTCGCCCGACACCAGCGCGCCGATGGTCTGCTGCCCTACAAGGTGACCGCCGACGGGCCGGCGTTCACGCAGATCCAGACCGTGACTCCGCTCGCGCGCAGCGTGTGGAACCACTATCTGTTGACCGGGCGCGACGAGGCGTTTCTCGGCGAGATGTCTGCGGCGATGAGCCGCAACGACGCCTGGCTGGCCGCGCACCGCGACACCCGTGGCGCCGGCGCGGTCGAGGCCTTCTGCACCTTCGACACCGGTCACGACCTCTCGCCGCGGTTCTGGTTCGTGCCCGACCGCTGCTATCACGGCGATGCCGCCCGGTACGATCCGGCTGCGCCGCTGCTGCCCTACATCGCGCCGGATCTGACCGCCAACGTCGCCTGCCAGCGCCGCTATCTCGCTCACATCGCGCGCGAATCGGGCGAGCCTGGCGAACTCTGGGAGCAGAGGGCGGATGCCGCAGAAGCGGCCCTGTGGCGCGAGTGCCATGACGAGCCGACCGGCCTGTTCTTCGACCGCGACGGCGCCGGTGGCCAGGTGCGCATCGCCTCAGACGTGCTGTTGCGCGTGCTGGCCTGCGAGATCGGTGACGACGCGTTCTTCACGGCGGCGCTCGAGCGCCACCTCATGAACACGCGCGCGTTCCTCTCGCACTACGGGTTCACCTCGCTGGCGATGGACGATCCGCGATTCGACCACGATTTCCGCCGCAATTCGTGGGGTGGGCCGGTGAACATGCTCACGATGATCCGCGCGCCGCACGCGTTCGAGCACCACGGCCGGGTGGCCGAACTCGCTCTGGCGACGCAGCCGGTGCTGGCAGCGCTCGCAGTGGCCGATCGCTTTGCGCAGTGCCTTGATCCGTGGAGTGGCGAGGCCGGGTTCACCGAGGCGTACTCTCCGGCGCTGCTGTTCTTCCTCGATGCGATCGAGCGGTCGTGCGGCATCCTTCCCCGCCCCGACGGCGCGGTGTGGTTCACCGGGCTCGCGCCGACCAGGCTCGCCCACGGCGCCGCCGAGGCGAGCGCTTATGCGCGGAGCATCGACGACGCGCACTGGGAGCTGGCCGCCGACGACGAGAGCGTGCAGGTGCTGCGTGCGGGCGCCGAGGTGCTGCGTTTTCCGCGCGGATGGCGCGTAGAGACCGACCGCGTCGGCACTGTTCGCGGGGTTGTGTGCGTGGATGCCGCGCCCGTGGCCGGCGCGCTCATCACGCCCGACGGCGAGGTGGCCTTGACGCTCGAGCCGAACGAGCGCGTGGCGATCGAGGGCGCCCGGCCCGGCACGCGCACCCGCATCGGCTTCGTGCCGCCGCAGTTCTGAGCGGGTCGATCGCCGCGACGGCCCGCCGAGGGTATTCGGCTCGGTCACGACGCGTCGCGTCCCGCCTCAGCCGTGAGTCGTGAGGTTCCGCCTCGGCCGTGAGCCGTGGCGTCCTGGCTCGGCCGTGGGTCGTGGGGTTCCGCCTCGGCCGTGAGCCGCGGCGTTCCGCCTCGGCCGTCAGCCGCAGCATCCCGCCTCGGCCGTGAGCGCTGGGGGTTCCGTCTCGGCCGTGAGCCGCGGCATCCCGCTCACTCCCGTGCGAGGTGGTCCTTCAACAGCGCGGTCAGCCCCGTGCGCTCGGCGCATGCGTCGAAGCGAAAGGCGCGGGCGAGTTCGCGTGCTCGCTCGGGTGAGACGCCGCGGAAGCGCTCGGCGAAGCGCTGCGCCAGCGGCTCGGCCAGCAGGATGTGGCGCACCAGCACGGCGATGTGCGGCTGTCGACCCCATGGCCACGGTGCGTAGCCGGGAAACTCGCGGTCGAACACGGCATCGATCGGGTCGAGGATGTCGCGGACTCCGGCATCCGATCCGCCCCACGAGTCGATGCCCAGCTGCCGCTTCGTCTCGCGGTCGGTCGCGGTCAGCGTCAGGTAGTCGCTGGCCGGGTCCGCGCATACCAGCCCCTGCAAGCCGATGTCTTTGTAAGTCCAGAGAGCCCAGCTCGCGCCGTGGTCACGGTAGATCTCGAGCTGGTCCTGCAGCAGGCGGTAGCGCCAGGCGTCCTGCGAGCGGTCGTCGGAGTAGACCGGGCCGAACTCGCCGATCCAGATCGGGGTTCCCGTGCGACGCATGAACTCGGTGCGGCGCAGAAAGGTCTGCTCGACGACGCCACGGTCGAAGTACTCGCCGCGGGTCGTGCCCGGATACTCGGTGGCGCTGGTG
Organism: Microbacterium protaetiae; assembly: GCF_004135285.1. Classification (NCBI taxonomy): domain Bacteria; kingdom Bacillati; phylum Actinomycetota; class Actinomycetes; order Micrococcales; family Microbacteriaceae; genus Microbacterium; species Microbacterium protaetiae. The sequence goes on from NZ_CP035494.1 coordinate 1,946,265, forward strand.
ATGCCCGGCAGGGCGTAGTCATGTGCGGTGTAGACAGCATTCGGCAGCGGTTCGGCGCGGCCCTCGAGAAAGCTGAAGTCGGTCGAGTACTTGTTGCCGTCGAGGAAGAGGATGTGGCGTGGATCGACAGCGCGGATCGCCGCTTCGAGCCGATCATAGAAGACCGGCAGCACCTCACCGGTCGGGTCAGCCGGTTCGTTGATGGGGTTGTAGCCGGCGACTTCGGGGCGGTCCCTGTATCGGTCGGCCAGGGCCTCCCACAGGTGCACGACGCGATCCTGGAAGTGCGGATGGTTCCAGAATTCGGCAAGGTGGGTCGGGTTGTCGCTGTGCCAGTGCTGGTTCTGCCGACCGGGAAGGGCGTGCAGGTCGATGATGGAGTACACGCCGTGCGCGGCCAGCAGCGAGATGACGCGGTCGAGCCGGGCGAAGCCCTCTTCCTTGAGCTCGAAGGGCCGGGCATCGTCTTCGAAGTGACGGTAGTTCACCGGGATGCGCACCGAGTTCATGCCGAGTGAGGCAAGGAATGCGGCATCCGCCTCATCGAAGAACACGGTGAGGAACTCGTCGAAGAACGCCTCGTACGATTGCTCGCCCATCGTTTCGCGCAGCGCGCGACGGATGCCCGACTCGTTGCCGGGGTAGCCGGTGATGAAGTTCTCCATGTTCATCCAGCCGCCCAGACCCACGCCGGCCAGGCGCACGGGTGTGTCGTGCTCGTCGACGATGTCGGTGCCGTTCACGCGCAGCCAGGGAAGCGAGGTCATCGTTGTCCTTCGAAATCGAGAATCCGGTGCGCCCACCCTATCGAGAAACCGCTTTCACGGGCAACCAGGCCGACCCGTGCCGCGTCGGCACCCGGCCCGGCGCGGGTGTAGGCACCGCGGGCGTTCAAAACTCAGCCCATTCGAGTCGCCGGGCGCCGAAACCGGCGCATTCGGGGGTTCAACGTCGAGATTGACTGAGTTCTGAACGGGCCGCGGCTGGCGGCGTGGTGCACGCCGCGCGCGGTGCCGGCGTTCAAAACTCAGCCTATTCGTGCGTTCGGACGCCGAAACCGGCGTATTCCGGGGGTTCGGCGTGGAGATGGACTGAGTTCTGAACGGCCGCGGCCTGCGCCCGGCGTGCGCCGCGGGTATTCTGCGAGCGTGAGCACGAGCGAGAGCGCGACCACAAGCGACAGCGCGAGCATGAGCACGCGCACCGACGTGTGCATCGCCGGCGGGGGACCGGCGGGGGTCTTCCTCGGCCTCTTGCTCGCGCGCGCCGGCGTCGACGTGGTCGTGTGCGAGAAGCACGACGACTTCTTCCGCGACTTCCGCGGCGACACCGTGCACCCCTCGACCCTGAACCTGCTCGACGCGCTCGGGCTGCGCGCCCGCTTCGAGGCCGTGCCGCACGCGCCGCTGCCGCAGCTGGATGTCGTGCTCAACGGCATCCGCATCCACGCAGTCGACTTCACCACGCTGCCGCCGCCGAACCGGTTCGTGACCCTGATGCCGCAGTGGGATCTTCTGGACCTGCTGGCGGATGCCGCGGCGCAGCATCCGTCGTTCCATCTGCGTATGGGCGATGAGGTCACCGACGTCATCGAACGCGACGGGCGCATCGCCGGGGTCACCACCGCGAGTGGCGAGAGCATCGAGTCGCGGCTCGTCGTCGCCGCCGACGGACGCTCGTCGACCGTGCGTCGCGCGCTCGGGCTGGCGCCGCGCGATATCCCGGTCGACACCGACGTGCTGTGGTTCCGCGTGCCGCGCCCCGAGCAGCCGCTGCCCGACACTCTTGCGTGGGCGAACGCCGCGGGCGTGTGCATCACGATTCCGCGGCCGGAGTACCTGCAGTGCGCGCTTCTCGTGCCGAAGGGGTCGCTCGAGGGCATCCGTGCCGACGGACTCGAGGCGTTCCGCGACCGGGTGGCGCGCGTGGTGCCGCGGCTGGCCGACGTCGTCGGCGATATCGCATCGCTCGACGACATCAAACACCTCGATGTGCAGATCGACCGACTGGAGAAATGGTGGCGCCCCGGGGCGCTGTGCATCGGGGATGCCGCGCACGCCATGTCGCCGATGTTCGGGGTGGGCATCAACTATGCCGTACAAGACGCGGTGGCCGCGGCGCACGTGCTGATCCCGGTGCTGCGCCCGCGCGGGTCGGTCAAGGGGGTCGGCGACGATGCCCTCGATGAGGCGTGCGCCGCCGTGCAGCGGCGCCGAACGTGGCCGACCGCCGCGATGCAGGCGATTCAGCGCCGTGCGCACGGCCTCATCTCGGCGGGCGTACCCTCGCGCATCATCGACAATCCGCCGACGCGCCGTCAGCGCACCGTCATGCGCCTCGTGCTGCCGGCGATCAGGCCGCTGGTCGCACGGATGGTCGGGTACGGGTTCAGGCCCGAGCGGCTCTTACCCCTCAACCGTCCCGCCGCCGAGGTCATGTGATGTTGTCGAGGGAACATCAGATTTCCGGCGGAATGATGTTCTCTCGGCAGATTGATGTGCCGTCGGGGGCGTCAGCGCACGCTGGTGAGGCGGTTCCAGACCTCGACCCGGTGGACGAAGTCGGCCAGCGCGTCGTCTTCACCGGCGAACTCGCGCACCGACGGCGTCAGCAGCTGTGCACGTTCGTCCTGAATGTAGGTGACCCAACCGTTGCGGCTCTGCGCAAGCACGACCACATTGGTCTGCGATCGGGGGTCTCCGAGCAGCACGAACCCGGTGTACCCGCGGGCGGTGAGGTCGCTTGCGACGGCGTCTCGATTCATCGGGCATCCCCCAGATCCAACTCGCGGACCAGGCCCAGCCGCAGGTAGAACTCCAACGGCAGTGGGAGGGTGAGCTGTGTGGCCCCGCCGGGGTCACCGAAGGCGGGTGCGACGGTGCCGGCGTAGATCGGTGAGTCCCACGCGTAGTATCCGATCTCCACGAGGGCCTCGAGATCTTGCCGCAACGCGGCGTCGGTCGAACGCAGGTAGGCGTCGTGGATGCGCTGGCAGTCACCCGTCACGAGAATCTGGTGATAGGCCGAGGGGTTCTCCTGCCAGGGCAGGGATCGGGTCTGGTATGCCGCGGGCACACCGTTCTCGACGAGGTACACGTAGCGCGTGCGCAGGGTGCCGTACAGGTCCCACACCTCCGCACCGGCAGGAACCGGCTCGCGGGACAGCCGTCGTCCCGACTCATCCATCCAAAAACGTGCCATGGCTTCGGTTGCTCTCTCAGCGTTCTGTGTAGGCGATGAGGGCGGCGAGTGCGCTGCTTTCGGTTGCATGCACCGTCACAGAGGGAGCAGACGAGGCGGGCCAGGCCACCCAGGCGTCACCCTGGCGAGCGATGCCCGCGCGATCGTCGGTGCGCATCACGCCGGTGCGTGGGAACCAGTCGAGTCCCTGTCGGGTGGGCAGCGTGCGCATGGCGGCGGTCCGCTCATCACGCGAGCCTTGCGTGCCCACGTGAGCGGGCCCGAACGAGAGGACCGATCCCTGGTCGCTCGCGTGTGCGCGCAGGCGGGCGAGTGAGGAGGAATCGACCTCGATCTCGCCATGGCGGGTGAACACGCGGATGCCGTAGACGTCGCCGGCCGAAACCAGTGCGCTCAACGGCAGGATCGTGCGGGGTACGTCGGCTCGTCCGGCACGTTCCAGGCCCTGCCAGCCGGTTGCCACGGTGACTCTGCGGTCGTCGTCCAGGTGGATCGTGAAAGCGGTTGGGTCGTCGTAAGGGACGAGGACGGGCAGATCGAGGACCACCTGCGGCTGCTCGATCGCGAGGGCCGGCACATCGGCGGATTGCATGAAGCGATCGGTCTCGGCCGACGTGGGGGCGTCCGACTCGGCCATGCGTCGCCTGGCCAGAAGGCCCAGGAGCGCGAGCGACTCATCAGCGAACCAGGTCGTCGATTTCGGGTACTCGGCGCCGCGCTCGTCGGTGTCGACGAGTTCGACGAGACCTGTGTCGCTCTGCCGGATCGTCGTCGACGACGCGTCGGCATTGCGCGTGACCGGGAACCATTGGGCGCCGGTGAGGCGCTCTGCGGCATACGCCCGGAAGGCATCGTCGACGCTCACCGCGCCGGTATGGGCACGGTCAATGCCGGTCGCGGGCGTCATGGGGTCCTCTCCGAGAGGATGCCGAGATCGATCAACACATCAACGGGCAGCGGCAGCTCGTCCTGCACGCCCTGTCCTGGAACGCCGAATCCATCCGCGATGGGGCCCCGCGATGCCTGCTGGCCGAAGGAGTAGTAGCCCTTGTCGATCAGGTCGTCCACACGTGCCTGCACGTCCGGAGGGGCCTGATCGTATCGTGCCTTCACCGAGTTGAGGTCGTCGTTGAACTCGTACTGGTGATAGTGATTCGGGTTCTCAACGTAAGGCAGCGATCGTTGGTCATATGTGTAGGGACCGTTCTCGGGTACGGGTGACGTGTACCGGCCATCTGATGGGCCATATCTGTCAACCACCTCGCCGGGTTGCGGATTGTGGGGTTGCTTGATCGGATCGCCATCGCCATCGAGTTTGTAGCCGCCCTTCGGCACCTGTGACCAATCAATCTTTCCGTCGGGGGTCAGGACGGACGGGTCCTTGGGAATCTGCACGTCGTCGGGAATCGTGCCGTCTTTGGCGAAGGCATCGGCGACGTCATCGCCGTAGTTCGTCCGGAGGAAGCTCTCCAAGTCGGCGTCCGACAGCGAACTGCGGTTTCGGACGTCGTGGATCGACGGCTTCTTCGGCTCGTCGGGGATGTCACGTCCTCCGGGGCCTTTGCCGTGCAGGAGTTTGCCGAAAAGTTCGCTGGCTTTGTCGAGGAGGGGTTTGAGTTGGTCGAGCAGGCCGCGCAGGGCTTTGAGGGATTCGAGGAGGCGGGTGATGAATTTGCCGACTTTGCTGACCCAGGAGGCGACCCGGGTGCTGACTTGTTCGATGATCCAGGGGGTGGCAAGACCGAGGGTGAAGACGGCTTCGGAGGCCCAGGAGATCGCGGAGCCGACCAGTTGGGAGAGCACGTCGCGGACCAGGTCGTGGACGGCTTGGACGATCATGGAGGCGATGTTCAGCCCGGTGGAGAATGCTCCGGCCCAGGTGCCGGCTGCGGTCAGGTGTTTCGCGGTGTCTTGTTGGAACCGCCGGTAGGCGTCGATGGCTTGTCCGGCGAGGTCGTCCACGTCGCCGAGCACGCGGTGCAGTTCGGTGCCGGCCGCTTCCATCTGGGTGTGGATGTTGGCCCAGGTCTGCGCGAACGCCTGCACTTCGGCGGCGTTGCCGGTCAGGTCGTTGAACCAGCCTTTGAGGGGTTCGACGTGGTCGATCAGCCAGCCCAGGCCCGCGGCGATCAGAGAGCCGAGCGGGTCGGAGACGGCCGCTGCGGTGTCGAGAAGTCCGGAGAAGGCGGCCATCCCTCCCGAGACCCAGTCGCCGGAGTTCACCGCCTGGACCAGTTGTTCCCCGTCTTCGACCAGCAGGGTGCCCGCGAACGGGGACGTGTGATCGACCGCGGCGGCCACCAGCGGGTTGCCGGTCATTTGCCCAGCGCGCTTTCGATCTGCCGGATCGAGGCGGCCAGGTCGTCCTCGAACGCGGCCATGTCGTCGGCGACCCCTCGGATCTCGGTCGCGGACCGGTCCACAAGCCCCTGCGCTGCAGTGATCGTCGCCTGCGCGGCGGTGGCGACCAGGGTGGCCGGGGGGATCAGGAATGCGCACATCACCCCGAACGCGCCCCCGGACATATTCGTCGCCGACGCGGCATCCCGCGCCACCTGCACGTCGGCGGATACCTGCCGCACCCGGGCGGCGTGCGCGACGATCAGGTCATGGTCGAGCGCTATCTGATCGGCCACCGGTCACTCCTCGTGCTCTGCGCCGGTGCGTGCCTGTACCTCGTCACGCAGCCGCGAAACGACGGGGGAGTCGTCCCCGAACGCGGCCGCGGCCAGCCCCATCGCCTGCGCCCCGGCGTCGCGGGCCGCTTCCTGCGCGGTGACGACGATCAGCCGGGACAGGTCCCGCGCCCGCAGCTCAAGCGCGGCATCCGACAATTCCACATCCACCAGCCGGCCCGACGCGTCCACCGTCACCGACAGCTCCCGTCGCTGCGAGTACGCCTTCCCGCGCACCGCTTCGACCTGCGCACGCATCTGCTGCGCCGCCCGCGCACGTTCCTGCGCCTGCTCGACCTGCAACCGCACCCGCTCGATCAACAGGTCCGGATCATCGGCACCGAAATCACTCATCCCGATCGATGATACGAGACTGCACGCCCCCTCGCGCGAGCGGTTCATCGTGCGCGGCCCTCGCTCAGACATCCCGAGCCTCGGGGTATTCGACGGGAATCGCATGGATGTCGTGCGCGGTCGCCGAGGGCAGCGTGCCCACACCCGGGTCGCCGTCGACGTCGCCCGGCTGAACGCCGCTCTGCCCGAGCGCGGCCGGTGACGGGCGCGCTCGGGCCGCGGGATCCCGTACTGCGTCGCCATTCGTCTGCGGCGCCGCGGTTTGAATCGCCGACCTCACAGGTCTGCGGGATACACGATGTCGATCTCAGAGATCGTGGGCGAGAAGTCCTTGCGATTGTTGGTGAGGAACACATCCGCGCCCGCGGCGACGGCGGTGGCGAGGTGTGCGGCATCGGCGGCACGCAGCGCATACGCCACCGAGAGCGCAACGGCCAGGCGAGCCGTCTGCTCGTCGAATGGGCGCAGGTCCAGGCGGCTCAGCACGCCTGCGAGGGCGGCGACCTCTTCGGAATGCGGGTCGGCGCGCAGCGGCTTGGCCAGCATCTCCGGCAGCAGCAGCACGGAACCGATGCCGGCGGGCGTACCGGACTGTTCGAACAATCGCACGACCTTGGTGCCCAGGGGATGCGCACGGTCGGCGGCATAGATCAGTACATCGGCGTCGAAGGCGATGAGCTCCGTCATCGCGCGGCGCGTCCACGTCGCACGTCGGCGACGAGTTGGTCGGCACGCCCCGCGCTCAGCACGGCACGCCGCACAGGACGGGCGCGTGCGGCTTCGAGCAGCTCGCCGATCTCGTCGGCGGATTCCCATGCGCGGCGGGCTCGACGGGCCGCCAGTGCGGTCGGATTGACGATGACGGCAACGACATGCCCGTGTCGGGTGATCTCGATCTCTTCGCCCTCGCCCACGCGATCGAGCAGGTGGGGAAGCGTCTGCCGGGCGGTGCTTGCGCTGACAACGGCCATGTACCTAATTGTACAATAGTGTACATATACGTACAAGGCGGCTGGGCGTCGGCGAGAGTGCATCTGACGGAAGAAGGGTAGGAAAAGTCCGCTCCCTCATCCGTCAGATGAACCCTCAGCGGACGAGTGCGGCGACGGGGGTGGATGCCGGGTCCGCCGGCCCCGCAGCGGCTGGCGTCGAGCCGGCCGGGGCTGACCATGCGTGGATTGTGTCAGCCGTCGCAGGGCGAGTCCCCCCAGGCGGGTTGGTACGCGTCCCATCAGGACCGGCGCGCGTACGCGCGCATGAAGGCGTGAACACCTGCCGTCATGGTCCGGCGCACGTCGGCGGGGTCGACACCGGCCGGGTCTGGCTGGTTGTTGTACGCCAGAAGCAAGGTGAGTGCGCTGAAGTGGTCGGCCGCCGTGCGCGCATCCGGTGCATCCAGAATTCCCACCTCGTGGAAGTGTGCGAGGCGCTCGGCGACGGCGTCCTCGGGCGCGGTGGAGAGCTGTCGGCTCATGAGCTCGGGCTGTTCGGCACGCTGCTTGCCTGAGAGAGCGAAGACAGTCGCGTAGTCGGTCGACCCGATGATGGTCGTACCGATCTCCAACGAGAAGGCGAGCAGCGCCTGCTCCAGCACATCGGCGGTACTGATCGGTGCCTCATCGGACAGATGTTTGGCCAGCGCCCTTTTCAGCGACCGCAGGAGAGACTCGCCCGCGTCATCGATCACTTCGACACGCAGACGTTCCTTATCGCCGTAGTAGTCGTAGACCGTGCGCTTGGAGACCTTCGCCTGCGCGGCGACGGCATCCATGCTGGTGCGCTCGAACCCGTCGCGCAGAAAGAGCTCGCGGGCGGCGGTGAGGATCGCGGCACGTTTGCCCGGCTGACCCTCTCGAACCGTCTTCTCGCGCGCCGTCACGGCCATCCGATGCCTCCCTCGAAGCATCCTACACCGATGGGTTTACTAACTACACTGCACGGTGTAGTGTGAGCGGCATGACCACAACCACTCCGATTCCGGTCGGCACCGCGCACCCGGTGTCCCAGCGCCGGTTGAACCTGATCACGCTGGTGCTGGTGCTCGGTGCGATCACCACGATCCTCGACACCACGATCGTCAACATCGCGCTCGACCATCTGCACATGTCGTTCCACGCCACGGTCGCCGACACCCAATGGGTGGTGACCGGCTATTTGCTCGCCTACGTCGCGGTCATCCCGGTGACCGGCTGGGCGTGCGAGCGCTTCGGGACGCGCCGCGTCTGGATGTCCGCCGTCGCGGTTTTCATGGTCGGCTCGCTGCTGTGCGGCTTCGCGTGGTCGTTGCCGTCGCTGATCGTCTTCCGCGTGCTGCAGGGCATCGGCGGCGGAATGGTGCTTCCCGTCACAATCACGCTGATCACTCGGGCGGCGGGCAAGGAAAGGATCGGGCGTGCGATCGCGACAATCGGGTTCATCGCGCAGCTCGGCCCCATCCTCGGGCCGCTCATCGGCGGCTCGATCCTCAATTCCGTCGGCTGGAACTGGCTGTTCTTCGTGAACATCCCGATCTGCCTCGTGGCGCTCGTGCTAGCGTCGATCTTCCTGCCTGTGGGGATGAAGGACAGTGCTCGGTCGCTGGACATCGCGGGGCTCGTACTGCTCACGCCCGGCGTCGTCGCGCTCGCCTACGGCATCAGCCAGGCGGCGGGCACAAACGGATTCGCCGCCCCAGGCGCCTGGCTCCCCATGGTCTTCGGCGTCGTGTTCATCGCCGCCTTCGTGCTGCGCTCCCTGCGTGCGAAGAACGGCGCGTTGATCGATGTGCGCCTCTTCGCGCGGCGCAGCTTCGCGTTCAGCAGCGTGATCACGTTCGTCGCCGGATTCTCGCTCTACGCGCTGATGTTCCTACTGCCGCTGTTCTACCAGCAGATCCGCGGTGAGTCGGTCTTCACGACCGGACTGCTGCTCATTCCGCAAGGGCTCGGCACGATGTGCTTCATCCTCGTCAACCGTCACGTTGCCGGACGCGTCGACACCCGGTTCGTCATCGCCGGCGGCGTGCTCGTCTCGATGATCGGCATCCTTCCGTTCGCCCTCGCCGGAGTCAGCGGCGGAGACGTCATCCTCCTCGGCGGCCAGTTCCTGCAGGGCTTCGGGATGGCCGCGGTCTCGCTCCCGCTCATGACGCTCGCCTTCGCAAGCCTCAGCCACGAGGAGACGCCGCGCGGCAGTGCCGCGTTCAGCATCGTCAAGCAGGTGGGCGCGCCGTTCGGGGTCACCGTGATCGCGGTCATCCTTCAGCACTTCCTCACCGGCGCGGCCACGACACCGCAGGCGCTGTCGGCGTTCAACGCGACGTTCTGGTGGGTGCTCGCGCTCAGCGTCGTGCCCCTGCTGTTCACGTTCCTCATGCGCGGACGGAAGAAGGCGGATGCCTCGTCCATGACGACCCCGCGCGCCGGCGACCTTGAGGAAGAGGCGATGACGGCGGGCCACGTCGATCCGGCTTCACAGTCCGCCGGGGAACTGACCGACAAAGCGACCGCCTCCGCAAGACGGGTCTGAGTCGACGGCGCGAGGGCCGTACCGCCGCCCTCGCGCCGTCTCAGCCGAAGACCGTGTTCGAGCCTTCCGCACGCACGCGGCGCACCCCCACCACCGCCAGCACCGCAAGTGCGATCGCCACGAGCACCACCTGCTCGATCACGGCCGGCGTGCCCGCCCGCGCCCCGTTGACCAGGCCCACCCAGCCGTAGGTGAGGATCGCGCCGGAGGCGAAGCCCACGGCATCCGGACGCAGGCGCACGGCGAACGTGATGCCGATCCCGAGCACGACGAGCAGCGCGAGGGTGGCGATCCAGGCGGAGTATTCGTGGGGCAGTTGGTCGAGCAACTGGAACGCCGAGCTGAGCACGATGCCGACAAGCAACGCCCAGCCGTAGCCCACGTGCCGGCGGTTCCGGGTGCCCGCGCCGGTACCCTGCACGCGCTCGCGTCGCCGCTGCACCCGTGGCACCACCACGAACGCCCCGACGACGAGCGCGGCGACGATGAGCAGGCTCACGATCAGCTCAGCCGCAGTCTCCCAGTAACCCGACGTCAGCCCGGAGAACGCGAGGATCGCCGTGGCGCCGAAGACGAAGAGGGCGGCGGGAACGGCCAGCCAGCCGGCGTGCCGGATCCACGGCCGGTCGCCGTAGGCACCCTCCATCACGGCGATCGGCGACCCGATGCTCCACACAACGTGCAGGGTCAGCACGAACACGAGCCACGGGCCGGCGGTCCCGAGCCACGGCACGAACCCGTACGAGAGCAGGTGCGCGCCGACGTAATCGGGGTTGAACAGGGATTGGGTGAGCACGCCCTCCTCGAGCACGCCGAACGCGAGTGCGAGCAGGAGGATGCCGGGCCATCCGATCCGTGCCCGGCGCGCGAGCTCGCGGATCAGCACCGCGGCGGAGCCGTAAAAGGCAGTGAACAGGATGAGCTCGGCGATCTGCTGCCCGGCGGGCGCCGTGCCGCCGAGGTACTGGTCGCCGAGGAGGAACTCGGCCGTGACGGCGGAGGCCACAGCCAACGACAGGGTCTGCAAGAACGTCTTCATACCGTCAGGCTCCCGCTATGAGGCGAGGTCGGCATGCGGCATCCGTCACCACCGCACCGTGACATTCGTCATGGGGCACACCGTATGGTGATGATGCCGATCCCGTCGTTTTCGCGGGGCGTCCGGCGAGCGCGGCCCGGCGAGAAGAGGAGATGGAGCTACCGATGAGTATCCAGCAGCAGGCGTTCGACGGTTCCGAGCTCACGCGGCCAGCCAGCGACTCGGAGGTTCGACGGTACATCCGTCAGCTTCGGTCCGAGGGACGGTACCCTTCGTCTGCGGCCAATGCGCCGCTGGGGTTCGGCGTCCTCATCGGCGTGCAGGCGGCGATCGGCGCCGGACTTCTCATCGCCGGCCTGGTCGTCGTCGCGGGCGGCCCGACGGTGACCGCCGGCATGCTCCTGGGCTTCGGCGTGCTCCTGCTGATATGGGCCGTGACGAACATGTTCAAGTTCTTGCGTACGAGCAAGGATCCGTCACGGTGGATCCGTCTGGAGCGATTCGCCACGGCACACGGCATGACGTTCCTACCAAAGGTGTCGAACCCGGCGCTGCCCGGCGTGATCTTCCAGACCGGCTGGGCCCGCGCGTCGACCGAGGTGCTGCGCCGCACGTCTGTACGTTTCGCGGAGTATGCGAATTTCCAGTACCGCACGGGGGACAAGAACAATTACATCGTTCATCGGTGGGGATACGTTGCCGTCAGACTCGATCGTCCACTGCCCAATATCGTGCTCGACGCGAAGAGCAACAACGGGTTGTACGGCACCGACCTGCCGGAGGCGTTCCGATCGCACCAGCGGCTGAGCCTCGAGGGCGACTTCGACCAGTACTTCACGCTGTACTGCCCGACAGGCTACGAGGCGGATGCGCTTTACCTGTTCACTCCCGACATCATGGCGAGGTTCATCGACAGCGTCGCGGCGCTGGATGTCGAGATCGTCGACGACTGGCTGCTCCTGTACGCGCCCAGGGACCTGTCCACACTCGATCCGCAGATTTGGCAGTGGTTGCTGTCGGTGGTCGCGGCGCTGGAGGACAAGTTCGCGCAGTGGGGTCGCTGGCACGACGACCGAGCGGATGCCCGCACCGCGTCGGCCGCGGCTGCGTCGTCGTCTCTGCCGGCGGACATCCCGTCGACCGCTGAGCAGCCGGTCGTCGCGCCGCAGGGCCAGCGGCTCAAGCGTCGTCGCTGACGTCTACGGTGCTCAGCCCGAGTGCCGCCCGACTCGCGTCTCGCGCCGAGAACCCGGCGATCGGTCCGTCGACCGCCGCGCGATCACCGACGTGACGTCCTGAGGGCGTTGATACTGCGGGTTTGAGCCGTCGCGGGGCCCGGTGGCGGCGTGCAGCCGTTCAGAACTCCGCTCATTCGTCGCTGAGGCGGCTCGATTCGCGCGTTTCGCCGGTGATTCCGGCCGGATTGGCTGAGTTTTGAACGGCGCCGCGCGTGCAGCTGGGCGCTGAGGGGCGCATCCGGGCGCGGTTCGCGCGCGCATCCCGGCCCGTCGTGGCGATCGGTCTCAGCGGGTGGCACTCCGTGCGGCGAGCACGGCGTCCCACACCGCGTCGGCGACCTCGCGTTTGGTTCCGGATGCCTCAGCTGCGACACCCCCGCCGCGCCCGAGAATGACCACCTCGTTCGAGGCTTGCTCGAAACCGACCTCCCAGCCCACCTCGTTGACGACGAGCAGGTCGGCGCCCTTGCGCTCGAGCTTGCGCCGGCCGCGCGCGAGCAACTCGTCGCCGCGCGAGGTCTCGGCGGCGAAGCCGACCAGGGTCTGCCCGGGCCGGCGCTCGCCCGCCAGGGCCTTGAGCACGTCTTCGGTCTCGACCAGCTCGAGCTTTCGGCCCCGGCCGCGCGACCCCTCTTTCGTGAGTTTCGCGTCCGACGCAGCGGCCGGACGATAATCGGCCACCGCGGCGGCCATGACGACGACATCGGCCATGGCCGCGGCATCCCTCATCGCCGTCAGCATGTCGGCGGCGGCCATCGCGCGCACAACGGCCAGGCCTGTGGCCTCGGCGAGCACGCCGTCGTCGGTGTGAGCGGCGACCAGCGTCACCTCGGCGCCGCGCTCGGCGGCCGCGCGGGCCAGCGCCACCCCCTGCCGTCCGCTCGAGCGGTTGCCGATGAACCGCACCGGGTCGATGGGCTCGCGCGTGCCGCCGGTTGAGACCACCACGCGCAGGCCCGCGAGGTCGCGCGGACGCAGCACGGCCAGCGCGCGGTCGACGATCTCTTCGGGCTCGAGCATGCGCCCGGGGCCAGAGTCGCCGCCGGTGAGCTCGCCGTCGGCGGGCCCGACGATGTGCACACCGCGCGCGGCGAGGGTGGCAACGTTGGCCTGGGTCGCGGGATGCCGCCACATCTCGGTGTGCATCGCCGGGGCTACGACGACCGGTGCCGTCGTGGCAAGTAGGGTGGTGCCCAGCAGGTCGCCGGCCAAGCCCGCGGCCATCTTCGCAAGGGAGTCAGCGGTGGCGGGAGCGACGATGACCAGGTCTGCCGCTTGTCCGAGCGCGACGTGGCGCACCTGCGGCACGTCGTCGTGCACGCTCGTGGTGACCGGGTGCCGGCTGAGAGCCTCCCACGTGGGCAGACCCACGAAGCGCAGCGCGTCGTCGGTCGGAATGACGTGCACCTCATGACCGGCCTTCACCAGCAGTCGCACCAGATGCACGGTCTTATACGCGGCGATACCGCCGGTCACGCCCACGACCACGAACATGGCTCGATCCTCCCATGGGGAGGTGCCGCATGTGCACGGTCATAGTGCGGGTGCCTGCGGCAGCGGACGAACCGGTGCGCATGCTCGCGGTGCGCGACGAAGACCCGGCCCGGCCCTGGCAGCCGCTCGGCGAGTGGTGGCCCGAGCAGCCTGAAGTCATCGGCGTGCGTGATGTGCGCGCGGGCGGCGCGTGGCTGGCGGCGGATGCCGCGGACGGCACTCTCGCGGTGCTTCTCAATCGCGAGAGCCCGCCGGTTCCAGAGGGGATGACACAGATCTCCCGCGGAGGGATAGTGCTGGATGCCGTGGCCGGGCGGCTGCCGCATCCCACCCCCGCGGTGCTGGGGTTCAACCTCGTCACCGTCGATGAGGCCGGTGTGCGTGTGATGATGTGGGACGGCGCGTCGGTGCGCACGGTGCCAGTGCCGCCCGGCACGCACATGATCGCGCACCACGATCTGGACGATGTGCGCTCGCCGCGCATCGTCGCGTGGCGAGACGCTTTTGCCGCCGCCGACGCGGACGAGTGGATGTCGGTGCTCGAGCGCTCGGCACAGCTGGAGCCTTCCGACGACCGCGCCATCATCCGCGACAACAACGCGCACGGATACCCGACCCAGTCGCTGCTGCTGTGCACCGCGTTGGTCGGCCCTTCGGGGGTCGATGTGCGCTACGCCGAGCTCGCCCGCCCCGGCCAGTGGAACCCGGTGCGGCTCGCCGGCCCCGTCGCCCCGGCCTGACCCCGCCCTACGCCGAGTTGTCCTCGGGTTGCCCGGGTTGTCCTCGGGTTGCGCGACTTGTCCTCGGGTTGCCCGAGTTGTCCTCGGGTTGCTCGGGTTGTCCTCGGGTTGCTCGAGTTGTCCTCGGGTTGCCCGAGTTGTCCTCGGGTTGCTCGGCTTGCGCGAGTTGTCCTCGGGTTGCTCGAGTTGTCCTCGGGTTGCCCGAGTTGTCCTCGGGTTGCTCGGCTTGCGCGAGTTGTCCTCGGGTTACGCGAGTTGTCCTCGGGTTACGCGACTTGTCCTCGGGTTACGCGACTTGTCCTCGGGTTACGCGACTTGTCCTCGGTTTGCCCGGGTTGTCCCCGGGTTGCTCGAGTTGTCCCCGGGTTGCGCGACTTGTCCCCGGGTTCCTCGTGTTGCGCGAGTTGTCCCCGGGTTGCCCGACGTGCTCCCTCAGTGTGGGGCTCTTCGCCGGGTCCGCGACGTGCGCACCGACTGGACCGTGCGCGACGATGTGCGCGCCAAGCTGCGTTCGTCGATCAAGCGACTGCTCGTGAAGTACAAGTACCCGCCCGACCGGCAGCCCGGCGCCATCAAGCTTGTGATGGACCAGATGGAAGTGCTCGCGCCGCAGTACGCGCAGGAGCGGGGCGCCCTTTCGTAGCGCGGGTTCACGCGCAGGGTGTGGTCGGCAGCCGTCGACGGCGCGCGGTCATGCACGAGTCGGCGGCACCTGTGTCGGCGGGCACGGATACGATCGAGCGGATGCCGAACAAGCCCGCGCTCGCAGCCCCGTCCATCGCTCCGCTTGAACTGCGCGATCTCGACGACGGCGACGTCGCGCGTCTTGAGGCCCACGGCATGGTCGACGCGACCCGGTTCGAGGGCGGCGATGTCTCGGGCGACGACCTCTCGGGGCTGGCGTTCAGCGAGTGCGAGCTGATCAGTGTGACCGCGCACGAGACGCAGTTCCGCGCGGCGCGGTTCGTGTCCACGCGGCTCGAGCGCATGAACGCTCCGGTGTTCCTGGCGGCACGATCAACGTTCCGGGATGCCGAGATCGTGCGATCTCGCATGGGATCGATGGAGCTCTACGAGAGCGACGTGCAAGAAGTCACCATCTCGGGCAGCAAGCTCGGCTGGGTGAATCTGCGCGCAGCGCGGCTGCGCGACGTGCGGTTCACGGGATGCACGATCGACGAGCTCGACCTGTCGGGCGCCCAACTGGCGCGGGTCGCTTTCGAGGACTGCGTGGTCGAGACGCTGCGGCTCGACGGCGCACGATTGACGCACGTCGACCTGCGCGGCCTCGACATGCATGTCATCGCCGGTGTCGAGGGGATGCGCGGCGCCACCCTCAGCCACACGCAGGCCACGCTCATGGCGCCGCTGTTCGCCGAGCATCTCGGGATAAAGGTCGACGGATAGGGAGGCGTTTCGACTCGCTGCGCTCGCTCAACGGGCGGGCGCGCACTCAACGGGCGGGCGCGCACTCAACGGGCGGGGCGGGCGCGTTTCGACTCGCTGCGCTGCGCGCCATCGCTCGACGAGCGGGGGCTGCTCTACGGGTGGCGCGTCAGAGACGTCCCGTGCGCACGCGGGACGCGGCATCCACCCGCCCGGCCGCCTCGAAGCCGGCGATCACGCCGGCGCGATCGGCCTCGGAGCGGTTCTGGCTCCACTTCGCCTTCGCGTCGACGTGCTCGACGGTCATCTCCACTCCCACGATTGCGCGCAGTTGCCCGGTGACGAACTTGTCCGGGGCATCGGTCACGGCCCACGGCTCGGCGCGCGGCGTCTCGTGTCGCGCGGTCAGCTGGGTCACGGCATCCCGCAGCCAATCGACGTCGTCGTGCACCGTGACCGCGCCCCGCAGGTGCACGGCCGAGTAGTTCCACGTGGGCACGACCTTGCCGTGCTCGGCCTTGGCGGCGTACCACGACGGCGTCACATACGCGTCAGGCCCGTAGACGATGAACAGGCCGGATGCGCCGTCGGCGACGCGCTTCCAGTGCTCGTTCGCGCGCGCGAAGTGCGCGATGACTCGGTCGCCGTCCCACAGAATCGGCAGCAGTGTCGCGTCGGGAACGCCGTCTTCTCCCGCGGTGACCAGAGTCGCAACGGATGCCGCAGCCACGAACCGACGCGTCTGGTCGAGGTCGTCGACGCGGTTGAAGTGAGGGACGTACATGTTCTGAGCGTACGCGGCTACCGTGGGTACCAGATTGAGGAGGCGGCCATGCGCCATCGCGTCAGTGTCATCGTTGCGGCGCTCGCGCTTGCCGTGGGGCTGGCGGGATGCTCCGGCCCGGGCGTGACCGCGCAGCAGATCAAGGGGTTGCCCACGGAGATTCCCGGGGCGAGCCTCGGGCCGGACTCTGCGGGGATGCCGCTCGCCGTCGCGCGGGGGAGCGACCACCTCGTGGTCGTCGTCTGGGACAGTTTATCTTGCCGTCCTGAGCCCCGGTCGATTGCGACCGAGGGCGCGGTGCCGGTCATCACGTTCACCTCGCGCGGTTCCACCTGTACCGCCGACCTGGCCGCCACGAGCTACGTGATTCCCGCGGAGGAGTTCGGGGGCAGCATCCCGACTCAGCTCGCGGTGGTCGTCGACGGTGATCGCGCCGACGTCACCGTGAGCCGGTAAGCGCGCGTCGCGGGAGTGCGGGGCGCGGTGTCTCGCCGCGTGGGGCGTCTCGCCGCGCGGGCGTGTGCTGGGTGTGGTGTCCCGCCCGCGGGGGTGTGTGCTGGGTGCAGCATCCCGTCGCGCGGGGGTGTGTGCTGGGGTGCCCCATCCCGTCGCGCGGGGGTGTGTGCTGGTGGTGTCCCGCCCGCGGGGGTGTGTGCTGGGTGTGGTGTCCCGCCCGCGGGGTGTGTTGGGTGCAGCATCCCGTCGCGCGCGAGGTGTGCGCTGGAGTGCAGCGCCCCGCCCCGCCCCGCGGGGCATTCCGCAGCGGGGGTGTGCTGGGATGCCCCATCCCGTCGCGCGCCCCGAATCTGCGTACGCGCACGTTATTTGCAGGCGCGTACGCAGAAACCGGTAGCGCGAGCTCCGGCACGCTGCGAAACGGGGTAGCGCGCGAAGAACGGGGTAGCGCGGGCGTGATCGGCATGTTGCGGAATGGGGCAGCGTGCGCAGAGAGGGGTAGCGCGCGCAGAACGGGGTAGCGCGGGCGTGATCGGCATGTTGCGGAATGGGGCAGCGTGCGCAGAGAGGGGTAGCGCGCGCAGAACGGGGTAGCGCGCGCAGAGAGCGACGACCGTGCGGGAGGCCGCGACCGTGCGGGAGGCCGCGACCGTCGCTCGCGCTGGCGACCAACACGACCAACACGCCCAACGCGCCCCGCGCGCCCCACGCGACCAACGCGACCAACACGCCCAACGCCCCCACGCGCCCAACGCGCCCAACGCGCCCAACGCGACGACGCACCCCGGCCACCGCGCGCGCCCGATCCGGCCTGAGAGCGTTCCCGGCGTTACCGGAACGATATTTGTTTGCCTTGACCACGAATGCGTCGTGACATACTCTGGTGCCTGTCCAGATCACTTTCGACGACAACGTCGAAAACTTTCGAGAGGTTCGAAGATGAACAGACGCAGCATCACGCGCGTCGCGGCGGCCCTGGTGACCGCCGGTGTCGCCGCAGGATTGCTCGCCGGATGTGCGGGTGGTTCCGGCGACGACGACGCCAACGGCAAGGTCACGATCACGTGGTGGCACAACGCGACGTCGGGTCCGCTTCCGGCTGTGTGGGAGCAGGTGGCGAAGGACTTCACGAAGGAGCACCCCAACGTCATCGTCAAGCAGACCGGGTACCAGAACGAAGACCTGCAGCGCACGCTGATCCCGAACGCGCTGGCAGCGGGCGACCCGCCGGACCTCTTCCAGACCTGGGGTGGCGGCGAGACGCGCGATCAGGTGAAGAACGACTACCTGATGCCGCTGGACGACCTGATTCCCGACACGATCAAGAGCGTCGGGGCCACTGTCAACGGCTGGCAGGTCGACGGCAAGACGTACGGCATCCCCTACCGCTTCGGCATCGAGGGCTTCTGGTACAACAAGGACCTCTTCGCCCAGGCAGGCATCACTTCGACCCCGACCACGCTCGATGAGCTCAAGGCCGATGTGACGAAGCTGAAGGATGCCGGAATCACGCCGATCGCGGTGGGCGCCGGTGACAAGTGGCCGGCCGCGCACTGGTGGTACCAGTTCGCGCTGCACTCCTGCTCGCCCGACACCCTGAAGGCGGGCACCGGCAGCTTCGACTTCAGCGACCCGTGCTGGGTCGACGCCGGCAACCAGCTGAAGGACTTCATCGGCATCAACCCGTTCCAGGACGGCTTCCTCGGCACCCCCGCACAGACCGGTGCCGGATCGTCGGCGGGCCTGGTGGCCAACGGCCAGGCGGCCATGGAGCTCATGGGCGACTGGAACGCCGGCGTCATGGGCGGTCTGACCCCCGACCAGAAGGTGCCGTCGTTCCTCAGCTGGTTCCCGTTCCCGGGCATCGAGGGCGCCGCGGGTGACGCGAACGCTCAGCTCGGTAACGGCGACGCGTTCGCGTGCGCGAAGAACGCTCCGAAGGAGTGCGCCGACCTGCTCGCGTACATCATGAGCCCCGAGATCCAGAAGAAGTACGCAGAGAGCGGCTCGGGTATCCCGACGGTTCCCGAGGCACAGTCGGCACTGACCGACGACAACCTCAAGATCATCGCCGACACCACCTCCAAGGCGTCGTTCGTACAGCTGTACTTCGACACCGCATTCGGCACCGAGGTGGGCAACGCCATGAACGAGGGCATCGTCAATCTCTTCGCCGGCAAGGGCAGCGCACAGGACATCGTCGACAAGATGACCGCCGCCGCCAAGAACGTTCAGTAGTAGAAGAGAGCGTATGTCCACTCTCACCACCCCCGGGTCCGCGGTCGCCGCGGGCCCGGGGGCCTCCCCGAAACCACGCCGAAAGAACCGTAGCGACATCCGCAAGCGGGTGGAGATCGTCATCTTCGTCGGCCCGGCGCTGATCATCTTCCTCGGCTTCGTCGTCCTGCCGGTCGTCCTGGCCGCGGTCTACAGCTTCTTCAACCTGCCCGCCGCATTCCAATGGGACATGCTCAACGGGGATCGCTTCGTCGGCATCGACAACTACATCCGGGCGTTCACCACGCCGGAATTCATTAAGTCGATCGGCAACACGTTCATCATCGTGATCCTGTCGTTGGTCATCCAGGGTCCCCTCTCGATCGCCATCGCCCTACTGTTGAACCGCAAGATGAAGGGCCGCAGCATCTTCCGGCTGCTGATCTTCGTTCCGTATGTGCTGGCCGAAGTCATCGCCGGTATCGCCTGGAGGCTGCTGCTGCAGCCCAATGGCGGCGTGAACGCCATGCTCGAGGCGTTCGGTCTGGGTTTCTTGAAGCAGAACTGGCTCGCCGATCCGAGCATCGCACTCTGGACCATCTTCCTCATCATGACGTGGAAGTACATCGGCTTTGCCATCCTGCTCATGCTCGCAGGACTCCAGGGTGTTCCCGAAGAGCTGTCCGAGGCCGCCGCGATCGACGGCGCCTCGTGGTGGCAGATCCAGCGTTACATCACGCTGCCGCTGCTGGGACCGACCATCCGCATCTGGGCCTTCCTCTCGATCATCGGGTCGCTGCAGGTCTTCGACATCGTGTGGGTGACAGTGGCCCCCACCATCCGCCAGATGGCGACCGACACCATGGCCACGTACATGGTTCAGCAGGGTCAGTTCGCCGGTCAGCCGGGCTACGGCAGCGCCATCGCCGTCATCCTGTTTGTCATCTCCTTGGTCATCGCGCTCATCTACCAGCGCTTCGCGCTGCGCCGCGACCTGTCGGGAGCCATCACGAGAGGGGTGCGCTGAGATGTCCGCCACCACTGCCATCGTCACCGGAACGGACCACGCGCCCGCCCCCGCGCGGGCCGGTCGTCGCCGGTTCGACTGGGGAGCGCCGTTCGTCTACTTCATCGCCCTCCTGGTCGCCGCCGTGGCCGTCGGCCCCGTGCTGTATGTGATCATCGGCGGGTTCCGCACCACGGCCGACATCAACGCCAACCCCGGAGGATTCCCTTCGCCGTGGGTGCTGGACAACTGGATCCGTGTGCTGGCCAGCCCCCGGTTCTGGGGCAACGTGATGGCCAGCGTCATCCTTGCCGTCTCGACCACCGCCGGCGTGGTCGTGACCGGGATCATGGCCGCGTACGTGATCGCCCGGTACAACTTCCGTGGACGCCAGGGGCTGTACACGCTGTTCACCGCGGGACTCATGTTCCCGCTCACGGTCGCCGCGCTGCCGCTGACGCTGCTGCTGCGCACGCTGGGACTGCACGGCGGCTATCTCGGTGTGATCATTCCCGGCATCGCGTTCGCGCTGCCGACGACGATCATCATCCTCGTCCCATTCCTGCGCGCGATCCCCGAAGAGATGGAAGAGGCAGCCGTCATCGACGGAGCCAGCCGTATGCAATTCTTCTGGCGCATCATGCTGCCGCTGTCCATGCCCGGGCTGATCACCGTCGGCATCCTGGCGTTCGTGGCCAGCTGGAACGGGTATCTGCTGCCGTTGCTGGTGATCAGCACCGGAACACTGCCGCAGGAACTCTGGCCTCTGCCCCTGGGCGTGACCCAGTTCTCGACGCAGTTCTCGCAGGACACCGGCGCGGTGCTGGCCTACACGTCGCTGGCCATGATCCCGGCCTTGGCGTTCTTCCTCTCCGCCCAGAAGCGCATCGTGGGCGGTCTGACAGGCGCGGTGAAGGGATGACCCGGGTGGAAGTATCGCGTCGCGTCGAAGAGCTGATCGAGGCCATGAGCCTCGAAGAGAAGATCGCGCAGCTGTATGGCGTGTGGGTCGGTGCTGACGAGAGCGGCGGTGACGTCGCGCCGCACCAGCACGACATGGACAACGAGATCGACCTCGACGCGCTGCTGCCGTCAGGGCTCGGCCAGCTGACCCGGCCGTTCGGCACCAAGCCGATCGATGCGGCGCTGGGCGCCCTGTCGCTGGCGCGCACTCAGGAGCGCATCCGCACGGCCTCGCGCTTCGGTGTTCCCGCCGTCGCGCACGAGGAGTGCCTCGCGGGCTTTGCCGCGTGGGGCGCCACCGCCTATCCGGTGCCGCTGTCGTGGGGCGCCTCGTTCGACCCCGAGCTGATCGAGCAGGTCGGCCGCCGCATCGGTGACGACCTGCGCTCGGTCGGCGTGCACCAGGGGCTCGCACCGGTGCTCGACGTGGTGCGCGATGCGCGCTGGGGCCGCGTCGAAGAGACGATCGGCGAAGACCCACACCTGGTCGCCACCACCGCCAGCGCGTATGTGCGCGGGGTTGAGGCATCCGGTGTCGTGGCCACTCTCAAGCACTTCGTGGGCTATTCGGCGTCGAAGGCCGGGCGCAACCTCGCTCCGGTCTCGATCGGTCCGCGCGAGGTCGCCGACGTGTTGCTGCCCCCGTTCGAGATGGCCGTGCGTGAGACCGGCGTGCGCAGCGTCATGAACGCGTACACCGACCTCGACGGCGTGCCCTCGGCCGCCGACCGGGCATTGCTGACCGACCTGCTGCGCGAAGAGTGGGGCTTCACGGGAACCGTGGTCGCCGACTACTTCTCGATCGCGTTCCTCAAGCTTCTGCACGGATCGGCAGAGTCGTGGGCGGATGCCGCGGCCGCAGCACTGAACGCGGGCATCGATGTCGAGCTTCCCACCGTGAAGACCTTCGGCGAGCCGTTGCGTCGCGCGGTCGAAGAGGGTGTCGTGGACGGCGCCCTCATCGACACCGCGCTGCGGCGCGTGCTTCGGCAGAAAGAAGACCTCGGCCTGCTCGATCCCGAGTGGTCGCCGATTCCGCCGGCGCTGGCCGGTCGCGATCTGTCCGATCCCGAGGCGCTGCGCGGCACGATCGACCTCGACCCCGCCGAGAACCGCGCGCTGGCGGCGCGTCTGGCCGAAGAGGCCGTGGTGCTGGTGCGCAATGACGGCACGCTGCCGCTGACGCGGCCGGCGCGCATCGCGGTGATCGGCCCGAACGCCGACGACCCCTACGCCATGCTCGGGTGCTACTCGTTCCCGACGCATGTGGTCTCGCAGCACCCGGGCGTCGAGATCGGCATCCGCATCCCGACTCTGCTCGAGGCGGTGCGCGCCGAGTTCCCCGAGGCCGAGATCACGCACGTGCGCGGCACGAGCGTTGATGGCGGTGAGCGCGACGGCATACCCGAAGCCGTCGCGCTCGCCGCGGCATCCGATGTCGTGATTCTCGCCCTCGGCGACCGGGCCGGTCTGTTCGGCCGCGGCACCAGTGGCGAGGGCTGCGATGCCGAGTCGCTGGCCCTGCCGGGTGCGCAGCAGCAGCTGGTCGATGCGGTGCTGGACGCGACGGTGGATGCCGGAACTCCGGCGGCCCTCGTGCTGCTGGCCGGTCGCCCCTATGCGCTGGGTCGTGCCACGACCGAGTCGGCCGCGATCGTCGAGGCGTTCTTCCTCGGCGAAGAGGGCGCGACGGCGATCGCCGGCGTGCTCAGCGGACGGGTGAACCCGAGCGGTCGGCTGCCGGTGAGCATTCCGGCGACGATCGGTGCGCAGCCGTCGACGTATCTGGCGGCGCCGCTGGCGCGCGCCAACGACGTGTCGAACATCGACCCGACCGCGGCGTACCCGTTCGGACACGGGCTCTCGTACAGCGCGTTCACCTGGTCGGACCTGGCGGGTGACGTCGATGCCATCGGCACCGACGGAACCGTCGAGGTGTCGCTCGACGTCGCGAACACCGGCGCCCGTGCAGGTGCTGAGATCGTGCAGCTGTATCTGCACGATCCGGTGGCATCGGTGGTGCGGCCCGTGCAGCGACTGATCGGCTACGCGCGCGTCGTGCTCGAGGCTGGGCAATCGGCGCGGGTGCGGTTCCGCGTGTCGGCTGATCTGGCCTCGTTCACCGGACGCGAACTGCGACGCATCGTCGAGCCCGGCGAGATCGTGCTCAGCGCCGGACGTTCCAGTGGCGACCTGGCATCGTCGTGGACCGTGCAACTGACCGGCCCCGTACGCGAAGTCGGACACGACCGGACCCTCGCGCCCGACGTCGCTGTGGAGACCGTGGCTGCGGTGGTTGCGCGCTGACGGCGGTGCGGTGCCCGCGCGCTGACGGCCGTGCGGTGCCCGCGCGCTGACGGCGGTGCGGTGCCCGCGCGCTGACGGCGGTGCGGTGAGCATCGGCTGTCGCCACGGTTGACGGCCTGCCCGGCTGCCGCGACGGTTGACGGCTCGCCCGGCTGTCGCGACGGTTGACGGCTCGCCCGGCTGCTGTGGGCTGGTCCGGCTGTCGCTGGCCCGGCCCGGGGCATCCCTCTTGCGACGCTCACCATCTGAACCGCCAGGCGGTTCAGATGGTGAGTCGCCACGGACAGTACGTGCCGGGTGCCGGTGAGTCGCGCCATCCGGCCGAGATTAACCGCGCGAGGGACAGGACGACAGGGTGCGCCGTCGGCTGAGGTGCCGTGGACTGAGGCGCCGTCGGCTGAGGTGCCGCGCGGTTCCGAGCCGCAGCCCGGACTACGACGCGACCGCGACGGCCGCCGGGGCAGCGGTGCTGCCGCGCACGACCAGGCGGGTGGCGAGGTCCATGCGCAGTGTGTCGGGCTCGTGCCCCTCGGCCATGCGCAGCACCAGGCGGGTCGCCGACTCACCCATCTTTCGCAACGGCTGGTGCACAGTGGTCAGCTGCGGGCTGATCCAGCGGGCCAGCTCGATGTCGTCATAGCCGACGACGGAGAGATCGTCGGGCACCGAGAGTCCGACCTTGCGCGCCGCGGCGATGGCACCCAGTGCCTGCAGATCGCTGCCGGCGAAGATCGCCGTGGGCGGTTCGTCGAGTGCGAGCAGTTCGGCGGCCCGTGACTCGCCGCCCGAGGTGTGGAAGTCGCCGAACCTGATCCAGCGCGGGTCGATGTTCAGCCCCGCACTGTTCATCGCGCTGCGATAACCGTCCACCCGCGCGAGCGAGCACATCATGTCTTCGGGGCCGGTGATCGCCGCAATGCGGCGATGGCCCAGCTCGATCAGGTGGCGGGTGGCCATGAGGCCGCCCGACCAGTTCGCCGACCCGACCGACGGCACATCGGGTGAGGGGTCGCCGGCCGGATCCACGATGACGAACGGAATGCGCCGCGAGCGCAACTTCTCGCGATACGGCGCCGAGATGTCGGAGAACACGAGCACGACGCCCACTGGCCGCCGGCGCAGCACGCCATCGATCCAGTCCGGGGCGGGGGAGTGCCGGTCGCCGCTGACGGTGAGAACAACCGAGTATCCGGCTTCCTTCGCGATGCGCTCGACGCCCTCGATGACCTCCATCGACCAGCTGCTCTCGAGCTCGTGGAAGACGAGCTCGACGTACGGCGCACCCTGGGCGGAGGCGCGCCGCTGATAGCCGTGGCGCGACAATTCCTCTTCGACCCGCGCACGGGTGGCGGCTGCGACATCGGTGCGCCCGTTGAGTACCTTCGAGATCGTCGCCAGAGACACGCCCGTCTCGGCGGCGATGTCAGCCAGGGTCACCCGTGAGGTCTTCGCCATGTTTCGATCATAAAGGTCGAAAGTCTCGGCACCGGTCCGGCATCCCGTCTCCTCACGCGAGTTGTCCCCGCGTTGCGCGACCTGTCCTCGCGTTGCCCGAGTTGTCCCGCGTTGCCCGACTTGTCCTCGGGTTGCCCGAGTTGTCCCCGCGTTGCCTGAGTTGTCCTCGGGTTGCCCGAGTTGTCCCCGCGTTGCCCGACTTGTCCTCGGGTTGCGCGACCTGTCCCCGCGTTGCGCGACCTGCCCTCGCGTTGCCCGAGTTGCCCCCGCGTTGCCCCCGCGCTGTCCTCGCGTTGCCCGACTTGTCCTCGCGTTGCCCGAGTTGTCCTCGGGTTGCCCGAGTTGTCCTCGGGTTGCGCGACTTGCCCGCGTTGCCCGAGTTACCCCCGTGCCACGGCATCCCGCCCTCGACCGAGAACGGGATGCCGGCCGACGAGCGCGTGCGCTACGCGCCTGAGCCGTCGCGGTCGAGCACCGCGATCGCGCCGGTGGTCGCGGCCACCGTGTCGGCGCCGTCGATCTCCAGGCTCTCGGCGAGTACGTCGCCGCGGTCGATCGTCTTCTTCAGCGGGTCTTCCTTCACGAAGCACACCAGGACAGTGGCCACGAGCACCAGCGGCAGGATGAACAGGAAGATCGGCGTCAACGCGTCGTTGTAGGCCCCGATGATGATGTTGCGGATCGCATCGGGCAGCTCCTTGACCATCTCGGGCGTGAGGTTGTTCGTCGACCCCACCGCGCCCCCGGCCGATGCCGGCATCCGGTCGGTGAGCAGATCGAGCAGTCGCGCGGTGAACAGACCGCCAACGACCGCCGAGCCCAGCGATGCGCCGATCTGGCGGAAGTAGTTGTTCGTCGCCGTGGCCACGCCCACCTCAGATGCGGGGAACGTGTTCTGCACGACGAGCACGAAGATCTGCATGCACAGGCCCAGCCCCAGGCCCATCACGCCCAGGTACACGCACATGACCCAGACCGGCAGGTCGGCGGTCATCGTCGACAGCAGCAGCATGCCCACCGCCGTGACCAACGTGCCGGCGATCGGCGCCCACTTGTACCGGCCGGTGCGGGTCACCAGCGCCCCCGACACGATCGAGGCGATGAGCACCGTGCCCATCATCGGAATCATGAGCAGCCCCGACTGCGTGGCGTTGGCGCCGGTGACCATCTGTAGATAGGTCGGGATGTAGGCGAGCGTCCCGAACATCGCGACGCCGATCGCCAGGCCCGCGGCGGTCATCAGGTTGAAGTTGAGCTTCTTGAACAGGTGCAGCGGCATCACCGGCTCGCTCGCGCGCGTTTCGACGAACACGAAGGCGATGGCGGCGATCACGGTGCCCACGATCAGGCCGATGATCTGCGGCGAGCCCCACGCGTACCCGTTGGGTGCGTCGTGGCCGCCCCACGTGGTGATCAGCACGATTCCGGTGGATGCCACGGCCAGCAGTGCGATGCCCAGTACATCGAGCTTCACCTTGCCCTGCGTGGTGTGCTTGGGCAGGTGCAGGAAGAACATGGCCGCCAGGATCGCCAGGATGCCCAGCGGAATGTTCATCCACAGGCCCCAGCGCCAGCCGATCACGTCGGTGAACCAGCCGCCCAGCAGCGGGCCGGCGACCGATGAGATGGCGAACACCCCGCCCATGATGCCCATGTACTTGCCGCGCTCGCGGGCGGGAACGACGTCGGCGATGATCGCCTGGGAGAGGATCATCAGGCCTCCGCCGCCGAGCCCCTGCACCGCGCGGCCGATGATGAGCCAGGTCATGTCCTGCGCCCAGCCGCCGATGATCGATCCCACGATGAAGATCGCGATGGCGCCGATGAAGATGCCCTTGCGGCCCACGAGGTCGCCCAGCTTGCCGTAGACGGGCAGCATGATCGTCGAGGCGAGGATGTAGATGGTGATGACCCAGCTCATCAGGTCGACGCCGTGCAGGTCGCCGACGATCGTGGGAAGGGCCGTGCTGAAGATCGTCTGGTCGAGCGATGCCAGCAGCATCGTGACCATGAGGCCCGCGAACACCAGCAGGATGTTCCGGGTGTGATGCGGCTCGAGAGCCGGTTCGTTCTGGGTCATTTTAAGATTCCTGTGGTGTCGCGGACGAGGGCTGCCGTTCGGGTGTGCAGCAGCCGGGTGGATTCGGGTGTGGAGAGGTCGATACCGGCGTTGGTCAGCTCGATGATGCTGGCGCGCAGTGCGGCGCTGCATGCCATCATCGCTATCTGCGCGCGCTGTTCGGCGCTCGCGACGGTCCCGGTGCTCGGGCGCACACGCTCCATCAGCGACAGCACGCCCTCGGTGATCGGCTCGAGAAACCGGCCCATGTGTGCGAACTTGCGATGCAGCAGCTCGGGATGCTCGCGGATGATGCGGTGCCGCTTCTCGTGCAACTCGGGGTCGGGTGTGGAAACGACGCCGAGCAGCAACTCGATGATGCCGTCCAGCAGTGACGTCGGGCGCAGCTGGTCGAGCGTCTCGGTGACCAGCCGCCGGGTGTCGTCCTCGGTGCGGGTGCCCAGGATGGCGTCTTCTTTGCTGTCGAAGTAGTTGAAGAATGTGCGCGGCGACACCTCGGCGCGTTCCGAGACCGCGTCGATGGTCAGGGCGTCGAGCCCGCCGTCGAGCACTATCGTGACGGCCGCGTTCTCGAGGCGACGACGCGTCTGCTCGCGCTTGCGCTCGCGCAGTCCGGGAGTGGGAAGATCTTGCACTCGTGCAATCATCCTCACGCGGCATCCACTGCGCAAATGCAAACTTGCAGGAATGCAAGATTCTCAGTGGACTCGTAGGATGCGCTCCCGATGCAAACCCCACTGTCAGAGTCAGGCCGTACGGTGAGGCTATGCAGACCCCGTCTGATCTCGACGAGCCCGTGGAAGTGTCTCCCTCTCAGCTGCGCTCGGTGCGCGACGAATTGCAGCGCTTTCTGCTGCCGTACCGGTTCGGCCTGCAAGAGGTCTCGACCAAGATCGACATCTTGCGCGACGAGTTCCAATACATGCACGACTACAACCCGATCGAGCACGTCTCGAGCCGGGTGAAGACTCCCGACAGCCTCGTCGAGAAGGTGACGCGCAAGGGCATCGAGCCCGATTTCGACAGCATCCGTGCGCGCATCACCGACATCGCCGGCATCCGCATCACCACAAGCTTCACCGCCGACGCCTACCGGCTCTTCGACCTGCTCACCACCCAGCGCGACATCTCGGTGCGGCAGGTCAAGGACTACATCGCCCACCCCAAGCCCAACGGATACAAGAGCCTGCACGCGATCGTCGAGGTGCCGGTGTTCCTCTCGACCGGCCCGGTCAATGTGCCCGTCGAGGTGCAGTTCCGCACGATCGCGATGGACTTCTGGGCCAGCCTCGAGCACAAGATCTATTACAAGTTCGACAGTCAGGTGCCGCAGGATCTGCTGGATGAGCTGAAGGATGCCGCAGACTCGGCCGCCCAACTCGACGCCCGCATGGAGCGCCTGCACCGCGAACTGCACGGCGGGCAGCGCCAGATCGAGGCGGCCCCCGACCGGGTCATCACGGTCTGACGCGCGACGACCGGCCGGGCCTCGGTTCCGGGCTGTTCGCGTCGCGGCCGTTCAAAACTCACCTCATTTGGCACACACCGCGCACCCGGGCCGCGGAATTCCGCGGCCCAGCCGCCCTCGGGCGCGCAGATTGACGGAGTTCTGCACGCCTCGGCGGCGGCACCGGCGCTATTACGCTGTCTCAGTGGACGTTGCACAGCTGTTGGATGCCGCCCGGCGGCGTCTTGCCGGCGTCGGCCAGGAGCGGCTCGGCGAGTTCGTGCAGCCGCGTCGCGTGCTCGGCATCACGCGGGCGCCACGCATCGTGCCACGACAGAGCATCTGGCACGTGGGCGCGCTGCTGCTGGGTGCCGATGCGGTGTACGCCACGGGCGAGATAGTGCGGGCCCGCGAAGAGGTGCGCCGCGGCTTCACGGCCGAGTCGCAGCGTGAGCGCGCGGCCCTGGCCGGCGCCGCTTTTCGCGGCGGATTCGCCGAGGGCGAGGTCGTGCACCTCGGGTGGGAGCCGATCGATCTCGATGCGCTGGCGCGGGGAGAGGCATCCGGTCCGCTGCGGGTGGTGGGCGGCGTGCCGATGATCCGCTGGAGCATCGCCGGCGCAGAGGCCGAGCTACATCGATATCTCGATGAGCGGGTCGAGCTGCTGCGGCATCCGCCCGCCGGCACCACCTGACTCCGCCGCGAGAGGCGGCCGGGGTACTCTGGAGCGGACCAGGGAGGGGATGCCTGTGGAATCATGGCCCGGAACGGCCTATCCACTGGGGGCGACGTACGACGGCAACGGCACCAACTTCGCGTTGTTCAGCGAGGAAGCGCAGCGCGTCGAGTTGTGCCTGTTCGATGACGACGGCGTCGAGACCCGCATCGACGTGATCGACGTGGACGGATACGTCTGGCACGTCTTTCTGCCTCACATCGCGCCCGGGCAGCGGTACGGCTATCGCGTGCACGGCGAATACGATCCCGCGTCGGGCAAGCGGTTCAACCCGGCCAAGCTGCTGATCGATCCCTACGCCAAGGCGGTCGAAGGGCAGACCACCGACGGGCAGGCCCTGTTCGGCTACGACCTCGACGACCCGACGAAGCGCAACGACGACGACTCGGCCGATTCGACGATGAAGTGCGTCGTCATCAACCCCTACTTCGACTGGAGCGGCGATCAGCTGCCGCGCACACCGTACTCCGAGACCGTGATCTACGAAGCGCACGTGAAGGGGCTGACGCAGCGGCATCCCGACATCCCCGACGACATCCGCGGCAGCTACAGTGCCATCGCGCATCCCGCGATCATTGCGCACCTGCAGCGACTGGGCATCACCGCTATCGAGCTCATGCCCGTGCACCAGTTCGTCAACGACACGATCCTGCAGCAGAAGGGGCTGTCGAACTACTGGGGCTACAACACGATAGCTTTCCTCGCGCCGCACAACGAGTACTCCTCGACCGGTCAGCGCGGCCAGCAGGTGCAGGAGTTCAAGGCCATGGTGCGGGCGCTGCACGCGGCCGGCATCGAGGTCATTCTCGACGTGGTCTACAACCACACCGCCGAGGGCAACCAGCTCGGCCCGACGCTGAGTCTGCGCGGCATCGACAACGCCGCCTATTACAAGCTCGACGAGAAAGAGCCGTCGGCGTACACCGACTACACCGGCACCGGCAACAGCCTGAACGTCAGTCACCCGCACACGCTGCAGCTGATCATGGACTCGCTGCGCTACTGGGTGCTCGAGATGCACGTCGACGGATTCCGCTTCGACCTGGCCTCCACTCTTGCCCGCGAGTTCTATGCGGTCGACCGGCTGAGCGCCTTCTTCGACATCGTGCAGCAAGATCCGGTGATCTCGCAGGTCAAGCTCATCGCCGAACCGTGGGATGTCGGCCCCGGCGGGTACCAGGTGGGCAATTTTCCGCCGCTGTGGACCGAATGGAACGGGCAGTACCGCGACACCGTGCGCGATTTCTGGCGCGGCGAGCCGCAGGCTCTCGGCGAGTTCGCCTCGCGCCTGACCGGGTCGAGTGATCTGTATGCGCACTCGGGGCGCCGACCGGTGGCATCCGTCAATTTCGTGACCGCCCACGACGGTTTCACGCTCAGCGACCTCGTCTCGTACAACCAGAAGCACAATGCGGCCAACGGTGAAGACGGCCGCGACGGCACCGACGACAACCGGTCGTGGAACTGCGGTGTCGAGGGGCCCACCGATGACCCCGAGGTGCTCGCGCTGCGCGCGCGGCAGCAGCGCAATTTCCTGGCGACGCTGCTGCTGAGCCAGGGCGTGCCGATGATCTCGCACGGCGACGAGCTGGGTCGCACGCAGCAGGGCAACAACAACGCCTACAACCAAGACAACGAGCTGAGCTGGGTGGACTGGGATGCCGCCGACCGGCCGCTCATCGAGTTCACGGCCCGGCTCTCCCAGCTTCGTCGCGAGCACGCGACCTTTCGGCGCCGGCGGTTCTTCGACGGGCGCCCCATTCGGCAGGTCGGCGGTGAGGCGATTCCCGACATCGCGTGGCTGCGGCCGGACGGCACGCAGATGCAGCCGAAAGACTGGGATTCGGGGTTCGGGCGCGCGATCGGCGTGTTCCTCAACGGCGAGGGCATCGGAGAACGGGATGCCCGGGGCCGGCCGATCACCGACCGGCATTTCTTCGTGCTGTTCAATGCCGGCGACGATCCGGTCGACTTTCACATTCCCGATGTGCGCACCAGCCCGAACTGGGACCTGCTGGTCGAGACCGGCGCGCACGGCAACGGTGAGCACCCCGTCAAGCCGGGGGGCACTGTCACGCTGCAGGCGCGGTCACTGGCCGTGCTGGGCGCGCACAGTGAAGAGGCCACCGATCTCGAGCACTCCGCCGCGGCGTCGGTCGCGCAGGCGCTACCTGCGCGCACGGACGACTCACCCACGACCGCCGAGGGGTAGCCCGTGACGCGACATCCCTCGTCGACGTACCGCCTGCAGATCCGGCAGACGTTCGACCTGGATGCCGCAGCCGAGCTGACCGGCTACCTGTGCGATCTCGGGGTCGGGTGGGCGTATCTGTCGCCGCTGCTTCAGGCCACGAGCGGGTCGGACCACGGGTACGACGTGGTCGATGTGTCGCGCGTGGATCCCGCGCGCGGCGGCGCCGCAGGTCTGGCGCGGTTCGCCGCGGCCGCGCACGAGGCGGGGCTCGGCATTCTCGTCGACATCGTGCCGAACCACCTGGGGGTGGCAAGGCCCACGCAGAACCCGTGGTGGTGGGACGTCTTGCGTCGCGGGCGAGCCTCGCGCTATGCCGAGGCGTTCGACATCGACGCGGAGTTCGGCGGCGGACGGGTGCGGTTGCCCGTGCTCGGCGACCCGCACGACGCCGCTGCCGTGCGAGTGGATGCCGCGGCCGGCGTTGCGCGGTACGGCGATCATGTACTGCCCTTGGCCGACGGCTCGGCCGATGACGGTGCCGATGTCGCGACGGTGCTGGGCCGTCAGCACTGGGAACTCGTGTTCTGGCGCGACGAGGCCACGGCGCTGAATTATCGCCGCTTCTTCACGATCTCCAGCCTCGCGGCCGTGCGCGTCGAGGTGCCGTGGGTGTTCGATGCGCTGCACGCCAAGGTGCTGCGCTGGGTGCGCGAAGGCATGGTCGACGGTGTGCGCGTCGACCATCCCGACGGCCTGGCCGACCCCGGCGCCTACCTCGCGCGGTTGGCGCGGGCGCTGCGCGAGGCGCGTGCCGGCTCGGCACGTGCCGGCGCCGCTGACGCTGACGCTGACGCTGACGCTGACGCCGACGCTGACGCTGACGCCGACGCCGACGCCGACGCCGACGCGTACATCGTCGTCGAGAAGATCCTCGAACACGACGAGACCCTGCCCGACTGGTGGCAGACCGACGGCACCACCGGCTACGACGCGCTCGCCGAGATCGATCGGGTGCTCGTCGATCCTGCCGGCGAAGCACCGCTCACCGACCTCGATGCCCGGCTGCGCGCCGAGACCGGTCTTCGTGCGGTGTCATGGCCACAGCTGGTGCACGATGCGAAACGGTCGGCAGCTGACACCGTGCTGCGCGCCGAGGTGCGCCGGCTCGTGCGATGCCTGCCCGAGCCGATGCGCACGCCCGATGCCGACGACGCGCTCGCCGAACTGCTCGCGTGCTTTCCGGTGTACCGTACCTATCTGCCCGCCGGGCGGCGGATTCTCGCTGAGGCGGTGGCTGCGGCATCCCTTCGTCGTCCCGATCTCGCGACCACTCTCGCCCTTATCGAGCCGCTGCTCGCCGACAGGGCGAACGAGCTCGCTCGTCGGTTCGAGCAGACGACCGGGGCGGTGATGGCCAAGGGCGTCGAAGACGCGGCGTTCTACCGCTTCACGCGTCTGAGTTCGCTGACCGAGGTGGGCGGTGATCCCTCGGTGTTCGCACTGTCGGTGCCGGCTTTCCATCGCGCGCAGCAGCGGCGCCAGGCCTCGTGGCCGCACACGATGACGGCGCTGTCGACCCACGACACCAAACGCAGCGAGGATGTGCGGGCGCGGCTGGCTGTGTTGGCCGAGCTGCCCGGGGAGTGGTCCGCGACGCTCGATCGGCTGCGTGCGACGGCCTCGACCGGGCATGGACCGTTCGACGCGCTGCTCTGGCAGGCGATCGTCGGCAGCTGGCCGGCGACGGCCGAGCGGCTGCACGCCTATGCCGAAAAGGCCGCGCGCGAAGCGGGCGAGCGCACGAGTTGGAGCCAGGTGGATGCCGCGTTTGAAGCCCGTGTGCACGCGGTGGTCGACGCAGCCTTCGACGATGCTCCCGCGGGTGCGCGGGCGATCGTCGAGGCGTTCGTGGCGCGCATCGCCGGTCCTGGGTGGTCGAATGCGTTGGCGGCGAAGCTGCTGCAGCTGGCTGGCCCCGGCATCCCCGACCTCTATCAAGGCTCCGAGCTGTGGGACCTCTCGCTGGTTGACCCCGACAACCGTCGACCGGTCGATTTCGGAGCGCGTCGCAGGCTGCTCGCCCGGATCGACGACGGGTGGATGCCGCCGGTCGACGCGTCGGGAGCAGCAAAGCTGCTCGTCGTCTCACGCGCCCTGCGGGCGCGGCGTGATCGCCCCGATCTGTTCACGCAGTATCGGCCGGCGACGGTGGTGGGCCGGGCAGCCGAGCACGCCGTCGCCTTCGATCGCGGGGGTGCTGTTGCGGTGACGACCCGGCTGCCGGTGGGCCTTGCCGCGCGCGGCGGGTGGGCAGACACGGCGCTGCTGCGCCGGGGCGGGGCGGCCGTCGATGTCTTCACGGGCCGCAGGTTCGAGCCGGGCGAGGTGCCGCTGGGTGTGCTGCTGGCCGACTATCCGGTCGCGCTTCTGCTGCCGGACGCCCGTGAATGACCTGCAGAAACTCGTCGATTGTCATGTATCAGGCCGACGGGTACCGTCCTCTCGCAGATGTGGAGACAATTGTCTATGTGACATCCCTTGATGAGCCGGCCGCTGCCGCCGCGCCCGCCGACGGCGAGCCGACGCGCTGGGAGCGCGCGGGCGCGCTGTTCGCTGCCTGGCGCGACGGCGACACCCGTGCGATGGACGAGTTGGTGCGGCTCATGACCCCGACGCTCTGGCACGTCGTGCGGGCGTACGGGGTCGATGCCGCACTGGCCGAAGACGTCGTGCAGACCACCTGGCTCACCCTGGTGCGCCGGCACGAGACCATCACCGAACCGCGGGCGGTGTCGGGGTGGCTGACCACGACCGCGCGACGCGAGGCCTGGCGCGCGGGCAAGTCGCAGCGGCGGGCCGACGTCACCGAGACCGAGGAGCTCGAACCCAAGCTGCCGACGGCCGAGTCGGCCGAGGCATCCGCCGCCCGCAACGATGAGGCGCAGCGCCTGTGGAGCGCTGTCGCACAGCTGGCCGAGCGGTGCCGGCGCCTGCTGCGGGTCGTCGCGTTCGATGACCGCCCCGACTACGCCCGCATCGCGAAGGACCTGTCGATGCCGGTCGGTTCGATCGGCCCGACCCGACAGCGCTGCCTGGCCAAGCTTCGGTCGCTGCTCGGCGACGAGGGGGCGATGGCTCATGGCGCCTGAGGATGTCGCCGCCGACGCGGCGCTGTTCGCACGATTGCGCGCGGCGTGGGA
The DNA here is from genome assembly GCF_004135285.1 of Microbacterium protaetiae. Lineage (NCBI taxonomy): Bacteria > Bacillati > Actinomycetota > Actinomycetes > Micrococcales > Microbacteriaceae > Microbacterium > Microbacterium protaetiae. Next base: position 1,980,744 of record NZ_CP035494.1, read on the forward strand.
AGAGCGCGACCCCGTGCCGGCCGGCCTCATCGATCGGATGGTGGCCGCCGTGGCCGTCGAGGACCTCACCCGCGAGTACGCGCTGCTCACGCTGGTCGAGGGCCAGTACGCCGAGGTGCGCGGCGAAAGCGACACGGCGACGCTGCAGTTCAGCGACGGCGAGACGAGCGTGCTGCTGCACATCGCCGCCACCGAGGGCGGCGATCACCGCATCGACGGGTGGGTGGATGCCGCGGTCAGCGAGGTTCGCCTCGTGCAGGGTGAGCGCGAGAAGAAGACTGAGGTCGGTGAGCACGGCCGATTCGCGTTCGACGGGGTGCGCGCGGGGCTGGCGCGGGTGCGGCTGACGGTCACCCGCGAGGGCGAGTCGACCGAGTTCCAGACGCCGCAGTTCGAAGTCTGAGCGGTCGGGGCGGTGCGGGCCGCCCCGACCGGGTCATTCTTCGTCTTCGACGGTGAGGGCGTTGACGGCGAGTTGCGGTGACAGTGCGGCCAAGACGGCAGTGACTGCCGGTGGGACGCCGTTTGTGCTTGTGAAGGGCATGATGGTTCCTTCGTTTTTGGAGAGTGGACTCCATAACAGTTCCACCACAATGGCCGCCGCGCAATGCCTACCAAGCGAGGTGACAGCGGTTGCGCGAAGATGGGTGAGTGACCCCGACCGCCGCCGAGTTGCACCGTCATGCTGTGGATCAGAGCATCCGCGGGCGTTTCGCTGGTGCGGAGCGCACTCTTCAGCGCGCTGAGAAGCTGTCGGACGACGCCGATGTACGGGCTCGCATCAGCGGCACGCGAGCGTTCATCTTGCTGCGCACGGGAAAGCCCGCGCAAGCGGAGGCACTCTGTCGGGCAGCGCTGGACGGCACCGGGGTAAGCGACACGACGCGCGCGGTATTGCTCGGGCAGCTAGGGGCAATCGCTCATGGCTCGGGTCGACTCCGCGAGGCGGAACGCCACCTCACGGCGGCTATCAACAGTCTCGCTACTGACCGTGTTGCGGAGGGCCGGGTTCGGATGAATCGCAGTCTCCACAGGCTTCAACTGCGCAACGCAGATGGTGCTGCGGAAGATCTGGAACGAGCGATCCGAATCTTCCACGATGTCGGGCTGGCGGTAGATGAAGCACAAGCGAAACATAACTGGGCCTACGTCGCCCTCCTGCGTGGTGACCTCGTCGCCGCTCTCCGCGGAATGCAAGAGGCTCGACCGCTTGCTGCCGCGTCCCCGGCGGCTCGCGCTGTGGGCGATGTGGACCGGGCTGAGGTCATGCGCGATGCCGGGCTTACGAGGGAGGCCGAGCGAATACTGGCGTCTGCCGCGGCGTTGTTCGGTTCACAGCGGATGCCGCAGTTTCGTGCTGAGGCGGAACTGCAGCTGGCGAATTCTCAACTGCTGCATGACCCTCCCCGAGCCGCACGCACGGCCTCCGCTGCCGAACGTCGATTCACCACGCTGGAAAGCACAGTGTGGGCGACGCGGGCAGCGGCAGTTCGTATGCAGGCAGAACTTGCGGGCGGTGGAGTGCAACGCGGTGGTGGCCGGCGGCCTGATCCGAAGTACGTGCCTTCCGGCGACGACGTCGAGAAGACGGCGGCCACTCTCGTTCGCGCGGGTCTAACCAGCGACGCGGCGGCGTTGCGTCTGAGCCTCGCGATCTGGCGCGCGCGGCACGCGCAGGTACCGAGCAGCGGCACCACGCGAGTGCCGAGGTCAGCACCGATCCGTGTTCAGCTGCTCGCTCATGAGGCACGCGTGGCTCGTGCCCTTGCGCGTGGGCAGCAGGCTCAGGCCCGGCGGGCGGCTGCGGCCGGCCTTGATCTGCTCGCGAACTGGTGTGAGTCGTTCGGAAGTCTTGACCTGCAGACATCTGTCGCCATGCATGGCAGCGACTTGGTGTTCGCCGGGCTTGCCAGCGCCGTGGAGTCGGGCAAGCCGACGCTGGTCTTCGAATGGTCCGAGCGAGCGCGACAGCTCAGCCAGCAGGTCGTGCCGCTGCGGCCACCACCAGATCCGGGCTTGGCCGCCGAGCTCGCTGAGCTCAGGATGTTGCGCGCTGACGACCCGAACTGGGCGACCAGCACTCGGGGGATCGCGTTGCAGGAAAGTGTTCGTGCACGGCAGTGGACGCAGACAGCTGCGGGGTCTGTCCGTCGGCGGCTGAGCCTGGATGAGCTTGCAGACGAGCTCGATGGGCACACCGCGCTCGTCTCCTACGTGTACTCCGGTGACGCGCTCGTCTGTCTCGTTGTCACCCGCGATTTTCGTCGAATCGTTCCACTTCCGGAAGCCGCCGACGCCCGCGCGCTACTACCGGGATTGCGTGCGGATCTTGACATGGTCGCCACCGTGCGCACGGGCCCGCTCGCCCAGGTCGTGCTGCGCTCGCTGGAAGCCCGACTCGCGGACCTGTCTGCTCTGCTGCTGGATGCTCCGCTGCGCTATGCCGGCGATAGACGTGTCGTGGTCACGGCGCCGGGCATGCTTGCCGGGATTCCGTGGGGGATGCTGCCTGGCATGCGCCGGCGTGCCTTCACTCTGGCGCCGTCGGCCACACGGTGGGCTGATGTGCGACGTGGCGCCTCCTCGCTGCGCACCGCGGGATTCGCCGTGGGTCCACGTGTCATGCGGGGCCGTGAGGAGGTCCAGACGGCCGCATCCGCGTGGTCCACGCCGACAGTCCTCGAGCGGGATGCCGCATCCGTCGACGCGGTCACCTCCCTTGCCGCGCACGTTGACGTGCTGCACATCGCCGCACACGGTCAGCATGCGACCGATAACGCGCTATTCTCCGGTCTGGAACTGGCCGATGGCACACTGTTCGGGTACGACATCGACCGCATTCCCGATGTGCCGGCGGTTGTCGTGCTCTCTGCGTGCGAGGGTGGCCGCTCCTCCGTGCGGTGGGGCGAGGAGGCGATCGGGATGGCCCGCATCTGGTTGTCTGCCGGTGCGAGGTGCGTAGTCGCGACACCGGTGGTCGTCGCAGACGACGATGCCTGCGAGTTGCTCGGTGCTCTGCACGGCGAGCTGACCGCCGGCAGCGATCCAGCAGAGGCGCTCGCTGCGGCATCCACCCGAACGGGGCTTGTGACACCGTTCCAAGTGCACGGGGCAGGATTCTGAAGAAGGACGTATCACCGCCGGATGAGACGGCTCTCACACTGTGGGACGTTCGCAGCGTCGGGAGATCATAAGACTGGGGAGTCGATCTCGATGCCGGTGCGCTGCGGCGGAGATGTACGGACTGGGGACGCCATCGCCGAGCCCAGCGGGAAGGATGTCGGGAGAGCCGACGTCCTTCCCGTGTGCTCGGAGCGATAAAGTTCGAGATCACAGTGCACAAGCGCAAAGGCAAGGAGGCCACCATGGCGGTGCAGGGAAGCGGCGACGAACCGGTTGAGCGGGCGTCGGGCGGAGCGAGCTGGCAGGAGCGCGAGAACAACATCCGCCCGCTTGGGGCGGTTCTGCAGCCGCCCGCGGGGGAGGGAGACGATCACTTCTACCCGACGGTGTACATTCCCGATCGCCTTCTTGTGGCTGCAGACCGGGATGCCGCAGAGGTGGCGCGATCGCTCAACGCTGCATTCGAGCGTGCGGGGTGGAGATTCGAACCTATTCCTGTCGTGACGATCGATCGCCGCGCGTCGCACAGCGACGTCGACCTGGCTTCTGCCACACGCCTGCAGATCATGGGTGAAGGCGCCGCGGCGGGTTCGAACCCCGACGGGTGGGCCATCCTAGACGCCGCACGTCGCGCCGGCGTCGATCTCGAGGGCGTGGGTCTCGACCACCTGCTAACAGTGGCGCCGGTCGGAATGAACCCGTTCATGTCCACCAACCCATACGGGTCGACAAATCCGTATGGGTCGACCAATCCCTACACCTCAACGAATCCGTACACATCGACGAGCCCGTATGGATCGACTAATCCCGCGGCCGCCGGTCTCGGTGGGTACGCCCTGCCCGGCTTCGGCGGTCGACAGGTCATCTCGTGGATCGGCGAGGCGCCGGCGCGCGACCGTGAACGCACGAGGCGTCGTCCCGTGGTGATGATCGTCGACACGGGCTGTGCACCGCACCCATGGTTCGACGGCGGTGTGGTCGACACACACGTGACGCTCGACGGAGAGCCGATCGGCATCGCCGACCCGGCCACGACGCCCGATCTGCACCCCGACCTCGTGGGACCTCTCGACGGCGAGATCGACCCGGTCTCGGGCCACGGCACCTTCCTGGCAGGCATCGTGCACCAGGTGTGCCCGGATGCCGACATCCTCTCCGTGCGTATCGCCGACAGTCTGGGACGGGTCATCGAGTCCGACCTGATGAAGGTGGTCGAGCAGATCGCGGAGCTGGTGCGCCGTCACGCCCGTGGTGAACAGGGCGGCCGTCGCATCGACGTGCTCAACCTGTCGCTGGGTTATTACCACGAGAAGCCCGAGGACGAGATCTACAGCAACGGGCTGCGTAAGGCGCTGCTGAAGATCGCGCGGTACGGCACGACGATCGTGTGCAGTGCCGGCAACGATGCGACCGATCGGCCGATGTTCCCGGCCGCATTCCCGAAGGGAGAGCACGGCGCGCCGCTTCTCGCAGTGGGGGCGAAGAACCCGAGCGGCAAGAGTGTTGCGCTGTTCAGCAATACCGCGCCGTGGGTCGACGTGTATGCGTGTGGGGTTTCGGTGCTTTCGACATTCCCGAGCTTCGACGGGGGAGCGCAGGCGGTCACGCGCCGTGATGCGCACGGCGAGCGTCGCGAGTCACTCGACCCCGACGATTTCACGGGGGGCTTCGCCGTGTGGAGCGGAACCTCGTTCGCCGCCCCGCTGATCTCCGGGAGGATCGCGGCGCACTTCAACGGATGGGACGACGACGCGGATGCCGCGGCCCGCATCGCCCGCGCGGCCGAGGTGGTCGAGAAGCTGCAGGCCGAGTAGCGGGGCCGGGCGTGCCCGGCCCCGCCACTGCGGCGGCCAGCCACGCGGCCTCTTCAGGTGCGTGCCCGGCCACCGTGGCGGCTTCATGTGAATTTGTCGGATGCACAGCACACCGTCGCCGGTTTGGTGTGCATCCGACGGTTTGATGTGGGCGCGCGCGCCGTGGCATCCCGAATCGCAGCCGCGCGGCGTTCGGTCGTCGCATATGGCCCCTGTATTGCGGTGGAGGGGGCCGTTTGTGACGACTGAGTGTGTGCTCACTCGAGGTGTCGGCATCGGGGAGTGCGACGCGACGCGAAACAAGGGTGCGAGGCCGTTTCGACCCGTCGCTGCGCTCCTCGCTCAACGACCGGGTGTCGCTGCACTCCTCGCTCACTGATCCGAGCACGACGCTCTTCGCCGAGTACCCGCGCCCAGCTCAGCGCGACGAGTTCGCGGTGCGGCCGCGCACGATCCCGACGAAGATGTCGACCAGCTCGGTGGTGCGCTCGGCGTCCCAGGCGAGAGCGACCGTCGAGACCGGTCCGCCCTGCAGGGGGCGATAGGTGACGTCCTTGCGGTGGTGCAGCCGCGCCAGCGACATGGGCACGACGACCACGCCGACGCCCGCGGCGACGGTGGCCACGGCATCCTCTGTCGTCTCGGGCCTCTCGAAGGACGGCGTGACGGTCCCGGATGCCGCGAAAGAGAGCACGTCGTCAGCGGGGGTGATCAGCACTTCGCCGGCGAGATCGGATGCCTCGAGCTCGTCGGCGGCGGTCAGGTCGGAGTCCGTCGACATGACCACGACCGGTACCTCGTCGTAGAGCGTGATCACGTGCAGGCCGTCGCTGTCGAGGGGAAGGCGCACGAGCGCCGCGTCGACGTCGGACAGGGCAGCGCGCTGGGTCGCGACGTCGATGGGCACGAGCTCGAGCGGTGTGCGCGGCATCCTTTCCTGCCACACACCGATCCACTTGCCAGGTGTCGCTCCCGGCACGGCACCGAGGCGGAACGGGCCGACAGGCGTGGGCGCCGGTGCGGGCGAGGGCGAGGGGTTGGGGTTGGGCTTGGGAGACGGCTTGGGCTTGGGCTTGGGGTTGGGCTTGGGCGCGGCCTTCTTGACCGGGGGTTTCGCCACGGCCTTCTTCGCCACCGGCCGTGGCGCCCGTCGGGGTGTGCGCCCGCCGCCCGCTCGCCCTCTTGCCATACCGTTCAACCTAGCGCGTGAGCCCGCCGGCCAAGCGCCGTCCGAAATCGTCGCTTCGGGCGGGTGAAGCGACGGAATGGGACGGGTTTGGTGTGCCCGGCATGAGAGCGCCGTCCCGATGTGTCGCTTCGGGTGGGTGAAGCGACGGAATGGGACGGGCGTGGGGTGCCGGCATGAGAGCGCCGTCTCGATGTGTCGCTTCGCCCCGTCGAAGCGACGTTTTGGGACGGGCTGGGCAGTGCGTTGGCCGCGCCGTCCGGAATTGTCGCTTCGGGCGGGTGAAGCGACGGAATGGGACGGGCTTGGGGTGCCCGCACGAGAGCGCCGTCCCGATGGGTCGCTTCGCCCCGTCGAAGCGACGTTTTGGGACGGGCTGGGCAGTGCGTTGGGCGTGCCGTCCGGAATTGTCGATTCGGGCGGGTGAAGCGACGGAATGGGACGGGCGTGGGGTGCCGGCATGAGAACGCCGTCCCGATGGGTCGCTTCGGGCGGGTGAAGCGACGGAATGGGACGAGTTTGGGCTGCCTGCGCGAGAGCGCCGTCCCGATGTGTCGCTTCGCCCCGTCGAAGCGACGTTTTGGGACGGCGGGCCCCACGCCCGTGCCCGGATCACCGCGTCCGTTGCCTCGTCGACGAAGCCCCGCACGTCCCTCGTCCGATGCCTCGAAGCCCCGCATGTCCCTCGTCCGATGCCTCGAAGCCCCGCATGTCCCTCACCCGATGCCTTGAAGCCCCGTCCGGGAGGATCATCCTCCCGGACGATGCGGATACACCCGTGGGCGGACGACGCACCCCGCCCCGCCGACGAGGCTGGAAGCATGAATCCCGTCCTCATTGCGTCCGATGTCACCAAACGCTACGGCGACCTCGTCGCGCTCTCTGCCGTGTCGGTCACGATCGGCCGCGGCGAGTCGGTCGCGATCATGGGCGCGTCGGGCTCGGGCAAGACGACGCTGTTGCACGCCCTGGCCGCCGTGATCGCCCCGGATGCCGGCTCCGTGCGTCTGTTCGCAGCCTCGGGCGCCGCGCCGCTCGAACTTGTCGGCATGACCGAGTCGCAGCGCTCGGCCGTGCGCCGCGAGCAGGTCGGATTCGTCTTTCAGGAACACCTGCTGCTGCCCGAGCTGACCGCGCTCGAGAACGCCGCGCTGCCGTTGCTCGTGCTCGGGATGCCGCGGCGCGAGGCAGATCTGCGCGCCGCCGCATGGCTGGCCGCGCTGGGCCTGGCCGGCATGGAGGACCGCCGCATCGGCCAGCTCTCGGGAGGCCAAGCCCAGCGCGTGGCTATCGCCCGCGCACAGGTCACGGGTGCGCCGGTGGTGTTCGCCGACGAGCCGACCGGAGCGCTGGACTCGCACACGTCCGACGAGGTGATGGCCGCGCTGCTGCACGCCACCACCGGGCAGGGCCGCAGCCTTGTCGTCGTCACGCACGACGCGGATGTCGCAGCCCGCTGCGACCGCGTGCTGCACATGCGTGACGGACGACTGGTGGATGCCGCGGCTGCGCCCGCCGCGGCTGCGGTGCCGCCGACCGCGTCGCTGGCCGCGGCTGCGCCGACGCCACCGCTCCCTGCCGCCGCAGACTGGCCGGCACCTCCCCGGCCTGCTGCGCCGACTGCGCCGACTGCGTCGCCTGCGACGCCCGTTGCGGCCGCGGCTGCGCCGACGCCACAGCACCCCGCCGCCGCAGACTGGCCGGCACCGCCCCTGCCCGTTGCGGTGCAGAACCCTGCCGCAGCGCAGAACGCCGGGGCGTCACGATGAGTGCGACAGCCTTTGCGCCCGTGCCGAATGCTGCAGCCGCGGCATCCATTCCTCGCCGCATCGGATCGCTGCGGCGTGTGCTCACGCTCACGGCTCTGCTCGCGCGCCCCACGCGCCAAGGGCGGGCGGCGCTCGTGCTTCCCGTCGTCGCGTTCGCGGTGACCACGGCGCTGCTGCTGACGGTGGTCGGCGGCACGCGGATGTTCCTCACCGACCCGCGCGCGACAGGCGAAGGACTGTACGGCCAGCTCGGCGTTCTCGCGCTGATCCTGCTGGCGGTGCCGGTGGCAACGCTCGGTGCCGCCGCCGCGCGCCTGTCCAGTCGCCGGCGCAACGACCGCCTTGCGACGCTGCGGCTGCTCGGAGCCTCGAGCGCCGAAGTCTCGGCCATGACCGTGCTCGAGGCCGGCGCGACGGCCTTCGTCGGCGCGCTCGCCGGCGTCGCGGTGTATGCGCTCGTGCTTCCCGTGGTCGGGCTGCTTCCGTTCTTCGGCGGACCGATCGGTGTGGCCGCGGTGTGGACCGGGTGGGGCATCGTCGCCCTCACCGTGGGGGCGCTGACCGTGCTGGCGACCGTCAGCGCCGCGGTCGGACTGCGTCGCGTGCGCCTGACACCGCTCGGGGTGCGTCAACGCACGGATGCCGCGCCCCGGCGCGTGCTCGTCATCGTCATCGCTACGATCGCCTTGGGCGTCGTGGTCTTCGTCGTCGCCAACCTGAGCGCGCTTGGGCAGCTGCTGGGCCCTGCCATCGCGATCGGTGTGCTGCTGGCGCTGTTCGGGGTCGCGATGCTGATCATCAACCTGATCGGAGCGCCCATCGTGGCCGCGCGCGGGCGTGCGATGGCCCGTCGTTCTCGCACGGCCGCCCACCTGATCGCGGGGCGTGAACTCGCCGCGCACGCATCGACCGCGTGGCGCCGTGTCTCGGCCATCGCGATGATCTCGTTCATCGCGGTGATCGGCGGCGTCGGCGTCGCAATGGCCGGGCTCGCGGGGTCGGGATCAGATGCCACCCTGTTCGCCGACGTGCGCACCGGCGTGCTGGTCACCCTTGCTGCGGGATTTCTGCTGCTGGCCTGCTCGGTCGGGGTCACCCAGGCGGCCTCGGTGCTCGAAGACCGCGCTCTGATCGTCGGGCTCGACAGGCTCGGGATGCCGGAGCGACAGCTGCGCCGCGCCCGGCGCCTCACCGTGCTGGTGCCGCTGCGCTGGGCCGCTCTGGGCGGAGCCGCGGTGGGTGTGGCGCTGAGCGTACCGGTCGTCGGGGTTGCGCTGATCGTCGCGCCCGCGTCGCTCGCCGTGGTCGCGGTGACCTTCGTGCTCGGGTTCGGCCTCGTGCTGGCGGCGCTGGCCGCCGTGCGGCCTCTGCTGACGGCGGTGCGGCGCGAAGCGTGAGGCGGCCCGGGTCCGCCGCCGCGCCCGCGCCGTCCGGGTCCGCCGCCGCGCGCGCCGCCCCGGCCCGCCGCCGCGCCCGCGCCGTCCCGGTCCGCCGCTGCGCGCGGGCTTGTTAGGCTTACCTAACCACCGTTCGGCGACCCAGGAGCATTCGTGGCGCACACCCTTCGTCCGCAGGCCATCTTCCCGATCACGACCCGACAGCTCAGCGTGCTGCGGGTTGCAGATGTCACGCCGGGCATGCGTCGGGTGACGCTGGGCGGTGCGGGCCTCAACGCGCACGTCGCGGCCAATGGACAGCCGGTCGCGGCGTTTCGTTCCGACGGGTTCGACGACGAGTTCAAGCTCGTCCTGCCCGATCCGGTGACCGGCGAGTTCGTCGTGCCCACGCAAGCGGATGGAACCTTGAACTGGCCAGAAGGCTCGTTCTCGGACACGCGCACCTACACGGTGCGCCGTTGGAACGCACAGGCGGGCGAGCTCGATCTCGATGTCGTCAAACACGGTTCCGGCCCGGCCACGACGTGGGCGTACAGCTGTCGACCCGGTGACACGATCCACATCGCCGGTCCGAAGATGTCCAACGGACACCCGGATGTCGGCTGGCTGCTGATCGGCGGCGACGAGACGGCGCTTCCCGCCATCGGGCGCTGGCTGGAAGAGCTTCCGGCCGGCACGCGTGCGCAGGTGTTCATCGAGGTGGCGCGCCCGGAAGACATCCAGGAACTGCGCACCGACGGCGACGTGACGCTCACCTGGCTCAGCCGCGACGGGGCGCCCGCCGGCACCACGACACTGCTGTTCGATGCGCTGCGGGCAGCGCCGTGGGAGTCAGACGACGTTTTCGCATGGGTGGCCGGTGAGACCCTCACCTTGACCCCCATCCGCCGCTGGCTGCGCAACGACAAGGGCCTTCCCCGAGAGCGAGTCGAGGTCGCCGGATACTGGCGTCGCGCGGGTGCCGCCGCCGACGGCGCGGGCGAGATCGAGCCACCCCAAGAGAACGCCGCCGAGACGTTGCATGAGCTGCTCGAGATCGTCCCCGGAGTGGCGGTGCGTGTCGCATCGACGCTCGGAGTGATCGAGGCCATCGGCGCCGCCCCGCTGACGGGCGAAGGGATCGCCGAGAAGACGGATGCCGCTGCGCCGGCGCTCGTCCGGCTTCTGCGCTATCTCGGCGAGCTGGACATCGTCACCGCCGATGCCGCAGGGCGCTGGTCGCTCACGCCACTGGGCGCCGAGCTCGACAATGACGACTACCGCGAGCGCCTTGACCTGCGGTCGGCCTCAGGACGCTCGACGCTGGGCATCACAGGGCTCCTCGAGGCTGTGCGCACCGGCACGTCGGCATACACGACCACCTTCGGGGCTCCTTTCGCCGACATCGTCGCCGCCGAGGACTATGCCGCGGCGAGCCGCCTGCACACGACGTTCGCGATGTGGTGCGCGGCGCCACTGGCAGAGTCGGCGATGCTCTCATCGCTGCGCGAGGTGCGGATCACCGGGCCGGGCGCCGGTGACATCGCGCAGACGCTGGTCGCCCGACACCCTGCGGCGCGGGTTCGTCTGCTTGTTCCACCGTCGCAGGGACCTGCCGCCCGCAGCCTGCCATTCGTCGATGCCGCACGGGTTGAGATCGAGCGGGGCGGAGTGCTCGACCGTCGCACGCACCTCGCCGAGGCGTACCTGCTCGTCAGCGTGCTCGCCGAACTTCCCGACGCCGACGCCGTCCATGTTCTGGCCGAGGCATCCGCCTCGACGACTGACGGGTCGGTTCTGGTCTTCGAAGAGGCACTGGTGGCGGAACTGGCCGGTGAGCACGACTACGAGCACGACCTTGAGCTGCTCGCCGTGCACGGCGGTGCGCTGCGCACGACAGAGCAGATCGACGCACTGGCCCGCGAAGCCGGCCTGCGCCGCGACGCACGCGAGCCGATCGGCTGGGGCAACGCCCTGCTGCATTACGTACGCGACTGAAGAGCAGGGATGCCGCCCGGTGCGGCATCCCTGCTCTTCACAGTCCCGCCGGCGCGATCGTGGGCGTGCCGTCGAACGGGTCGGGGAAGACCCGCGCGGCGAAATGGAACGCGTCACGCATGAGCTCGGGTGTGAGGATGTCGACCGGATCGCCGATGGCCTGAATGGCGCCGTCGGCGACGACCACGAGTCGGTCGCTGTACCGTGCCGCGAGGCTGAGGTCGTGCAACACCGTGAGGATGGTGCGGCCCGACTCCCGCGCCAACCGCCGGACGGTCTCGAGAATCTCCACGGCGTGCGACATGTCAAGGTGGGTGGTGGGCTCGTCGAGCACCAGAATCGACGTGTCCTGTGCAAGACACATCGCAATCCATGCTCGCTGCCGCTGCCCGCCCGACAATTCGTCGAGTGGGCGTTTGGCGATGGTGGCCACGTCCATGCGCTCCATGGCCTCGAGGGTCGCGCGCTCGTCGCTGACCGTCCACTGGCGGTACCAGCGCTGATGGGGCTGACGACCACGCGAGACGAGATCGGCGACCGTCAGCCCGTCGGGGGCCACCGCCGACTGCGGCAACAACGCGAGCCGTCGTGCGAGCGCACGCACGCCGAGCTGCGCGACATCGACACCGTCGATCCGGATCACGCCGGCCTGCGTGCGGCTGAGGCCGCCGATCGCGCGCAGCAGCGTCGACTTTCCGCTGCCGTTGGGGCCGATGATCGTCGTGACAGTTCCGGGTGATGCCGAGAACGAGGCATCCGCCACCACCACACGGGGGTCGTAACCGACACTCACGCCGTCCAACTCGAGCAGCGCGTCGTGCCGGGTGTCGGGCGTCGACGCGGGCGCGATGACCGAATCGGATGCGGGCACAGCGGTCATGAGCTCGTCCTCCTCACATAACGGAACAACAAGACGAGCAGCACCGGCCCGCCCACGAGCGAAGTCAGAATGCCGACGGGTAGTTCCACGGGCAGCCATCGAGTGGTCAGATCCGCCGCGGTGACCAGCAGCGCGCCGCACAGTCCGCTGGCGAATGCCGGTGGACCTGCGGTGTGGAACACACGCATCGCTATCTGCGGAGCGACGAAGGCGACGAAGCCCACGGGGCCGGCGACCGCGGTCGACATCGACACGAGCACCACAGCCAGAACGAGGATGCCCAGTTGGGTGGGGCCGGTGCCCGTGCCCAACGACCGCGCCAGGTCAGAGCCCAGTCGCAGCGCGCCCAACGGTCGCGCGACCGCCGCGATCGCCACAGCGCCCAGCACGCACACGGGCAGAAGCAGGCGCACATCACTCCACGATGACGAGGCGAGCGAGCCCGCCAGCCAACGGGTGGCCACCGCTGCCCATTCCACATCGGAGCGCATCAGCAGCCACTGCGTGATAGCGCCGCAGATCGCGGTCAGTCCGACGCCGACCAACACGAGCCGGAGAGGCTCGAGTCCCGACCGCCAGGCCAGCCCGACGACGACTGCGGCGGTGGCCAAGCCGCCGAACAGGGCCGCCACCGGAACCAGGGCGGCCGCCGCGAACCCGGCCACCGGGGTCACGATCGCCAGCACGGCGAACACTCCAGCCCCGGTGGTGATGCCGAGGATGTCGGGGCTGGCCAGCGGATTGCGGGTGAGCGACTGCGTGAGCCCCCCGCTGGCGCCCAGGGCAAAGCCCACGAGCAGCCCCGCGCACAGGCGCACCGCACGTCGACCCACGATGAGGGTCTCCACCTTGTCGCCGAAGCCGAACAGGGCGGCGACGACGCGATCCGGTGCGACGGTGATCGTGCCCGCGGTCAGGGCGACGCCGGCCACCAGCGCGAGCGAGAGCACCGTGAGCACGAGCGCCAGCAGATAGCGCCGCCGAATGAGGACCGACACCGGTCCGAGATGCAGCCCGGTTCGGCCCGGGATGACGCGGGCCAGCCCGAAACGGCGAGATGCGGCATCCACCGTCACAGTTGCGCTGCCTTTCTGCGTGAGACGACGGCGATGAGCACCGGTGCGCCGATCACGGCGATGACCAGGCCCACAGGCAGTTCGCCCTGCGGCACGGCGATGCGCGCGACGACGTCACTGAACAGCATGACGACCGCGCCGGCGATCCCGGCGAGCGGAATGAGCCAGGTGTAGCGCGGCCCCGTGAACCCGCGTACGGCCCACGGCGCCACCAGACCGAGGAATGCGATGGGACCGCACGCCGCGGTACCCGCCGCCGCGAGCAGGGTGATGCCGACGACTCCAAGAATGCGCACCGCCGCGACGCGGTTGCCCAGGCTGCGGGCCATGTCGTCGCCGAGCCCAAGGGCCGTCACCCCCGGCGCATTGATGAAGGCCAACACCAGGCCGAGCGCGATCATGCCCACGATGAGACCGAAGGTATCTTGCGGACGCCCGGTGAGCGAGCCCACCGACCAGAACCGCATGACGTCGAGACTCTGCTTGTCGAGCAGGACGATGCCCGTGGTCGCGGCGGTGAGAACCGCACCCAGTGATGCGCCGGTCAGGGCGAGGGTGACGGGCGTGCCTTTTGCGCGTCCCGCCCAGGCAGCGACGATCACCACCGCGGTTGCGCCGGCAGCGCCGAGGAGTGCAGCGAACACGATCGAGGCGGTGCTGTCGATGTGGAAGGCGAACGACAGCAGCACGACACCGAACGCGGCGCCGGCGTTGACGCCGAACAGGCCCGGCTCGGCGAGAGGGTTGCGGGTGTGGCCCTGCATGAGGGCGCCGGCCGCCCCGAGCGCCACCCCGACGGCGAGTCCGAGCAGCGTGCGGGGAAGCCGCTGGGTGAGGATGACGGTCGCCTCGGGAGACGAGTCGCGCAAGAAGATCGCCGCGAAGACCTCGCGCGGCGGAATGGGATTCGAGCCGACCAGCAGGCTCAGACCGATCGCCGCGAGCAGCAGGATGACGCTCGCGGCGAGCACGACGAACAGCCGCGGGGTCGCGGCCCGGTGCAATTTGACGACACTCACTTATGTAAGGTTAGGCTACACTCACACAGCCTGCTGCCAGTTTTCTGTTGCGCCAGGCACGACCGGCTCATCGATCGGAGCTCTCCCATGCCCTTCATCCCGTCTGCCCGCCACGCGCGGGTCGCCTTCGTCGCCGCGATTGCAGCATCTGCGCTCTTGCTCGGCGGGTGCTCATCGACTCCCGCGGCGTCGGAGAAGACACCGGCCACGGGTGCAGCGGTGACAGATGTCAAGGCCGACTACCTCTACGAAGCCGGCGAGCTGCCGGCCCACCCGCAGCGCGTGCTCGCACTGTGGCGCACCGGGTCGGAACTTGCAGACATCGGAGTCGTGCCCGTCGGCACGCTCGACGGCGAGATGCTTGACACCGAGCTGACGGCACAGCAGTGGAACGCGGTGAAAGACGTACCGTCGGTCGGAAGCTTCGACGGCGTCGACCTCGAGGATGTCATCGCGCTCAAGCCCGACCTCATCGTCGGCATGGACAACGGTGGGCTGACGATCGACTACAAGGAACTCGGTGAGCTGTTCCCGGTGCGCATCCTGAAGATCGCTGAGCCGACCGATGTGTGGGACAACTACGAGACGCTCGCGGCGCTGGTGGGAAAGAGCACCGACTTCGACAGTGGGCAGTCCGCCCTCGACGCCCGTCTGGCCGACATCGCATCGCAGTATGGCGACAAGATCGGCGAGCTGAAGGCCACCGCCTTCGGTGTCATGCAGGGAGCGGTGTGGGTCGACACGAGCAAGTCGCTCGCGTACCGGCGTATCGACGCGGCGGGCTTCGGATACAACCCCACCTACACCGACAATCCTGAGCGCTACGCAACCGAGCTGAGCCTGGAGAACCTGCCGAGCCTGGCGGATCAGGACATCATCTTCTACGACACCAACCTTGACGGTTCGGTCTCAGCCGACGTGCAGGCTGTGCTGGATGAGCCCGCGTTCGCGCAACTGCCCGCGGTGAAGGCCGGACATGTGTATCCGCTGCGTGGGTCGGTGATCTACACGTTCGCGGGATCGAACGCCCAGGTCGACGACCTCGAGGCTGCGGCCAAGGACTTCGCCGCCAGCTGATCCGATCAGGCGGCCAGGTGCAGCCCACGCTTGTCGGTGGCGATGCGTTCGCCGTCGCTGATGGTCTCGTCGTCACCGATCAGCGCGCCGATGGCGACATAGGCGTGATCGCCCACGTACGTGCGCACACCGATCTTGGCCTTCGCGCCGACAGAGGCGTGCGGCCCCACGTGTGCGTGCGGGGCGATCTGGGCGCCCTGGCCGATGACGGCATCCCGCTCGATCCACGCGCCGCGGCCGACGTGGGCGCCGGCCGCGATCTGGGCTCCCGGTTCGACATAGGCACCCGCCTCCACGACGGCGCTGGCATGCACCTTCGCTCCATGAGCGATCAGACCGCGGCCGTTCGCGTGCTTGCGATAGCGCAGCGTCTCGCCCTGGTCGTTCTCGATGTCGACGTAGTTCTTGCCCACGGTGTCCTCCCGCAACGCATTGTGCGCCACTTTCTTGGAATAACCCTGTAACAAATCATTCCATTCCCGGGGCAGAAGACGAAATCGGATCTGCATACGCGTACTTTCCGCCCCTCAGAGCCGAGGCGATGGCGGCCACCACGCACGCGATGATGGCGAAGATGAAAGCCACGGTCAGCCCATCGGCGAACGGCCCGGAGATGAGCGAGGGGAAGAACGCCCGCCCGGTCAGGTACGAGGCGCTGGATGCCGGCAGCTGGGCGAGCACGGCCGGCCCGAGCAGTGTCTGCACGGGGTTGTATCCCAGCAGCGACGCGAACAGCACGCTCACCGGGGGCAACGCGGCCACCTTTGCGGCGGCCGCCGCGGGCACGCCGTGCGCCACCAGTCCCGACGACAGTGCATCGGGCAGCGAGTGCGACAGCCCGGTGATCATGAGCGAGAAGAAGATGCCGATCGACAGCACCATCGCGGCGTTCTGGAACACCGTGCTCATGCCCGCGCCGACCCCGCGCTCGCCGGGCGGCAGGCTGTTCATGATCCCGGCGCGGTTGGGTGCGGCGAACACGCCCATGCCGATGCCGTTCAGCAGCAGCGCCGCCGCGAACGGCGGATAGGTGAAATCGACGGGAAGAACCAGAAGCCAGACGAAGGATGCCGCAGCCACCAGCATCCCGCCTGTTGCAAACGCCCGCGCCCCGAAGCGGTCACTGAGCCAGCCCGACACGGGGCCCGCGATGAGGAACCCGACGGTCAGCGGCAGCATGTAGATGCCCGCCCACAGTGGCGTGGAGGCGAAATCGTAGCCGTGCTGCGGCAGCCAGATGCCTTGCAGCCAGATGATGAGTACGAACATCAACCCGCCGCGGCCGAGCGAGCTCAGCAGCGAGGCGAGGTTGCCGGCCGTGAACGCGCGGATGCGGAACAGCTGCAGGTGGAACATCGGCTCGGCCACGCGGGTCTCGATCACGCAGAACACGATGAGCACGAGGATGCCGCCGCCCATCGCCGCTATCACGGCGGGGTTCTCCCATCCCATCGTGTGCGAGCCGTAAGGCTGGATGCCGTAGGTGATGCCCACGAGCAGGGCCACCAGCCCGACCGCGAAGGTCACGTTGCCCCACCAGTCCATGCGCGCGCGGCGGCGCACGCCGGTGTCGTGCAGACTCAGATACGCCCACACCGTGCCGATCACGCCGACCGGTACCGAGACCAGGAAGACCAGCCGCCAGTCGATGGGCCCGAGAAGGCCTCCGATGATGAGCCCGATGAACGACCCGGCGATGCCGGCGACCTGGTTCAGGCCCAGGGCCAGGCCGCGCTGATGCACGGGGAAGGCGTCGGTGATGATCGCGTTCGAGTTCGCGAACAGCATCGCCCCGCCCACGCCCTGCAGAATGCGCATGACGATCATCCAGAGTGCGCCGGCCGTGCCCTGCATCCAGGTCACCGACAGCATGATCGAGAAGATCGTGAAGATCGCGAACCCGGCGTTGTACATGCGCACCCGGCCGTACATGTCGCCGAGGCGCCCGAAGCTGACCACGAGCACGGCCGTGACGACCATGTAGCCCATGATCAGCCACAGCATCAGGCTCGTGTTGGCGGGCTCCAGCGGGTTCACGCTGATGCCGCGGAAGATGTCGGGCAGCGCTATCAGCAGGATCGACGCGTTGATCGAGGCCATCAGCACGCCCAAGGTGGTGTTCGACAGCGCTATCCAGCGGTAGTGCGGGCTCGCCGTGCGCACCGCGGCGCGGCGGGCGCGGGCCGCGGCGCGGGTGCTCAGCGTCGCGCGGCGGGGTAGCGTCGGACGGGTCTCGCGCACGCTCATGCGGGCATCGTCTTCTCTCGCACCGGTCCTCCTTGCACGTGGACCGGGACGGCGGCCGTCGCCCCGGTGTGGGATGCACGGCTCCCGATACCGGGGGTCGGTGCACACTATACGCGCGCAATACCGACCGTTCGTTCAGGAAGCGGAGGCGTCCGGGGCGTGCTCGCGCGTGGTGCCGCATGTTGTGACGCCCCGTCGTGGCCCTGCGGGGTCGCTCCCCGTCGTCGCCCGCGTCGTTGTCGCTCCCCGTCGTCGCCCGCGTCGTCGTCGCTCCCCGTCGTCGCCCGCGTCGTCGTTCCGCGTCATCGTCCCTCGTCGTCGAAACAGGGGATTCGCGGCGAAACATGGTGCGGCGCCCCCGGTTTCGACGCGAATCCCCTGTCTCGGCGAAGGAGCGGGATGCGGCATCCCACGCCATACGGGCTGACGGGCTCAGCGCTGGCAGACCGGGCACCAGAACACGGCGCGCTCGCGCGTGGGGTCGGCACCCAGGCTTGCCGCCCGGATGGGCGTGCTGCAGCGCAGGCACGGCTGACGTTCGCGCCGGTACACCCAGGTGGTGCGCCCACGGCGTGTGTCGCCGGTGAAGGTGCGCGGCACGCGATCGCGGTTGGCGCGCAGCATCCGGGCCGCTGTGTCAACGAGCGCGGCGGCATCGATCTGCGAGGCGGGAGTGGTGGGCAGGATGCCGCGGATGAAGAGCACTTCGCTGGCGTATTCGTTGCCGAGCCCCGCGATGTGGCGCTGATCGAGCAGCGCCACATGGATCGCTCGCCTGTCGGCGGAAAGGTTGGCGGCGGCCGTGGTGGGGTCCCAGTCGGGCTGCAGCGGGTCGGGCCCGAGATGCCCGACGAGGGTGTGCTCGTCGGCGGTGGGAACGAGACGGACCTCGGCGATGTCGAACCCGACGGCCTCGACGCCAGCAGCCGCGAGGATCGCGCGTGCCGTATGTGCGGGCCGCCGCCAGCGGGTGCCGGGCGGATGCACGTCCCATCGGCCCTCCATCTTCAGGTGTGAGTGCAGGGTGAAAGCACCCGCGCGCAGCAACAGGTGCTTGCCGCGCGGCACGACCTCGCGCACGACCTGCCCGCTCAGGTCGACGGTGGCCGCCTGCGGCACCCGCAGCTCGAACCGGGTCAGCGTCTTGCCTGCCAGTGCCGCGTGCAGCCGCTGCGCGGTCTGCCAGACGCTGTCGCCCTCAGGCACGGGACACCTTTCGCAGGGTCAGTCCGCGGGTGGATTCGACGAAGCCGGCCTGGCGCAGCGCGCGCCCGACGGCGCTGCCGTAGACGATCTCGCCGTTGACCTGCTCGATCGTCAGGGTCTCGAGTCGTCGTGCTTTCGCGGTCTCGGCGAGGGTGCGGCATCCCGCAGCCAGCGTCTGGTCGTCGTCGCTGAACGCGAGCGCCGTCTTGCCGCCGCGCTCGAGATACAGCACGAGTGCGCCGTCGACGAGCACGACCAGGGCGCCGGCCTTGCGCCCCGGCCGGTGCGTGCTGCCCTCGAGTGCCGGCCATGCCAGGGCGGCCCCGTAGGGGTTCGCCGGATCAGTGGCTGCCAGCGCGAGAGCCGCGCGCGGCGGCGGATCGGGAAGACTTGCGAATTCGCGCAGGCGGTCGATGGTGGTGGATGCCGCGAACTGCGCTGCTCCCAGCTTCTCGATGACATACCCCCGACGGCAGTGCCCGGCCTCTTCGAAGCCCGCGAGGGTGCGGTAGACCTGGGCGAACCCGCCCGGCACCTGCTCGGTCTGCGCGCTGCCGCGCGTCACGACGCCGTAGCGGTCCAGCAGCAGGCTTCCGACTGCCGTCGCGCGGACGGCCAGATCGGTCTCGGGGTCGGGCAGCAGCGACCAGCGGCCGCCCAGCGTCGGCGGCCGCGGTGGGACGGAACTCTTCCGGGGTAGCGCCATGCCGCGGTACAGCCGTGCGCGGGGCGTGCGCCGCGCGCTCTTGTGCGCCTGCGACCCACCCGAAGTGAGAGCGCGCAGCGGCGCGAAGGTGTCGTTGGTGACCCGTCCCGACCACGTCAGCTGCCACAGGGCGTCGATGACATCCTGCTCGGAATCGGCATCGGCCAGCGTCCTCAGCTGCGCGGTGAAGTAGGCCCCGCCGGCGCCGAGGATGTTGATGAGCCGCTCCTCGAGCGAGGCCGGCGTGATCTCGCCGTCGGGCTCGGCGAGGGTCAACGGGGCATCGCCGGCGGAGTGCAGCGCCACCCAGCCGTCGCGCCCGGGAAGCGTGCCGTGCCCCGACCAGATCACCTCGCCGGTCGCCGTCAGCTCGTCGAGCATGCCCGGCGCATAGTCGCGCACACGCGAGGGGAGGACGAGGGACTCCCATGCGCTGGCCGGGATCGGCACACCCGCCAGCTGTTCGATGACCGCCGCGACCCCGTCGATGCCCTCGAGCGGGCGGGTGAGATGCTGCCAGGCGGGCAGGAAGCGCGCGAACGCCTGTGGTGAGACCGGTTCGACGCTGCCGCGGATCGCCGCAAGGCTGCGCATGCGCAGCCGGCGCAGTACTTCGGCGTCGCACCATTCGGTTTCGTCGATGCCGGATGCCGCGGGCAGGAAGAATCCACTGGTGATGCGCCCGGCGGCCTCGAGTCGCTGCAGCGTGAGGCGTGCCACCGCGACGCCCACGCCGAGCCGGGAGGCGACGGCGTCGGCACGGAACGGTCCGTGCGTGCGTGCGTATCGCGCGACGAGGTCGCCGAGAGGATCGGCGACCGGCTCGAGAAACGCCGTGGGGATGCCGACGGGCAGCGCCGCCCCGAGCGCATCGCGAAGCCGCCCGGCGTCTTCGATTGCGGCCACGCGCGGCGCGCCGCCGATCGTGACGGGAATAGCACGGTGGCTCGAGATGAGCGTGTCGAAGTGGGCGGAGGCATCGGCGGTTTCGTCGAGCCGCTCGGCCACTTCTGTGGCATCCAGTGGCCCGAGCAGGCGCAGCAGATCGGCGACGCCCTCGACGCCGCGCACGCGACGCTCGGGGTCGATGCGCTGCACCTCACGTTCGAACTGCGCGATGATGTCGGGGTCGAGCAGCTCGCGCATCTCGACCTTGCCGAGCAGCTCGGAAAGCAGCGCCGGGTCGACCGACAGTGCCGCGGCACGCCGCTCGGCCAGCGGCGAGTCTCCCTCGTACATGAACGCGCCGACATATCCGAACAGCAGGTCGCGGGCGTACGGCGAGGGCTGGTTCGTCGTGACCTCGACCAGCCGGATGCGGCGCTCGCCGATACCGCGGATGACCCGCAGCAGCGCCGGCAGGTCGTAGACGTCTTGCAGCACCTCACGCAGCGTTTCGAGGATGATCGGGAATGTCGGGTAGCGCCGAGCGACCTCGAGCAGCTGCGCCGCTCGTTGCCGCTGCTGCCAGAGCGGGCTGCGTCTGCCGGGATTCATCCTGGGCATGAGCAGCGCACGGGCTGCGCATTCGCGGAATCGCGAGGCGAACAGCGCCGAGCCCCCGACCTCTTCGGTGACCAGCTGGTCGATCTCGTCGGGTTCGAAGACGAACAACTCCGCGCCCGGCGGGTCGGCTGTGGCATCCGGGATTCTGGCGATGATGCCGTCGTCGCTGGCCACCGCCGATCCGTCGACGCCGAGCCGCTCGCGGATGCGGGCGTTCACGGCCAGCGCCCAGGGCGCGTGCACTTGCATGCCGTAGGGGGAATGCAAGATGACGCGCCAGTCGCCGACCTCGTCGCGGCTGCGCTCGACGGTGAGGGTCTTGTCGGTGGGCAGCGTGCCGGTCGTCTCGCGCTGCTCGGCCAGATACCCGAGCAGATTCGTGATGGCGTTGGAGTCGAGACCCGACTCGGCAAGGCGCAGCTCCGCCTTCTCGCGGGGCGCGGCGGCGACCTCACGCGCGAAGGCGCCGAGTGCTTCGCCGAGTTCGGCGGGTCGGCCGATGCCGTCGCCGTGCCAGAACGGAACCTTTCCGGGCTGACCGAACGCCGGTGTGACGTTGACCCGGTCATGGGTGATCTCGACGATGCGCCAGCTGGTCGTGCCGAGGGTGAACACGTCGTTGACGCGGGACTCGTAGACCATCTCCTCGTCGAGCTCGCCGACGCGTGCGCCGACCTTCTCACCGGCGACGAACACGCCGAACAGCCCGCGGTCGGGAATCGTCCCGCCGCTGGTGACGGCGATGCGCTGCGCGCCGGGGCGCCCGGTGAGGGTGCCGTGATCGCGGTCCCAGACGACCCGCGGGCGCAGCTCGGCGAACTCGTCGGACGGGAACCGCCCCGCCAGCAGATCGAGCGTCGCCTCGTATGCCGAGCGCGGCATGCTGCGGAAGGGTGCGCTGCGCTTGACCGTCTCGAACCAGCCTTCGACGTCGACCGGACCAACGGCGCACGCGGCCACGGTCTGCTGCGCGAGGATGTCGAGCGGATTGGCCGGCACGGTGATCGCCTCGATCTGACCGGCGAGCATCCGTTCGGTGACCACCGCGGTGTGCAGCACGTCGCTGCGGTGCTTGGGAAAGAGATCGGCTCGGCTGATCTCGCCGACTTGGTGGCCGGCACGTCCGACCCGCTGCAGTCCGGATGCCGCTGACGGTGGCGCCTCGACCTGGATGACGAGGTCGACGGCTCCCATGTCGATGCCCAGTTCGAGACTGCTGGTGGCCACCACGCAGCGCAGCGCGCCCGACTTCAGTTCGTCTTCGACCTGGGCGCGCTGTTCTTTGGACACCGAGCCGTGGTGTGCCTTCGCGAGCACGGGGGCGACGCCCGCCGTCGATCCCGCCTGCGCCATCATGGCCGCCGGCACCGTCGGCTCGGGCACCTCAAGCCCCACCCGCTCCGCATAGATCTCGTTGAGCCGGCCGGTCAGCCGCTCGGCCAGTCGCCGCGAGTTCGAGAACACTATCGTCGACCGGTTCTCGAGCACCCGGTCGACGATCGCCTCTTCGACGTGCGGCCAGATCGAGCCGGTCATCTCGGTGTTCTCCGGCGTGAACCAGTCGGCGTCGGCGTCGGGCGCGGCATCCATCCGTGGCGCCGGAGGGGGATTCTGCATGTCGTCGACGGGGACCACGACGTGCAGCGAGAACGTCTTCGACGCCCGCGGCGCGACGATCTCGACCGGCGCGGCACCCCCGAGAAAGCGGGCCACCTCGTCGATCGGCCGCACCGTTGCCGACAGGCCGATGCGCTGCGCGGGGCGCTCGAGAAGATCATCGAGGCGCTCCAGGCTCACGGCCAGGTGCGCGCCGCGCTTGGTCGCGGCCACCGCATGCACCTCGTCGACGATCACGGTGTCGACGCCGCGCAGCGTCTCGGCTGCCTGGCTGGTGAGCATCAGGTAGAGCGACTCTGGCGTTGTGATGAGGATGTCGGGCGGGTTGGTGACGAGCTTGCGGCGATCGGATGCTGGAGTGTCGCCGCTGCGCACACCCACGGTGACCTCGGGTACGGGCATGGCCAGCCGCCGTGCTTGTTGGGCGATGCCCACCAGCGGCGAACGCAGATTGCGTTCGACGTCGACGCCGAGTGCCTTCAGCGGAGAGATGTAGAGCACGCGGGTGCGGTGCTGCTTCTCGCGGGCGGGAGCGGCATCCTGGTCGTGGAAGACGCGGTCGATGGCCCAGAGGAACGCCGCGAGCGTCTTGCCCGACCCGGTCGGGGCCACCACGAGTGCGTGCTTGCCGCCGGCGATCGCCTGCCAGGCACCACGCTGGGCGTCGGTGGGCTCGGTGAAAGCGCCGCGAAACCACTCTCGCGTCGCCGTGCCGAACCGGTCGAGCGCGTCGTGCGCTGAGCTGGACGAAGCGTCACTCATTCCTCCATCTTCGCCGGTGCCTGCGACATCCGGGCTATGCTGGAGTTTCTTTGCCACCTATGAGACTTCAGTGGGAAGGGACCGATCATGACCGACGTCACAAGCACGCAGCCCGTTTGGATGACCCCCGCCGCCCTCGCGGCGCTCGAAAGCGAACTTGAGCAGCTCACGGCCGGCGGCGATGAGGCCGCCCAAGCGCGAGTGCTCGAGTTGCGTGATCTGATCCGCCGCGCCGAGGTCGGCGCCAAGCCCGACGACGGCGTCGTCGAGGCCGGCATGCGCATCACCGTGCGCTTCCACAGCGATGACTCGGTCGAGACCTTCCTGCTGGGCAGCCGCGACCTCGTTCAGGCCGGTGCCGACATCGACGTGTACTCGCCGACCTCACCGCTGGGCTCGGCCATCGACGGACATCACGTCGGCGACGAGGTCAGCTTCACGGCGCCCAACGGCGTCGACCTGACCGTGACGATCGTCGCTGCCACGCCGTTCGCGTAGGGGCCCGACCACTTCTCGACTACTTCTCGTTCGGGATCACTATCCACAGCAGGACGTAGGCCCAGGCCGACAACCCACCGACCAGAACCAGCACGATGGCGATGATCCGTGCGGTCAGCGGGGTGATGCCGAACCGACGGGCGAGTCCCGCGCAGACGCCGGCGATCATGCGCCCCTGGCGGGGCCGGACGAGTGCGTTCATGTACCCATCCTGACGCATCTGCGCCCGTTGCGGTGGGGGCGGCCCGCTGTTGTCCGCGCGGGTGCCTTCTCGGGCGGGATCCCGGCACCACTGCGCCGCGCGCTCACCATCTGAACCGCCACGCGAATCAGATGGTGAGCGCCCGCGCAGCGCGTCTCCGCTGCCGCTGCCGCGCCGGCCCCGCGCTACGCCGCTGCCGTGTTGCGCGGGCGCCGTGCCGCAGCCGCTGCCGTCGTGCGCGGGTGCCTTCTCGGGCGGGGTCCCGGCGCGGAGGGTCTCCGCTGCCGCGCCGGCCCCGCGCCACGCCGCCGCAGCGACTCTGTCGCCCCGCGCTCACGCGCGCTCGACCACACCCTCCGGGGTGAGTTCGAGCGTCGTGTCCACGCCCAGCCGCTCGAGGAACGCGTCATCGTGGCTGACCACGAGCACCGCTCCGCGGTAGGCAGACAGAGCCTCGACCAACTGATCGACGGTGTCGAGGTCGAGGTTGTTCGTCGGCTCGTCCAGCACGAGCAGCTGCGGCGGCGGGTCGGCCAGCAGCAGCCGCGCCAGTGCCACCCGAACACGCTCTCCGCCGGAGAGCGAAGCGACCGGCCGGGCGACGGCATCCCCGCGGATCAGGAACCGGGCCAGCCTGTTACGGATCTCGGCGGGCGGCACACGAGGCGCTGCCGCGCGCACGTTCTCGAGCACCGAAGCCGCGTCATCGAGCCCGTCGACGCGCTGCGGCAGGTATCCGATCCGGTCGGTGTGCGCCCGGGCCGTGCAACAACTCAGTCTGGGAGCTGCCGCGGGCGCGCCGTCCCCCGTCATTGCGGAGGCCGGCCGGGCATCGGCGTGCCCCGAGACTGAGTTGGTGTACGCCCTCGCCTCGGAAGCGGCCGCCGAGGCGACCAATCGCTCGAGCAGCGTCGTCTTGCCGGCACCGTTCGGACCGATCAGGGCCACCCGCTCGGGTCCCTGCACAATCCAGATTCGCTCGCCGTCGCCGATCGTCGCTATGCGGCGCCCGGCGGGCACGCCCGGATCCGGCAGGTCGATCACGACCGTGTCGTCATCGCGCACCCGCCGCTCGGCGGCATCCAGCGCGGCACGGGCCGAGGCCTCCTTCTCACCGACCTCGGTGCGCAGCTTGCCGGCCGAGACCTGTGCGGTGCGCTTGCGGCCACCCGCGATGATCCCGGGAACGCGCTTCTCGACCTGCGCTTTGCGCCCCACGGCCGCGCGGTGCGCGAGCTTGGTCTCAGCCTCGATGCGCTGCCGCTTCTCGCGCGCGACCACCTGTGCGGCCGCGCGCTCGGCCTGCCGGGCGGCATCCTGCTGGGTCTCGAGCCACTCCCGCCACTGCGCATACGGGCCGCCGAACACCGACAGCTCGTTCTCGTAGAGCTCGGCGGTGTCGTCCATGAGATTGAGCAGCGCGACATCGTGGCTGACCACGACGAGCGTGCCGCGCCACGCGCGCACCAGGTCGTACAGCCGCGCCCGTGCGTTGCGGTCGAGGTTGTTCGTCGGTTCGTCGAGCAGCGTGATCGGGGCATTGCGCAGCCGGATGCCGGCAACCGCGGCGAGCACGGCCTCACCGCCCGAGAGCTCGCCGACCGTGCGGTGCAGCGCGTCGGCGGGCAGCCCCGCTTCGGCCAGAGCGGCGACCGAACGGGCCTCGATGTCCCAGTCGTCGCCGATCGTGTCGAAGTGGCGCGGGTCGACATCGCCGCCTTCGACGGCGCGCACGGCGCCGATCTTGTCGAACACTCCGAGCAGTTCGGCGACCGGCCGGTCAACGCCCAGCGTGAGGTGCTGGGGAAGAAGGGCGATGGGGGATGCCGCGGTCACGTGTCCGCTCACCGGCGTCAGCGATCCGTCGACCAGACGGAGCAGCGTGGATTTGCCTGAGCCGTTGCGGCCGACGAGGCCGGTGCGACCGGGATTGAACGCACCGGACACGTCGCGCAGCGCGAGAGTGCCGTCGGGCCAGGCGAACGTGACGCGGTCCAGAACGATGGATGGGGTGGGCATGAGGTCCTCCTCGGTGTCGGGTGCGCCGACAGCGATGCCCGAGGCATTCCCGAAGGGAACGGAGGAGATCGACGGTCGGCGCGCGAACGTGCTGCAGACGCAGCAGATTGTTCGGTGACGGCGCGACACGTCGAGAATCGACGGATCAGCGCAGCGTCAGCACGCTGCGGCGATCTCGGTCATTCCATTCCTCACGTCGGGGACAAGGACCGAGCCACTTTAGCAGAGTGTCCTGCCGATGTCGGCGGGATCCGGCAGACTTGCCCACATGACGACGCGGTCATTGAGTGTGCTCGGTGCGGTCTCGATGTGGATGACGATCGACCTGTGGCGGCTGTGGTCGCCGTCGCTGATCACCCTGTTCGGGCGCGCGGCGCAGACCCCGCCCGAGGTGATGGGCGCGTACGCGCTGGTGGTCATGGCTGTGCCGCTGGTGATCGTCGCACTGTTCCGGGCGCGCGATGGGATGCCGGTGGTCTGGCTGCTCGCGGCGGCGTTCGTTGTGCGGATCGTGCTGGCCGCGAACCCGAACGGCGGCGATGTGCAGCTGTATGGAAGTTCGCTCGGCGTGGTGCTCGGGGTGTCTGCCGTTTGCGTGTGCGCCGGGGTGCTGGGACGCTCATTCGTGCCGAGCATCCTGCTCGGTGTCGCGCTGAGCGCCTCGACCCACGCGATACTGGGCACGTTCGGCGCCGTCTGGCGACGTGACGGGTGGGATGTCGCGCTGCTGATCGTTCAGGCCGTGCTGATCCTCGCCGCGGCCCGAGGAGCGTCGCGGCTTGCGGCCTCTCCGGTGTCGGCGCGCACCGCGTTCCTCGTGTTCCCCGTGCTGCTCATCCTCCTGCTGGCGCTGGTGAATCCGGGGCGCGGATCGGCGCTGCATCCGCTGTGGGGGCCGATCGCCGTGGTGGTGGGGGCGTGGGCCGCCGTAGCGGCATCCGTCCTGCCGGCCCCGCGGCGGCGGCCGTGGGTGGCGGGCGTCGCGTTCATCGGCGCGGTCGCTCTCAGCGTGCTGCTCGAGGTCACCCGCGGCGGCATCGAGGGCACACTCAGCTGGTGGGCCGTGCTCGGGTTCGTCGCAGGCCCCGCGGCGGCCGCACGCCTGCTGGTGTCGGCGCGGCGTGGCAGTTCGCCGCGCACGGCGGCCGTGCTCACCGGCGCCGGTGCGGTGGTGTGGACGGCGCTCTTCTTCGCCTACTACGCCGGGTACGACCTGGGATACCGCGCCGACGTGGTGATCGTGGTCGCCGCCGTGCTGGTGGCGGTGTGGGCGGTGGCTGCACGTCCGGTGCAGAATGCCGACGGCGACCGCGCCGAACGCGCCCGGATCGATGCCACCGGAGCCCGGGCGGTCGGCGCGGCGACACTTGGCGCTGTCGCGGCCGTCGTGCTCGCTCTGGTCGGGCCTGTCCTGACGATCCCGACGCGGGCGGTCGCGGCATCCGACGACCTGACCGTCGCCGCCTACAACCTGCGCATGGGGTACGGGCTCGACGGGCGCTTCGTGCCGCGCGAGGTCGCCGACCAGGTGCGCGCGGCCGGCGCGCACGTCGTGCTGCTCAGCGAGATCGACCGCGGATGGCTGCTCAACGGCGGGCAGGATCAGCTGGCGATCATGGCACGGATGCTCGGCATGCACCTCGTGTTCGGTCCAGCCAGCGACCAGGTGTGGGGCGATGCGATCCTCACCGATCTGCCGGTGCGAGACGTGCGCTCGCAGCGGTATCCGGCGTTCGCCTCGCTGACCGGAGCGGGCATGACGATGGCCACCGTGGACTGGCGCGGAACCGCGGTGCGGGTGATCTCCACGCACCTGCAGCCCGACGGCGACGAGCTCAACGAGACCCAGGGGCAGGCGGCGATCTTCGCGCGGACGCTTGCCGCAGCCGCTGCGCAGGGACCGGTGGTCGGCGGTGGCGACCTGAACACGACCCCCGGCTCGGCGGCCTGGACGGTGCTGCAAGGCTCGGGCACCGACGACGCGCTCGCGGGGATTCGCCCCGCGTATACATCGCCGGCCGACGCGCCCACCCAGCAGATCGACCACCTGTTCGTCTCGGGGCTGGCGCCGTCGGGGGCTGAGGTCGTGGACTCGACGCTGTCGGATCATCGCATGATCGTCGTTCGGCTGCGCGTCGCGGAGTGAGGCGCGGGGGGGGGGTTAGGTCGCGCAACCGAGGGTAAGGTCGCGGACCCCGGGGACAGGTCGCGCAACCCGGGGACAACTCGCGGAACCAGGGGACAGGTCGCGGAACCGGGGGTAAGGTCGGGCAACCGGGGGACAACTCGCGGAACCGGGGGTAAGGTCGCGGGAGGGCGGGGCGGTGCGACTCAGAGCGCCGCGAGGCGCTTGTCGAGGAAGACCCGCACGTCGGCCAGCTCGTCCTCCGACACGCTGTGCGTGAGACCGGGGTAGACACGCCCCGACAGGTCGCTGTGCGCGGGCAGCCACTGCGCGGTGTGCTCGACGAGCGCCGGCGGAATCACGTCGTCGCGCGCGCCGCGCCCCCAGAACACCGGCACCCCCGCGGCGGCGAGCTCAGCATCGCGCGGCAGATCGCCCGGGGTCGCGTATCCGCTGAGGTTGACCGCGAACGCGAAGCGCTCGGGCTGCAGCCGCAGCGCCTGGATCGCGACCGACGCGCCCTGTGAGAAGCCGAACAGGCCGATCTTCTGCGCATCGTCGGCTGCGGCATCCAACCATTCCAGAAGAGTGGATGCCGCAGCCGTGACGCGCCCGGGGTCGCGGCCGGCGAGATCCCCGTCGATGACGTCTTCGATCGGGTACCACGAGTGGCCGGGCGTCGGCCACGGCGGGGTCTGCGGGGCACGGACCGCGGCGACCACGAAGTCGTCGGGCAGAAACGGTGCCAACGCGAACAGGTCTTTCTCGTCGGCGCCATAGCCGTGCAGCAGCACGAGCAGCGGCCGGTCGGCCCGATCCGAGTCGGGCGCCGACCACAACACGACATCCGGGTCGATGCGCAGGTCGTCCATCCGCCCAGTCTGCCAGGGGCGTGGGGTATACAAGAGGCATGCCCGTCCGCACGCCTGACCCCGACCCCGAGCCGGAAGAGCCGAACAACGGCGAGCCGTTCGTGCCGGGTGCGCTCGGCGCGTTCGGCACGCCGCCGGCGGCCGATGCCGCCGCCAATCCGGGGTGGCTGACCGACATCGAGCTGGCCGAGGCGCGTCGTCGCCTGCCGATGCTCTACGTCGAGGCGGTGCCGGTGCGTACCGACGGCATGGGGGCGGTCACCGAGGTGGGGTTGCTGTTGCGCGCGACGCCGCTCGGTGAGATCACCCGCACTCTCGTGTCAGGGCGCGTGCGATACGGCGAGACGATTCGCGACGCGCTGTTCCGCCACCTCGAGAACGATCTCGGACCGATGGCGTTTCCGCAGCTTCCGCTGCAGCCGGCGCCGTTCACCGTCGCCGAGTACTTTCCGCTGCCCGGCATCAGTCCGTTCCACGATGATCGGCAGCACGCGGTCTCGCTCGTGTTCGTGGTGCCGATGACCGGCACCTGCGAACCCCGGCAGGACGCTCTCGAGGTCACCTGGCTCACGCCCGAAGAGGCGGCATCAGATGCCGTCGCCGCCGACATGGAGGGCGGCCGCGGCACCCTGCTGCGGATGGCGCTGGCCAGCGTCGGCGCTCTCCGCTGAGAAGGCCGGATCCTTTCCGCGCACCCAGCCAACCGAGGTAGTGTTCAAACTGCCCGAATTCCGCCGCATCGCGGCATCCATCACCCCCGCCGGAGAACCCCCCTATGTCCGACAGCGCGCCCTCTGCTGACACCGTCTCGTTCGACAGCCTCATCGCCGATTCCGGTGCCGTCGCCACCGAGTTCACAACCGCGTTCCGCGGATATGACAAGGACGAGGTCGATGCCGCCATCGCCGAACTCGTCTCGCAGACCCGTGCCGCCGGCGATGAGATCGCCAAGCTGAAGGATGAGCAGCACCGTGTCGCCGCCTCGACCTCTGAGGCGCGGGGCGAGCTGGAGCGGCTGCGCGCGCAGTTGGCCGAGGCCGATGCGGTCCGCGCTGCCGAGGTGGAGCGGGCTCGTGCCGAGGAGTCGGCGGCCCGCGCCGGCGACGCTGATGAGGCCACTCGTCTGCGTGACGAGCTGACCGCGGCCCAGGCCGAGTTGGCCTCCGCCCGCAAGCAGTTGCAGACTCTGACCGAGGAACTGACTGGTGAGGGCGATTCGCCGAACCGCAAGCACTTCGAAGAGATCTTGCGGGTGGCTGAGGAGCAGGCATCCACGCTGATCAAGAACGCGTCGGTGCAGGGTGACCGGCTGTTGGAGGCTGCGCGGGAGGAGATCGACAATCGTCGCACGCTGGCGCAGCAGGAGGCCGAGGCGATCATCGCGCAGGCCCAGCATGAGGCCGCGCAGGTGCGGTTGCGCATTGACACCGAGGTGACCGCGCATGAGGCGCGGCTGGAGCGCGAGGCCGCGCATGCTGCCGAGAAGGTGTCGCAGGCCGAGCAGGAGGTCGCGGCGATCCGTGCCGAGGCCGAGCGGGGCGTGGCGGCGCTGCGTTCGCAGGTCACGCGTGAGACGACCCGTGATCGTGCCGAGGCCGAAGAGGCCGTGCGTGAGCTGCGGGTGCGTGCGTTGGAGTTCGAGGAGTCGCTGACGCGTCGGCAGGATGACGCGCACCAGGAGTTCCTCGTGTTGCACAATCAGGCTGTCGCCCATGCCGAGCGCATCACTGTCGATGCGAACGAGCAGGTCGCGGCATCCCTCGAGCATGCCAAGCGCGTGTCGGCGAAGGCCGACGACTATGAGCGGCTGGCCCGCGCGCAGGCGCACAAGATCGAGGCTGATGCGCGGGTGCGGGCCGGTGAGCACCTTGAGCGCTCGCGCGCGAAGTCGCAGAAGATCATCGATCTGGTCACTTCGCACACGCAGGGGGTGCTGCGTGATGCGGAGGACCGCACTCGCCAGCTGCGCTGGCAGCAGCATCAGCTGACCAGCTTTATGGCCGAGGTCAAGGAACTGATTCGCCCCGAGACGTCGCTGGGGGCGGATGCCGCTGCCGACGCCGCTTCGGCTGAGCCGCAGACCGCTCCCGACGCTGCCACGGCCGTCGACGACATCGACGCGGATGCCGCGGCCGAGGTCATCGGTGAGGCGGAGCGCATCGTCGAGGACGCCAAGGACTGACTCGGTCATCCGCCCGCGCGAGCCGTGAGCGGGTCGCTCGCGGCTGCGTGTGCGCCGTTCGCTCACCGTCTGAATCGCTGGGCGGTTCAGACGGTGAGTGAACGCGACGGTAGGCTCGCGGCGGGAGGACCCGCCATGACTTACGCCACCGCCGACCTGTACGACCAACGCGGCGAAGACCTGCAATCCCTCGACCTGCAGCTGCTGTCGCTGGGAGGCAGAGCAGCCTTCGACGGCCCCGTGCGCACCGTACGCTGCTTCGAAGACAACGCGCTCGTCAAGCAGACCCTGGCCACACCGGGCCATGGCGCCGTGCTAGTGATCGACGGTGGCGGGTCACTGCACACGGCGCTCATGGGCGACATGATCGCGCAGTCGGCGGTCGACAACGGCTGGGCCGGTGTCGTCATCCGCGGGGCGATCCGCGACCGTGTCGCGGTGTCCCGCCTAAACCTGGGTGTGAAGGCACTCGGCTCGAACCCACGCAAGAGCGCCAAGACGGGCATCGGCGAGATCGACGTGCCTGTGACCTTCGGTGAGGTGACGTTCCGCCCCGGCGCGCACCTATACGCCGACGAAGACGGCGTGCTCGTCGAGCGCTGAGCGTCGGCCATAGCCCGCGGTCTCACGGGCCATGGCCGCGATGAAGGCGTCGATGTCACCCTCGGTGGTGTCGAACGAGCACAAACTGATTCGCCCCGAGACGGGTTCACGCGTGGACGCCGATGCAGCCGGTGTCGAGGCTGATGGGGCGGTGGATGCCGCGGCCGCAGGCGAAGCGGATGTCGAGGTCGAGGCGACCGCGTAGCGCGGGCGGGTGTGCCACCATGTGTATACGCGAAGGATATACATGATGGCACGAACGAAGGTCTTCTACAGCAATCGCTCGCAGGCCGTGCGGCTGCCGAAAGACGTCGCCCTGCCGGATGGTGTTTCGGAGGTGGAAGTGACGGTGGTCGGCGACTCGCGGGTGATCACGCCGGTCTACCACGACCTCGTGGAGTGGTGGGACATAGGCGTGCACCCCGACGAGGACTTCCTTACCGATCGCGATGACTCCGCGCCGCAGGAGCGCGAGTGGCTGTGACCGAGTATCTGCTCGATACCGACACGATCATCTGCAAGGGTGCGCAGTTCAACTACAACTGGATCACCTGGACATGCTGGCCGCTTTGAGAAAAGCACGTCTGGCCTGCGGGTGGGTCGCGTTTGTCGCCTTCGCAGTGATCGGAGTGAGCCATCTCGTCTCGCTCGTGAGCGGTGGACATGGGAATGGCTTCCTCGGGTCGGCTGAGCCAGCCGTCTTCGTCGTCGCATGTGCGACGCTCGCAGCGACTGCGATCTCGATTCCCTTCCTCCGCCATCCGGCCCATTCGAGCGAACGTCCGCGGCCTGATGAGTAGCTGAATCTGTCTCAGGTTCTTCGGCGCCAATCTGACGGCCAAGCTCTCGGGCTCGATGCTGGGCGGGGACCACCACCACGCTCATTGCGGTGGAGGTCCCTGCCGGGGCAATCCCGTCGCACCCCCGTGAGAGACATACCTCGGCGGCTCACATGCGCTCGATCCCTGCTCAAGCATTCCCGGCTCGAAGCACCCTAAAGAACCTCACCAGCTGAGGTGGTCAGGCCCTGCGCGTCAGGCGCACGTCTCGCGCGCTATGGCCGCGATGAAGGCGTCGATGTCGCCTTCGGTGGTGTCGAACGAGCACATCCAGCGCACCTCGTTGCGCGCGGCATCCCAGTCATAGAAACGAAAGGACGAGCGCAGCCGGTCGGCGACCCCGTCGGGCAGGGTCGCGAACACGCCGTTGGCTTGGGTGGCCTGAGCGAACCCGACTCCGCGGATCGAGCCGTCGGCCAGTCCCGCCTCGATGCCGGTGCGCAGCCGCTGCGCCATGGCGTTGGCATGCCGCGCGTTGCGCTGCCACAGGTCGCCCTCCCACAGCGCCACCAGCTGCGCCGAGACGAACCGCATCTTCGACGCCAGCTGCATGTTGAGTTTGCGCAGGTAGGTCAGTCCGGCCGACGCCTCGGGGTTGAGCACGACGATCGCCTCGGCCGCCAGCGCCCCGTTCTTGGTGCCGCCGACGCTGATGACGTCGATGCCGACGTCGCGCGTGAACGCGCGCAGCGGCAGGTCGAGGGATGCCGCCGCGTTGGCCAGGCGCGCGCCGTCCATGTGCACGTGCATGCCGCGCTCGTGCGCGTGGGAGGCGATGGCTCGTAGCTCGTCAGGTGTGTAGAGAGTGCCGAGCTCGGTCGACTGTGTCACCGACACGACCAGCGGTTGCGCGCGATGCTCGTCGCCCCACCCCCAGGCCTCACGGTCGACGAGCTCGGGGGTGAGCTTGCCGTCGTCGGTGGGCACCGTCAGCAGCTTCATCCCGCCCACGCGCTCGGGAGCGCCCTGCTCATCGACATTGATATGGGCGGTGGATGCCGCTATCACGGCACCCCAGCGCGGCAGCATCGACTGCAGCCCGGTGACATTGGCGCCGGTGCCGTTGAACACCGGGAACGCCTCGACACCCTCGCCGAAGTGGGTCGCCATCACCTCTTGCAGTCGCTCGGTGTAGACATCCTGGCCATACGAGATCTGGTGCCCCTCGTTCGCCGCGGCGATCGCCGCCAAGATCTCGGGGTGGATGCCGGAGTAGTTGTCGCTGGCGAAGCCGCGCAGGTTCGGGTCATGCAGAGGGGTCACGACGACCCAGTCTAATTCTCCTGTCGGATCGCTGAGCGAGCGCAGCGAGTGGAAACGTTCAACTATGCGTCTCGCTGGACGCGGCGCGCTGGGGCGCGAGCAGACCACGGATCAGGCGGTGGCCCCGCTGGACTCGCAGCGGAAGTGACTGCCAGGAATCCTCCAGTCCTGCGAGTACCTGCGCGCCCACGAAGAGTTCGTTCAGCAGCTCCGCCGCCAGAGCGACATCGATGTCGTCGCGGACGGATCCGTCTTTCTGGCCGTCCGCGACAAGACGGGCGGCGACGGCGACCCATTCCTGGTAGGGGGTGCTGGCTTCGACGTCCAATTCGGTGGCTGGCTGAAGCGAGAGCCGGATGCCCCCTTGCACGAGGGGGTCGCTGGCCACGAGTTCGGCGAGGCCGTCGAAGACTCCGATGATCTTGTCCAGCGTCGACGCGCCTCGTTCGAGCACCTCTGTGAGGACGAGGCCCATCCGTTCCTGCTGGGTCGCGAGTACAGTGTGCGCGATGTCGGTCTTGTTGCCCAGATGAAAGAAGAGCGAGCCCGTGCTGATGCCCGCTTCGTCGGCGATGTCTTGGAGGCGGGCCTCGGCGTACGACAGGCGCGCGAAGACGGCGCCCGCCGCCTCCAAGAGCGCACGTTGCGCCTCGACCCCGCGTTGCTGCTTGCCGCGCAGTTCACCGTTCACGCCTGCCACCACCACCCGCCCCGACTCGAAGTGCCAGCTTAGTCAGGCCCACCGTCGTCGCCCGTATGACGCGAGGCCTAACTAAGTGGATATGCTCAGTTAGTCAGACGAGGACATCGTCATCCTCGCCACTCCTCCACGGCTGCGTGGAACGTGACACCCGACGACCGCGCAGAGAGAACCGAGATCGAAGATGATGAAGCGTCCCCTTGCGTTGGCCGCGCTGCTCGCGGCGGCGTTGTTCGCGACCGGTTGCGCGGCGGGCAGTGAGCCAAAGGGGGATTCGCCGGCCAAGAACATTGAGCAGTGGGCGCTGCCGCTGGACCAGTTCGCGTATCAGACCTCCAGCCTGCGCGACTATGCCGAGAACTTGATGGTGGCGCGCTGTCTCGGCGAGGAAGGCATCGACTGGCCAGCGCCCTGGCGATCCCTTGACGCGGTGGACGAGAACCCGTCGTACACGGCCAGCGGTCATCGCTTGTTCGATGCGACGATCGCGGCGAAGTACGGCTATCACCGGATCCCCGCGACCTATAAGGGCCAGGAAGAACAACGGGCGGCGCTCCTGAAGACCAACGCGATGGTTCAGGCCGATCCGACGCTTGCTGACAAGTCTGACGCGTGCCTCGCCAGCGCACGGAAGACGATCCCGGTTCCGTCGAACGAAGATCTCAACTTCGTCCTCAGCGCCGCCAACACCATCTCGGACACCAGCGAGCAGAGCGCCAAGGTGCGTGCCGTCCAAGCGAAGTGGCACGAGTGCATCGCCGCGGCCGGTTTGGGCGGCTTGGCCGACAACCCGGACCAGATGCCAGGCGACGAGAAATCCGAGGAATGGAGATTGGGCGACCCCGCCGGTTCGTCTTCGCCGTTCACGGAAGAGATCAAGGTCGCCACCGCCGATGCGGGTTGTCGCGCGTCGTCTGGGTGGTCGCAGGCGCTCTACGACGCCGAATACGCCGGCGAGACCGAGTTCGTGAAGAAGAACGCGGACAAGCTGGATCTCATTCGCGACGAGCTGGCGGCAGACAAGAAGCGACTGACCGCCGCTGCGACCGAATACGCGCCGAAGTGACCGCCGAGTCCCGCACCGCACCCCGACGTCGCGTTGCGCGTTGGGTTGTCACGGCGCTCGCCGCGCTTCTCGCCGTCGCGCTGATCGGAGGCGGATGGTTCGCCGCGACGCTGTTCACCTCGCCCGCGCAGCGTGCCGCTGCGGCCTCGGCTCCCTCGGCGGTGCCGGTGGTCGTCTCCGTCGAGCAGGGTGACCTCATCGACACGCGTACGCTCTCGGGCTCCATTCGGCCGATCGCCTCGTTCGAGGCAGCGCTGACTGCACCCGCGGATGCCCATCGTGCCGTCGTCACGACGGTGGAGGCTGTATCAGGAACCAAGGTCGTTGTCGGCAACGTTGTCGCCACGGTCAACGGATCGCCGGTGTTCGCCCTCGAGTCGCCCTTCCCCTTCTACCGTGACATGGGCGTGGGCGACAGCGGTATCGACGTGAGCGCGCTGCAGCGTTCGTTGGTCTCTCTCGGACTTCTCTCGCAGGCCGACGGGCAGTTCGGGCAGGCCACGGCCTCCGCCGTCGCGCAACTGTTCACTCGCGCGGGATTCACCGCTCCGATGCGCGAGGCGTCGGTGGGCGAGGCGGCGTCGGATGGGGCGACATCGGACGACGCATCCTCCACCGACGATGACAGCACGAAGACGGCTGCGAAGAAGCCGGCCAAGACTGTCTACCTTCCGGTCTCATCGACACTCACCGCCCCGTCGCTACCGGCTGCAGTCAGTTCTGCGCCCGCGGTGGGGACGGATGTCGGTGCCGGCGCCGAGTTCGAACTGACCGCGAAGACGTTCGCGATCTTCGTGACGCTGCCGGACTCGCTGCCCGACGGCCTTCCAGCCGGCACAAAGGTGACGGTGTCGGGCGCGGGGCTCGATGACGCACCCGCGACCGTCTTCGGCGCGGCATCCAGTGCCGTCGGCGACGCCGGCAAGGGCGATGCCGGCTCAGCGGGGGGTGTGGACGCCGGCTCCGCCGATGCCGACACCGGTGCCGCGGACGCGTCGGCCGGCTCCGACGGCGCCGCGGCAGCCGAGGTGCGGATCGACCTCAACGGTGCGCTGCACCTCACGCAGAAGCAGTCGGGCCAGTCAGTGACCGTGACCGCAACTGTGCGGAAGATCGCCTCCGACGCTCTCATCGTGCCGGTCACCGCGGTCGCCGATGCCGACGCGGCGCACGGGTACGTCATCATCGCCGATGGAGCCGCGGCCGGAACGCGCGTCGCCGTGTCGATCATCGGCGAGATCGATGGCCGGGTGGCGCTGGCTCCTGGTGAGGGGCTCAAAGCAGGCGACCGGGTGCGAGTGGGATGACAGGCCCGCTCATCCGGCTGCGCGGTGTCGGGCGCTCCTACGGCACCGGCACGGCGAACGAGGTCGAGGCGCTCCGGGGAGTCGACCTCGACATCCATACCGGCGAGTTCGTTGCCATCGTCGGACCCTCCGGCGGAGGCAAGTCGACACTGCTGGCAGTGCTCGGGCTGCTCGATCGGCCCACGACGGGATCGTACGAGCTCACCGGCGTCGAGACGACCACGCTCGACGAGCGGCAGCGTACGCGGCTGCGGGCACGCCGGCTCGGGTTCGTCTTCCAGGCGTTCCACCTGCTCGATCGTCGGCCGCTCGCCGACAGCGTCGAGATGGGGCTCCTCTATCGCGGCGTCGCCAGGCCGGAGCGCCGTGCGCGTGCCGACGCGGCCCTGCAACGGCTGGGGATCGCCCACCGCTCCGGTGCTCTGGCGCGCGACCTGTCCGGCGGGCAGCGCCAGCGCGTCGCGATCGCTCGCGCCCTCGCGAACGACACGACGATCCTTCTCGCCGACGAGCCGACCGGCAATCTCGATTCGCACAGCGGCGAGGCTGTGCTCGACGAACTGCGCGCGCTGCACTCGGACGGTGCCACCGTGATCGTCGTGACGCACTCCGAGCACGTGGCTGCCGCGGCGGATCGCGTCATACAGCTCGCCGACGGTGCGATCGTCGGCGACACCGGGTCGCGCTCCACGGGTTCGCCGGCGGTTCCGGGGGGCGCCGCCGACGAGCCCGTGGTGCGCGATCGGGTCCGCTGGCGTGATCTGTGGCGGGATGCCGTGGCCTCCGTGCTCTCCCGGCGCGCGCAGACGGCGGCGCTGGCGCTCGCGGTGGCCCTGGCGGTCGGGCTCATTGTGGTCTCGCTGGGGCTGGGCCAGACCGCGCGCGCCCAGGTGGCGGACACCTTCGACAGCCACGCGAACCGCGAGGTCACCGCGCAGATCGTCGCCTCGCCCGACGAGCAGCTCGATGTCGCCGCATCCGTGCGGCGGGTGGATGCCGTCGCCGGCGTCGACGCCGTCAGCGCCCTGCTCACGCGGGCGCCGATCCACGTCGCGGCACTCGGTGAGACTGCGACGGTCACGGCCCGCCTGGTCGCGGGGGACTTCGCGAAGGCGACTGAGTCGCGGATCACCTGGGCCGGCTCCCAGAGCCGCGACCTCACCTCACACACCGTGCTCCTCGGGCGCACCCTCGCGAACAACCTCGGGATCGGCCCGCTCGACGCCGTCCCGACGATCCGCATCGACGGCGCTCGGTTCGGCGTCGTCGGCATCGTGGAGTCGTCTGACCGCTACCCCGATCTGGCGGGTCAGGTCGTCGGCAGTCTGGACGCGCCGCTGGCCGCCGACCAGTGGGAGGAGAACATCACCATCGCACTGCGCGTTGCCACCGGCGCCGCCCAGCAGGTCGGCGGGCAGCTGCCGGTGGCGGTCGACCCGTTCGATCCCGACCGCGTCGCCGTCGAGGTGCCGGTGGACGCATCGACCGTGCGCGCCGGCGTCGAGTCCGGCGTGCAGATCGCGCTCGCGGCATTCGCTGCGCTCGCCGTACTCATCGCGGTCGCCACCCTCGCCAACGCGATCGGCATGTCGGTCGTCGCCCGCCGAGGCGAGTTCGGCCTTCGTCGTGCGGTCGGGGCACAGTCGGGGCAGGTCGCAGCGCTCGTGGCATCCGAATCAGCCGTGATCGGGTTCGTCGGCGGAGTCCTCGGGTTGGTCCTCGGGATCGCGGCGATCCTCGGCTTCACCATGACTCAGCGATGGATGCCCGTGTTCGATCTACGTCTGGCGCCGTTGGCCGTCGCGGCCGGCGTCGTGCTCGCCGCGCTGAGTTCCGTGATCGGCGCGGTGCGCGCGGCGCGCGTGCACCCCGCCATTGCGTTGAGAGAGTGAGCTGTCGGGCTCGATGAGGCCGTCGAGCGCTGAGCTTCCATCCCGCTGTGCCTACTCCGTCTGCCACACGTACCATTCCGAGCCGTCGCTGGCGAGCTGGGCCGTGTCGCACTGCAGGCGGTCGTCGTTCAGCGCCTTCTTCGGCCACCAGTCGGTTGAGATCGTCGGCTTCAGTGCGGGATCGCCCGCGATCGCCACACACGGCTTCGAGGTGGTCACGCCCTCGTGTGAGGCGAATTTCATGAGGTAGCCCGACCCCGACCCGGGAAAGTCGATCACGATGTTCGTGGCATCGTCGGGCACCCAAGCCGGCACGTCGGGGCTCGAGACGGCGGCGGCCTCGTGCTTGTCTTCAAAGACGAGCCGTCCCGAGAAACCTGAGCCGTCGTGCGCACCGCAGCCGGTGAGCGTCAGGGCGCCCAGCAGAGCGAGCGAGGTGGCCACAGCGACTGTCGTGGAGTGTTTGTTCATGACCTCACGGTATGGGCGCACTTGTGCCCGACGAATCCGCCGGGAGGATGGTCGTCACGGTGCGGGATACATCGCGGGGATGACATGGTCAGCGTCTGGCAGCGGCATGCCAGCTCACGCCAGTGAGTTCTTCTGACCTCGACCATAGCCACGCGGCGAGCTGAGGATCTTGCGCCGCTTTGGACCTG
This sequence comes from Microbacterium protaetiae, assembly GCF_004135285.1. Lineage (NCBI taxonomy): Bacteria > Bacillati > Actinomycetota > Actinomycetes > Micrococcales > Microbacteriaceae > Microbacterium > Microbacterium protaetiae. The sequence continues at coordinate 2,020,333 of NZ_CP035494.1, forward strand.
TTGATCAGCTGCGGTGCCCCGCGCATGTGCCCGGCGCGGCTCGGGCCGGCAAAGCCGCCGGGCGGCACAGCGCCGACGGCCGCGAACAGGACAGGAAGGGCACCCTGCTCGGACGTCTGCGCAAGCAGCGTGACCAGCAGCTTGGTCATGCGGCTGCCGCCGGCATAGATGTTCGTCGCCACGAAACCGGGGTGCGCGGCTGCGGCCAGCACGGGCGAACCGTCAGCTGTCAAACGGCGCTGCAGCTCGGCGGTGAACAGCAGGTTGGCCAGCTTGGTGCGGTTGTACGCCTTCGTCTGCGTGTATCCACCGCTGGTCCACGCGAGATCGTCGCCGTCGAACGTTCCCATCCGCTCGGCTTGCGATGAGACGGTCACGATGCGGCCGGTGAGGTGTGGCAAGAGCAGGATGCTGAGCGCGAAGTGCCCGAGATGGCCGGTGCCGAACTGCAGTTCGAAGCCGTCGGCGGTGTGGGCGAGAGTGGGTGAGACGGCGCAGGCGTTGTTTATCAGCAGGTCGATGCCGCCGGCATCCCACCCCTCGGCGAACGCGTGCACCGACGACAGGCGGGCGAGATCGAGGTGCCGGACCTCTGTCTGGCCCGCCATGGAGCGTGCGGCGTCGCGCCCCTTCTCGGGGTCGCGCACCGCGAGCACCACGCGCGCGCCGGCCGACGCCAGGGCCTGAGCGGTGGCCCGGCCGATGCCCGAGCTCGCTCCGGTGACCACCGCGGTCTTTCCGGACAGATCGGGGAGCGCGGAGATGTCGAATGAAGTAGGCATAGCCCACATAGTAGGCAGTGCCTACAATGTGGTCAAGGGATACATGATTGCTAAGATCGTGCCATGCGCACCGGGCCCTATCACCACGGCAATCTGCGCGCCGAGCTGCTCGCCTCGGCAGGGCGCACGCTGCGCGAGCAGGGCCCCGACCAGATCTCGCTGCGCGAACTGGCTCGCGAGGCAGGTGTGAGCAAGAGCGCACCGAACCGGCATTTCCGCGACAAGCAGGCGTTGCTGGTCGCACTGGCGGTTGCCGGGTTCGAGCGGCTGAACGACGAGATCGTGCGTGCCATCGCGGATGCCGGTGCCCCGGACATCGCGAATGCCGGTGCCCCGGACATCGCGGATGCCGGTGCCCGTGCCATCCCGGATGCCCGTGCGGGTGCCGGCTCAGATGTCACGGACCGCTACGTCGATGATCTCCGCGCGACGGCGGCCGCGTTCGTCGACTTCGCCGTGCGCGAGACCGCGCTGCTCGACCTGATGTTCTCGCTGGCCAAGACGTCGGGAGTCGATGACGTTGCCGCCGCGGCCGAGCACCTGTTCGCCACCATCGGCGAGCTGATCGATCGCGGGCAGGCCAGCGGCGCGCTGCGCGCCGGCGATCCGACGCGGCTCACACTGTTGATCTCGGCGATGTTTCAAGGCATCGCGGTCCTCGCCAGCGGCCGGCGGGTCTCGGCCGCGCAGACCGCCGCACTGCTCGACGATGCCGTGGGGCTGTTCCTCGCCGACCGCTGACCCAAACCGCACGCCGCGATGCACCGAGGCCCCACAGCGGCATGCGCTGCGGGGCCCCGGTGAGGGATCGGGCTACTTGCCGACCTTCACGGCGTCAGAGAACTTCGTGGTGACGAAGTCGTCGGCCGCCAGCGGAGTGTCGAAGTCGAGCGCGCCGAAGCTCATCCACAGCTTCTGCATGCCCAGCAGCTGGTCAGGCAATGGGGCGAGGTTGGGCAGCCAGTTGTAGAGCGGTGTGGCCTTGACCTCTTCGGGGTCTGGCCCGTGGCATCCGCGATGATCTTGATGTTCTCGTCGGAGTTCTTGGCGTCGCCCTGCAGATCTTGCGCCGCGCGCGCGACCGCGTCGAAGAACGGCTGCGCGAGGTCAGAGGTCATGAACTGGCCGCCATAGATCATGCCGGTGCCCGAGACGCCCTCGGGTGTCTGCCAGATCTTCTGGCCCACGCCGTCAGCGACGGCGTTGCTCCAGAACGGTGCGGAGATGAAACCCGCATCGACGCCGCCGGTCTTCAGTGCGGTCGGGATGTCGGGGTTTCCGAGGTTCACGAAAGTGACGTCTTTGGCGGTGAGGCCTGCTTCTTCAAGGGCCAGGCTGACGTAGTACGCGCCTGTGCCGCCGGAACCCCCGGCGACACCGATCTTCTTGCCCTTCAGATCGGCGACCGTGGTGACGCTTCCCGCGTCATACTCCTTCTTCGAGACCACCAGAGCCGACGCGGGCTCTTCGTCGGCACCGCCGGCGACGCCCATCGATGCGACCACCTTGATGTCGAGCCCGGCGTTGACGGCATTGAACATGCCGGCCGAGAACCCGGCGGCCACGACGTCGAGCTTGCCACTGGAGGCCAGTGGAATGGCGTCCTGTCCCGACTTCACGTTCTGCAGGTTGACCTTGATGCCTTCGTCTTTGAAATAGCCCTTGGCATCGGCGACGTAGATCGGGGCGAAGATCGACAGCTGCACGATGCCGACATTCACCGTCTGCAGCTCACCGCTGGCTCCGGCATCCTTGCCATCATCGGCCGCGGTGCCCGCGCACCCTGACAGCGCGGTCAGTGCCGCGGCCGCCAGCGCCAGTGCCGCCAGGCCCTTCCTCTTGGACAATCTCATTTCTTAGCCTTTCTCTTGGTGCTGTTCGAATAACGCCAGGGGAGCATCAGCCGCTCCAGAATGATCACCAGGCCGGTCACCAGAGCGCCGATCAGGGCGACGGTGATCAGTCCGACGAACATGGTCGAGGGCTGGAAGAGCTGCCACGAGTTCCAGATCAGGTAGCCCAGGCCGGTGTTCGAGGCCACGAACTCCACGGCGGTGATGACGATCACGGCCATGCCCGCCGAAACCCGCAGCCCGGTCATGATCGACGGCAGCGCGGCCGGCAGCAGCACATAGCGGAACAGCCGCCACCCGGTGGCCTTGTAGGCGCGGGCGGCTTCGGTGATGCGGGGGTCGATCTGCAGAATGCCCGAGAGCGTGTTGATCTGCACGACGAAGAACACCGAGATGACCACCGAGAGGATCTTGGGGGTTTCGGTGAGCCCGAAGATCAGCAGCAGCAGCGGCAGGATCGCGATCTTCGGCAGCGCGTACAACGCCGTGAACGTGGGCTCGAGTGCCGCCTTGACGGGGCGCCAGACGCCCATGATCAGGCCCACCAGCACCCCGGCGATCGAGCCGATGACGAAGCCGACGACCAGCCGTGCCACGGTGGCCAGGGTGTGCACCCACAGCTCGCCGGAGACGATCATGTGCCAGCCCTGGATGCCTATCTCGCTGGGCGGAGTGAACAGGCGACCGTCGAGGGCGCCGGTGCGGGCGGCGATCTCCCACGCGAGCAGAAGCACGATCGGAGTGGCGATGGCCAGGGTGAGGTCGCGCCGCTTCAGGCCGGTGAGTCGGCGGTTCTCGCGGCGGATCGCCGCTTCCAGTTCGCGGTCGAGGATGCCGCCGCCCGCTGTCGTGCGGGCAGTCGCTGTTTCTGTTGTCGGTGTGGTGTGGCTCATGAGAACTTCATCGATGCTTGTACTTCGTCCCGCAGGGACTCCCAAATGGACTGTTTCAATTCGCCGAACTCCTGGCTGGCTTCGACGGCGAAGTCGCGCGGCCTGCCGAAGGGAACGTCGATGATCTCTTTGATCCGCCCTGGGCGCGCGGACATGACGACGATCTGATCGCCGAGCAGCAGTGCTTCCTCGATGGCGTGGGTAACCAGCACGACCGTCTTGTGCTCGATCTCCCACAGGTGCAGCAGCTGCTCTTGCATGAGCATGCGGGTCTGTGCGTCCAGTGCGCCCAGCGGCTCGTCCATGAGCAGCACCGGCGAGCCGGTCGCGAATGCGCGGGCGATCGCGATGCGCTGCCGCATCCCGCCCGACAGCTGATGCGGGTATGCGTTCTCGAAACCCGAGAGACCGACCTCGGCGATCCACCGCCGCGCGTTCTGCTCGCGCTCTTTCTTTCCCACCGCAGCCATCTGCTGCCCGAAGGCCACGTTCTGCAGCACCGTGAACCACGGGAACACACCGTGCTCCTGGAACACAAACGCCGAGCGTGGCACCCGGCTTTCGGGCACGTTGATCTCGACGTGCCCCTTGGTCGCCGTCTCAAGCTCGCCGATGATGCGCAGCAACGTCGACTTGCCGCATCCGGAGGGACCCACGATGCACGTGAACGACCCCCGCTTCAGCTTCAGATCGATGTCGCTGAGCGCCTGCACCCTCGTTGCGCCCACGAAGACTTTCGAGACGTCTTCGACGACGAAGTCGTACTCGGTATCCTTTGTTGTTTCCATCAGATCAGTGCTCCCTGGTCTCGCAGTTCCGCTCGGGTGCGGTCACTGTCATGGACACCCGATCGAGAGTACATTGCGGCCGCGACCCCGCTTGCATGGCCGGTCGCAAATGACGTTCCCATGACGCGCAGCGAGGCGTAGGCCCGGCTGTCCGAGCTCGTCAGCCGCCCGCCGGCCCAGAGATTGCGGCGGTTCGCCGAGCAGATGGCCCCATAGGGGATGTCGTACCACCCGCGGTCGGCGATCCCGCCGTACTCCGTCACGCCGGGGACCACATGATTCTCCATGGGCCATCCGCAGCGGGCGATGGCTTCATGCTCCCGCTTTCGCCCGGCGGTCACATCGTCGGCGGTCACCGTCTGCTGCCCGCGCATGCGTCGTGCCTCGCGAATGCCGATCTGCGGTCCGGTCGATGCCAGGCGTGCATCGGCCCAGCCGTCGAGGTGACGACGGAAAGCCTCAAGGTACTCCCAGCACAGCTGCCGGCCATCCAGTTCGGAACGGGTCAGCTGGGCCGCGTCGAGAACATCGCGATGTTCGTCGGCGAGCAACAGCATGATCTCGTGCGAGAGGGGTAACCGTGCAGCGATACCGCTCGTGCGCACCAGCTCGCTGCCCGATTCGACGCGATACCGCTCGACCGCACGAGTCATGCCCGTGCCGCTGACATCCGCGTTCGCACCGACGCCGGCCACGCGCATCACCAGCGTGCTGGCCTGGCGCTCGGCGGGCGGCGAGATCACTGTCTCGCCGCCCGCGCTCGCGAGCAGAATCCCGTCGCCGCTGGCGTCGACGAACGCGGGCGCGCGGAAGATGAGGCGGCCACCCCGGTGTGCAGCCTCGACACCGACGACCCGATCGCCGTCGACGTCGGCGCCGATGACGGTGGTGTGCAGGAAGAGCCGCACGCCGGCCTCGGCGATCAGTTCATCGCAGGCGCGTTTGGTGATCTCCTGATCCAGCAGCACGACCGTGTTACCCGTCTCGACGAAGGTGTGCGTGCGGTAGATGTCGCGCTCGCGCAGCTTGTCGATGAGCAGCTGGCCGACGCCCTGCACAACCTGCCGGCCGGTCTGGTCGAAGAACCCGCAATAGGTGAGCACCGAACCGGTGGTGGCGGCGCCACCCAGAAACCCGTACTGCTCGATGAGCACCACCTCGGCTCCCGCCTGGGCCGCGCCAACGGCTGCCGCGATGCCGGCGGAACCGCCGCCGATCACCACGACGTCGGCATCCACATACTCGGATTCGGCACCATTGCCCATCGCTCGCAGACCTCCTCGTCGCTCGTGCTTCGCTGCGAGGCAAGTCTTTCCCCCGCTCGGGCATGCGTCAAATGCCTGATAGGCCCCACCGCCATGCCCCATACGTATAGCGTTGACGCATGGAATTGCGCCACCTCAGCTATTTCGCCACGGCCGCCGAACTCGGCTCGATCAACCGCGCGGCCGCGGCCCTACATATGACGCAGCCGTCACTGAGTCGGCAGATCAAAGAGCTCGAGCACGACGTCGGACACGCGCTGTTCGAGCGGACGTCGAGCGGGGTCACCCCCACCGCCGCGGGCAACGGCCTGCTGCGGCACCTGAAGGTGGTCTTCGCGCAGCTCGAGCGCATGCCCGAGGTGCTGCGCCTGGCCGAAGAGGCACGCGAGCCGGTGCGCATCGGATTGCCGCAGGGGATGCCGCACGACTGGTTCCGCACAATCATCGACGCTTTGCGCCAGACGCTTCCGGCGGCATCCCTCTCTCTGCATGAGGCGACCACCGAAGATCAGCGACCGCTGCTGCAGAACGGATTGCTCGATTTCGGCCTGCTGCACTTCGACGCGCCCGAACTCGAGACCGTGCTGCTGCTCGAGCAGCAGCTCGGACTGGCGGTGCCCGCCCACTCGCCCCTGGCTGACCGCGCGTCGCTGGAGCTGGCCGACTTCGACGGACTGACGGTGATGGCCCACGCCTTCGGTGAGGTGAACGCCGAAGAGACACGCGTGCGCGCGGCGGTGGCCGCCAGCGGTGCCGACACGACGTGGGTGTTCCGGCGGTTCGGTGAGCACAGCGAGCTGATCGCTGTGACCTCCGAGGTCGACGCGGTCTTCATGACCGAGGCTTCGGCGGACAGGCAACTGGCCGGGTGGGTGTGGGTTCCGGTGGACGCCCTCGATACGAACGGGGTGCCCCTGGTCACCAGCACCTGGTTGGCGTGGACGCCGCCGCTGCGGCCTTTCCTGGAGCGGGTCGTCGAGGTCATGACTGGGGCCAGCGGCGTGCACTGATGCACGGTTATGCTCTGGACGCATAGCTACCCTGCTATTCCGGTATTGGAGCTATGACGCTCACCGTCCCAGTATGGGATGGCGGCCGGCTCTCGGGCCGCAGAGAAGGTGAGTCACATGGTCGTGCCGTCTGCAACATCCCTCCGGGTCGCCGTCACCGGCGCCGCCGGCAGCCTTGCCCGCGACATCATCCCCGGCCTTGTCGCGCGCGGGCACGAGGTCATCGGCATCGATCGCCGTGAGGAGGTATCGTTCAGCGGAGCGCGGTGGGAGACGTGCTCGATCGCCGACCGCGACCGGGTGAGTGCGATCTTCGCGGGGTGCGATGCCGTCATCCACCTGGCCGGAATTCCGCTCGAGGACGACTGGGAATCGATCCTGGCGGTGAACATCGACGGCACGCAGGCGGTTCTCGAGGCCGCGCGTCGCGCGGGCGTGCGCCGGGTGATCCTGGCAAGTTCCATCCACGCCGCCGGGTTCGTGCCGGTGCCCGAGCCCGGCATGACGCTCGACGACGCCGTTCCGGTGCGGCCGAACACGTTCTATGGAGTGAGCAAAGCAGCGCTTGAGGCGTTGGGCAGCCTGTACCACGACCGCTGGGGACTCGAGGTGGTGTGCGTGCGGATAGCGTCGCGCTTCGCGCGCCCGCAGGATGAACGGATGCTGCGCACCTGGTTGTCTCCTGCTGACGCCGTGCGGCTGTTCGACGCGGCCCTGACGGCACCCGACGTGGGATATCGCGTGGTGTGGGGTGTTTCGGCCAACACCCGCGGCTACCTCTCGCACGCCGGGGGCGCCTCGATCGGCTTCGAGCCGCACGATGACGCCGAGGCATACGCTGCGCAGGTCGAGGGGCGCGTCACCGCATGGGACGAGCGCTATATCGGAGGATCGTTCTGCTCACCGACGCCGCCGCGGTTCGAGGCGCTCGCGGGCGGTGCCCGGTGACGGGCCGCGCCGAGCATCGGGTGGCGCTTGTCACCGGTGCGGCAGGTGCCGTGGGCACCGCCATCGCGTCGCGCCTGATCGACGACGGGTGGGCGGTCGCCCTGGTCGACGCCGTCGACACGCGGGCGCTCGCCGAGGAACTGGGGCACGGTGTGGATGCCGGCAGCAGCCCTGTTCGCGCGATTCGGGCCGACCTCGCCTCGCCCGAGGGCCTGGCCGGGGCCGTCGCCGAAGCACTGACCTGGCGAGGCCGGGTGGATGCCCTCATCAACAACGCGGGCCTGCAGCTGCGCAGCCCGCTGCACGAACTCGAGCCCGACGCCTGGGACCGGGTGTTCGCCGTCAACGTGCGCGCGCCGATGCTGCTCGCCCAGGCACTCGAGCCGGCGTGGCGTGCGCAGGGCTGCGGCGGCAGCATCGTCGACATCGTCTCGCGTGACTGGGTCGCCGGCGGACCGCACGCCTACACGGCGTCGAAATCGGGCCTGGTGGGACTGACCCGGTCGTTGTCGATCTCGCTGGGACCGCTGGGCGTGCGGGTGAACGCGGTGGCCCCGAGCTTCATGGCCACGCCGTTCACGATGCGCGGACGCAGCGACGACGAGGCCGACGAGGTCGTCGAGCGATTCCGCCGGATGTCGCCGCTGGGCCGCGTGGCCACCGTCGACGATGTCGCCGGCGCGGTGTCGTTCCTGGTGTCGGACGACGCGTCGTTCATCACCGGCGAGGTGCTGCATGTGTGCGGCGGCACGCAGCTCGCGGCCCACCCCTGAGGTTCGGCATCAACGCTCGCTGAGCAACTCGATGACCGAACCGTTGACGTCGGCGGCCGCGGCATCCCACAGCGCGACGAACCGATCGGCGAGCGTCTGCTCGAGACCTTCCAGCGCCTTCACGCGGAAGATGACGGATGCCGCGGCCAGCGGCCGTTCGCCGTCGCGGGCCGTCTTCGCGAAGCCCTGGGCCACGGCGCGGGCCCAGGTTTCGCTCGCGGCTTTGATCGTCGCGTAGTTGGCCCCGCCGGCCAGGGGGCGGTCGACCTGGATCGATGAGACGATCGCCACGCGTGCGGCATCCGACCCGTTCAGATCATCGTCGAAAGCGCGTGTGACGAAGCGCAGCGCGGTGAGCGATCGCTCAAGGAACCGGAAGTCGGCCTCGCTCTGGCCGGCCAGGCCGCCGCCGCCGCGCCAGCCGCCGACCAGGTGCAGCAGCCCGTCGATGCGCACGCCGTCGGCGCGCAACCGCTCGGCGAGGGCGGTGACGCCGTGCTCGTCGGTGAGGTCACACGATTCACCACGGGCTCCGAGCGCGGCAAGCGGCTGCAGCTTGGCCGGATCATGACCCACCGCGATCACGGAGGCTCCGGCATCCCGCAGCGTGCGCGTCGCGACGTGGCCGCTGCGGCTCGTTGCGCCCGCGATCAGCACGGTGCGTCCGGTGAGGTCGGTCATGGCGTCCCCTCGCTCTCGGCGGCAATTCCCTATGGACAATTCCATATCGAATTGACCAGCCCACATCAAACCGTCTCCCTCACCGTATGCCTGTGCCGAGTGAGCGCGCACTCAGTCGTCGCAAACGGCCCCCTGCAGCGCGCGAAAGGGGCCATATGCGACGACCTAACGAAATTCGAGATCACTCAGTCGTCGCGTATGGCCCCTGCGCCGGGCGAGAAGGGGCCATATGCGACGACTTTCGCGCGCGGCGGCGCCGCGACGTCGCGCCGCGGCGCGGCCCAACGCGCATACCGCGGCCCAACGCGCGCATGGCGGCGCAGCGCGGCCCAACGCGCATACCGCGGCCCGACGCGCGCACGGCGGCGCCGCGCGGCACGGCGGCCAGACGCGCGCACCGGGCACCGCGCACTGCGCACGGCGGCGCCGCGCGGCACGGCGGCCCGACGCGCACCGCCGCGCACCGCGCACCGCGGCGCCGCGGTCCGATCTGGCGTCAGTCGCCGCCGGTGATCCCGCTCGTCGAGGCGATGACCTCGCGCATCTTCTTCTCCAGCGCCTCGTAGAACATCGACAGCGGAAACTCGTCGTCCAGCACCGCGTCGGTCATCCCGCGCGGCGGACCGGCCAGCACCTCGTCCGACAGCCCGCGCGCCCACACCGAGGCGGGGTGCGGCTCGAGCACCGAGCGCACGAGCTCATACGCGGCCAGCCAGTGCGCGGTCTTGGGCCGGTCGATCGAGCGCCAGTACAGCTCGTCGATCGCATCGCCCAGCGCGACCACCGCCGCCGGCACGTCCGCCCAGTCGAACGAGAGCGACGTGTCGGTCCAGTGCAGCACGCCCTTCTGGTGCAGCCACGCGAACAGCAGCTGACCGCCCAGCCCGTCGTAGTTGCGCACCCGCGACCCGGTTAGCGGAAAGCGGAAGATCCGGTCGAAGATCACCGCGTACTGCACGAGCCTGGCGTGATCGAGGATCTGCGCTTCGACCTCATTGAGATCGTCGCGTGCCTCAAGCCGGTGCTGGATCGCCACCGATTCGCGAAACGCCGTCATGTCGCAGCGCATCTCTTCGAGTGAATACAGGAAGTACGGCATCCGCTGCTTGATCATGAACGGGTCGAACGGCAGATCGCCGCGCATGTGCGTGCGGTCGTGGATGATGTCCCACATCACGAAGGTGGATTCGGCGAGCTTCTGGTCGTCAAGCAGTCGTGCGGCATCGGCCGGCAGGTCGAGCCTGGTGATCTCGGATGCCGCCGCGACAACGCGCCGGTAGCGCGCGGCTTCGCGATCCTGGAAGATGGCGCCCCACGTGAACTGGGGAATCTCGCGCATCGCCACCGTTTCAGGGAACAGCACCGCCGAGTTCGTGTCGTATCCGGATGTGAAATCGATCAGCCGCAGCGAGACGAACAGCTTGTTGGAGTAGTCGCCGGCCTGCAGTGCGGCGACGAACTCCGGCCAGATCACCTCGGCGATCAGCGCCTCGACGTGCCGGTCGCGTGACCCGTTCTGCGTGTACATCGGGAACACGACCACGTGTCGCAGCCCGTCGACACGGTGCTGCTCGGGATGGAACGCGACGAGCGAGTCGTAGAAGTCGGGCACGCCGAGCCCCTCGCTCTGCCACCGCGTGAAGTCGGCGATGGATGCCGCAAGGTAAGCGGCATCGTGGGGGAAGAGGGGCGCCAGCTCGGCGATCGATGCCGTGATGGTCTCGACCAGCTCGCCGGCGCGGGCCTTCTCGTCGGGAACCGAGCCGTCCTGCTGCTGCAGGCCCTGCAGTTCAGTGGCCGCCTGCTTCAAGGACAGCCAGGCGGGGGATGCCTCGACTCCGGCGGCGAGCATGATGTCGGCATCTTCCACAACCGGGGCCACGCGCCCCGAGGCTTCGGCCACCGCGTCAACGCGGGCTGGAGTGGGCGCGGGGACGGGTTCGCCGACGATGGTCTGCTGCGCGCGCTCGGCGTGGATCTGACTCGTAGACACTTCGTCGAGCTCAGTGCGACGCATGGGAACCTCCGATCATTGAGGATCAGGTCGCTCGCGCGACATAACCGAAAGATTTACGGTGGCAGCACCGCTATACCGATAATATTACGGACATGCCCGATTCTGAACCCCTGGATGCGGTCGACACCGGCATCGTCTCGGCCCTCTCGCAAGACGCCCGGGCCACGCTCACCCAGCTGGCCGAGCAGGTCGGGCTGTCGGTCTCGTCAGTGCAGGCGCGCCTGCGCCGGCTCGAGTCACGCGGGGTCATCACCGGATACCGGCCGATCGTCGACGCCGAGGCCGTGGGCAAACCGCTGGCCGCGTTCATCGAGATCTCACCACTGGATCCCGCCCAGCCCGACAACGCCCCCGAGCTGCTCGAGCACCTCGACGAGATCGAGGCCTGCCACTCGATCGCCGGTGATGCCAGCTACATGCTTTTCGTGCGCGTGGCCTCGCCCCGCGAGCTTGAGCGGCTGATCGGTCAGATCCGCCAGGCGGCCGCGGTGCGCACGCGCACCACCATCGCGTTGCAGACGTTCTACGAGTACCGGCCCCTCGTGCCCGCGGCATCCGAAAAACGTCCTCTCGGTCGTTGAGTCAGCAAGGCGCCGCACCCACTCGTTTCGATGCGGCGCTTCGCCCGACGACCAGCGCGGCAGCAGGGGTGGCCGAAGCCCGACAACGCGGGCATGATGGGCAGTAGGTCAGGGCGCCGCCCCGTCGACGGTGCGCGCCGCGTGCTCGTGCCGGGAGGCGATATCGATGACGAACAGCCAGAACAGTTTCGGAGCGAAAGACACTCTCACCGTCGGTGAGAAGCAGTACGAGATCTATCGACTCGACAGCATCCCGAACAGTGAACGATTGCCGTACAGCCTGAAGATCCTGCTCGAGAACCTGCTGCGCAATGAAGACGGGGTGAGCGTGACCGCCGAGCAGGTGCGCGCGCTCGCGGCGTGGAACCCCACCGACGTCGGTCACTCCGAGATCCAGTTCACACCGGCCCGCGTGCTGCTGCAGGACTTCACCGGCGTGCCGTGCGTGGTCGACCTCGTGGCCATGCGCGACGCAATGGACGACCTCGGCGGCGACCCGCAGCAGGTCAACCCGCTCATTCCGGTCGAGCTGGTCATCGACCACTCGGTCATCGCCGACAGCTTCGGTCGGCCCGAGTCGGCCAAGATCAACGCCGACCTCGAGTTCGAGCGCAACAAAGAGCGGTACCAGCTGCTGCGGTGGGCGCAGCACGCGTTCGACGATTTCGTGGTCGTGCCGCCCGACACCGGCATCTGCCACCAGGTCAACCTCGAATACCTGGCGCGGGTCGTGTTCGGCGCCGATGACAAGACCGCCGGGATGCCGCAGGCCTATCCCGACACGCTCGTCGGCACCGATTCACACACCCCGATGGTCAACGGGCTCGGGGTGGTCGGCTGGGGCGTCGGCGGGATCGAGGCCGAGGCGGCCATGCTCGGCCAGCCGGTGTCGATGCTGCTACCCGAGGTCATCGGCCTGAAACTGACCGGCGAGCTGCGCGAGGGCGTGACCGCCACCGACATGGTGCTGACCGTGGCCGAGCTGCTGCGTAAGACCGGCGTGGTCGGCAAGTTCGTGGAGATCTTCGGACCCGGTGTGTCCAACGTGCCGCTGGCCAACCGCGCCACGATCGGCAATATGAGTCCGGAGTACGGCTCGACGGTCACGATCTTCCCCATCGATCAGGAGACCCTCGACTATCTGACGTTCACCGGACGCAGCGCCGAGCGTGTCGCTCTCGTCGAGGCATACGCGAAGGAACAGGGGCTGTGGCACGACCCCGCCCGCGAGCCCGCGTACTCACACGTCGTTGAGCTCGATCTCGCCTCGATCGAGCCGTCGATCGCCGGTCCCAAGCGTCCGCAGGACCGCATCCCGCTCGCGCGCGCGCGGCACACCGTCGAACGGCTGCTGGCCGATCCGGGGGCGGATGTCACGACCCTCACGGCGCTCGACGACGCGATCGATGACACCTTCCCGGCATCCGACCCGTTCCTGGGTGAGGAGGACATGTTCGACCCCGCCGCCGTCGTCGAACGCGACGACGATGAGGGCGGCGTGGAATGGCCGTCGAATCCGCAGCCGATCACAATGAACGGGCACGACACCAGGGTCGACAACGGTGATGTCGTGATCGCGGCGATCACCTCGTGCACGAACACCTCGAACCCGTCGGTGATGATCGGCGCGGCGCTGCTCGCGCGCAACGCCGTGCAGAAGGGCCTGAAATCCAAGCCGTGGGTGAAGACATCGCTGGCTCCCGGATCGCGGGTCGTGACCGACTACTTCGAGCGGTCGGGTCTGACGCCCTACCTCGACGAACTCGGGTTCAATCTGGTCGGCTACGGGTGCACCACCTGCATCGGCAACTCGGGCCCGCTGCCCGAGGAGGTCAGCGCCGTCGTCGACTCCGGTGATCTGACCGTGGCATCCGTGCTCAGCGGTAACCGCAACTTCGAGGGGCGCATCCACCAGCAGTCGCGCATGAACTTCCTCGCGTCGCCGCCGCTGGTGGTCGCCTACGCGCTGGCCGGTTCCATGCATGTCGACTTGACGCGCGATCCGCTCGGTGAGGGCAGCGACGGGCAGCCGGTCTACCTGAAGGACATCTGGCCGACGGGCCGTGAGATCAAGGACGTCGTCGACTCGTGCGTCGAGGCGCGCATGTTCACGGAGGGGTATTCCGACGTGTACGCGGGTGACGAGAACTGGAACTCGCTGCCGGTGCCCGAGGGTGACCGGTTCGACTGGGACGACGAGTCGACCTACGTGCGCAAGCCGCCGTACTTCGACGGCATGCAGGTCGAGCCCGACACGCTGCACGACATCACGGGCGCGCGCGTGCTGGCGAGGCTGGGCGATTCGGTCACGACAGACCACATCTCGCCCGCCGGAGCCATTAAGCGCGACTCGCCCGCCGGTCGCTACCTCACCGAGCACGGTGTCGAGCCTCGGCAGTTCAACTCATACGGGTCGCGGCGCGGCAACCACGAGGTGATGATCCGCGGCACGTTCGCGAACATCCGGCTGCGCAACCAGCTGCTCGACGGTGTCGAGGGAGGGTTCACCCGGGTGCTGCCCGGCGGCGAGCAGACGACCATCTTCGAGGCATCCGAAGAATATGCCGAGAAGGGAATACCTCTGATCGTGCTCGCCGGCAAGGAGTACGGGTCGGGATCCTCGCGGGACTGGGCGGCGAAGGGCACCCTGCTGCTGGGGGCGAAGGCAGTGCTGGCCGAGTCGTTCGAGCGCATCCACCGCTCGAACCTCATCGGCATGGGCGTGCTGCCTCTGCAGTTCCGCGACGGCGAGTCGGCGGCATCCCTGGGTCTGGACGGTACCGAGACGTATTCGATCAGCGGCCTCGAGGGCGCCTCGGCGGTGCCCGGCGAGGTGACGGTGCGTGTCGAGCCCGACGAGGGTGAGGCGCGGGAGTTCACCGCGACCGTGCGCATCGACACGCCCACCGAACAGGAGTACTACCGGCACGGCGGCATCCTTCAGTACGTGCTGCGGCAGCGGCTCGAGGCCTGATCGGGCGGGGGTTGGTATCCTCCCGCCGGCTCCGGGATGTCACAGGAGAGCCGGGTTCGCGGACCTGGAGCCGCCTGTTCTGTGACAGGGCGGGTGCGCGGCACTGGGGCGGCGGCACTGGGGCGGTACGGCACCAACCGGAGCGTGTCACACAAGATGTGGGTTCGCCGACCACGAGCCGCCTCTTCTGTGACGGGCCGAGTGCGCGTGTCACAGTAAGTGCGGCCTCAGCCGGTGCGAACCCGTGCTTTCTGTGACATGCAGAATTTGTTCGGCGGCTGGGGATGCTGCCGGCCGGGGAATCTGTCGGCCGAGGATGCCGCTGGCCGGGACGAAGCGGCAGCCTGTCGAACCCCGGCTCGAGCGTGTCACACAACGGGTGGGTTCGCAGGTGCGGAGGCCGCCGGTTCTGTGACAGGCCGCGCGGGCGTGTCACACAAGGTGCGGGTTCGCGGGGCCGGGGACCGCCGGTTCTGTGACAGGCCGCGCGGGGGTGTCACACAAGGTGCGGCCTGGCCGGGTGGGCACCCACCCTTTGTGTGACATGCAGAATCTGTTCGGCGGCTGGGGGATGCTGTCGGCCGGGGATGCTGCCGGCTGCGGGATGCCGCTGGCCGGGGGATGCCGCTGGCCGGGGGATGCCGCAGGCAGGGACGAAGCGGCACCCGGTCGAACCCCGGCGCGGGGTGTCACACAAGGTGCGGGTTCGCGGGGCCGGAGCCGCAGATTCTGTGACAGGCCGCGCGGGCGTGTCACACAAGGTGCGGCCTGGCCGGGTGCGCACCCACCCTTTGTGTGACACGCACCAGCGGATGGACCGTCCGCAGCACACCAGCCGCGGACGCACCGCACCAGCCGCGGACGCACCACACCCGCCGCGGACGCACCGCACCAGCCGGGGACGCACCGCACCAACCCCGACATCGGCGGCGAGGATACATCGCCCGATGGATGTCGCGACCGCGCGACTCCCGTAGCGTGAGAGCGTGTTCCGGCGCCTGCTGACCTACCAGATCGTGATCGACGCGGTCGTCGCCGTGCTGTTCGCGCTCGTGGCGCTGCCGTTCGAGATCGGGATCGGGCAGGGCACGCCGGCGAACGCGGGTGTCTCGGTGCTGGTGTGCGTGCTGTTCGGCGTCGCGCTGGCCGCGCGCAGGATCTCACCGCCCCTCGCGCTGGGCCTCGCGTGGGCCGGGGCCATCGTGCAGATGGGGTTCGGCAGATCTCCCGGGTTCGTCGACCTCGCCGTGTTCGCGGTGCTCTACACCGCCGCCGCGTATGGCACCCGGCTGCTGTTCTGGGCGGGCTTCGGATCGG
This sequence comes from Microbacterium protaetiae, assembly GCF_004135285.1. Classification (NCBI taxonomy): domain Bacteria; kingdom Bacillati; phylum Actinomycetota; class Actinomycetes; order Micrococcales; family Microbacteriaceae; genus Microbacterium; species Microbacterium protaetiae. The sequence continues at coordinate 2,036,215 of NZ_CP035494.1, forward strand.
CGCTTCTGGGCGCTGTGGTCGCCACCGCTTATGTCTACATTGTGCTCAGCGCCGGTTCGGTGAGCCTGAGCGAGCTGCCGATAGCGGTGGCCGTGCTCATCGCCGCGACATTCGCACTTCTTCTGGCATGGACGGTCGGGGCGCTCGCACGCACGGGCCGGCGCGCGCGGTCGGGGCGACTCGCACAGCGACGGGCCGAGGCAGAGGCGGCGATCGAGCAGGAGCGCACCCGCATCGCCCGTGACATGCACGACGTCGTCGCGCACTCGCTGGCGGTGGTGATAGCCCAGGCAGACGGGGCGCGTTATGCTGCGGCATCCGACCCCGCGGCCCAGACCGCGGCGCTGGGCACCATCTCGTCCACGGCGCGTTCCGCGCTCGCCGATGTGCGGCTGCTGCTCGCGCAGCTGCGGCACACGCAAGAAGACGGGCCGCAGCCGACGGTGGCCGACCTCGAGCCGCTGTTCGGACAGATGCGGGCGGCGGGCCTCGATCTGCGGGTCACGATCGATCCCGCACCGCGGTCGGAGGCCCCCGCCGCGGTGCAGCTGGCGGTGTACCGCATTCTGCAAGAGGCTCTCACCAACGCGCTGCGCCACGGCGCCAACGACACTCCCGTCGAGGTCGGCCTGGCGTGGCATCCCACCCTCGTCGAGGTCACCGTGCGCAACACCGTGCGCGCCGTCGAGGCACCGACCGAATCACGCGGGCACGGGATGATCGGCATGCGCGAGCGGGCGCTGCTGGTCGGCGGCACGCTGGATGCCGGTGCCGAAGCGGGCAGGTTCGTCGTGCGCGCGCGCATCCCCGTCTCGGAGGCGACGTGACACTCGCGCCTTTCGATGCACCGCCGGCTCGCGCTATCGTTTTCTGCGTACGCCCCCGTCATTTTCGGGCGCGAACGCAGAAGTCGACAGCGCGACCCGCCTCGCGTGCGACGCCGATCGGGGGCGCATGGTGATCCGCGTGGTGCTGGCCGATGACCAGGCGCTGTTCCGCGCCGGCATCCGCATGGTGATCGACTCGCAGCCCGACCTCGAGGTGGTCGGCGAGGCCTCCAACGGCCGTGAAGCCATCGACGTCGTTCGCGCGACGGCGCCCGATGTCGTGCTGATGGATATTCGCATGCCGCTCATGGACGGCCTGACGGCCACCGCCGAGCTGTTGCGAGACGCCGAGCTGCTGCGCGACGCGGACGCCCCGCGCATCGTCATGCTGACCACCTTCGACCTCGACGAGGCCGCGGCCCGGGCGATCCGTCAGGGCGCCAGCGGTTTTCTCCTCAAAGACGCCGACCCCGAGTTTCTGCTGGCGGCGATCCGCACCGTGCATTCCGGGTCGGCCGTGATCGCGGCATCCGCCACCCGCGACCTGTTCGCGCAGACGATGGATGCCGCGACCGAGCCGGTTCCGGACTCGTACGGCGAGCTCACCGAACGCGAGCGGGAGATCTTCGCGCTGGCGGCGCGCGGACTGTCGAACGCCGAGATCGCAGCGCGGGAGTACCTGTCAGAGGCCACCGTGAAGACGCACATCAGCCGCATCCTCACCAAGCTGGCGCTGCGCGACCGCGTTCAGCTGGTCGTCTTCGCCTTCGAGCACGGGCTGGCGTGAGCCCGGTGCCGCTCAGAGCCGCTCGGCCAGCCAGCGGGTCTGCCGCAGCCACTGCTCGCTCTGCCCGCCCTCGTGCCCGTTGAACTCGTAGACCTCGATCGCCTTGTCGGCGCTGCCGCAGTGATTGAACGCGGCGAACACGCTCGAGGGCAGCACGATGCCGTCCATCAGGCCGACCGAGAAAAGCGCGGGCGCACCGATGCGGCGCGCGAAATTCACGCCGTCGAAGTACGAGAGCGTGTCGAACACCTGCGCGACCTCGGTGCGGTGCACGGCCAGATAGCGCTCGACCTCGCGGAAGGGATGATCGGGCGTGAGGTCGACCGAGCGGCGAAAGTGGCACAGAAAGGGCACGTCGGGCATCGCCGCGAACACGCCCGGGTGCAGTCCGGCCGCAGCGAGTGTGATGCCGCCGCCCTGGCTGCCTCCGGTCACGCTGATGCGCGACGCGTCGACGAACGGCAGTGACGCGGTGGTGTCGATCAGGCGCACGGCGTCGGTGAACAGCCGCCGGTAGTAGTAGGTGTCGGGGTGCCGAATGCCGCGGGTCATGAAGCCGGGAACGGAGCCCTCTGACCCGTGCGGGTCGGGGGTGTCGCCGCCCGAGCCCCACCCGCTGCCCTGCCCGCGCGTGTCCATCAGGACGTGCACGTAGCCGGCGGCGGCCCACTGCAGGCGCTCGCCCGGGATGCCGCGCCCACCGTTGTATCCGATGTACTCGACGATCGCCGGCAGGGGCTGATCCGAGCGGGGGCGGGTGACCCAGGCACGGATCGGCTCGCCGCCGAATCCGCTGAAGGTGAGGTCTTCGACCACGAGCTGCGTGATGGGGGAGTCGACCGGCGCGAGAGTCGGCTCGGTCGCCGCGGCGCGGGCTTCGTCGAGCGTGCGACGCCAGAACGCGTCGAAGTCGGCGGGCTCTGCCACCTCGGGCAGGTAGGTGTTCAGCTCTGTGAGCGAGAGGTCTGTCAACGGCACGAACGACACCGTACACGGTTGATCGAGCCGCTCCGCTCGGCGCCCCCGAGCATGCGCGATTCGGTGCATGGATGGGACATGGTTGCGCAGAACGCGGCGACGCCCTACTGTAAGTCGAAGCGTTTCGACGACAGGAGACCCGTGAGCACCGATGCTTCGCCTCACCACCGCAGTGCCGACTTTCGCGACAGTGGCCTGCGCTTTCCCGACGGGTTCACGTTCGGCTCGGCCACGGCCTCGTACCAGGTCGAAGGTGCCGCCGACGAAGACGGCCGCGCGCCGTCGATCTGGGACACCTTCAGCCGCACGCCGGGCAAGGTTGCGGGCGGCGACACCGGCGACGTCGCCTGCGACCACTACCACCGCTGGGAGGCCGACCTCGACCTGATGGCCGAGCTCGGGCTGGATGCCTACCGGTTCTCGATCGCGTGGCCGCGCATCATCCCCACCGGCCGCGGTGCCGTCAACCAGGCCGGCCTCGACTTCTACTCGCGCCTGATCGACGGCCTGCGCCAGCGCGGCATCCGTCCCGTGGCGACCCTTTATCACTGGGATCTGCCGCAGGTGCTGGAGGATGCCGGGGGCTGGCCGGCGCGCGCCACCGTCGACGCCTTCGAAGAGTACGCGGGTGTGCTCGGCACCGCCCTGGGCGACCGGGTGCACACCTGGACGACCCTGAACGAACCGTGGTGCACGGCCTACCTCGGGTACGGTCAGGGTGGGCACGCGCCGGGGCGTCGCGAACCGGCCGCGGCGCTGGCGGCCGCACATCACCTGAACCTCGCGCACGGCCGCGCGCTGCAGGCGTTGCGGGCCACGTCCACCGGATCGCCGGAGTACTCGGTGACGCTCAATCTGCACGTGGCGCGGGGCGACGCCGAGGCCGTGCGGCGCATCGACGCCGTCGGCAACCGCGCCTTCACCGGCCCGATGCTGCGCGGCGTCTATGACGACGACCTGATCGCCGACACCGCGTCGGTCACCGACTGGGGGTTCGTGCACGACGGCGACCTGGAGACCATCCACCAGCCCATCGACGTGCTCGGCGTCAACTACTACTCCACCAACACGGTGCGGATGTGGGATGGCGCCGGCCCCCGTCAGGCCAACGACGGCCACAAGCCCGCCGAAGGCGGCACCGCCTGGCCGGGCAGCGACGAGCTTGTCGAGTTCGTCGAGCAGGCCGGCCCGCACACCGCGATGGGCTGGAACATCGCGCCCGACGGACTGCTCGAGCTGCTGCATTCGCTGCGCGACGCGTATCCCGATCAACCCCTGATGATCACCGAGAACGGGGCCGCGTTCGACGACGTGGTCGCGGCCGACGGTGCGGTGCACGACCTCGAGCGGGTCGACTATCTGCGCCGGCATCTGACGGCCGCGCACCGCGCGATCGAAGACGGCGTCGACCTGCGCGGCTACTTCGTCTGGTCGCTGCTGGACAACTTCGAGTGGGGCTACGGCTACGCGAAGCGCTTCGGCGTCGTGCGGGTCGACTTCGATGATCAGCGTCGGATCGTCAAGGACTCCGGGCACTGGTTCCGCTCGTTGGCCACCACGGGCGTCATTCCGGAGTGAGAGAGATGGACCTTCGCGACGCGGCGACGACGCCGATCATTCCGGGCTTCTTTCCCGACCCGACCATCTGCCGGGTCGGCGACGAGGTCTTCGTGGCGAACTCGTCGTTCGAGTACTCGCCCGGCGTGCCGCTGTGGCGCAGCACCGACCTGGTCACCTGGCACGAGGCGGGCAACGCCCTCGACGACGACCCGGCGTTCGTGGCGGGGGATGCCGCAGCCGGCGGGGGCGTGTACGCGCCGACGTTGCGCCACCACGACGGACGCTTCTGGATGATCACCACGAACGTCTCGGGGGCGCCGGGCCAGCTGGTCAGCTCCGCTCCCGCGATCGAGGGCCCCTGGGGGCCGGCGCGCGTGATCGAGGGCATCCGCGGCATCGATCCCGATCTGGCATGGGACGACGATGGCACGTGCCTTGGCACGTACAGCTCGAACGACCCCGATGTGCCCGGCATCGCCCAGGTGCGCGTCGATCTCGACCGCGGCGTGGTCGTCGGCGCTGCCCGGTCGGTCATGGCAGGAACGGGCCTGGCCTATCCCGAGGGCCCGCATGTCTTCCGTCGCGGTCACTGGTGGTATCTGCTGTTCGCCGAAGGTGGCACCGAGCGCGGACACTGCGTGAGCGTGGCCCGCGGGCCCGCCGCATCCGGTCCCTTCGACCTCTGCCCCGCGAACCCGATCCTCACCCGGCGCAGCACGACCTTCCCGGTGCAGAACACCGGGCATGCCGACATGGTCGAGCTGGCCGACGGCACGTGGGCGATGGTGTACCTGGGAGTGCGCCCGCGCGGCGCGACCCCGCTGTTCCATGTCAACGGCCGTGAGACCTTTCTGGCGGGCATCGACTGGGTCGACGACTGGCCGGTCGTCGTGCCCGACCGGTACCGCGTGCCCTTCGGCGAATCCGCGTTCACCGACCGCTTTGGCGAGTCGCGTCTGCACCCGCGGTGGATCTCTCCGGGAGCAGCCCCGGGCGCCTTCGCCACGACCGGCGACGGCCTCGAACTGCGTGCCCTCGACAGCGACAACGGCGCTCCGGCTCTGCTGTCGGTGCGGGCCCGCGACCCGTACTGGCAGTTCACCGCCGTCACCGATGCCCGCGACGGCGCCGCGTTGCGCGTGCGCATGGACGAGCGGCACTGGTATGAGCTGCGCATCGTGCAAGGTCGCGCGCTCGTGCACGCGCAGATCGGGCCGGTCGCACAGGAATTCCCGAGTGACGAGCGGCTGAGTGTGCACGGTAACATCGAGCTGTGGGTGGGGGCGGATGCCGCAACCACGGGTGGCCCCGACGACCTTGTCTTCGGGGTGCGCGATGCCAGCGGCATCCACGAAGTCATCCGTCTCGACGGGCGTTACCTGTCCACCGAGGTGGCCGGGGGATTCGTCGGTCGGGTGATAGGTCTGCGTGCCGACGGTCAGCCGGTGCGCTTCGCCGAGGTGCGCTACGAACCGGTCGAGGCCCGCTGATGGGCGTCGCCGAGCATGAGGAAGACCGCTCCCGTCGTGGGAGCGCTCCCGATTGTTACGCACGCGTTATCTCCCCGGAATTGACGAATCGGCGGGGGCGTGGTTTCTTTAATCGAAGCGGTTCGACAGGTGATTCCCCGAAACCTGTCGAACGGTGCGGACCGACGCGGCGACGCTCGGTCTCGGACGCACGAAGGAGTGAGATGCGACGACACGACATCCCCCGCGCCCCGCGCGGCGATGAGCGGGTGAGTGCGCGATGACGGTGCAAGCCGCCCTCGTTCATGAGGTGACCGCGGCCGAACTCGGTGACGAGCCGGGCGGCAAGAAGCGACGCCTGCGCGAGAAGCACGCCGGCGGGCGCAAGTCGTACGGGATGTTCTGGTGCATCGTCCCGTTCCTGATCCTGGTCTTCCTTTTCTCGTATTTCCCGCTGTACGGGTGGATCTACGCGCTGTTCGACTACAAGCCCGCACTCGGCCTGTCGGGCAGCGAGTTCGTCGGACTGCAGTGGTTCGAGATGCTGGTGAGCTCGCCGACGCAGATGACGCAGATCGGACAGGTGCTGGTCAACACCCTGGCCATCAGCTTCCTCGGCATCGCGACCTCGGTCCTGCCCCTGGTGTTCGCCGTGTTCCTCAACGAGGTGCGCACGCCGTGGTTCCGCAACGCGGTGCAGACCCTGACCACCCTGCCGAACTTCATCTCGTGGGTGCTGGTCTACATGATCGCGTTCTCTTTGTTCTCCAGCACCGGCCTGGTCAACAGCATCCTGACCGATTCCGGTCTCATCACCGCGCCCATCAAGTTCCTCGACACCGACCAGCACGTGTGGGTGACGATGACCCTGTGGAGCATCTGGAAGGGCCTGGGCTGGGGCGCGATCATCTACCTGGCCGCGATCGCGGGCATCGACCAGTCACTGTACGAGTCGGCGCGCATCGACGGCGCCGGCCGTTTTCAGACGATGTGGTACATCACCATTCCGCAGCTGATGCCCACCTACCTGGTGCTGCTGCTGCTGTCGGTGGCCAACCTGCTCAACAACGGCATGGAGCAATACTTCGTCTTCCAGAACGCGTTCAACAAGGAGCACATCCAGGTGCTCGATCTGTACGTCTACAACATCGGCATCACCGGAAACAGCCTGTCGATGGCCACCGCTATCGGCATGCTCAAGAGCGTGATCTCGGTCATCCTTCTGTTCACCGTCAACACGATCGCCAAGCGCGTTCGCGGCACGTCGATCGTCTGAGGGGTTGCATCCGATGAGTACTGTCACCGCAGGTGTGCAGCGTCGCCATGCCGGCGACTGGATCTTCACGATCATCAACTACGGGGTCTTCCTGCTGTTGGTGTTCCTGTGCGCCTACCCGTTCTACTTTCTGATCATCAACTCGGTCAGCGCCAACGATGTGTCGGCGCTGGGTGACGTGCGCTGGTGGCCCATCGGGTTCCACCTCGGCAACTACAAAGAGGTGTTCCACCTCGAGGGTCTGCCGCTGGCCGCCGTCGTCAGTCTGGGCCGCACCGTCATCGGCACCGCAGCCACGGTGCTGGCCTCGGCGTTCCTGGGCTTCATGTTCACGCAGAGCAAGATGTGGGCCCGCCAGTTCTGGTATCGGTTCGTCATCGTCACGATGTACTTCAGCGCGGGCCTGATCCCGGTGTTCATCATCATGAAGACGCTGGGTCTGACCAACAACTTCTGGGTGTACGTGCTGCCGTTCATCGTGCAGCCGTTCTTCATCATCCTGGTGAAGACCTACGTCGAGTCGATGCCCGAATCGCTGCAGGAGGCCGCCGAGGTCGACGGGGCCAACATCGTGCAGATCTTCTTCCGGGTCTATCTGCCCAACATGACCCCGATCCTGGCGACCGTGGCGATCTTCTCGGCGGTCGCGCAGTGGAACAGCTTCCAAGACACGCTGATCTACATCACCGATCAGAGTCTGTACACGCTGCAGTACCTGCTGTACATGTTCATCAACCAGGCCAACAGCCTGGCCCAGGCAGCGCAGAACTCCGGGGGCGATATGTCGTCGATCATCTCGGCGGCCACCTCGCAGACGCCCACCTCGATTCGTATGACGGTGTCGGTCATCGTCGTGCTGCCCATCATCTTCATCTATCCCCTGTTCCAGCGCTTCTTCGTGAAGGGCATCATGCTGGGCGCCGTCAAGGGTTGACGGCGGCCGGTCCCACCAGAAAGGAATGCAATGAAGCTGAAGAGGAAGGTGGCCGTCACGGCCATCGCGCTCCTCGCCGCCGGACTCCTGTCCTCCTGCAGCGGAGGCGGGTCGACCGCGGAGAAGACGACGACGAGCTCTTTCCCGGCGAAATGGGACAAAGAGATCACGATCGACGTGTTCGACGGCCTGGCGAACTACATGGGGATCCAGAAGGGCTGGTTCGCCAAGATCGTCAAGGACAAGTTCAACATGAAGTTGAACATCATCGCCCCCAACGTCGCCGGCGGCGGTGACACCCTGTACAACACCCGCGTGGCGGCCGGAAACCTCGGCGATCTCATCATCACCGACAAGGGGCAGAAGCTCGACGAGCTCGTTCAGGGCGGTCTGGTGATGGATGCCTCGTCGTACTATCCCGCGATGACCAACGTGGCGACGTTCGACAAGGCCGTGGACAACGTCAACGACGGCAAGGACGGGATCTACGGATTCCCGACGCAGGTCTCCTCGATCAAGCCGACGGAGTCGTCGGAGGGGCTCGACCCGACCTTCGGACCGTTCCTTCGCTGGGACCTGTACAAAGAGGCCGGGTACCCGAAGATCTCGACGCTCGAAGACCTGCTGCCGGTGCTCAAGCAGATGCAGGATCTCGAGCCGACGGCCCCCAACGGCAAGAAGGTCTACGCGCTGTCGCTGTTCAAGGACTGGGACGGCAACATGATGAACAACGCCAAGCAGCCCACCTGCTTCTACGGCTATGACGAGATGGGCTTCGTGCTGGCCAAGGCCGACGGCTCTGACTACCAGGGCATCCTCGACCCTGACGGCGAGTACATGCGCACGCTCAAGTTCTTCTACCAGGCGAACCAGATGGGCCTCATGGACCCGGAGTCGACGACGCAGAACTACGACACGCTGTTCTCGAAGTACCAGAACGGTCAGGTGCTGTTCTCCTGGTGGCCCTGGCTGGGACAGTCGGCCTACAACACCGACGCCAACACGAAGGCAGGCAAGGGCTTCGAGATCGCTCCTCTCGAAGACATGAACGTCTTCTCATACGGCGCCGAAGCATACGGTGGCAAGCAGGTGATGGCCATCGGATCGAAGGCCAAGGACCCCGAGCGCATCGCTGCGTTCATCGACTGGCTGTACTCGGCCGAGGGCACCTACGCCAACAACAGCCAGACCATGGGTGCCGCCGGCCCGCAGGGGCTGACCTGGGATGTCGCCAGTGACGGCAAGCCGGCGCTGACCGACTTCGGCAAGCAGGTGTTCATCGATGGCAAGGGCGACGTTCCGGCTGAGTGGGGCGGCGGCGACTACACCGACGGCGCATCGGCTCTGAACGTGAGCCTGGTGCTGCCCAACGACGTCGACAAGGCGACCGGTCTGCCGTTCAGCTACAAGTTCTGGCCGAGCTATCAGAAGATCACCTCGACTCCGCTGAGCGAGGACTGGTCGGCACACATGGACGACGCGACGTCGACCATGGACTATCTCGCCAAGAACAACAAGATCACCGTCGCACCGGGTGCCAGCTACACGGCCCCCGCCGACAGCTCCGAGATCGAGACGCTGCGCAACCAGGTCAAGGCGATCATCGTGCAGTACTCGTGGCAGATGTCGTTCGCCAAGAACCAGTCCGAGTTCGACTCGCTGCAGAAGGAACTGATCTCCAAGGCCACTGGCCTCGGGTACGACAAGGTGCTGAAGGTCGACATGGACAACGCGAAGGCGCAGAACGACGCCCGCGTGGCCGTGGCGGCGGCCTTCAAGTGACCCGCTGACAGTTCGGTGACAGGGCCCGGGGCGCGCAAGCGCTCCGGGCCCTGCCGCGCTGTGCTGCGGATGACTCGCGCGTGGCCGGTCGGGTGCGGCATCCCGGGCTCTCTGCGCGGTTCGGTGCGGCATTTTGGGCCTGCGGCATCTTGGGTGCGGCATCCCGGCCGGGTCTGCGGCATCCTGGGTGCCGGCATCCCGGCCGGGTCTTCGGCATCCTGGGTGCCGGCATCTTGGGTCTGCGGCATCCTGGGCCGTTCTCTCGGCTCGCGTCACAGTAGTGGCGGGTGTTCTCGCCGGGATGCCGCATCTTGTGTGACTCACCGGCAGCGCGTGTCACAGCAGTGGTGGGCGGAGCCGCCGGGATGCCACCAGTTGTGTGACCGGCCAGGATGCGTGTCACAGAAGTGGCGGGCGGAGCCGCCGGGTTGTCGCATCTTGTGTGACCCGCTGGCGGGGCGTGTCACAGCAGTGGCGGGCGGAGCCACCGGGATGCCGCATCTTGTGTGACACGCCGGTGGCGCCTGTCGCGGTAGTGGTGGGCTCGGCGGCCGGGAGGGGGCTGCTGCTGCTGGGGCTGCGGCATCCGGCGGTCTTTGTCCGATGGGCTGTGGCGGCTTCTCGGCTTCTTTCTGCAGCGCCTGTCGCAGTAGTGGCGGGTGTTCTCGCCGGGTTGTCGCATCTTGTGTGACCTGCCGGTGGCGCGTGTCACAGAAGTGGTGGGCCGAGCCGCCGGGATGCCACCAGTTGTGTGACCGGCCAGGATGCGTGTCACAGAAGTGGCGGGCGGAGCCACCGGGATGCCGCATCTTGTGTGACACGCCGGTGGCGCCTGTCGCGGTAGTGGTGGGCTCGGCGGCCGGGAGAGGGCTGCTGGTGAGGCTGCGGCATCCGGCGGTCTTTGTCCGATGGGCTGTGGCGGCTTCTCGGCTTCTTCCGCAGCGCCTGTCACAGAAGTAGTGGGCCGAGCCGCCGGGATGTCGCATGTTGTGTGACCTGCCGGTGGCGCGTGTCACAGAAGTGGTGGGTTGGGTCGCCGGGATGCTGCATCTTGTGTGACACGCCGGTGATGTTGGCCGCGGTAGTGGTGGGCCCGGCCGCCGGGAGGGGGCTGCTGCTGCTGGGGCTGCGGCATCCGGCGGTCTTTGTCCGGCGGGCTGTGGCGGCATCTCGGCTTCTTTCCGCAGCGCCTGTCACAGTAGCGGCGGGTGTTCTCGCCGGGTTGTCGCATCTTGTGTGACTCACCGGTGGCGCGTGTCACAGCAGTGGTGGGTTGGGTCGCCGGGATGCCGCATCTTGTGTGACACGCCGGTGATGTTGGCCGCGGTAGTAGTGCGCTTGGAGGCAGGGAGAGGGCTGCTGGTGAGGCTGCGGCATCCGGCGGTCTTTGTCCGATGGGCTGTGGCGGCTTCTCGGCTTCTTTCTGCAGCGCCTGTCGCAGTAGTGGCGGGTGTTCTCGCCGGGATGCCGCATCTTATGTGACCTGCCGGTGGCGCGTGTCACAGAAATGGCGGGTTGGGTCGCCGGGATGCCGCATCTTGTGTGACACGCCGGCGGGGCGTGTCACAGCAGTGGTGGGCCGAGCCACCGGGATGCCGCCGGTTGTGTGACACGGCACCGGCGGGCGCCGCACGGCACGACACGCCGCCGCACGGCACCGGCCGGCGCCGTACCCCCGCCACACACCGCGGGCGAACGCCCCGAGTCAGGCGACGTGGCGCGCGAAGACGCTCCGGAACAGGAACGCCGTGGCGTAGGCGCCCACCGAGAAGCCCACGGTGAGCACGATGAATCCGAACGGCGGAAACAGCAGCGTGATGACGACCAGCGCGAGGGGGATCAGGATGATCCCGAAGGTGCGGGCCGACTCGGCTCCGGGCAGCAGCAGCGCGTTCTTGAGCGTTTGCTTCAGGGCGGCGTCGAACCAGGCGACCAGTGCCATCGCGTACATCCACGCGATGAAAAGGTACACCGCAGCCAGAGCAGCGACCACCGCCGCGATACCGCCCAGCACACTCGGGTTCGCCCACCAGAACACCACGCTGTATGCCATCAGAATCACCGGTACCAGCAGCACCAGCGACGCGAGCGACGCGCGCCGGAAGTTGCGGCCGAACGCGGGGAAGTAGTCCTTCAGTGGGCGCCCGCTCTCGTCGTCGGCGTACCGGATCGTGACCTCGTAGAGCGCCGAGGTGGCCGCACCGATCGTCACGATCGGCAGACATGTGACCAGATACACCACGTTCAGCGCGACGAAGGCCAGGAATGTCGTCAGGCCCTGAACGGTCTTGCCGTTGGGATCGATCTGCATCGCCACCGCCTATGCGTCCGCCCGCGTGCGCGAGTCGAGCGCGGGCGAAAGCAGCACGACCTTGCCCGGGTCGTCACCGGCAAGCAGCGCACGGATCGCCCCGGCGGCGGCGGCGCCGATGCCCTCGGCGGGAATCGCGATGCTGTCGGCCAGACCCGACACGGTGCCCGCCATCTCGGCCGGGCACAGGGCTATCACCCCGAGCTCACGGTCTTCGCCGGCCAGTCGTGCGGCGATGTGCGGCAGTGCCCCTTCGTTGTGGATCAGGATGCCGGTCAGCGACGGGTCGGCGGCGAGCACCTCATCGACCACCTGAGCGGCCTCGTCGCTGCTCGGGCAGGCGTGCACGCTGCCGGCCAGGCCCAGCTCTTCGCACGCGGTGAGAAACCCGCGCACGAGTCGATCGGCATACGAGGTGTGCCGGTCGAGCACTTCGGCGGGTGCACCGAACAGAGCGACGCGGCGGTGGCCGAGCTCGGCGAGGCGTTCGGCGGCCAGACGCCCGGCGGCCTCGAAGTCGAAGTCGACGCAGACGAGTCCGTCGGCGCCCGCGGGCAGGCCGATCAGCACGGTGGGCACGCTCAGCTCTTCGAGGGTCTGGATTCGCGGGTCGTTGGATTCGATGTCCATGACCAGTAGCGCGTCGACCATCGAGGCGCGGGCGGCGTGGCTGAGTCCGGCGGCGTCGTCGCTGGTCAACAGCAGGATGTCGTAGTGATGGGCGCGCGCCTCGGTGACGATTCCCGCCACGATCTGCATGACCACGTGCACGTCGACCCCGGAACGCAGCGGGGCCTGCAGCCCGATGACGTTCGTCGAACGGGATGCCAGTGACCGGGCACTCGCATGCGGGCTGTACTGCAGGTCGGCGATGGCCTGCGCGACTCGATCGCGGGTCTCTTGAGAGATCGTGCGTTTGCCGCTCATCACATACGACACTGTCGAAATGGACACGCCGGCGGCGCGCGCGACGTCGGCGATGGTCACCATGCCGTCTCCCTCGGTTCGATGCTCGGTTCGATGCTCGGTTTGGTGAGCGGTTCGATCAACTCTGTGCGCCCGGGCGAAAGTGCGACGCGTCGCGCGGGCAGGCCCGGCGCGTGCAGTTCTATTGTGCGGGGTCGGTCGGCCCGCAGCCGGATGCCGCGCACCCGGCCCCCGGCCCACTCCACGTCGACGCTGACCCCGCCGCGGGCCCGCAGCCCGCGCACGCGGCCGTCGGGCCACGCGGGCGGCAGCGCCGGCAGCACCCGCACCACGCCGTCGTGCGACTGGACGAGCGCTTCGGCGATGGCTGCGGTCACCCCGAGGTTGCCGTCGATCTGGAACGGGGGATGTGCGCTGAACAGGTTCGGATACAGCCCCCCGCGATGTGTGGCTTCGTCCGCGACGACCGGCCGCAGTGACAGGGCGAGCTGCTGGGCGAACTGCTCGCCCTGCCCCAGCCGTGCGCGCATCGCCGCACGCCAGGCCAGGGCCCAGCCGCTGGATTCCCGTCCGCGCGCGGTGATCGTGACGTCGGCGGCCTGGCCGAGCGGGCTGTCAGGGGTGATCTGCGCGAACGGGAAAAGTCCGATCAAGTGTGACAGATGACGGTGGTGCGGATCCTCGTCGATGCGTGGCGGGTGCCACTCCTCCAGGCGTCCGTCGGGGGCCACGACCGGGTCGGGAAGCACTGCTGTCACCGCCGACAGTTCGGCGACCCACGCGTCAGCACGATCGAGTGCGGCCCCGGCATCCCGGCACACGCGCGCCAGTTCGCGCAGGAGTGCCACATCCATCGTCGATGTTGTCGCCACGCCGTGTGCCTGCCCGCTCGCATCGACGAAGCGGTTCTCGGGTGAACTCGACGGGCTCGTCCAGGCGCGTTGACCGTCGCTCTGAATCCACGACAGCGCGAACCGGGCGGTGGCCTCGAACACGGGCCAGGCACGCTCGCGCAGAAAGCCGATGTCACCGCCGAACGCGAAGTGCTCCCAGAAATGCAGCGCCAGCCACACCCCGCCCATCGGCCAGAACGCCCACGCCGGGTCGCCGTGCCCCGCGCCCACGGGAGCCACGTGCGCCCACGCGTCGGTGTTGTGGTGCAGCACCCATCCCTCGGCACCATACAGCCGGCGTGCGACATCGGGCCCGGTGGTGGTGGCGACCCGCTCGACGAAGCGCAGCAGCGGCTCGTGGCACTCGGGCAGGGCGGTGGTCTCGGCCGGCCAGTACGCCATCTGCAGATTGATGTTCGTCGTGTAGGCGCTCGACCAGGGCCCGGGCAGTTCGGCGTTCCACAGTCCCTGCAGCGTCAGCGGCAGCGACGTGCCGCGTGAGGATGCCGCCAGCACGTACCGCCCGTAATGGAAGACGAGGGCTGCCAGCCCCGGATCGGAGCGGGTCAGCGCGCGCTGCACGCGCACGTCGGTGTCGATCTCGCCCGCGTCGTCGGGTGAAGGCAGCTCGAGGGCGCAGCGGTCCATGAGGTCGGTGTGCGCGGCGACGTGTGCGAGGTGAGCGGATGCCGGCGCGTCGAACCGGGCGGCTTCAAGCACCGCACGGGCGCGGGATGCGGCATCCGCGGTGTCGGCAGGCTCGCCCGGCAGCGGGGGAGCAGTGGCGGTGCCGATGATGAACAGGTGCGAACGGGCCGGCTCGGTGACCAACCGCCCGGCGTCGAGGCGCACCGGCACCGCGGAACGCACCGCCACGGCCCCGGTGCGTCCACCGGTGGGGTCGTAGCGCACCGGCTGGGCCGGATGCTCGTGGCCGGGCGCGACATCGACCGGCAGCAGCCACTGTGCCACGACGTCGCCATCGATCTCGTGCACAACGCCGTCGGCGCGCAGCAGGCTGTCGATCGCCACGGTCACGCGCACCGGCACCTCGGCGGTGATCCGGTGGACCAGGGCGCCGGTGGGGATGTCGGCCCAGGTCTCGTGACGAAGGGATGCCGCGCCGCTGCGGTACTCCAGGGCGGCGATTCCCGTGCGCAGATCGAGCTGCCTGCGGCATCCCGCTTCGGTTGCCGCGTCGACGGTGACCTCAAGCTGCGCGAGGGGCAGGTACGCCTGCACCCAGGGGGTCTGCTGTCGTGCCAGCAGGCGTTCGGCCTCGGCGATATCGTCGCGGGCGATGGCTTCGCGCACAGCGGCGAGGGCATCGGGGCCGGTATCGAGGGCGCCGGCGAGCGGATCGGGTGAGGCGGGCCCCGACCATGCGGTGAGATCGTTGAGCCAGAGGCACTCGCCGCCGGGCCGCCCGGCACACATCGCCCCGCGCGTGCCGTTGCCCACCGGCAGGGCGTCTGTCCAGGCCCGCGCAGCGCGGGTGTAGCGCAATGTGTGAAGAGCATCGCGACTCTGCGTGGACAGCGGCACGAAAGCTAGTATATGGTCTGGTTGTTGAAACGCTTCGACAGCTAGAGAACACTGCCGAGCATCACCCGACCCGAGAGCACTGGAGCCCATGTCACCGACGACGCGCGACCCCGACCGTTTCGCCGCGCTCACCGCCGATCTGGGCATCTGCTTCGGCGGCGATTACAACCCCGAGCAATGGCCGCGGCAGACCTGGACCGAAGACGTCGAACTGATGCGCCGGGCCGGAGTGAACCTTGTCACCGTGGGCGTGTTCAGCTGGGCGGTGATCGAGCCGGTGCCCGGCGCGCGCGAGTTCGGCTGGCTCGACGAGGTGCTCGATCTGCTGCACAGCGCCGGTATCGGCGTGGATCTGGCGACCCCGACCGCCTCACCGCCGCCGTGGCTGGGCGTGCGATACCCCGAGACGCTGCCGGTCGACCGCGACGGCGTGCGCCTGGTGCCCGGCTCGCGCAACCAGTTCACACCCGCCTCGCGCGTGTATCGCGAGCACGCACTGGCTCTCACGCGCGATCTCGCCGCGCGATACGCGCAGCACCCCGCCGTGCGCATGTGGCACGTGGGAAACGAATACGGTCAGCTCGACTACGGCGACGAGGCCGCGCGTGAATTCCGGCTCTGGCTGCGTGCGCGCTATGGCAGCATCGAGGCACTCAACGCGGCATGGGGCACGACGTTCTGGTCGCAGCACTACACCGATTTCGATGAGATCACGCCGCCGCGTCGCATGCCCTACATCGTGAACCCGTCGCAGGCCGTCGACTTTCGCCGATACAGCTCCGACCAGCTGCGCGCCTGCTACCGCGAGCAGCGCGACGCCCTGCGCGATGCCGGGGCGGCCCAGCCGATCACCACGAACTTCATGGGCTTCTTCGCGCACGCCGACTACCGCTCGTGGGCCGGCGACGTCGACGTGATCGCCGACGACCAGTACCCCGACCAGGCATCGGCGACCTCGCCCGCCGACATCGCGCTCGTGCAAGACCTGATGCGCTCGCTGGGCGGCGGCCGGCCCTGGCTGCTCATGGAGCAGGCGGTCAGCGCGACCTCGTGGCGCGGGCACAACCTGCCCAAGTCGCCGGCCCGTGCCCGGGCCGATTCGCTGCAGGCGGTGGCCCGTGGCGCCGACGGCATCTGCTTCTTCCAGTGGCGGGCCTCGCGCGCCGGCGCCGAGCGCTTCCACTCCGCGATGGTGCCGCACGCCGGGCCCGATACCGAGGTGTTCCGTGGCGTCGTGCGGCAGGGCGAGGACCTCGCCCGGCTGCGCCCGATCGTCGGTGCGCGGGTGCACACGCACGCCGCCATCGTCTTCGACTGGGCGTCGTGGTGGGCCGCCGACGAACCCGCCCTGCCCACCGAACGGCTCGACACCGTCGCCGAGATCACCCGCTGGTATCGGGCGCTGTGGCGCCGCGGCATCGCCGCCGACATCGTCGCGCCCGGCGCCGATGTCACCGGCTACCCGCTCGTGCTCGTTCCCCACTCTTATGTGATCGAACCGGATGCCGCAGCCGCACTGGCCGCGGCATCCGATGCCGGAGCACAGCTCGTGATCGGCGCCTTCAGCGGGGTGGCCGACGGCAACGGGCACATCCGTACCGGGCGCTCACCGGCACTGCTGCGCGAGTTGATCGGTGCCAGTGGCGAGGAGTGGTGCGCGCTGCCCGACCCGTCGGTCGCCCTGGAGCTCGACGGGTGGGGTCCGAACGATCCCACCGCCGCGACGCTCGGCGAGCGGCTGCGCTCCGACGGCGCCGACGTGCGTGCCCGGTACGTCACGGGGCCGCTGGCCGGGCTTCCCGCGATCACCCGCAACGCGCGCGGGGCCGGGGCAGCCTGGTATCTGGGGGCCGTCGTCGACGATGCCGTGCTCGATGCCGTGATCGGTGAGGCTGCGCAGGGCGTGAGCGGCGCGCTGCCCGGGGTGAGCGTGCTGCCCGACGGGCTCGAAGCCGTGCGGCGCGGCGATGCCCTCTTCCTTCTGAACCACGCCGCCGCCCCCGTGCAGGTGCCGGTGCCCTCGGGCCTGGTCGACCTGCTCACCGGCGACGAGACCGATTCGGTCGTGGCCGTGGGCCCCGACGATGTGCGAGTGCTGATCGAAAGGCAGGACCGGTGAAGTTCACCGATGGATACTGGCTCACAAAGCCGACGCTGACCCCGCTGTACGCGGTCGAGGTCGATGACATCCGCATCGACGAGGCCGCCGGCACCATGACGGTGTACGCGCCCACCGCGCCCATCCGCGATCGCGGCGACACCCTCAACCGGCCGATGCTCACCGTGACGTTCTCGGCACCGGCGCCCGGCGTCGTCAAGGTGCACCTCGCGCGGCACGAAGGCGGCGTGCACCGCGGCCCCGACTTTGCCGCACAGGGCGAACCGGGATATCGACCGCACGTGCGCATCGACGATGGCCACGGCGTGCTCGAAGCAGGACCGGTCAGCGTGCGCGTGGCGCGTTCGGGCCGGTGGTGCGTCGAGTTCCGTGGCGTCGACGACCGGCTGCTGACAAGTTCGGTGCCCCGCTCGGTCGGACACATCACCGGCACCGGCCAGCTGCGCGCCCCCGCGGATCCCACCTGGGTGCACCAGCAACTCACCATCGAGCCGGGCGAGCGCATCTACGGCCTCGGCGAGCGCTTCGGCGCGTTCGTGAAGAACGGGCAGACCGTCGACAGCTGGAACGAAGACGGCGGCACCTCGAGCGAGCAGTCGTACAAGAACGTGCCCTTCTACATCTCGAGCCGCGGCTACGGAGTGTTCGTCGACGACCCCGGCAAGGTGTCGTTCGAGGTGGGCAGCGAGGTGAACTCGCGCGTGCAGTTCTCGGTGCCGGGCGAGACGCTCGACTACTACGTCATCGGCGGACCCACACCCAAAGACGTGCTGCGCCGCTACACGGCGCTGACCGGGCGCCCCGCGCGTGTGCCGGCCTGGTCGTTCGGCCTGTGGCTGACCACCTCGTTCACCGCCAGCTACGACGAGAAGACCGTGACCGGCTTCATCGAGGGCATGGCCGAGCGCGACCTGCCGCTGAGCGTTTTCCACTTCGACTGCTTCTGGATGCGTGAGTACCAGTGGGTCGACTTCCAGTGGGACCAGCGCGCCTTCCCCGATCCCGACGGGCAGCTGCGCCGGTTGCACGAGCGCGGGCTGAAGGTGTCGGCGTGGATAAACCCCTATATCGCGCAGCGCTCGCCGCTGTTCGCCGAGGCGGCGGAGAAGGGCTACCTGCTGCGCCGCACCGACGGCAGCGTCTGGCAGTGGGATATGTGGCAGGCCGGCATGGGCATCGTCGACTTCACAAACCCTGCGGCGACCGAATGGTATGTCGCACACCTCGAGCGGCTGATGGACCAGGGCGTCGACAGCTTCAAGACCGACTTCGGGGAGCGCATCCCGACAGAAGACGTCGTCTGGCACGACGGATCCGACCCCGAGCGCATGCACAACTACTATCCGTGGCTGTACAACGAGGCCGTCTTCGGCGCGCTGGAGCGCCGCCGCGGCACCGGCGATGCCGTCGTCTTCGCCCGCTCGGCGACCGCGGGCACCCAGCAGTTCCCCGTGCACTGGGGTGGCGACAGCGACTCGACGTTCCTGTCGATGGCCGAGACGCTGCGCGGCGGCCTGTCGCTGGCCATGAGCGGCTTCGGCTACTGGAGCCACGACATCGGCGGCTTCGAGGGCACCCCCGATGCGGGGCTGTTCAAGCGCTGGGTCGCGTTCGGGCTGCTCTCGTCGCACTCGCGCCTGCACGGTTCGTCGTCGCTGCGCGTGCCGTGGGAGTTCGACGAAGAGGCCGTCGAGGTCACCCGGCGCTTCACGAACCTGAAGCTGCGGCTCATGCCGTACCTGGCCCGGGTCGCCGAAGAAGCGCACACCGACGGCATCCCGATGATGCGGCCCATGGTGTTGGAGTTCCCCGGCGACCGCTCGGGGTTTGACGCCGACACGCAGTACATGCTCGGCGACGCGCTGCTGGTCGCCCCCGTGTTCGCCGCCGACGGGCACGCCGAGTACTACGTGCCCGAGGGGGAGTGGGCCTCGCTGCTGCACGATGATGTGGTGAGTGGATGCCGGTGGCTGACCGAGACGCACGGCTACGACTCGCTGCCGCTGCGGGTGCGTCCCGGCACCGTGCTGCCGTGGGGCGCGGTCGATGACCGGCCCGACTACGAATGGGCCGACGGTGTGAGTCTGCGCTGCTTCGCACTGCCCGACGGGTTCGACCAGATCGTGACGGTGCCCGGCTTCGCTGGGCCGGCCACGACGTTCCGCGTGCGCCGGTCCGGCGACACGATCACCGCGCGCAGCGACGACGCCCGCTTCGGCTGGTCGTTGCAGCTCGGCGACCGCATCGTGTCGGCGTCGGGCGCCGGTGAACTGACCCTCGAGGAGGACGCGCGATGAGCGCAGAGCTGTTCCGCGACATCCACGCCCCGCTGGCCGAGCGCGCCCGCGATCTGCTCGACCGGCTCACCTCCGACGAGCGCATCGCCCTGCTGCATCAGGTGCAGCCGGCCATCGAACGGTTGGGGATGGCCGAATTCCACACCGGGTGCGAGGCGCTGCACGGCGTGGCGTGGCTGGGTAGGGCGACGGTGTTCCCGCAGCCGGTCGGCATGGCCGCGACGTGGAACACCGAGCTGCTGCGTCGCATCGGCGAGGTCACCGGTACCGAGGTGCGCGCCAAGCATGCCGAGAACCCGCTGGTGAGCCTGAATGTCTGGGCGCCGGTGGTCAACACCCTGCGCCACCCCGGCTGGGGGCGCAACGAAGAGGGCTACAGCGAAGACCCGCACCTGACCGCGCACTTCGGTGCGGCCTATGCGCGGGGCATGCGCGGCGACCACGAGCGGGTGTGGAAGACCGTCCCCACCCTCAAGCACTTCCTCGCCTACGACAACGAGACCGACCGGTCGACGACCTCGTCCCAGATGTCGCCGCGCACGCTGCACGAAGAAGAACTGCCCGCCTTCCGCGAGCCGCTCGAGACCCAGGCGGCCGGGGCGATGATGCTCGCCTACAACCGGGTCAACGGCACCCCGGCGCACACCCAGCCCGAGCTGGTCGCCGAGGCCCGCACCTGGAGCGACGCGTCGATCGCGGTGGTCTCGGATGCCGGGGCCCCGACCTTCGTCGTGTCGCTGCAGCACGCCCAGCCCGACCACGCGCACGGGGCGGCGGCGCTGATCCGCGGCGGCATGGACTCGTTCACCGACCACGACGCCGACGCGAACCCCACGATCACGCACGTGCGCGAGGCGCTCGCGCAGGGCCTGCTCAGCACCGACGACATCGACCAGGCTGTGCTGCGTCTGCTTGAGCTGCGCCTGCGCACCGGCGAGTTCGACGGCGACGACGACCCGTACCGGGCGATCGGCGCCGACGCGATCGACGCGCCGGGCGCGCGGGAGCTGGCCCGCGAGGCGGTCGCCCGCTCGGTGGTCGTGCTGCGCAACGACGCCTCCGTGCTGCCGTTGGGTGCGCCGTCGCGCATCGCCGTGGTCGGGCCGCTGGCCGATGCGGTGCTCACCGACTGGTACGCGGGCACCCCGCCGTATTCGGTCGGCATCGCCCAGGGGCTGGCCGACCGGTATCCGTCCGCCCAGGTGGAGACGGTCACCGGCGCCGACACCATTGCGCTGATCGCTCCCGACGGCGGCTACGTCGCAGCCGATGTCGACGGACAGGTCGTCGACACCTCGGGTACGACGGCGGATGCCGCATCCCGGTGGGATGTCACGGACTGGGGTGACGGCATCCTCACGCTGCGTTCGCACGCCAGCGGCAGGCTGCTCACCGGCGGAGCCTGGCCGATGCGCGCCGACGCCGACCGGGTCGGCGGGTGGATCGTGCAGGAGAGCTTCCGTGCCCACGTGCACGCCGACGGCTCGTGGTCGCTGCTGCACCTGGGCTCGGGCCGATGGGTGCGCGTCGCGCTCGGCGGCGGACTGCTGCTGGCCGAAGCGCGCACTCTCGCCGATGCGACCCGGTTCGGCGTGCGCACGGTGCGCTCGGGGGCGCAGGCGGTGGCCGATGCCGCGGCCGCCGCCGATGTCGTCGTCGTGGCCGTCGGCAACGACCCGCACCTGTCGGGGCGCGAGACCGAGGACCGCCCGCACCTGTTCCTGCCGTCATCGGCGGTGGGCGTGTGGCGTGCAGCGCGCGAGGTGAACCCGAACGCGGTGCTGACGATCGTCTCGAGCTTCCCGTACGTGCTCGGTCCCGGCACAGCCGACGCCGAGACCGTCGTGTGGACCAGCCACGGCGGGCAGGAGCTCGGCCACGGCGTGGCCGATGTGCTCAGCGGCGACCGTGAGCCCGAGGGGCGGCTGGCCCAGTCATGGCCGGCCGACTCGGCGCAGGCCGGTGACCTGTTCGACTACGACACGCTGCGCCAGCAGGCCACGTACCGGCATCAGCCGGCCCCGTACGCCTTCGCCTTCGGGCACGGGCTCACATACACGACCGTGGCGTACGAGGGCGTGACGCTGGATGCCGCTGCCGCCGATGCGCCGGCGGCGTTGCTGCGGCATCCCTTGTTCGCTCCGCGGGATGACGACCATGTCGTGACGGCCACCGTTCGGGTGCACAACGAGGGCTCGCGCCCCGCCGAGGAACTCGTGCAGCTGTACGCGCAGGCCTCGGGCTTCGACATCCCGACCCCGCGCCGCCTGCTCGTCGCATACGCGCGCGTGCGCCTCGAGCCGGGTGAGCTCCGCGAGGTGTCGTTGTCGTTCGCTCTCGAGCGGTTGGCGGTGTGGGATGCCGCGGCTCAGGTCTCCGGCGCCGCGGACGATTGGCTGCACGCCGGCGCGCTGCGCGTGCAGCCGGGGGTCTATGCCCTGGCCGCAGGCCCGTCGGCCGACGACCTTCCGGTGTCGGCCGACCTCACCGTGCGCTGAGTGCAGGTCGGCCGCTGTTCGTCGACCTCGTTCTCGGCACCGCTGTTCTCGGCACCACCGTTCTCGGCACCACGATTCTCGGCACCACGACGGGTGCGAGGGCATCACGACGGGTGCGAGGGCATCACGACGGGTGCGAGGGCATCACGACGGGTGCGAGGGCATCACGACGGGTGCGAGGGCATCACGACGGGTGCGAGGGCATCACGACGGGTGCGAGGGCATCACGACGGGCGCGACCCTCGGCTCCGTCCGGCTGGCGAGTCTGTTCGCCGTCCCATTTCGTCGCTTGACCATTCTGAAGCGACGCTTTGGGTCGGCGGATGCCGGGCTGCCGGCCTGGTGCTGTCCCGTGTGGTCGCTTGACGGTTCTGAAGCGACGCTTTGGGCCGGGGGATGCCGCGACGGACGCCGGGACGGCTCCCGGCCTGGTGCCGTCGCGTGTGGTCGCTTGACCGCTCGGAAGCGACATTTTGTGCCGGGGGATGCCGGGCTGCCGACCTGGTGCCGTCCCGTATGGTCGCTTGACGGGTGCGAAGCGACGCTTTGGGCCGGGGGATGCCGCGGCGGATGCCGGGACCGCTGCCGGCATCGGAAGCCCTCGGCGTGTCACGGCTCCCGGGTGGCATCCTGCACGGGCCGGCGGAGCCCGTGCGGCCGCGGCTCAGGCGCCGACGGCGGCCAGCACGAGCCCGGTCGGGATGCTGACGGCCAGCACGACGGCGACGACGCGGAACGCCCACACCAGCACGGGGTGCGCGGGCGCGCCCCGGCGGGTCGCGATGATGATCAGGATCAGCGCGATCACCAGCAGCGCTCCGCCGGTGAACGTGAGGGCGAGCAGGCCCGACAGCTGCCCGGCCAGCACACCGATGCTGCCGAGGTTGAACAGTGCGAACGCCGCCCAGGTCAGCGGCATCCGCGCGCGCTGCGCGAGCCAGCCCATCGCCGCACCCACCACGCCCTGTGCGACGCCGCCGACGAGCACCATGTAGGCCGTCGCCCATGCTGTCTTCTCGGTGGTCGAGTAGGCGGTCGCCGCGGCCAGCAGGCCGCCCGCGACCACGAACACGAGCGCCGCGACGAAGAACGGGAGCGCCCGGCGCAGGGCACCGGACGCTCCCGTCATGGTTGCAGAACCGCTCACACCAGGATCCGCAGCGGCTCGGTGAGTAGCCCGGTGAGATCCTTCAGGAAGGCGGCGGCGCCTGCCCCGTCGAGCACGCGGTGGTCGACCGTGATGGTCAGCCGCGTGCGCGGACGGATCTGCACCTCGCCGTCGACGACCACAGCCTCATCGGCGGTGCCGCCCACGGCGACGATGATCGCCTCGGGCGGGTTGATCACCGCAGTGAACTGATCCACACCGAACATGCCGAGGTTCGACACCGAGATGGTGCCGCCGCTCATCTCGTCGAGCTTCAGACGGCCGGCACGGGCGCGGGTGGCGAGGTCCTTGACCTCGGCGCCGATGGTGGAGACCGACTTCTTGTCGGCGTCCTTGACCACCGGCACGACCAGGCCGTCGTCGAGCGCGACGGCCACGCCGACGTTCACGTGCTTGTGCTGCAGGATCACGTCACCGCCGAACGAGGCGTTGGCCTCGGGGTGCATCGCCAGCGCCACGGCCACCGCTCGCACGATGAGGTCGTTGACGCTGACCTTCACGCCCGAGTCGGCCAGGCGCGTGTTGATGTCGCGACGCACCTCGGTCAGCCGCGACGCGTCGACGACGCTGGTCAGCTGGAACACCGGTACCAGCGCGGCCTCGGTCAGCCGACGCGCGGTGACCTTGCGGATCTGCGACATCGGCACGCGCTCGTCGTCGTCCTGCGCAGTGCCGACGGGGGCAGCGGATGCCGCAGCCGGCGTGGCCTGCGGTTCGGGCGCTGTCGGCGCGGCCGGGGCCGCCGCGGGCTTGCCGCCCGATCCGATCAGCTGCTCGATGTCGGCGCGCACGATGCGCCCGCCGGGGCCCGAGCCGGTCACGGTCGCCAGGTCGATGCCGTGGGTGCGCGCCAGCGAGCGCACGAGCGGCGTGGCCTTGATCTTGCCGCCGGGCTCGGCCGCGCCGGGGGCGCTGTCGGGGGCTTCGGCCTCGGACTCGTCGGCCGGGGTCTCGGCCGTCTTCGCGGGCTCCGCTTCCGGCTCTTCCGCCGCGGCCTCGGCCGCTTCGGCCTCGGGCTTGGCCGCAGGCTCAGCCGCGGCATCCGAAGACCCTCCCGACGACGAGCCGGAACCCGACCCGTCGCCGATGATGGCGATGGGCGCGCCGATGGCGACGTTCTCGCCCGGCTGCACGAGGATCTTCTCCAGCACGCCGCCCTCGTAGGCCTCCAGGTCCATCACGGCCTTGTCGGTCTCGATCTCGGCGATCACGTCACCGCGACTCACGGTGTCGCCCTCGGCCTTGAGCCACTGGGCGATGGCGCCCTCGGTCATGGTGTCCGACAGGCGCGGCATGAACACATCAGGCATAGCTCACGGTCCCCCTTCTAGCGCGCGAACCGCGTCGCATCGAGCTGTTCGTTGATGACTCGGATGAGCGCATCCGCATCAGGAAGTGCGATCTTCTCCAGCGACTTCGCGTACGGCAGCGGAATCTCCGCGGCCGCCACGCGACGTACCGGGGCATCGAGGTAGTCGAATGCGCCCTCCTGGATGGTCGCGGCAAGTTCCGCGCCGATCCCGTAGGTGAGCCAGTCGTCTTCGAGCACGACGGCCTTGCCGGTCTTCATGACCGAGCGGCACACCGTCTCGCGGTCGAGCGGGCGCAGGCTGCACAGGTCGACGACCTCGACCGAGATGCCCTGCGACTCGAGACGCTTGGCGACGTCGTTGGCGATGACGGCCGCCCGCGAATAGCTCACGACCGTGATGTCGGTGCCCGGGTGGGTGACCTTGGCCTTGCCGAACTCGGCGACCTGCTCGCCCTCGGGCACCTCGCCCTTGGTGTTGTACAACGACAGGTTCTCCAGCAGCAGCACCGGGTCGTCGTCGCGGATCGCGGCGGTGAGCATCGCCTTCGCGTCGGCCGGAGTCGACGGTGCCAGCACCTTCAGTCCGGGAACGCTGGCGTACCAGGCCTCGATGTTCTGCGAGTGCGTCGCCGCCAGCTGCTGCCCGCCGCCACCGGGCGTGCGGATCACCATCGGCACCGAGGTCTGCCCGCCGAACATGCCGTAGATCTTGGCCGCGTGGTTCACGATCTGGTCGATCGCTATCAGCGAGAAGTTCAGCGTCATGATCTCGACGACCGGGCGCATGCCGAGCATGGCCGCGCCGATCGCAGCTCCTACGAAGCCTTCTTCGGCGATGGGAGTGTCACGTACGCGCTCCGGGCCGAATTCCTTCAGCATGCCCGCGGTGATCTTGTACGAGCCCTCGAACTTGCCGATCTCCTCGCCGAGCAAGAAGACCTTCTCGTCGCGCAGCATCTCCGTGCGCAGCGTGTCGTGCAGCGCCTGACGGTAGGTGATCTCGGGGGCGGATGCCGCCTGCTTGTCTGCGTTCTCAGCCATCAGCGTCACGCCTCCTTTCCTGCGCCGACCGGTTCCCTGTCCCACCCGGCGGGCAGCACGGGGTCGCCCGGCATGAGCCGGGAGGCGTTGGGGACATCGGTCGCATACGTGAAGTCGAACAGCGTCGAGGCTGCCGGTTCGGGACTGGAGTCGGCGAACGCTATCGCGTCGGCGACCTGCTTGGCTGCGTCGCCCTCGATCTTCTCGGCCTGCTTCTCGTCGAGCAGGCCGTCGGCGACCAGTTGCGCGCGGTACGGCGGCAACGGGTCGTGCTCCTTGAGCTCGGCGACCTCTTCTTTGCTGCGGTAGCGGGCCGGGTCGACGACCGAGTGGCCGCGCAGACGGTACGACATGACCTCGAGGATGCCGGGCTGCCGGTTCTCGCGCGCGTCGTTCAGCATCTCGTCGGCAGCCTGACGGACGGCCTCGGGGTCGCTGCCGTCCACGCGGCGGCCGGGGATGCGGTACGAGCAGCCGCGCTTGTACAGCTCGGGCTCACCCGACGCGGCCTCGACGGTGGTGGCCATGCCCAGACCGTTGTTGATGATCACGTAGACGATCGGCAGCTTCCAGATCGCCGCGATGTTCAGCGCCTCGTGGAAGGCGCCGATGTTGGTCGTGCCGTCGCCCATCTGACACATGACCGCGTCGGCGTCGGGGCCCGGCTTCTGCTGCAGCGTCAACGCGAGTGCGGCACCCGTGGCCGGCGGGATCTGCCCGCCGACGATGCCGTAGCCGCCGAGCATGCGCTTGGAGGCGTCGTACATGTGCATCGAGCCGCCCAGGCCCTTCGAGACACCGTCACTGCGGCCGAACAGCTCGGCCATGACACGGTCGGCGCCCATGCCGCGGGCGATGGCGTAGCCATGATCGCGGTAGTTCGTGAACAGGTAATCGGTCGGACGAAGAGCCGTCATCAGCCCGACGACCGTCGGCTCTTCACCGAGGTTCAGGTGGCAGTAGCCGCCGATCTTCGCGCGCTGATACATCTCACCCGCCCGCTGTTCGAACTCGCGGATGAGCGCCATCTCCCGGTAGTAGTCGACGCGGGTCGCGGCATCCGCACCCGTGACCTTCTTCGCGGTGGGTGGCTTTGCGCCCGCGCTCTTCTTCGGGGGCGCCTTCGTGCCGGCGGATGCCGCGCTGCGCGCGCGGGTACTCGCCTGGCCCGTCTTCGTCCTTCCTGTCGTCGTCTTCGCGCCGTCCGCACGCGCCGAGCCGCTTGAAGCGGCCTTTTTCTCGCGCTGCGGATCCTGCGTTCGTCCGGCCATTGTCGAATCCCTTTCACCGAACAACACGGCTTGTGACCGCGTGCCTCGTCAGGGACCGGGCGGCTGCTCCTGCAACACGAACCGGTCCTCGCTTCCGCCGCATTTCGGGCACACCAGCGGCGGGTGCGCGCCGCGGATGGTTTCTCCGCAGACGCCGCACGCCCATTCCAGAATCCGGCCGACCAGGTCATGCCGGCTGAGTATTCCGACCAGTCGGCCGGAGGAAAGCACCGGGACACGACGGATGCCCGAACCCACGAGGATCCGGCGCACCTGCTCGATATCGGTGTCGGTGGTGACGCTGATCACCGCGGTGGTCATGACATCGTGCGCGGTACGACCGCCGCGCGTGAGCATGTCGAGCTCACTGACCAGTCCGAGCACGGCGCCGGCGTCGTCGATGACCGGTACCGCGCTGATGCGCGAGGTCGTCAGCGTGTCGGCGATGCGCGCCACAGGAGTGTCGGCTGTCACTGTGATCACCGGTGCGGTCATCACCTGACCGGCCGTGATACCCGCCGCCGAACCTGTACCTGGCTCCATGTCACCACCTCTGTCCCTGTATCGCAGATTATCAGTCCCGCCGCCTCGGTGGATGCCGGTGTCCCGGGACAAACGCGGCCGCGCGCTCTTCAGCCGCGCGCGAATCATCCTCGCGATGTACATCGGCCGCGACTTCAGGCCGATGTGCCGGGGCATGACCGCTCCGTAGCGTCGAAGGCATGCAGATCACATCTACCGACCTCGGCCTCGCTGCCCGAGTGCAGCAGCTGACCAAGACCTACGGCACCGGTGAGAGTGAAGTGCGCGCCCTCGACGGCATCAGCGTCGGAATCCGGCGCGGTGAGTTCACCGCGATCATGGGGCCGTCGGGATCGGGCAAGTCCACGCTCATGCACATCTTCGCGGGACTGGATGCCCCGACCGGCGGCCGTGTGTGGATCGGTGACACCGACATCACGGCGCTGAGCGACCTTGAGCTGACAGTGCTGCGCCGGCGGCGGGTGGGATTCGTCTTTCAGGCGTTCAACCTCGTGCCCACCCTCGACGTGATGGGAAACATCCTGCTGCCGTTCGACCTCGACGGCCGCCGGCCGACGGCGCTCGAGCGCGCGCGCATCGACGGTCTGGTGGCCTCGCTGGGGCTCGGTGACCGGCTGGGTCACCGCCCGCACGAGTTGTCAGGCGGCCAGCAGCAGCGCGTGGCGATCGCCCGGGCGCTGGCGACCGCCCCCGACCTGGTGTTCGCCGACGAGCCGACCGGCAACCTCGACTCGCGCACCAGCCGCGAGGTGCTCGCGCTGCTGCGCGCGGCCAGTGCCCAGCACGGTCAGTCGATCGCAATGGTCACGCACGACCCGATCGCGGCATCGCACGCCGACCGCGTGCTGTTCCTCGGCGACGGCCGCATCGTGGCCGACAAGCCGCGACAGACGCCCGAGCAGATCTCTGCGTACATGCTCGCCGCCGAGCAGGAGCCGGTCGGTGAGGGAGCCCCGGCCGTTGAGCGAGCCCCGGTCGTTGGGGGAGCCCCGGTCGTTGGGGGAGCTCCGGTCGTTGGGGGAGCTCCGGTCGTTGAGCGAGACGCGGTCGGTGAGGGAGCCCCGGCCGTTGAGCGAGCGGAGCGAGTCGAAACGACCCAGCCGCCCACTCCCGCCGCGAACGAATCGGTCTCGGCATGAACGGCCACTGGCTGCGCGAGCGGGGGATGGGCGCCAGTATCCTCGTCTCTGCCATCTCGACCGCATTCGGTGTCGTGCTCATCTCGGCGACCGGGTACATCGGAGCCTTGCTGAAGGCCGATCCGTACGTCGGCGAGAGCGCCACCCTGGCCTTCGTGCTCGGATTCATCACCTTCGTGCTCGTGGGGCTGGCCGTCTACGTGGCAGCCATCGTCACAGCGAACACGTTCTCGACCGTGGTTGCCGGGCGCACCCGCCAGATAGCACTGCTGCGCCTCATCGGCGCTTCGGCGCGCTCACAACGGGCGCAGGTGGCGCGCCAGGGGCTCGTGGTCGGCAGCATCGGCGCCCTGGTCGGTCTCATCGTGGGTGTCGCGGGCTCGTTCGCGGGCATCGCTCTGGCTGCGCGGCTGCTGGGCATCGGGGATGTGTCATACGACGTGGCCCGCCCGGCGCTGCTGGTGCCCGCGCTCATCGTCGCTCTCACGACCTGGGCGGCTGCCTGGGTGGGGTCGCGGCGCGTGCTCACTGTGACGCCTCTGCAGGCCTTGGGGTCGTCGACCGAGGCCAGCCGCGAGCAGGTGGTGCGCCGCACCGCACGCAACGCCACGGCGATAGTGCTCGTGGGCGTCGGCGCGCTGCTGTTGGCGGGCGGCATCGTGCTCGGCCTGGTCAGCCCGCTCGGTGTGGTCGTCGCCTTCGCCGGCGGTGTGCTCTCGTTCACCGGTATCGCGCTGGGGGCCGCGCTTTTCATGCCGCCGTTGCTGCGGCTGACCGGGCGCCTGTTCGGGCGCTCGGCCGTCGCGAGACTGGCGTCTGAGAACGCGCTTCGCTATCCCGAGCGCTCGAGCCGCATGGCCATCGGCGTCGTCATTGGGGTGACGCTGGTGACGATGTTCGCGGTGGCCCTCGAGTCTGCCAAGAGGGCGATGACGGCAGCGGCCGGGGGCACCCTGCCGCCGGAGCTGAGCGCGCCGCTCGATGCCTTCGCCGGTGTGATGATGGCGCTGGTCGGCGTCTCGGCCGTGATCGCCGCGGTGGGGCTCGTCAACCTGCTCACGCTGGGTGTGGTGCAGCGGCAGCGGGAACTCGGGCTGCTGCGCGCGCTGGGTCTGTCGACCGGGCAGGTGCGCCGGGTGGTGCTGCTCGAAGCCGCCCACGTCACCATCACTGCTGTGGTCACCGGCGTCGTGCTCGGGATCGCCTACGGCTGGGCCGGGGCGCAGTCACTGCTGGGAGCGGTGGCCGCCAACCCGAACCAGGAGAAAGCGGGCCTGGTCTGGCCGGCGATTCCGGTGCCCGTCGTCGTTCTGATCGTCGTGGCCACGGCCGTGCTCACGCTTGTGGCGGCCGTGGTGCCCACCCGGCTGGCCACCCGCGTCTCGCCGATCGAAGCGCTCGCCGCCGCCTGAGAACCCCGGATGCCGCGCCGTGGCTTCGGGCGCGGCATCCGGTCGTTCTGCTGTGCGCGTGGGCGTGGGCGTGGTGTGGGTGTGGGCTGCGGCGCCGAGCGTGTCACAGAAGGTGTGGGTCCCCGCGGCTGGATGTCGCCTTTTCTGTGACACGGCACTCGGGTGCGTCACAGAAGGTGTGGGTGCCGCGGCTGGAGGCAGCCGCTTCTGTGACACGGCCCTCGGGAGCGTCACAGGAGTTGTGGGGCGCCGCGGCTGAAGGTGGCCTTTTCTGTGACACGGCCGTTGGTGGGTCCCAGTGCCCGGTGCCCGGTGCCCGGTTCTTGCTGCTCCCGGTGCCCGGTTCTTGCTGCTCCCGGTGCTCACTGCTCGGTGCTCGGTGTGTCACAGAAGGTGTGGGTGCCGCGGCTGGATGTCGCCTTTTCTGTGACACGGCCCTCGGGTGCGTCACAGAAGGTATGGGATGCCGCTGCTCGAGGTCGCCTCTTCTGGGACACGCTCACAGGCTCACAGGCTCACCTAGACGCTCACGCTCACGCTCACGCTCACGCTGACGCTCACGCTCCTGCGCACCCTTTCCGCGCCTCCGCGGCCCGAGGCAGAGCGGTCAGTCGCCCGGATCGTGCGCCCACGTGGGAGCGAGCGCGCGGATGCGCCCGGCGCGCCACTGCCAGATTGTCCACAGAACAGGCCAGAGCGCCGGAGCCGCACGCCCACCGATGACAAGGCGCTCGCGCCACAGCGTGCGGGCGGGCGCGCCCGGTGCCGGGCTGACTGCCATCTGGTGATCCCACACGTCGAGCGCCGCCAGCGGCCCGGACAGCGGTATCCCGGTGTCGCGCAGAATGCGCACCTGCTGCCCATTGTGCTCGCGCACCACCTCGCTGATGTCGATCAGCTGCCGCCCGAGCGGCACCGGTCCCAGCGCAAGGTCGACGACGGCGTCGTCGCCGGGCGTCCACGATGTCGGCAGGGAGTCGAGGGATGCGAGCGTGACGAAGGGACCGTCGAGTTCGGCGAGAGCGCGAGGCGAGTGCAGTGCTCGCCATGCGGCATCCGCGTCGCAGTCGACCTCGAACCTGAGCATGATCCGCATACCGGCAGTCTCTCGCAGGAATCGCCCATCGTCACCGTAGGCTGTGCGGGTGCCGGTCTTTGATCAGTCTTTCTACCAGGTGCGCCTCGAGTGGGGCATCGACGGCCTGGCTCGCCTGCAGCCGGCCGATGTCGTCGTGGTCGTCGATGTACTGCGCTTCACGACAGCGGCCGCGGATGCCGCATCCCGCGGAGAGTCCCTCCCCTTGGATCATTCCGGCTCGGTCAACGGAGCACCACTGGCGGCCGCGGCGACCGGCGCACTGGTGATGGCGGGCAGCCTGCGCAATGCCGGCGCGGTCGCGCGCAGGATCTTCGCCGAGCAGCAGCGGCGGGGTGGCCGGGTCACCGTGGCCGTGCTGCCGGCGGGGGAGCGGGCAAAGGATGCCGCCGATGCCATTCGCTTCGCGATCGAGGATCAGCTCGGTGCCGGCGCCATCATCGCCGCACTTTCGGACCTGGGCATCGACCACATCTCGCCCGAGGCGGCGGTGGCGTGCGAGTCGTTCCGTGCGCTGCGCGGCGCCGTGCGGCATCTGCTGACGGCGAGCGGGTCGGGCCAGGAGCTGATCGAGCGCGGGCTGCGCGACGACGTGCTGCACGCGGCCGAGCTCGACGCCGTCGATGCCGTCCCGGTGCTGCGCGAGGGCGCGTTCGGGCCCGCTTGAACGTCAGGTGCCTCGAGGCTCTGGTCGGCGGGGCGGGTATCAGCGAGACGGGAATCAGCGGGGCGGGTATCAGCGGGTGCGGGCATCGGCCCTGGCGAGGTCGTCAGCGACTGGGCTGCGACGTCGCCGGGCGGGTGTCGCCGGGCGGACGTCGCCGGGCGGACGTCGCAGCGCGGGTGTCGGCGGGGCCCGTCAGCGCGGGGCAGCTGCTGCCAGCCTCGTCGCGGGCGTGATGTCGCGGTGCGTCCAGGTGAACAGATACCGCCTGTCGAATCGGCGGGCGCATTTCACGCACGACATCTCGTGCACCGGTCGGCGGTGCCGGTAGGCGACGTGCCCGGCCGGACACACGCCCACCCACGGCGCCAGCTCGGTGGCCGTCTCGCCATGATGCGTGGTGCCACCCACGTACCCGAGCTCGCGTGCGACCCGCTTCCATGCCGCACCATGGCCGGCCTCGTGACCGGCCAGCGCGTGCGCCACCTCGTGCAGCAGCGTCTGGTGGTTCTCGTCGTCGTCGTGGCGCGCAGCCAGGTAGCGTGACACGCTGATGCGCTTGCGGTTGTAGTCGCAGAGCCCGGCGCGCCGCTTCGCATTGTCGAAGCCGAACGTCCACGACCCATCGAGGTGCAGGGCGATGAGTGCGTCTGCCCAGGCGCGCACTCGCTGGAGATCTGACATATCGAAAGGCTAGAACGTACCTACGACACTCAGACGGCGATGGATGCCTCGGCGGCACGCCGCTCTGCGGCATCCACCGCCAACAGCGTCGACTGCAGCTGGTCTTCGGGAGCCCCCGCGCCCTGGCGCAGGAACAGCGCGCGCTTGAAGTCGGATCGCGCGGCGTCGTAATCGCGGGCGTCGTAGTGCACCTTGCCGCGGTGCTGGTACGCGAAGGCGGCGATCGCGGGCCAGTCCTGGCCCTCGGCCTCGGCGGCGCAGGTCGTGATCTCGGCGGCCGCGGCGTCGTAAGCTCCGCGGAACTGCAGGATCGTGGCATGCAGGATGCGTGCGCGCAGGAGATCTTTGCGCGTACCGGCCATACGGGCTTGGCGCACGGCGTCTTCGGCGACCGTGAGTGCCTCGTCGAGGCGATCGAGTACCTTCAGCAGCCACACGCGCTCGAGCAGGGCGGGCAGGCTGCGCTGACCGCCGATCTCTTCGAGGCGTTCCTGGCACTGGCGCGGGTCGACGACCTCTCGCAGAGTCTCGGGGTCGTACCCCTGGATGTAACTCACCGTCGACTCCCTTCACGCGCGGTGCATCCAGTGTGCCTGACGGGAGCTGGGGGAGCGGTCAGCGTCACCGCGTGTCCGCTGCTCTGCGTTGCGATGACCCGGCGGTGAGGGTGTGCTGGCGACGGAAGCCCTCGGTGCGCAGACATGATCGTTCAGCAGCCCGGCCCGGTGGGGTCTTCGTCGCAGGTGTGGGCGACGAGGGCGGTGTGCGCCTCA
The DNA here is from genome assembly GCF_004135285.1 of Microbacterium protaetiae. Taxonomy (NCBI): domain Bacteria; kingdom Bacillati; phylum Actinomycetota; class Actinomycetes; order Micrococcales; family Microbacteriaceae; genus Microbacterium; species Microbacterium protaetiae. Next base: position 2,069,521 of record NZ_CP035494.1, read on the forward strand.
TAGATGCGGATGCTCTGGGCCGAACTTGCCGCAGCGATGTAGCCGGCCACGGGCCGCCAGATGCCGTCTCCGAAATTGACCTCAGGCGAGTAGAAGACCGTGACACTGGCCGGATATTCGCCGCGGTCGCTGTATGCATGGCTGGTCGGGGTCGGCGTGAACTGGGGGTCGCCCGTCGAGGTCCAGCTGCGCCCACCGGTGTCGGTGGTCGTGGTGGAGCCGTCGCCGTAATCGAAGGTGAAGTGGTGCGGGCTGAATCGGACGGCGACCGCGAAGTCGAAGAGTGTGCCCTGCACAGTGTGGGTGGTGGTGTCGACCACGAGATTGACGGGCAGGCCAGCGACGCCGATGTGGTCGGGCTCGGTGTTCAGCTGCGGGGTGTCGGGTCGGAACGAAGCCAGGTCGTCGATCGTGACAGCGGGAATTGTGCGACGGGCCGGGGTGGGTGTCGGGGTGGGTATCGGGCTGGTCGATGTGCAGGGCTCGGCGAGCGAGACGCACTCGTACGCGACGGGAGTGCGTACGGCAGGTGGGGCTTCTGCGTGCTGTTGAGGCGTATTCCTTGTCGACCCGCGCTCGCTCGTGTTGTCGTGGTGTGTGCTCGTCGTGTGTCCGGGCGTGGTTTGCGTGCCAGAGATGACGAGGCTTTGATCCGAAGTCGAATTGGGGGCTTGACATTTTTTTTGCACGATGAGGCAGGAGCGCGCGGGTTGATGCCCGGGCTGTACGGCAGGCGCCGTAAGCAGGCTGCTGAGTGTGAGGGCAACTAGGAAGATGACTCGCATGAAGGTCCCTCTTCACGCCCATCGACCTGCGCAATGGCCCATCCTGTCGGCGTCGACGTTGAGCGATTAAATGTGATGAGTAGCGATTGCATGTTCCCGCGGTCTTGGTCAACCATCGATGCGCCTTCGCCATCCTCGATGGTGACGTCGCTCACATCAGCACACGCATTTACTCGTAGCTCCAAAGCAGTACCCATAGCGGTATCGGCGGGTTGGATCAGCGTCACAACTGTGGTGCCGTTCATCGTCCATCCATCCGCATGCATTGTCGTGAATGCCTCTTTATCGGTGGCGAGTGCGTCTCCGGTCTCCCAGACGTAAAGGTCCTCGAAGGTGGCCGGGTCGCTCAGGTCGACATTGTTGAGCGCGTCGACGTATGCGCGGTAAGTCTTCTCAGCAGCAGCGAATGCCTCAGCCTCGCTGGCGAACGGGGCGGTCGGGCTCGGTGTCGGGTCGGGCTCGGGCGCGCAGCCCGCAAGGAGAACGCCGGCGCACGCGAGCGTGGCGACTAAGACGAGACGACGAAACACAAGCCCACCGTAGCGACTTCAGAGCAGTTGCCGCGGGAGTTATCCACAGGCGTGCGAGTGATGAGGCCCGCGGCATCCATACGCGTCGGGGTTGCGCTGCCCGATTCTGCGTTCGCGGGTGAGAATTGCATGCGCGGATGCTGATTGGATGCGCGTGGGCGCCGAGGTGGTGTCGAGAGGGGGCGCGGTCGCAGAACGGGGGCACGGATGCGGAATGCGGGCGCGGTCGCGGAATGGGGTGGCGTGGCGGTCTCTCGCGGGTGCGTGTCGGGTCTGCGCTGCCCGATTCTGCGTTCGCGGGTGAGAATTGCATGCGCGGATGCTGATTGGATGCGCGTGGGCGCCGAGGTGGTGTCGAGAGGGGGCGCGGTCGCGGAATGCGGGCGCGGATGCGGAATGCGGGCGCGGATGCGGAATGGGGTGGCGTGGCGGTCTCTCGCGGGTGCGTGTCGGGGTTGCGCTGCCCGATTCTGCGTTCGCGGGTGAGAGATGCATGCGCGGATGCTGATTGGATGCGCGTGGGCGCCGAGGTGGTGTCGAGAGGGGGCGCGGTCGCAGAACGGGGGCGCGAACGCAGAATGGGATGGCGCGGCGGTCCCTTGAGCGTGCGCCCGCGGCTCGCGCTGCCCGATTCTGCGTGCGCGCCCGAGAAACACATGCGCGGGCGCAGATTCGATACGGGTGAGCCGCCTGACCCAAAGCAACGCATCGGTGACGATCGCTAGGCTCGCTCTGTGACAGAAGGCGGCTTGCGCGCGGCGGTCCTGGGCCCGGTGACGGTCGAGGCGCAGCGCGGCCACGTCGAGCTGAGCGGGCCGAACGCCCGGGCGCTGGTGGCCGCACTCGTTCTCGCGGGTGGCACAATACGCAGCGCCGACGCCCTCGCCGACGACATCTGGGGCGACGATCCGCCGAAGAACCCGCGGGCGGCGCTGCAGACGCTGGTCTCGCGCGTCCGCGCGGCGGCGGGGTCTGAGGCGGTGCGCAGCCTGCCCGGCGGCTATGCGCTGGGCGACGCCGAGACCGACCTCGCCGAGGCCGCGCGCCTTCTCGATGGTGCCGCGGCCTCCGACGATGCGCTCCCCGCCCTCGATAAGGCCCTTGCGCTCTGGCGTGGCGAACCGGGTGCTGATCTTGAGCCCGCTCCGGTTGCGGTGGCGGTCGCGGATGCCGCATCCACCCTGCGTTCAAGGCTCGACACCGCGCGGGCTGAGGCACTGAGCGCTGCCGGGCGCGTCGATGAAGCGGTCGCCTCATTGAGCGCTCGCGCGGCGGCGCACCCGTACGACGAGGCCGCGCACGCGCAGCTCATGCGCACCCTCGCCGATGCCGGTCGCACGGCTGAGGCGCTCAGCGTGTTCGCCGAGCTGCGCGCTCGCCTGCGCGACGACCTGGGCGCGGACCCGGGCGAGGATATCGCGCAACTGAACGCCGCCTTGTTGCGTGGCGATCCCGCGCGGACCCGCGTGCGCATCGGCCTGCAGGCGGCGCCGAACGAACTGCTCGGGCGCGGCGCCGATCTGGCCGCCGTGGCGGCTCTGCTCGACCACTCGAGGGTCGTCACCGTCTTGGGCACGGGAGGGCTGGGCAAGACCCGTCTCGTGCAGGCGGTGGCCGCGGCATCCCACGCTCCCGCCGTCGTGATGGTGCCGCTGGCCGGCGTGCGCGCCGACGACGACGTCGCCCCCACGATCGCAACGGTGCTCGGCATCAGCGAGGCCTCTCCGGGCGGCCGGCTCGCCGACATCGGGATGCGCCCCGACCTGCGCGCGCGTGTGATCGGGTTGCTGGGCGAACAGCAGGCCCTCGTGGTGCTCGACAACTGCGAGCAGGTGATCGACGGCGTCGCCGGGTGGGTGGCCGACATGCTCGCGTCGGTTCCGTCACTGCATGTGCTCACGACCAGTCGCACGCCCTTGGCGATGGCCGGCGAAGCCGTGTACCCGCTTGCTCCGCTCGCGCTCGACGAGACGGGCGAGGCGCCGGCCGTGCAGTTGTTCCTGGAACGGGCTCGCGCGGTGCGGCCCGGCGCATCCCTTCCCATCGACGTGGTCACGCGGTTGTGCACCCACCTGGACGGATTGCCGCTGGCCATCGAGCTCGCCGCTGCGCGCGTGCGGACGATGACGCCCCAGCAGATCGAGCAGCGCCTGCAGGACCGGTTCGCGCTGCTGACCACCGGCGACCGCACCGCGCCCGAGCGCCATCGCACGCTCGAGGCGGTGATCGGCTGGAGCTGGGATCTGCTCGACGACCAGGCGCGCCGGGCCATGGTCGTGCTCGCGGTGCTGCCCGACGGGTTCGGCGCCGACACCGCCGCGGGCGTGCTCGGCGAGCCCGTCGACGACGTCATCGACCGGCTCGTGTCGCAGTCGCTGCTGCTGGTCGCCGAGAGCCGCGTCGGGCACGTGCGATTCCGGATGCTCGAAACGATCCGCGAATACGCGCTGGCGCGGCTGGCCGACGAGCCGGATGGCATCGAGTCAGCGTGGGACCGCGTCACGTCGTGGGCGTGGCGTTTCAGCGTGGAGCGCCTCAACCGCGCGTTCGAGAGGGAGACGCACGCCGAGATCCGTGACGAGCATGCGAACCTCATAGCGGTGCTGCGGCGGGCGATAGATCGCGGCGACGATGAGACGACCATCCTGCTCTTCGCGCTGCTCGCACAGACCTGGATGGTGATGGGGGCGTTCACCGAAATGGCGTCGTTCGCCTTGGCGGCGTTCGAGGTGGTCCAGCGCGCCCGCGAGGGCCGGGTTCCGGTCGAGGCTCTCGTGACGACGCTGATCGTCGCCACTTTCGTCGGGCAGGCAGAGGCGGGCGCCCCGTCCCTGCGGTTCATCGCCCGCATCCGGATTCTGCGGCGCCGGCATCCTGACATGAATGAACCCATCGGCGCGTTCGCCGGGGCCCTCATCGACATCCTGGCCGCGGGCATCGCCGGCGGGGTGGATGCCGTGAACGGGGTGTTGCAGACGATGGCGGCCTCGTCGCACCCCGCGACGCAGCTGGTCGGCGAGACGCTCATGTCGCAGTTCGCCGAGAATGAGGGGCGTCCCGAAGTCGCGTTGGCCAGTTCGCTGCGGTCGTGGGAGCTCGCACGTGCCTCGGGCGCGGAGTGGTTCGCCGCGATGGCGGCGTCATCTGTGGCGCAGCTGGCCAGTCAGACCGACCAGCCGGCGCTCGCCCTGGAGTGGCTGGATCGCGCGGATCGAGGGTACGAGCTCTTCGGCGCCGCTCAGCAGCAGCATCAGATCGCGTGGCTTCGCGGGACGAATCTGGTCACTCTCGGCGATATCGCCGCCGCGCGCGAGGTCTTTGCGGCGCTGGCGGCCTCGAACGAACTGACCGAGGACGGCCTGGAGACAGCATCCATCGGCGTCTACGGCCTGGCCGAGACGGCCCGTCGGGAGGGGGATCTGGATGCCGCGGCTGCACACTTCGACCGCGCGCTGAGCCTGTTCTCGTCATCGCCGCAACGCGGATCGCCGTGGTATCAGATGATGATGGCCGGGGCGCTGTCGGCCGTCGTATTCGACGGGCTGCTCACACCCGAGCGGCGGAACGCGTGGGCACGGCGGCTGCGCACCCGCACTCTCGCCGTGATGCGGCAGCGGCAGGGCCCGGGCATGGCAGACCATCCGGTGCTGGGCACCGTGCTGATGGGCTGGTCGGCGTGGGCGCTGCAGGAGGCCGGCGACGAGCGGGGCCTGGAGGCCCTCGTGCTGGCGGAGCGGCTGGGTGCGCGGCAAGATCTGTGGAGCCTGCGCTGGCAAGAGCACGAGGCCCACGCCGTCGGGCTCGTCGGCGCCGAACGGCTCGAGGCCGCGCGGGCAGCGGCATCCACTCTCTCGCACGACCGGCTGCTGCCGCGCGCGCTGGACCTTCTGCGACGGGCCGGAGATGCGACCAGGCCCGCGCCCTGAGTCAGGACGCGGGCCTGGAAGCGCGGGTCAGGCCTTGCGCATGTACGCCCGCACGGTCAGCGGCGCGAAGATCGCCACGATGACGGCGGCACCGAGCAGCGAGATCCAGGCGTCGCCGGTGATGGCGCCGTTGTTGGCGAGCTCGCGCACCGCGGTGACCAGGTGCGACACCGGGTTGACGTTCACGAACCACTGCAGCCAGTCGGGCATCGTCGACGGGTCGACGAAGGCGTTCGAGAAGAACGTCAGCGGGAAGAGCACGATCATCGAGATGCCCTGCACGCTGCCGGCGGTGCGGGCGATCACGCCGAAGAAGGCGAAGATCCAGCTGATCGCCCACGAGCAGACGATGACCAGGATGCCGGCGAGCACGACGTTCCCGATGCCGCCGGCCGGGTGATACCCCATCACGAAGCCCATCACGAAGGTGAGCGTGGTTGCGATCGCATACCGTACGGTGTCGGCCAGCAGCGCGCCCGACAGCGGCGCAATGCGCGCGATGGGCAATGAGCGGAACCTGTCGAACACGCCCTTGTCCATGTCTTCGCGCAACTGCGTTCCGGTCACGACCGAGGTCGTGATCACCGTCTGCACGAGAATGCCCGGAATCAGCACCGGCAGATAGTTCTGCACGTTGCCGGCGATGGCGCCGCCGAACAGGAACGCGAACATCAGTGTGAAGATGATCGGCTGCACCGTGACATCCACGAGCTGTTCCGGGGTGCGACGGATCTTGACGAGTCCGCGGTAGGCCATGGTGAAGGTGTTGGCCAGCGTCTGGGTGATGCTGATGCGGTTCTTCAGTTCGCGATCGTTCGCGGGGACGATGCGGGTGGCGGTGAGGGTGGTCATGCCGACACCTCTTCTTTCTGGGCGACGTCGGCCTGGTCGGCTGCGTCGTGTCCGGTGATGGTGAGGAAGACTTCGTCGAGCGTGGGCTTCTGCACGCTCATCTCGGTGATGTGGATGCCCGCCTCGCGCAGGGTGATCAGAAGCTCGGCGACGCGGTCGGCGTCGGCCATGGGCGCGGTGATGCGGGATGCCTCCGGGGAGAGGGTTCCGGTCACGCCGAGCACGCGCTCGATGGCACGGAGGGCATCGGAGGTGTCGGCCGCATCGGCCAGGCGCAGCTGCAGGCTCGAGGTGCCCACCGACGACTTGAGTTCGTCGGCGGTGCCCTCGGCCACCACGCGGCCGCGGTCGATGACCGCGATGCGATCGGCCAGCTGGTCGGCTTCGTCGAGGTACTGCGTGGTCAGCACGACCGTCGACCCTGTCGCGACGAGCTCGCGGATGGTGTCCCACATCTGGCCGCGGGTGCGCGGGTCCAGACCTGTGGTCGGCTCGTCGAGGAAGATCAGCGGAGGCTGTGCGATGAGGGATGCCGCCAGGTCAAGGCGTCGGCGCATGCCGCCCGAGAACTTCTTCAGCGGCCGGCGCGCGGCATCCGTCAATCCGAACCGCTCCAGCAGATCGGTCGACTTCGCGCGCGCCTCAATGCGGGAGAGCCCGAGCAAGCGGCCGAAGATGACGAGGTTCTCGGTGGCCGAGAGTGTCTCATCGACCGAGGCGAACTGGCCCGTGACGCCGATCAGCTGACGCACGATGTTGGGCTCGCGCACCACGTCGTGACCGAAGATGCGGCCGGAGCCGCCGTCGGGACGCAGGAGCGTGGCGAGCATGTTGATGGTGGTGGTCTTGCCGGCGCCGTTGGGACCGAGCACTCCGTAGACGGTCCCGGTCTTCACTCGCAGATCGACGCCGTCGACCGCGCGGTTGGAACCGAAGACCTTCACGAGGGAGTCGGCCTCAACGGCCCATTCGGTGGAAGTTGTCATGTGACAAGCATCCACACCCGCACTTTCATGGCTCTGTCGTCGCGCTGTCGCGTGCTGTCGGAGGCTGTCTACCGTTCGAACAGCGACGACTTCGGCGCCGGCGACGGCCGTGCCGCGGCATCCGTCACCGGAGCCAGCGCACCGGCGAACTCGTCGATCTCGCGGCCCTGGGCGACCTTCGCCGGGTGAGGGCCTGCGGCCATCAGTCGCGGCAGCCACTGCGTGGGCAGCTCGGTCGCCGAGGCCGCGATCACGAGGTTGCCGAACCGGCGACCCTTGAGCGTCTGCACCTCGGCGAGCACTATCACGTGCTCGAGCACCGCGCGCACGGTGGCCACCTGCTGTCGGGCGAAGGCGAGTCCGGCGCCGTCGGCGACGTTGACCAGCAGCACCCCCGTCGGTGCGAGCAGGTGGGATGCCGCGCGGTAGAACTCCACCGAGGTGAGGTGTGCGGGCGTCTGGGCGCCGGCGTAGACATCCGAGACCACGAGATCGACAGCGCCGGTCAGAGCGGGCGGCAGCCGGTCGAGCCCCGCCCGGGCATCGCCGATGCGCACGCGGATCGCGGCGTTCTTCGGCAGCGGCAGGTGCTCGCGCACGAGGTCCCACAGCGCGGGTTCGAGTTCGATCACCTGCTGGCGCGAGCCTGGCCGGGTGTGCGCGATGTAGCGCGGGATGGTCAGGGCGCCGCCACCCAGGTGCACGGCGGTGAGCGGCTGGCCGGGCAGGTGCAGCTGGTCGATGACCGCGCCCATGCGCGCGACGTATTCGAAGTGCAGGTGGGTCGGATCGTCCAGGTCGACGTGCGACTGGGGCGTGTCGCCGACCATCAACTCGAAGCCGCTCGTATACGGGCTGGGCACGATGCGGGCGAGGGTGCCGTCGCTCAGCCGTGCCTGCGGCGCGTCTTGGTCGCGCGCTCTCGTTCTGCCCACGGCGACCACGGTACCCGGGTGAGGCGTTCAGAACTCATCCCCTCCGTGCGCGAAGCGCGCACAATCGGCCCGGAACCGGCCCGCGCGGCCCGGATGAGATGAGTTCTGAGCATGCCGCCGCCGACTCTGCGGCGCTACCGTGGGCATATGGGCGCGATCGACCTCAACGCCGACCTCGGTGAGACCATCGACGGCCTGCCGACGGCCGACGACGAGGCGATGTTCGCGCTGATCTCCAGCGCCAGCATCGCCTGCGGTGCCCATGCGGGTGATGCGGCCTCCATGCACGCCGCCGCCGCGCGCGCGGCGCGCACCGGCGTGGCGATCGGTGCCCATCCGTCCTTTCCCGACCGCGCGAACTTCGGCCGTCTCGTGGTGAGAATGGATGCCGCAGACCTGCGCGCCACCGTGGCCGAACAGCTCGCCGCACTCGAGGGCGCCGGTGCCGACATCCGCTATGTCAAGCCGCACGGGGCGCTGTACCACGCCGCCGGCGCCGACCCCGAGCAGGCCGAGGCCGTTGCCGCCGCAGTCGCCGAGCTGAGCGAGCGGCTCGGCCGCGGCATCCCGGTTCTCGCACAGGGAGAAGCGCTCGCCGCCGCCGCTGCTGCCATCGGCCTGCCGTTCTACCGTGAGGCGTTCCTCGACCGCGGCTACCGCGCCGACGGCACTCTCGTGCCGCGCGGTGAACCCGGCGATCTGCTGCACGACCCCGATGCCGTCGCCGAGCGCGCACTGCGGCTGGCCCGTGCCGGCGACGTCGATGCCGTGGACGGCACCGTTGTGGGAGTGGACGCCGTCTCGTTCTGCCTGCACGGCGACACCGCGGCCTCGCTGCAGCTGGCCCGCGCGGTACGCGCGGCGCTGGATGCGGCCGGCGTGGAGGTGCGGGCGCCGTGGTGACGATCCTGCCGTTCGGCGACCGCGCTCTGCTGGCCGAGACCGCTCCCGGCGAGGCGCTCGCGCTGCACGCTGGGCTGGCGACATCCCGCCCCGACGGCGTCGTCGACATCGTGCCCGGCGCCCGCACGGTGCTCGTGCGCGTCGACCCCCGGGCCCTGCCACTGTCGGCCGTGCACGCGTGGATCGAGCGCACCGCCGAGGCGCCGGGAGAGGATGCCGCAGCCTGTGCCCCGCGCACCGTCGAGCTGGACATCGCCTACGACGGCCCCGATCTCGCCGACACGGCTGGGCTGCTCGGGGTGAGCGTCGAGGCACTGGTGGCGCAGCACCGCGACACCGCCTGGACGGTGGCGTTCACCGGCTTCGCGCCGGGATTCGGATACCTTCTCGGCGACGGGTGGCCGTTCGATGTGCCGCGGCTCGACGACCCGCGCACGCGCGTGCCCGCCGGCGCGGTGGGGCTGGCGGGGGCGTATTGCGGCGCGTACCCGCGCGCGACGCCGGGCGGATGGCGGCTTATCGGCACGACGCGTGCACGGCTGTTCGATCCGGACGCCGCCGACCCGGCACTGCTCACACCCGGCACCCGGGTGCGGTTCGTCGAAGCGGAGGTCGGGGGGCCCGGCGCGGGCGGCGGCGGCGGCGCGGGCGGCGCGGCCGGTGACGCCGGCGCGGGCGGCGCGGCCGGTGACGCCGGTGCGGGCGGCGCGGCCGATGACGCCGGCGCGGGCGGCGCGGCCGGTGGCGTGCAGAACTCAGCCGACATCGACGCCATCCGGCACCAAGAGGCCGTTTCCGGGGCAGGGGCGACGAGATCGACGGAGTTCTGGACGGCGAGCGGGCCTGGCCCGGCATTCGAGGTGATCGAGCCGGGGCTGCGCACCACGGTGCAGGACCTCGGCCGGCCCGGCCACGCGAGCATCGGCATCGCGGCATCGGGCGCGCTGGATCGCGCGGCGCTGCGCGCCGCAAACCGGCTGGTCGGCAACACCGAGGGCGCCGCCGGCCTTGAGATCACGATGGGCGGCCTGCGCGCCGTCGCCCGGCGCGACTTGTGGATAGCGTTGACCGGGGCATGGGGGCCGATCTCGATCGGCGGCCGCGATGTCGACCCCGACGAGGCACTGGAGTGGCCGTCGGGCGTCGAACTGGCCGTCGGGTGGGCCGCGCATGGCGCACGCACCTACCTGGCGGTGCGCGGCGGGATCGCTGCGCCGGTCGTCGCCGGCTCACGGTCGACCGACATCATGGCCGGACTCGGCCCCGCGCCGCTGCAGGCGGGCGCTGTCGTGGCCACCGCGGATGCGGCATCCGGGCCTGTTCCGCCCGCCGAACCGGTGATGGCGATGCCGCCGCCCGACCAGCTCGCGCTCCCGCTCGCTCCCGGTCCGCGCTCCGACTGGTTCACGGCATCCGCCCGCCGCACGCTCTTCGACACGGTCTGGACCGTCAGCGACCGTGCCGACCGGGTCGGCATGCGGCTGGAGGGTCCGGTGCTCGATCGGGTTCGCGCGGGCGAGCTTCCCAGCGAGGGCATGCTCCCCGGTGCGATGCAGGTGCCGCCCGACGGCCGACCGACGGTCCTGCTGGCCGATGGACCGGTCACGGGCGGGTATCCGGTGATTGCGGTGGTGGTGGATGCCGCGCTCGATGCGCTCGCGCAGGCGCGACCGGGTACCCGCATCCGGTTCCGACACGCCCACCCGCCGCCCTGAGGCTGCCGGCTCGCGGTTATACCGCAGGATGTGAAACTCGTCAAGAATCCGACTGGACATGGCGCGTCGGAAGACATATAGTTGGTAGTTGCGCTCTGGTTCCCCTTGCCTTCATATGGTGGTCGGCTGTGCCTGTGTGCCCCCGCTGGTTCCCGATGGACTCGTCATGAGCATCCGATGGGCGGCGACGTGAGGCGCTCAGGGTTCGGGGATGAGTGCGCGCCACCTGTCGACAAGGAACCGAAGCCCGCCCGGGCTCATGGAGGTTATCCCCTTGGCTGCTGCGCCCAACGCATCCAACCCCACCACCCCCAAGAACGGCCGCGGAGCATCCCGCCTCTCGTTCGCCAAGATCTCCGACACGCTGACCGTCCCCGATCTGCTCGCACTGCAGACGGAGTCGTTCGACTGGCTCATCGGCAGCGAGGCCTGGAAGGCCCGCGCCGCCGAGTCCAAGGCCGCCGGTCGCTCCGACATTCCGGAGTTCAGCGGTCTGGAGGAGATCTTCGAGGAGATCTCACCCATCGAAGACCTCAGCGAGACGATGCAGCTGAGCTTCACGAACCCGTACCTCGAGCCGGAGAAGTACTCGATCGAGGAGTGCAAGGAGCGCGGCAAGACGTACGCCGCGCCGCTGTACGTCGAGGCCGAGTTCATGAACCACCAGACCGGTGAGATCAAGACCCAGACGGTCTTCATGGGCGACTTCCCGCTCATGACCGACAAGGGCACGTTCATCATCAACGGCACCGAGCGTGTCGTCGTCTCGCAGCTGGTGCGTTCGCCGGGCGTCTACTTCGACAAGACCCCCGACAAGACCAGTGACAAGGACATCGTCTCGGCGCGGGTCATTCCCAGCCGCGGCGCCTGGCTCGAGTTCGAGATCGACAAGCGCGACCAGGTCGGCGTGCGCATCGACCGCAAGCGCAAGCAGTCGGTGACGGTGTTCCTGAAGGCACTGGGCCTGTCCAGCGAAGACATCCTCACCGAGTTCGCCGGCTTCGACTCCATCGAAGACACCCTGAGCAAGGACACCATCCTCACCCAGGAAGAGGCGCTGCGCGACATCTACCGCAAGCTGCGTCCGGGTGAGCAGGTGGCCGCCGAGGCGGCCCGCAGCCTTCTGGACAACTACTACTTCAACCCGAAGCGCTACGACCTCGCCAAGGTCGGCCGGTTCAAGATCAGCCAGAAGCTGGGTCTGGAGGCGCCGCTGAGCGCCTCGGTGCTTAGCCGCGACGACATCGTCGCGACGATCAAGTACCTGGTGCGCCTGCACCGCGGCGACACGACCTTCACCGGTCGTCGTGGCGGCAAGGACGTCGAGATCCGTCTGGGCACCGACGACATCGACAACTTCGGCAACCGGCGCATCCGCGCGGTGGGCGAGCTCATCCAGAACCAGGTGCGCACGGGCCTGTCGCGCATGGAGCGCGTGGTCCGCGAGCGCATGACCACGCAGGACATCGAAGCGATCACCCCGCAGACCCTGATCAACGTGCGTCCCGTCGTGGCGGCGATCAAGGAGTTCTTCGGCACGTCGCAGCTGTCGCAGTTCATGGACCAGAACAACCCGCTCGCGGGTCTGACCCACAAGCGCACGCTGTCAGCGCTGGGCCCCGGTGGCCTGTCGCGTGAGCGGGCCGGCGTCGAGGTGCGTGACGTGCACCCATCGCACTACGGCCGCATGTGCCCGATCGAAACCCCGGAAGGCCCGAACATCGGCCTGATCGGGCGTCTGGCGACGTTCGCCCGGATCAACTCCTTCGGTTTCATCGAGACGCCGTACCGCAAGGTCGTCGACGGCAAGGTCACCGACCAGATCGACTACCTCACCGCGACCGAGGAAGAGGACTTCATCGTCGCGCAGGCCAACGCGCCCCTGAAGGCCGACGGCCGCTTCGCCGAAGACCGGGTCCTTGCCCGCCAGAAGGGCGGCGAGGTCGACCTGGTGCATGCCGAGGAGATCGGCTACATGGACGTCTCCCCGCGCCAGATGGTGTCGGTGGGTACCTCGATCATCCCGTTCCTCGAGCACGACGACGCGAACCGCGCGCTCATGGGCGCGAACATGCAGAAGCAGGCCGTTCCGCTGCTGCGCAGCGAGGCCCCTGTGGTCGGCACCGGTATGGAGGGCTACATCGCCATCGACGCCGGTGACGTGATCACCGCGCAGAACGCCGGTGTGGTCGCCGAGGTCTCGGCCGACAAGGTGACGGTGCAGCTCGACGAGGGCGGCATCCAGGAGTACTACCTGCGCAAGTTCGACCGCTCGAACCAGGGCACCTGCTACAACCAGCGCGTGGTCGTCTCGGCCGGTGAGCGCGTCGAGGTCGGCGAGGTCATCGCCGACGGCCCGGCCACCGAGAGCGGTGAGCTGGCGCTGGGCAAGAACCTGCTCGTCGCGTTCATGACGTGGGAGGGCTACAACTACGAAGACGCGATCATCCTCAGCCAGAACCTGGTCAAGGACGACACGCTCTCCTCGATCCACATCGAGGAGTACGAGGTCGATGCCCGCGACACCAAGCTCGGCAAGGAGGAGATCACCCGCGACCTGCCCAACGTGAGTCCGGACCTTCTCAAGGATCTCGACGAGCGCGGCATCGTGCGCATCGGCGCCGAGGTTCGCCCCGGCGACATCCTGGTCGGCAAGGTCACCCCGAAGGGCGAGACCGAGCTGTCGGCCGAGGAGCGCCTGCTGCGCGCGATCTTCAACGAGAAGAGCCGCGAAGTGCGCGACACCTCGCTGAAGGTGCCCCACGGTGAAGAGGGCACGATCATCGCGGTCAAGGAGTTCAACGCCGAAGAGGGCGACGACGAGCTCGGCAACGGCGTGAACCGTCGTGTCGTGGTCTACATCGCCCAGAAGCGCAAGATCACCGCCGGTGACAAGCTCGCCGGTCGCCACGGCAACAAGGGCGTCATCTCGCGCATCCTGCCGGTCGAGGACATGCCATTCCTCGCCGACGGCACGCCGGTCGACGTCATCCTCAACCCGCTGGGCATCCCGGGCCGCATGAACTTCGGCCAGGTGCTGGAGACCCACCTCGGGTGGATCGCCAAGACCGGCTGGAAGGTCGAGGGCGACCCGGAGTGGGCCAAGGGACTCCCCGCCGACGCGCGCGAGGCCGCGCCCGGCACCAAGGTGGCCACCCCGGTGTTCGACGGCGCGCACGAGGAAGAGATCGCGGGTCTGCTCGACTCGACCCTTCCCACACGCGACGGCGACCGCCTGATCGACGCCAGCGGCAAGACGACACTGTACGACGGTCGCAGCGGCGAGCCCTTCCCGGCTCCGATCTCGGTCGGCTACATGTACATCCTGAAGCTGCACCACCTGGTGGACGACAAGATCCACGCCCGCTCGACCGGCCCGTACTCGATGATCACGCAGCAGCCGCTGGGTGGTAAGGCGCAGTTCGGTGGTCAGCGCTTCGGTGAGATGGAGGTGTGGGCCCTCGAGGCCTACGGTGCCGCCTACGCGCTGCAGGAGCTGCTGACGGTGAAGTCCGACGACATCCTCGGCCGCGTCAAGGTGTACGAGGCGATCGTCAAGGGCGAGAACATCCCCGAGCCCGGCACGCCCGAGTCGTTCAAGGTGCTCATGAAGGAGATGCAGTCGCTCTGCCTGAACGTCGAGGTGCTCTCGGCCGACGGCACCGCGGTCAACCTCCGCGACACCGACGACGAGGCGTTCCGCGCAGCGGAGGAGCTCGGCATCAACATCTCCAGCCGTTTCGAGACCTCGTCCATCGACGAGATCTGATCCGGCCAGGCCCACACACACTTTTTCAAGGCACACAGGAGAAAACGTGCTCGACGCAACAACTTTCGATGAGCTTCGCATCGGCCTGGCCACCGCCGACGACATCCGTCGTTGGTCCTACGGTGAGGTCAAGAAGCCCGAGACCATCAACTACCGCACGCTCAAGCCCGAGAAGGACGGTCTGTTCGGCGAGCAGATCTTCGGGCCCAGCCGCGACTGGGAGTGCGCCTGCGGTAAGTACAAGCGTGTCCGCTTCAAGGGCATCGTCTGCGAGCGCTGCGGCGTGGAGGTCACCAAGAGCTCCGTCCGCCGCGAGCGGATGGGCCACATCGAGCTGGCCGCCCCGGTCACCCACATCTGGTACTTCAAGGGTGTCCCCTCGCGCCTGGGGTACCTGCTGGACATGGCCCCCAAGGACCTCGAGAAGGTCATCTACTTCGCCGCCTACATGGTCATCTCGGTCGATGAGGAGGCGCGTCACCGCGACCTTCCCACGCACGAGAACAACCTGCGCCTGGAGATGAAGACCATCGCCGACCGGCGCGACGCGCGCGTGGCCGCCCGCCTCCAGAAGCTGGAGGAGGACCTCGCCGCCCTCGAGGCCGAAGGCGCCAAGGCCGACCAGAAAAAGAAGACGAAGGACGCCGCCGAGAAGGAGATGGCGTCGGTTCGCAAGAACGCCGACGAGCAGATCGCCCGTCTCGAGCGCGTCTGGGAGGACTTCCGCACCCTCGAGGTGGGCGCCCTCAAGCCTGAGGACGACGTCTTCCACGAGCTGCAGGACCGCTTCGGCCAGTACTTCGAGGCCTACATGGGCGCCGAGTCGATCCAGCGCCGCCTGCAGGCGTTCGACCTGGCCGCCGAGTCGGAGAGCCTGCGCCTGCAGATCTCCGAGGGCAAGGGCCAGCGCAAGATCCGTGCGATCAAGCGTCTGAAGGTCGTCAACTCGTTCCTGTCGACCGGGATGAGCCCCGCCTCGATGGTTCTCGACGTCGTTCCGGTGATCCCGCCCGAGCTGCGCCCCATGGTGCAGCTCGACGGTGGCCGCTTCGCGACATCCGACCTCAACGACCTGTACCGCCGCGTGATCAACCGCAACAACCGCCTTCGTCGCCTGATCGATCTCGGTGCTCCCGAGATCATCGTGAACAACGAGAAGCGGATGCTGCAGGAGGCCGTCGACGCGCTGTTCGACAACGGCCGTCGCGGCCGCCCGGTCACCGGTACCGGCAACCGTGCGCTCAAGTCGCTCTCTGACATGCTCAAGGGCAAGCAGGGCCGGTTCCGTCAGAACCTGCTCGGCAAGCGCGTGGACTACTCGGGTCGTTCGGTGATCATCGTCGGCCCGACGCTGAAGCTGCACCAGTGTGGTCTGCCCAAGACGATGGCGATCGAGCTGTTCAAGCCGTTCGTGATCAAGCGCCTGATCGACCTGGGTCACTCGCAGAACATCAAGGCCGCCAAGCGCGCCGTCGAGCGCATGCGTCCCGAGGTCTGGGACGTGCTCGAGGAGATCATCCGCGAGCGCCCCGTGCTGCTCAACCGCGCCCCCACGCTGCACCGTCTGGGCATCCAGGCGTTCGAGCCCCAGCTCGTGGAGGGCAAGGCCATCCAGCTGCACCCGCTCGTGTGTGCGGCGTTCAACGCCGACTTCGACGGTGACCAGATGGCCGTGCACCTGCCGCTGTCGGTCGAGGCTCAGGCCGAGGCTCGCATCCTCATGCTGGCCTCGAACAACATCCTCAAGCCGTCGGACGGCCGCCCGGTGACCCTGCCCTCGCAGGACATGATCATCGGTCTGCACTACCTGACCACGCTCAAGGAGGGCGCGGCCGGCGAAGGCCGGGTGTTCGGTTCGGTTGGCGAGGCCATCCTCGCCCGCGACGAAGGCACGCTCGACCTGCAGGCGAAGGTACGCATCCGCATTCCGGGTCTGGCCTTCCTCGAGGGCGAATCGCCCGAGGGGTACGAGACCCACGGCCTGGTGGACACCTCGCTGGGTCAGGCGATCTTCAACGACGCGCTGCCCAAGGGCTACCCGTTCGTGCGCGAGCAGGCGGACAAGGGCAAGCTCAGCCAGATCGTGAACAAGCTGGCCGAGGAGTACCCGAAGGTCACCGTGGCCGCCGCCCTCGACGCGATCAAGGACGCCGGCTTCTACTGGGCCACCCGGTCGGGCGTGACCGTCGCAATGAGCGACATCCTCACCCCGCCGAGCAAGGCCGCGATCATCGGTGAGCACGAGAAGCGCGCCGCCAAGGTGCAGAGCCAGTACGAGAAGGGTCTGACCACCGACGCCGAGCGCCGGCAGGAGCTCATCAAGATCTGGACCGAGGCCACCGACGAGGTGCAGAAGGCGATGCGGGACAACTTCCCGGCCGAGAACACCATCAACCGCATGGTGTCGTCGGGCGCCCGTGGTAACTGGCTGCAGATCCGCAACATCGCGGGTATGCGCGGCCTGGTGAACAACCCCAAGGGTGAGATCATCCCGCGCCCGATCATCTCCTCGTACCGCGAGGGGCTGAGTGTGGCCGAGTACTTCATCGCCACGCACGGTGCCCGCAAGGGTCTGGCCGACACCGCTCTGCGCACCGCCGACTCGGGCTACCTGACCCGTCGCCTCGTTGATGTGTCGCAGGACGTCATCATCCGTGAGGACGACTGCGGCACCAGCAAGGGTCTCGAACTGCCGATCGCGGCAGCCGGTGCCGACGGCACGCTCGTGCGCGACGCGAACGTCGAGAACTCGGTGTTCTCGCGCACGCTTGCCACCGATGTCGTCTCGGAGTCGGGTGAGGTGCTCGCCGAGGCGGGCTCTGATGTCGGCGACGTGCTGATCAACCGCCTGATCGAGCTGGGTGTGACCAGCATCAAGGTGCGCTCGGTGCTCACCTGTGATTCGGCTGTCGGTGTCTGCGCGCAGTGCTACGGCCGTTCGCTTGCCACGGGCAAGCTCGTCGACATCGGCGAGGCGGTGGGCATCATCGCCGCCCAGTCGATCGGCGAGCCCGGCACGCAGCTGACCATGCGCACCTTCCACACGGGTGGTTCGGCGTCGGCTGACGACATCACCCAGGGTCTGCCGCGTGTCACCGAGCTGTTCGAGGCGCGCACGCCCAAGGGTGCGTCGCCGATCGCCGAGTCGGACGGCCGCGTCACGATCGACGAGACCGAGAAGACCCGCAAGGTCATCCTGACCCCCGACAACGGCGACGAGCCGCACGTCTACCCGGTCCTCAAGCGTGCGACCCTGCTCGTGGAGGACGGCCAGCACGTGACGGTCGGCCAGCCGCTGCAGGTGGGCACGCTCGACCCGAAGGAGATCATGCGCGTGCAGGGCGCCCGCGAGGTGCAGAAGTACCTCGTCAACGGCGTTCAGGGCGTGTACCGCTCCCAGGGTGTGCCGATCCACGACAAGCACATCGAGGTCATCGTTCGCCAGATGCTGCGCAAGGTCACCGTCGTCGACCACGGCGAGACCACGCTGCTTCCGGGTGAGCTTGTCGACTCGCGTCGCTTCATCGACCGCAACCGTGCGTCGGTGGCCGAGGGCAAGCGCCCCGCGTCGGGTCGTCCCGAGCTGATGGGTATCACCAAGGCGTCGCTTGCGACCGAGTCGTGGCTGTCGGCCGCGTCGTTCCAGGAGACGACGCGCGTGCTGACCCAGGCCGCGATGGAGGGCAAGAGCGACCCGCTCGTGGGCCTGAAGGAGAACGTGATCATCGGAAAGCTGATCCCCGCCGGCACCGGACTCACCAAGTACCGGAACGTCGTGGTGGAGGCGACCGAAGAGGCAAAGAGCGAGCGGTACCCCAACCGCATCTTCGCCTCGGACGGCGCCTACAGTGACGCCGACCTGAGCTACGTCGACTTCGACAGCTTCTCGACCGACGACTACACCCCGGGTACGTACAACTGACGCACCCGTTCCAGGAAGGCCCTCGGCATGCGCCGGGGGCCTTCCTCGTGTGCGCCCGCCTCGCGTCAGCGAGCGCGAAGCAGACCCGGAGCGGGACCCTCGAGCCGGGCGACCGAGATCTTCACCTCGACGAGTTCTGAACGCACCTGCGTGAGGCCGTGGGCGAGGTCGATGACCTGCTGACTGACCTGCTCGAATCGCTTGTCGACCTGCTCGAATCGCTTGTCGACCTGCTCGAATCGCTTGTCGACCTGTTCGAATCGCTTGTCGACCTGTTCGAATCGCTTGTCGACCTGTTCGAATCGCTCGTCCATGCGCTGCGTCAAGCGTGACTCGAGACCGTGCATCATCCGGCTTCCGGCACCGATGATCGCGGCGACGCCGACGGCGATGGTCACCAGAGTCGCCATAGTCTCCAGGCTCACGATCATGCCTCCATTCTCACGCGAAGCAGCGCGGGTGTCACCTACCTTAGGTCGGCCCCCAGACGTCCCACCCACGAACGAGGCACATCTGTGGACAACTCGCGCACGAGTCATCCTGTGGAGGAAACGGCGCGCCGGAGCGGCGAGGCCGAGTGTCGGATCCCCCGCGTAGCGTGGAGCCGGGGAGGAAGCGATGATCGGGGGACGCAACGGCTGGATCGCCTGGCCGGTGGGCATTTTGTGCCTGGGGGTGGTGGGCGGTCTGGTGTGGCTGGCCGCGCCCGGCGTTCCCGGGGCCGTGCAGTTCGTGAGCGACATGCTGCGCACCGGCAGCGCACAGGCCGCCGGCGGCAGTGCGACGCCGCAGCCGATCGAGAGCATCGGCACCGCGGCAGACGACGACTGCCGTTCGCTGTACCCCGATGGGCTGTGGGCTGCCCTGACCTGGCAGTCGCGCACTGTGCTCAACCAGTCGCAGAAGCCCCCGGCGACCTCGGCCGAAGCCGTGCGCGATGCGCTCGCGCCCGAGGTGCTCATGACGTGCGCGTGGCGCAACGACGATGGCGGCACCGTCACCACCACGCTCTCGCGAGTGGATGCCGCGGCCGCCACGATCGCAGGCGAGGCGTTCTCGAGCTCGGGGTTCTCCTGCACCGCGCTGCCCGGTTCGGTCGTACGCTGCACGAAGACCGCCGGTGACACCGTCGAAGACGACGTCGTGGCGGGCGGAATGTGGCTGTCGACCACGGCCGAGGCGTGGCATCCCGATGGCTACACCGACGCCCTCGTCCAGCGGCTCTGGCCGCGGTGAGCACCCGGCGCTCACGCCGTCGGTGAGGGCTACCGTTTCGGGCCCGGAACCTCCCAGGTGTGCACCGGGGCGTTCGCGTGCATGCCCTCGATGTACAGGCGCAGCATCTCGGCCAGCGCGTGCGGGCGATCCAGACCGCGCTCCTCGAAGGCTTGCACTGTGGCCACCTGCCATGATGAGCCGTTGACCCGCTCTTTGCAGCGCTCCTCGATGATCGACAGATAACGGTCGCGCACGGCGGCCGAGACATCCCATCGCCCCAACCCTTCATGGGCCAGGGGGAGCAGCCGGCGCAAGACAAGTTCGTCCCAGGGCACCGCGCCGATGCCCGGCCAGTAGAAGGTGGCGTCGATGCCGCGCCGTGCACCCTCGGTGAAGTTCGCGCGGGCCGCATCGAAGCTCATCTTCGTCCACAACGGGCGGTCCTGCTCGGCGAGCATGCGCACCACGCCGTAGTAGAACGCGGCGTTGGCCATGACATCGGCGACGGTCGGACCGGCCGGGAGTACGCGGTTCTCCACCCGCAGGTGCGGGGCGCCGTCGACGACGTCGTAGACCGGACGGTTCCACCGGTACACCGTGCCGTTGTGCAGGCGCAGCTCTTGCAGCTTGGGTGCGCGGCCCGCGCGCAGTTCGGCCTCGGGATCCTCGTCGGTGGTCTCGGGCAGCAGGGCGGGAAAGTAGCGCACGTTCTCTTCGAACAGATCGAAGATGCTCGTCACCCATCTCTCGCCGAAGAACACCGGCGGCCGAACACCCTGATTGCGCAGTTCGGGGGAGCGCGTGTCGGTGGCTTGCAGAAACAGCTCGGTGCGGGTCTCGGCCCACAGGTGCCTGCCGAACAGGTACGGCGAGTTCGCGCCGAGCGCCAGCTGGGGGCCGGCCACGAGCTGCGCGGCGTTCCAATGCGCGGCGAACGCGGCGGGCGACACCTGCAGGTGCAGCTGCACCGAGGTGCACGCCGACTCGGGCGCGATGGTCGGCGAGTACATGCGCAGCGACTCGGCGCCCACGATGTTCAGCTCGAGGTCTTCGCGGCGGGCGGCGAACACGGCGTCGTCGAGCGCGGCGTAGCGCGGGTTGGCACTCATCCACTCGCCCTGCAGCTGCTCGGGCTGCAAAGTGGGCAGGATGCCGATCATCACTATCCGTGCGCCCACCTTGCGGGCACGTTCCTCGGCGTGGTTCATCGACCAGCGCAGCAGTTCTTCCAGGTCGAGCGCCGAGTCGCCCGGCAGGGGCCGCGGCGGCACGTTCAGCTCGATGTTGTACCGGCCCAGTTCGGTCTGGAACGCCGGGTCGGCGATCGCGCCCAGCACCTCGGCGTTGGCCATCGCCGGGTGGCCCTCGTCGTCGACGAGGTTCAACTCGATCTCCAGGCCGGTGAGCGGGCGCTCGAGCTCGAAAACCTGGTCGCGCAGCATCTGCTCGAACACGTCGAGGCACCGCTGCACCTTCGCGCGGTAGGCCGTGCGCTGCTCCCGTGTGAACACGGGCGAGGTGATGTCGTCACCCATGGCGACGAGCATGACACATGTCGGGCCCGCTGTCGCGTCTACGCTGGGGGCGACGACACGAGAGGGGCGGTCGGGGCATGGCCGACAGGGATGACGCATCCGATGAGATCGCCGACGCGCCGGCAGGGGCCACCGATCCGGCGGCCGGGCGCGGACCGGACTGGCTCGACGGGATGCTCGCGACCGATCTGCCCCGACTCGTGCGACTGCGCCGACACATCCATGCGCATCCTGAACTCTCGTGGCACGAGAACGCGACGACGCAGCTGCTGCACGATGCCCTCGCCGCCGCGGGCGTGTCGGCGCAGGTGCTTCCCGGGGGCACGGGTCTGGTCGCCGAGATCGACGGGGGAGCGCCCGGACCGGTTACGGGGCTGCGCGCTGACATCGACGCACTGCCGGTCACCGAAGCCAGCGGCCTGCCGTTCGCCTCCACGGTGGACGGCGTCGCGCACGCGTGCGGCCACGACGTGCACACGACGATTCTGCTCGGCGCGGCGCTGGCGCTACAGGCGGCTCCCGGGTTCGCAGGGCGGGTGCGGCTGCTCTTCCAACCCGCCGAAGAGCGGATGCCGGGCGGATCGCACCAGCTCGTGGCATCCGGCGCCCTCGACGGCATCGACCGGATCTTCGCTCTGCACTGCGACCCACGGGTGCCGGTGGGGCAGGTCGGGCTGCGGGTGGGCGCCATCACGTCGGCGTGCGACATGATCGAGCTCGAGGTCACCGGGCCGGGCGGGCACACCTCGCGTCCGCATCTCACGGTCGATGTCGTCGGCGCGCTGACGACGGTCGCGGCTCGACTGCCGTTGCTGGTGAACCGCAGACTCGACCCCCGGTCGGGTGCGCTCCTGGTCTGGGGCGCGATCCAGGCGGGCGCGGCATCCAACGTCATCCCTCGGCAGGGGCAGCTGCGCGGCACTCTGCGGGTCATGGATCGCGCCGCGTGGGACACCGCCGAGCAGATCGTCACGGAACTCATCGGGCAGCTGCTCGCGCCCAGCGGTGCGAGATATCAGCTCACGTACATCCGTGGGGTGCCGCCCGTGGTCAACGATGCCGAGGCGGTCGCCCAGCTGCAGCGTGCGGTGTCGGCGGGTGTGGGAACCGACGCCGTCGCCGACGCCGAGCAGTCGGCGGGCGCGGAAGACTTCGCGGTGCTGCTCGATCACGCCCCCGGAGCGTTGGCGCGGTTGGGGGTGTGGGACGGCCTCGAGCCGCGCGTCGACCTGCACTCGACCGGATTCCGTGCCGACGAGCGAGCCATCCCGGTCGGGGTGCGCACGCTCGTGCACACCGTGCTGGCCGGCGCCTGAGGGCCGCGCCGGCGGTGCGGCCGGCGGTGGGCGGGGTGCCGTGTGTTCGTGCCGGCGGTGGGCGGGGTGCCGGGTGTCGTGCGGCGTGCAGTGTTCAGATCTCCGTCCATCCGCACGTTCAGAGCCTCGAATCAGGTGATTTCGGCCTCTCCGGTTCGATTCCAGCTGAGTTTTGAACGCACCGCCGGCGGCGAATGGATGCTGCGGCTCAGTCGATCGACTCGGGAGAGTGTTGCGAGGAGGTGTGTCGTTCGGCGTTCGGCGCCCGAGGCGCACACGAGCGCGCCGTCGGCCGCTCCGACAGGCGCGGTCGGCCGCTCCGACACGCGCCGTCGGCTGGCTGCTCAGACACGCGCGGTCGGCCGGCCGCTCCGACACGCGTCGGCCGGCCGCTCCGACACGCGCCGTCGGCCGCTCCGACACGCGCCGTCGGCCGCTCCGACACGCGTCGGCCTGCCTCCCCGACCGTGGCGGGGCGCGGCGGTACCCTCACAGAGTGGGGACCGTCCCCGTGTGAGGAGTCCATCGATGAGTGATCCCCAGGAGCCCGTCGGCGAACCCGTCGAGGAGCCGGAATCCGTCGACGACGTCGTGGGGCGCGCGCACGAGGGCCTCGCCGAGGCCGAGGCCGCCGGCCGCACGGCGACCGATGAGAACACCACAGTCACCGGGTCGACCGAGCCCGCCGCCTCCGAGCCCGCGACGCCGGCGGCACCCGACGCCGCTGTGCCCGAGCCCGCCGCACCCGCGCCTACCGCTGAGTCCGCCGGCACCGATGCGGCGCCGTCCGACGCCGACGAACCCGCCTTCGTCACGCCGGGGCTGGGCGATGCGCCCGCTGAGGCCGAGGCCGCGCCCGCACCTGGGACCGAGTCGTACGCGGCCGCCGAGCCGGTCGTCACGCCCGAACCGGTTGCGGAGTCGTATGCGGCATCCGAACCGGCAGTCGCCGCCGAGCCGTATCCCGTCGCCGACGCGTACGCCACCGACGCCACGGCCGGCGCCGCAGCCGCGGCATCCCTCGCCACGGAACCGGCAGCGCCGCAGCCGATCTTCGTGCAGGCGCCCGAAGAGCCCCGCCCACGCGGAAACCGCGGTGCCGCCGGCGGAATCGGTCTGATCGCCGCCGTCTGCTTCGCGTTCCTGTACCTCGATGCGGGGGTCGTGATCGGGCTGGTCAGTGGAGATCTGGCGACCTCCGACATCGGCACGTGGCTCACCGATGCGCTGACCACGTGGGGCCTGTGGGTACCCACTGTCGTCTTCTTCCTCGCGTTCTGGCTGCTGGGAGCGATCATCAACCGCGGCCGTTGGGGCGTGTGGGTCATCTTCGGGCTGCTGGTGGGCGTCGCCGCCTGGGGCGGTCACCTGCTCGGCCAGCTGTTCGAGGCGCCGTTCTGGAACGTGACGGCATCGGAGGGCGCCGACATCGTCAACGCGCAGCTGTTCGCACCGCTGGCGATCGCCGCCTTCATCATCGGCCGCGAGCTGACCATCTGGTTCGGCGCCTGGGTCGCTCGGCGCGGTCGCCGCATGACAGAGCTGAACGTCGAGGCGCGCCGCGAATACGAGCGCACTCTCGAGGCGGGGCCGCAGCTGGCCCGCTGAGCGTGTCCGGTGCACCGGGCGGATCGCCCCGCGATACATCGGGCGGTCCGGTGCGCCCGGTCGTGGCCTGGGCGTTCGCCACGGTGCTTTTCGTCGCCCTGATGGTGGGCGGACTCGGGGTGGTGAGCCTGACCACCGGCCGCGATGTCATAGCGGTCGCCGATTTCGGTGAACTCGTCGGCACGGCAGCCGCGGCATTCGCGGCGGCGGCATTCGCCGGAGTGCTGTGGATGCTGCTGCGCCGCCCGCAGCCATCGCTGTGGGGTGCGGTCGGCACGGCCGCGTCGGCGTTCCTCGTCTATCTCGCAGCGGTGTGGATCGGGGGCACCGCACACACGGGCGACGTCGTGCTCGCGGCATCCGTCGCCGGCTCACTGGTCACCGGTGGCTTCGCCCTGGTCGTGGCAGGGGCGGGGCTGTTGGCCGGATGGGGCGGGATTCTTCTCGTGCGCAGCAGCGGCGGGCGGCCGCGTTGGCCGTGGGAAGGCCGTGACGAGCCGTGAGCGGCGTCGCGCGTTACGGTGGAGGCGTGGAGCGCTCCCTGGAAACCCAGGTCAGCCGGGCAGTCGATGCCTGGCTGCGGTGGTTGCCGCGGTGGGAGCCGGCCACCCACCGAGGCCGTGTGGCCGTCTGCCGGCGGTGTTTCGGCTCGCCGGTGCTGTCGGCGGCCGGCGTCGGGTCGGATGTGCCGCACGGCGTGCAGCACGGCCTGTCGATTCGCATCAAGGCGATCATCGACCGTGCGGTGGCCGAGTACACGGCGCGCAACCTGCCGATGCTGCAGGCCGAGCTCGACCAGCAGGCCGAACGCAATCGTGCGCGCAGCTATCGGCCGGGTGAGGGGCTCGATCCCGAGTTCGAGGGGATGCCGCTGGACCCCGAGCCGATGCCGGGAGCGCCGTTCCTTTTCACCCTGGCCGGTATGGCCGATGAGGCCGACGCCGAGATTCCGGCGTTGCCTCCGCTGAGCGAAGAGGCCAAGACCGCGCTGCGCCAGGAGGTGGGCCTGGCCGACGAGTACGCGAACATGGTCGGGCGCGAAGTGTGCACGATTCTGCTCAGCCACCGGCTGCGCATTCAGTCGGCGATCGCCGAGTTCGTCGAGCCGCAGGTCGCCGCGCTGCTCGAAGACCTCACCCGCTCGCTCGACGCCCCGTTCGATCCCACCGACTGACCCCGCCCCGCCCTCTGGGAAATTCCATATGGAATTTCCCACACCACATGAAACTGCCGGCGGTTTGATGTGGTCTCGCAAATTCCATATGGAATTTCCCGGGGGAGGCGGCGCTGCCGGGGAGAGGCGCCGCCGCCCGGCGACACGCCGCACGGAACCTCCAGCGCGATTTGCTACGATGGCCGGGCCCGACCGCTGTCTGCGCGCATCGCGGACGGTGCCGGTGATGGCGCGCGCGCGGCGGACATGGGGAGGGATCGGGATGCCCAAGCGCCTCCCCTCGGACCCACCGGTGCTTCCCGGCCTCACCTACGTGCGCCCGCTCGGCTCGGGCGGCTTCGCCGACGTGTTCCTCTATGCGCAGGATATGCCCCGTCGCCAGGTTGCGGTCAAGGTGCTTCCCACGGGCATCCACGAGGCCGAACTCGTGCGCATGTTCAACGCCGAGGCCGACATTCTGGCCCACTTGTCTGCGCACCCGTCGATCGTGACGGTCTACCAGGCCGGCATCTCGGCCGACGGCCGCCCCTATATCGTCATGGAGTACTGCCCGGGCTCGCTCGCCCAGCGCTACCGGCGCGAGCGCCTGCCGCTGGATGAAGTGCTCACGACCGGCGTGAAGATGGCCGGCGCGGTCGAGACCGCGCACCGGGCCGGTCTCATCCACCGTGACATCAAGCCCAGCAACATCCTCATCACCACCTTCGGCTCTCCGGTGCTGGCCGACTTCGGCATCTCGGCGTCGCTTGCCCCGCGCAACGGCGAAGAGGTGCTGGCGATGAGCGTGCCCTGGAGCGCGCCCGAGGTGATCGCCGAGCAGACCTCGGGCACGGTCGCCAGCGAGGTGTGGGGGCTGGGCGCGACGGTGTATTCGCTGCTGGCCGGGCACAGTCCGTTCGAACGCGCCGAGCCGGGGCAGAACGGGCGCGATCAGCTGCGCCGCCGCATCCTGCGCGCATCGTTCCCCCCGATGCGACGACCCGACGTGCCCGCCCAGGTTCTCGAGGTGCTCGCGGTGGCGATGTCACGCGATCCCCGCGACCGCTATCCGAGCGCGCTGGCGTTCGCGCAGGCACTGCGCGACGTGCAGTACACCCTCGGGTTCCCACCCACCCCTCTCGAGGTGGCCGTCGAAGAGTGGGTGCCCGGTGATCAGACCGTCGATTTCGGGGATGCCGCGGCCCGCGGCCCGCAGATAAGCTCGGTGCCGCACACCTCACGCCGTCGCGCGACCGCCCCCACTCCGCTGACCGCACGCGACGAGGACACCGACATCTCCTCGCCCCAGACGGTGGCGGCACGGCGGATCTGGCCCTGGCTTGTGGTCGGGGCCGTGGCGTGCGCGGCAGCCGTTCTCGTCGTCTGGGCCGTCGCCTCCGGAGGTGTGGGCTGATATGCGCCGCCGATCCGTCATCGCAGTGGCCATCGCGACCGCGGCCGTCGCGGCATCCGTCATCGCCGTCAGCGTGGTGTGGCCGGGCTTGGACTCGCAATCCACGCCGCCAGAGGACACCTCCGTCTGGGCGCTGCAGACCGGTCAGGGGCGCCGTTACGCGCGGGTGAACACGGCCGTCGGCGAACTCGACACCGTGCGCAGTGTGTCCAACCCGTCGGCGGTGGCGCAGACCGGCGACGGGGCCTACTTGTTCTCGGAGAGCTACGGCAAGATCACCCGCATCGACGAGGCCATGCCCGAAGACCTCGACGACGACGCGCTGCGCGAATCGCCGTCGACGCCGTCGGGCACCGTGGAGGCCACCGTCACCGGCGGATATGTGGCCTATCGCACCGACTCGGGCGCCGTCTACGCCGGCCGGCTGGGCGAGTCGACCCCCGCCCAGCTGAATCCCGACGGCACAGGCCCCGACGCACCCCAGTTCACCGCCCAGGCGATCGCCGTCGACGACGCGGGCACGGTGTTCGCCTATTCGCAGAAGGATGCCGTCGTCGTGCGCTATCGCGTCTCCGACGGCGAGGTGCTCGGCCGCGACAAGGTGCCGGCCGCTCCCGACGGCGCGAACCTGGGGCTCACCGCGGCGAAGGGCACCTGGTTCCTCGTCGACGAAGACGCCGGAAAGTTGTGGCGCCGCGGCGCCGAGGCCCCGGTCGAGCTGCGACTGGTCGGCGATGTCGCCTACAGCCGGGCGCGTTCCACGGGGGATGCCGCGTGGATCGCCGATGACACCGGCCTGCTGAAGCTGCCGGTCGAAGGATCGCCCGAGCAGGTCATGGGCGGCGCCAGCCGCGATCTGGGTACCCCCGCCAAACCGGTCGTCGACGGCGGCGTCGTGTTCGCGGCGTGGCTGGGGACCGACACGGGAACCCTGTGGCGCTCCGACACCGGTGAACAGGCGCTGGACTTCAACGATGCGACGCTGGGCGACGAGCGGCGTCCCGTGTTCACCGGCTCCGGCACCGGGCTGATCCTCAACGAGACCCGCAGCGGATGGGTGTGGAACGCGCGCAGCGGCGCGTTGCTGCCGTCGAGTCAGGACTGGTCGCTCGATGAGGACTCGGCGCCCGAGACGGCCCCCAGCGACGAACAGGCCCAGGTCGTGATCGACCCGAAGCCGCCCGTGGCCGAAGACGACAAGTTCGGCGTGCGTGCCGGCAGCCTCGTCAGCCTGCCGGTGATGCTCAACGACCACGACCCCAACGAAGACGTCCTGACCATCGATGCCGGCAGTCTCAGCGGCCTCGACTCGGCGTTCGGCACCCTCTCGGTCACCGACAACGGGCAGCGGCTGGCGGTGCGGTTGGCCGCCGATGCGCACGGTTCGGCGACGTTCCGCTACCGGGTCTCCGACGGCACGGCGAAAGACGGCCTCTACTCCGAGCCGGCCACCGTCACCCTCACGGTGAGCGGCGCCGACGAGAACTCCGCGCCGAAGTGGTGCGGAACGACCGGATGCCTCGCCACATGGCCATCTCCCCAGGTGGCACCCGGCGGCACTGTCACGATCCCGGTGCTCGACGGCTGGGTCGACCCCGATGGTGATCCGCTCATGCTGCTCGGGGTCACCGACACCTCGGGGACGGGCTCTGCGGCAACCACCCCCGGCGGCGAGGTCGTCTACCAGCACGCCGACGCGTCGATCACCGAGCCGCAGATCGCCCAGCTGAAGGTCGTCGTCGGCGACACCCGGGGCGCCACGACGACGCGCGACCTGACGGTGCGCATCACCCCCAAGCCCAAGCTGACGGCCGAGTCGTTCGCTGTGACCGAGACGCAGGGCGCGGGCATCAGCGTCGACGTCGGGCCGCACGTGCAGGGCACGCAGGGGCGCCTGTCGCTGTCGGCGGTGCGCGTGCTCGACGACGCGGCCGTCGACGCCGTGGCCACCGCCGGGGGCACGAGCTTCGACATGAGCGCGACCGGCCCCGGCATCTACCGGGTCGCGTACACGGTCACCGACGGTGAGAGCGACGCCTCGGCCACCGCGCGGGTCACGGTGCTGCCCGAAGACGCCCCGGCGCAGTTGGCGACAGCGCCGGTGGTCGCCTTCGTGCATCCGCAGCAGGACGTCACCCTGGATGTGTTCAGCGCCGTGAGCAACCCGACAGGTCGCGTGCTGCTGCTCAGCGACATCACGCCGCACACCGTGTCCGGTGCGACGATGTCGGTGGATGCCGTCGGGCAGAACTATCTGCGCATCTCGGGGACCACCGCCGACGGGTCACCGGGCAAGCTGGGCACCATCACCTATACGGTCTCGGACGGCACGAACGACGCGGGTGCGCGGATCATCGGCGAAGCGACCGTGTACCTGCTGCCGGCATCCGCCGACCTCGCCCCGATCGCCGTCGACGACGCGGTCGTCGCCCGCGCGGGCGCCCAGGTCGACATTCCCGTGCTCGACAACGACGTGTCGGCGTCGGGCGGGGCCATCACGCTGAACCCGGCGTCGGTGCGCTCGTCGACGAAAGACGCCCTCGCCTTCGCGTCGGGTCGCCTGCTGCGCTACCTGGCCCCGACCGCACCCGGCGACTACCGGGTGGAGTATTCGGTGTACGCGGCCGGCTCGCCGACGCTGTCGGACACCGCCGTCGTGCGCATCAAGGTCATCTCCGATGAGGCCAACCGCGCCCCGCGGCCGCGCACCCTCACCGGCCGTGTGCTCACCGGCCAGAGCGCGACCATCCCGTTCCGCTCGTTCGGCGTCGATCCCGACGGCGACGACGTCGATCTCGACCGCATTCTCACCCAGCCCGCCAGCGGTTCGGCGACGATCTCGGCCGACGGTGAGTCGATCGTCTACACGAGCGTGGCCGGGTTCCACGGTCAGGTCTCGTTCACGTACCGGGTGGTGGATGCCGCGGGTGCGACGGGCACTGCGACGGTGCGGGTGGGCGTGCTCGACGAGCAGGCGAATCCGAGTCCGGTGACCTTCACCGACTATGTGCAGCTGCAGGTGGGCGCCGACAACACCGTGCGTGTCGATCCGCTGGCCAACGATGTCGATCCCACCGGCGGCACCCTGAAGCTCTCGGGCGTGCGGCCCGACGCAGTGCAGAAGCTCGCCGACGGCAGCGACAACCCCGAGTACGCGCGTCTTGCGGCGCTCATCGGCGATGTCGACGACGCCGAGGTGGTGATCGGCGCAGGCTCGGCGCCGGGCACCATGTCGTTCCTCTACGACGTGACCAGCAGCACCGGAAACACCGCCCGGGGACTGATAGTGGTCAAGGTGGTGCGCGAGGCGGTGCCCGACTATCCGGTGGTCTCGGACACGCTGCTGACGGTGAGCACGCGTGAGCAGTTCACCAGCGGCGTCGACGTGGTCTCGGGCAAGGTCAGCTGGACCGGCGGCGATGTCTCGGGTCTCACCTTGAGCCTGTGGGCAGACCCCGCCGATGTGACGGTATCGGGCACAAAGCTGGCAGGTCCGATGCCTGCCCACACCCGGATCATTCCGTTCGCGGTGACCGGTACCTCCACGGCCGGCCAGAAGGTCACGTCGTACGGCTTTCTGCGGGTGCCGGGCGACGACGATCTGACACTGGCTCTGAAGCCCGACGTTGCGCCCCAGCAGGTCACCGAGCGCGAGTCGGTGACCTTCGACATGGCGAAGCTGGTCAGCCTGCCCACCGCGGCCACGCTCGAGGTCGGCGACAAGCCCACTGCGACGAAGGCGCGCGAGCAGGCCAGCTGCGAGCTCGTGAGCGGTACGGAGGTGCGCTACGTCGCCGGCGAGGGCGCGCCGTGGACCGATGCGTGCGTCGTTCCTGTGCGACTTTCGGGACAGAAGGAGTGGACCTACCTGTCGGTGCCGATCGCCATCACGGCGCTCGACCCGGTGCCGGTGCTCGAGTCCGCCTCGCTGACGGTGAGCCCGGGGGCGACCGTCAGCTACGACCTGAAGACCCTCACCACCTGGCAGGGGCGCGACGACTGGGACAACATCGTCTACACCGTCGACTACAGCGGGCACGACTTCTCGATCGCGCAGAACGGCACCACCGTGACCGTGACGGGAGCCGACGCCGCGCCGCCCGCCGATGAAGAGGTCGCCGTGGTCGCCGTCTCCAGCCACCCGGGCGTCGCACCGGCCCGCCTGATCCTGCGCGTGGGTGCGGTGCCTTCCACGCTGCCGAAGGCGGGCACGGTGGCGCAGAAGTGCTCGCAGGCAGACGGCTCGGGGTGCACGATCGCGGTGATCGGGGCGGCCGGTGAGGTCAACCCGCTGCCGGGTACCCCCCTCGAGCTCGTCGACGTGCGCGACGGCGGTCTGTGCACCGGCGTCACGTTCTCTGTGGCGGATGCCTCGCACGTGCGGGCGACATGGGCCAAAGACACCGCCGGTCAAACCTGTACGGCGGCCTTCTCGGTGCGTGATGCGCAGGGCCGCACGACCGCGGGGGAACGGGACGGGCAGCTGCTGCTCGACCTGCACGGATATCCGAAGGCGCCGGCGGCCATCGTGCAGTCAGGGTACGGCGACGGCTCCGTGTCATTGCGCGTCGATGCGGGTGCGGCGAGCCAGGCATATCCGGCGCTGACCGGTTTCGTCGTTCGCTACAAGGGCGATGTCGTGGCCCGGTGTTCGGCCGACGGCGTCTGCCCCGACATCAAGGCGCCCAACGGCGAGGCGCGCCAGTACGAGGCGAAGGCCGTCAACTCGGTCGGCGAATCGGCCGGTGCCGTGACCACCACGGCGTGGGCCTACGACGCCCCGCCGACCCCCGCCAAGGTCAGCGCACAGCCCATCGTCACCGGCAACGGCGACGGCGGCATGATCTCGATCACGGTGGACGGCATCGACGCGGCCAAGACCGCTGCGCTGCGCATCACCAGCGAGGGCGGCGACTCCGTCGACATCGATGTGCGTCGCGGTGCGACATCCGTCAGCGTCCCCAGCTATCGCATCGGCAGCAACAGCGCCACGCCGCTGACGGTGACCCCGATGTCACGCTTCACCCTGCCGCCGGGCTTCGACGGGTCGACGACCGGGCAGGCCAAGACGATCCTCGCCAACGGCGTGGGTGCGCCCAAGAACCCCGACCTGACGCTGACGGCGAGCTCGGACGACGCCGACAACACGACGATCAAGGCCTCGGGCTCGGCCACGGCCAACGGCGCCGGGTCCCAGGTGCGCTACGGAATCGTGCTCGACGGCGATCGGTGCGTGGCAACGGAATCCAGCGCCTCGGCGCAGTTCGTGGTCGACGCGGGGCGCACCTACACCTACCGACTGTGCGCGGAATCGTTCGTCGGAGATACGTCGTTCGGCCGGGTCGAGACGACGGCGCAGACCGTCGCCAAGGCCGGCAACGGGCCGAAGGGCTACACGTACACGGTGGCCGCCAAGCCCGATGTCGACGCCGGCGCGCACCGCGCCGAGTGGACCATCAAGGACGACCCGACCTCGACCGAGGACGTCCCGAGGTTCGCGAAAGTCCGCTTCAGCGGCCTGGACTCCTCGACCTTCGACCGTGACCCGGGCATCGAGGTCTGGTACGACTACGGCATCTTCTCGGGACCGCACAGTACTGTGACGGCGGCCGCCGACAGCGCGCCGTACCAGGTGTGGGCGCAGTGGCAGCTCAAGGTCTGCACGGGCGGGCAGAACCTGCAGGCCTCGGGCAGCTCGAGCGGTAACAGCGCCACCGTCTCATTCGACTACTCGAAGGCCTCGTACAAGGACGTCTACGGCAACGCCCTCGAGGTCGCCACGGCCGGTGTCGTGCCCGATTACGCCGTCTCGGTGTCGGGCGTCACGGTGACGGTGACCTGGCCGTCGACCTGGGGGCTGAACAACGCGACCTCGACGTTCGGCGGGTCGTGCGAGCCGAAATCCCTCGCTTCGCCGACGATCTCGTCGGCGAAGGGCACCGCCGACGGGGTCGTCGTGGTCTGGTCGAAGGTCGACGACGCGACCGGTTACCAGCTGCAGCACAAGGTCGACGGCCAGTGGAAGAACGTCGGCGACAGCACTGCGGAGACGACGTACACGGATGGTGACGCCGACTTCGCCGGCACCACCCACGACTACCGCGTGATGGCACGCAACGCCCACGCCGAGTCGACCTACTCGGACACCTACACCTCGACGACGTACCAAGCGCCCGAGCCCGAACCCACCGAGACGACTGACCCCACCGACCCCGATCCAACCGACCCCGGTGACGGCACCGGCTCAGGCTGACCTCGCCGGCATCCAGGTCCACACCGAACACCCCGACAGGAAGACACGAATGACGATCCCCCAGGAACAGGCCACGTGGTTCGCCGACACGTTCCGGCAGCTCGCCGAGAACGTCGAGCACGCCGTGCTCGGCAAGCGCCACGTCATCGAACTGGTCCTGGTCGCCATGCTCAGCGACGGTCACGTGCTGCTCGAAGACGTTCCCGGCACCGGCAAGACGTCGCTTGCGCGCGCCCTCGCGCAGTCGGTGCAGGGCACCAACACCCGCATCCAGTTCACGCCCGACCTGCTGCCGGGCGACATCACCGGCATCACGGTGTACGACCAGAAAACGGGCGTGTTCGAGTTTCACGCCGGCCCGGTGTTCGCGAACATCGTGTTGGCCGATGAGATCAACCGCGCCAGTCCCAAGACGCAGGCAGCCCTGCTCGAGGTGATGGAAGAGGGAAAGGTCACCATCGACGCGGTCACCCGCCCGGTGGGTGTGCCGTTCCTGGTGATAGCGACGCAGAACCCGGTCGAGCAGGCCGGCACCTACCGGCTGCCCGAGGCGCAGCTCGACCGCTTCCTGATGAAGACCTCGCTCGGCTACCCCGACCACGCCGCGACCGTGCGCATTCTCGACGGTGCGGCGGTGCCGACCTCGCGCCTCGACGCCGTCATCACACCGCAGGCCCTGGTCGGCATGGCCGACCTTGCCCGCGAGGTGTACACGAACGCCCTCGTGCTCGACTACATCGCCCGCATCGTCGATGCGACCCGCTCGGCCGAGCAGGTGCGGCTGGGCGTCAGCATCCGCGGCGCGCTCGCACTGACCCGTGCCACCCGCACCCGCGCCATTTCGCAGGGGCGCACCTATGCCACTCCCGACGACGTGAAGGCGCTCGCCGGGCCGGTGCTCTCGCACCGTCTGATCCTGCATCCCGAAGCCGAGTTCGACGGCGTGACCGCCGAGGCGGTCATCGGCCAGATCCTGCTCGACGTGCCGCCGCCCAGTCAGCGCGAGGGCGCATGAGCCTACGCGCCACCACCCGCGCTGCGGCATCCGGCTTTCCGGAGGGGACCACCCTCACCGGGGGAATGACCGCGCCCGACGGCACCACCACGCGCCGCACGCAGGTCAC
The DNA here is from genome assembly GCF_004135285.1 of Microbacterium protaetiae. Lineage (NCBI taxonomy): Bacteria > Bacillati > Actinomycetota > Actinomycetes > Micrococcales > Microbacteriaceae > Microbacterium > Microbacterium protaetiae. Next base: position 2,103,465 of record NZ_CP035494.1, read on the forward strand.
CGCGCGCCAGCGCAGCTGGCTGGTGCGCGCGGTGGTGTCGGCGCTGGAGGCCGCCCGCATCACCCGGTCGGCGACATCGACGGCGGCGAACTGGCTTTCGCAGACCGTGACGGCGGCCGGCTGGCTGGTGGTGGCACTGGCGACACTCGGCCTCGCGCTGGGCTGGATCTTCGGCTGGGTCGAGGCTCTCGTGGCCGGTTTCGCGTCGGTCGCGCTGCTGATCATGAGCATTCCCTTCCTGTTCGGCGCGCGCGGCTATGACGTGTCGGTGCACCTTCCACACGAGCGGGTGGTCGCCGGCGACCCCCTCGACGGCCAGATAGTGATCCGCAACATCGGCACGCGCACGACCCTTCCGGGCCGCCTCGATCTTCCGGTCGGCCACGGTCTCGTCGAACTGGGCGTACCCCTGCTGCGCCCCGGCCATGAGGTCGCGCAGCCGGTGTCGATTCCGGCCATGCGTCGCGGGGTCATCACCGTTGGCCCGCCCACCGCCGTGCGCACCGATCCGGTCGCCCTGCTGCGCCGCGAGCACGAGTGGGACGAGCGCCATGAGATCTACGTGCACCCGCGCACGGCGCTGGTGCCGGGAACGAGCGCGGGCATGATCCGCGACCTCGAGGGCAATCCGTCGCGGCGCATCGTCGATGCCGATATGTCGTTCCACGCCATTCGCGAATACGTGCCCGGCGATGCCCGCCGGCAGATCCACTGGAAGTCGACGGCCAAGACCGGCCGGCTCATGGTGCGGCAGTTCGAAGAGACGCGGCGCTCGAAGTTGGCGGTGATCCTCAGCCTCGCCGAGGCGGAGTACGCGACCGACGACGAGTTCGAGCTCGCCGTCAGCGCGGCCGCATCACTCGCAGTGCAGGCCGTGCGCGACGCGCGTGAGATCGACGTGGTCACCGGCACTGACATCCCACGCGTCGTGCGCGGGCGGATGCGGTCGATCGAGGTGCTGCAGGCCGGAACACCGCGCGGCCTGCTCGACGGCTTCTCACGGCTGAACGCCCTGGAGAGCACCATGCCGCTGCCCGAGGTCTGCCGGTTGGCCGTCGAGGCCTCCGACACCCTCTCTCTGGCGTTCGTCGTCTGCGGTTCGCAGACGACCCCGCGCGGCCTGCGGCAGGCGGCCCTGGCGTTCTCACCGGCCACCGCGGTGGTCGCGGTCGTGTGCGACGAGAAGGCGCACCCGCGCACCCAGCCGCTGGGCGCACTCACCGTCATGACCGTGGGGCTGCTCGACGACCTGCCGGCGCTCATGCTGCGCGGCACCCAGACCGCGGTGGCGGGGGTCGACGGATGAGGCGGCGCGACAACAGGCCGGTGCGGGGCGCGGCGGCGCTGCGCAACTCGATGGTGTACGCAGGCACGGTGTACGCGATCGCCATGGCGGCCGTGGGGCTGTTGGCGGCGTGGCCGATTTACGCCGACCCCCGGTTCCTCGTGCTCGCCGGTGCCGCGGTCGTCGTGGCCGTGCTCATTTCGGCCGGGGCGACGGTGTGGCGCTGGCCCGGATGGCTCACTGTCGTGGCCGGCGTGATCGGAGTGCTCCTTCTCGGCCTGGCGCTCGCGGTGCCGCCGGCGAACCTCGCCGGCCTGCCCGCGTCGCTGCGCGATCTGGCCACCGGTGCGCTCACCGGCTGGAAGGATCTCGTCACCGTCGACCTGCCGGTGGGCACCTACCGCAACCTGCTCGTGCCGGCGCTGATGGTCTTTCTGGGCGGCACGCTGGGCACCCTTCGGCTCGGCTGGCGCACGCAACCGCACGGCGCCGTGGCCGCGGTCGTCGCGTTGCTCATGCCCACGTTCGGACTGCTGTTCGGCCGCACCGTCACCAGCGCGGCGGTCGTGGTCGGCCCGGTGACGATTCCCGCCGTGCGCGAGCTGGCATGCGGCGTCATGGCTCTGGTCATCTCACTGGCCTGGCTGGCATGGCGCACAGCGGCACGGCGCCGGGCGGCGCTGCAGCGTGCCGCCGACAGCAGTGGAGTGCGTCTGTCGCGTCGGCGCCGTGCCACCGACACCCGTCGCGGCGTGCTGGCCGGAGGCATGGTGGTGCTGGCGGTGGCCGCCGCCGCCGTGGTCACACCGGCGGTCGCCGAGGGGCGCACCCGCGACGTGCTGCGCAGCGGTGCCGGACCGGCGCAGGCCATCAGCCAGGCGGTGAGTCCGCTCACCGACTATCGCGCGAATTTCGGCGACGACGTCGTCGACGCCCCGCTGTTCACGGTGCGCCCGGTCGCCGGCGCCTTGCCCGACCGCATCCGCCTGGCCACGCTCAGCTCGTATGACGGAGCGCAATACCGGGTTGCGGCATCCGATGCCGACGGCAGGTTCGTGCGGGTGCCCTCGCGCCGTGCGGCCGCCGCCGGCACCGAGGCCACCGCCCAGGTGACCATCGAGGGGCTCAGCGGCATCTGGCTGCCGACGTTCGGTTCGATCGAGCAGGTGCAGTTCTCGGGACAGGATGCCGCATCCGCCGCCGACTCGTTCTATTACGACGCCGACGCCGAGGCGGGAGTGCTCACCGGCGGCACCGCGTCGGGTATGAGCTACGAGATCACCGCGACCACCGCCGCCGCGCCCGCTCTCGCGTCGCTGCGCGCACCCGGTGCTTCCCCGTCGGTGACGATCCCCGACAGCGTCACGTCGTGGATCGAGAAGCAGGATGCCGGCACCGGGGGTGCCGCGCTGGCCACCCTGGTGCAGCGGCTGCGTGAGCGCGGATACCTCAGCCACGCGCTCACGGTGCCCGACACCGGTGCCGCGTGGATGAAGCAGCTCGGTGACGGATACGTGTTCCAGCCCAGCACCTCGGGGCATTCGCTCGCCCGTATCGACACCATGTTCCGCCGGCTGCTGGCCCGCCAGGCCGATGCCGATGCCGGGTCGCTCGTTGCCGCCGCCGGCGACGACGAGCAGTTCGCGGTGGCGGTCTCGCTCATCGCCGAGAAGCTCGGCTTTCCCGCACGCGTCGTGGTGGGTGCACGGCTGTCGGGCGATGACACCGACCTGAGTGTGTGCGCCGATGGAGTGTGCACGGGCGGTGACATCACCGCGTGGACGGAGGTGCGGGATGCCTCGGGCCAGTGGGTCGCCGTCGATGTCACCCCGCAGCACACCGAGGGCGCCGACACCGCCGTGACCAAGCTGCGCGACCCCGAGAATGCGACCGACGTGCGCTCGGAGAACGCCGAAGAGGTCGATCCGCCCGACCCGACCAAGCAGGACTCCACCGATTCGTCGACACACGATGACCAGAGTGCCGACCTGAGCAGCGTGTGGGCTCTGCTGCGCATCGGCGGCATCGCCCTGGCCGCGGCCCTCGTCCTGATCGGTCCGTTCGCGGCGATCCTGGCGGCCAAGGCGGTACGTCGCCGCTCACGCCGCCATGAGACATCGCCGGCGGCGCGGGTGGTCGGCGGCTGGGAGGAGTACGTCGACGTGGCAGTCGATCACGGCAAGCCGATGCCCGGCAACGACACCCGCACCGAGGTGGCCGAGCGTTACGGGACGCCGGCGGCGACGGTGCTGGCCGTCGAGGCTGATCGTGCCGTGTTCTGGGAAGGCGCGCTCACCGACGACGAGTCGCAGCGGTTCTGGAACATCATCGACCAAGAGCGGCGCCGCATGGCGGCATCCGTTCCGCTATGGCGTCGCATGCTCGCGGCCGTATCGTTGAAGTCGTTCACCCGGGGTGTCACGCCCCGCTCCGTGCGTCGCCGCGATGGCGCGGCGCGCACCCTGCCCGGTACCGAGAGGAGAGGGCGCGGCCGGCAGGCGGCGTCCGCTGAGGAATGAATCACATCGACATGGCTGCCGTGATCGTCTCGGCCCTGATATCGCTGGTGGTGACGGTCGCGCTCTACATCTGGGTCGGGCTCGCACTGTCCACGGTGTTCCGCAAGACCGGTGACGACGAGTGGAAGGGCTGGGTCCCGGTTCTGAACACCGCGACCCTGCTGCAACTGGGCGGATTCGGCTGGTGGTGGGTGCTGCTGCTGCTCATCCCGGGGGGATCTCTCGCCGTCTACGTGGTGATGGTGATCGCCTGTCATCGCATCGGTGTGCGGTTCGGCTACGGCGCGGGGATGACGGTGCTGGCCGCCCTGCTGTTCCCGGTCTGGGCGTCGATTCTCGCATGGCGGCCCAACCGGTGGGTCTCGGCTCGTGAGGCTGCCCCGCGCGGAGGGGGTCCGCACCGCACCGGTGCGCCCGCGCCCAGTTCGTGGCTGCCGCCGGCCCCCGCCGGCCCGTCATGGCACGCGGCCCCGTCGACTCCGCCACTGCCGCGCATGCCGGCATCCGCCGCCGCGGCATCCCCGGCGCCGGCTGTCGCCTCTGCGCCGGTCATCGCTTCGGCGCCGCTGGGATCGGCACCGTCACCGGCTGCGCCCGCTCCCGCACCGGCCCCGATCCGCTCGGCGCCCGCATCGTTCGCACCCGCGGCATCCGCAGCACCCGCGGCACCTCCGGCATCCGCGACACCTCCGGCATTCGCCGCACCCGCGGCATCCGCGGTTCCCGCAGGACCCGCGGCATCCGCAGGTCCATCGGCACCGGTCGAGTCGATCCCGACCGTGTCGCACCCGACCGTCTCGGATGCCCTGTTCGCCGATCTCGCCGATGATGATGACGACGACGCCGACCCGATCGATCATCTGCGGGTCAGCCGCAGTGCCCCGTTCACCGGCACCGTGCAGATAGTGCCCGAGGCCACCGACGATTCGCAGGTCGGTCCGCGTCGCGCCGTCGTGCCCGCGCCCGAGCAGACTGAGGACGAGCCGCGGGCCGATGCCTGGGTGCGTGATGTGCCGGTCTGGAACGACGCCGAACCGGCCGGAAACCCGTGGGCGCCGCCCGCGCCGAGCGCTCCGGCCCAGGTGCGTCCGTTCGATCCGACGGCGTTCTCCGACACCTCGGGCGAGGTGTCGGCCGTGGCCGGCGCCCCCTCACTGGGCGTGCCCATGTCAGCGCGGTCGTCGGTGTCGGCCCGGCGCCAGGCGCCCGAGCTGCCCGACGCCGAAGAAGCGTTCGACGAGACGATCATCGCCGTCCGCAAGCGCACCCCGTGGATGCTGGTGCCGCCGCTGGGTGCTCCCATTCCGATCCTGCAGGATGTCATCATCATCGGGCGGCGTCCCACCAGCGACCCGGCGTACCCGTCGGCGCAGCTGGTGTCGGTCGTCGACGAGACGCGCACGATGAGCAAGACCCACGCGCGTCTCGAGCTGCGGGACACGCTGTGGATAGTGACCGATCTGGATTCGACCAACGGCGTCGTCATCATCGACGAGGACGGCACCGAGATCGAGGCCGAGCCGCAGCGACCGCTGCCGATCATCGAGAAGTTCCTGCTCGGCGACGCCGAGCTGCGCTTCGTACGCGACGGGTCGTGATGTCCGAGCCGGTCGACGGGGAGGGCGACGAGTTCGACGAGACGATCGTCGCGCGGCGCCGCACGGTGCCGGCGCCCGCTGACGGTGTCAGCGACGAGGTCGCCGACGACACCGTGGTCGCATCGCGGCGGCGTGGGCAGGCGCCGGCCGACGAACCGCCGGCGGCAAACGACGATCCTGACGACACCCTCCTCGCCGGTCGTCATGGCGGCGGGGTCGAAGACCGCACCGCACTGGCGGATCGCAACGCCGATCGCGGCGACGTCACCGTGCGCACGCCGCGGGCCGGCACGGCACCGGCCGACGGCATCCGTCCCTTCGTTCCACCCACCGGGCGGACCGCCGCCGATGGGGCGGCGACACAGTCCATCTACCGCCCGCGGCCCGTCGAGCCGGCCCGCGTGCGCCGCACGCCGCCGGCGCCCCACGCGCCGCTGGCGCCGGTCGACACTGCTGCGCAGCAGCACGGTGCCCGGTCGAGCCGGCTGCGCACGGTGCTTCTGGTGGTCGGGATCGTCGCCCTCGTGGCCGTGGCCGGTGTGGTGCTGCTGGTGGCCCTGCTCACCGCTGTTTGACCGCCCTGCCGCAGACGCGTATCATTGAGGCAGTGTGCGCTCTTGCGCTCCTTGTGTTGCGCCTCGGCGCAGATCGGGACTCAGAGCCGCGCGACCAAGGGCTCGGCCTGCGAACAGGTCACCCCCACGGCATATCCACCATTCCAAAAGTTCGGCACGATCGTGCCGCGCCGGTGGATTTGTGGCGAAACCACGACCGCTGTCACCGTGCAGCACAACAGAGAAGGAAGAACGTGCCAACCATTCAGCAGTTGGTTCGCAAGGGGCGTTCGCCGAAGGTCTCCAAGACCAAGGCGCCCGCACTGAAGTCGAACCCGCAGCAGGCGGGCGTGTGCACCCGTGTGTACACGACCACGCCGAAGAAGCCGAACTCGGCCATGCGCAAGGTCGCCCGTGTGAAGCTCCGCAACGGAACCGAGGTCACCGCCTACATTCCGGGCGAGGGTCACAACCTGCAGGAGCACTCGTTGGTGCTCGTGCGCGGTGGTCGTGTCAAGGACCTCCCCGGCGTGCGTTACAAGATCGTCCGTGGCGCCCTGGACACCCAGGCCGTCAAGAACCGCAAGCAGGCTCGTTCCCGCTACGGCGCGAAGAAGGGTTGAGTTAGATGCCTCGTAAGGGTCCGGCCCCCAAGCGCCCCGTCGTCAACGACCCGGTCTACGGCGCGCCCGTCGTGTCGCAGCTGGTCAACAAGATCCTCGTGGACGGCAAGAAGTCCCTCGCCGAGTCGATCGTCTACGGCGCCCTGCAGGGTGTCGAGTCGAAGTCCGGCCAGGACGCCGTCGCCACGCTCAAGAAGGCGCTCGACAACGTGCGCCCCACTCTCGAGGTCAAGAGTCGCCGGGTCGGTGGTTCGACCTACCAGGTGCCCGTCGAGGTCAAGCCTCACCGCGCCAACACGCTCGCCCTGCGCTGGCTCGTGAGCTACGCCAAGGGTCGTCGTGAGAAGACCATGACCGAGCGCCTCCAGAACGAGATCCTGGATGCCTCGAACGGCCTGGGTGCCGCGGTCAAGCGCCGCGAAGACACCCACAAGATGGCCGAGTCGAACCGCGCGTTCGCGCACTACCGCTGGTAACAACCACCACCCCGGTCGTTGAGCGAGGCCCGGAGGGCCGAGTCGAACCGCGTTTCGACTCGCGGCTGCGCCGCTCGCTCAACGACCGAGTAAAGACAAGGAAGACATCCCGTGGCACAAGACGTGCTCACCGACCTCAAGAAGGTCCGCAACATCGGCATCATGGCGCACATCGATGCCGGCAAGACGACGACGACCGAGCGCATCCTCTTCTACACGGGCGTCAACCACAAGATCGGCGAGACGCACGACGGTGCATCGACCACCGACTGGATGGAGCAGGAGCAGGAGCGCGGCATCACCATCACCTCCGCCGCGGTGACCTGCTTCTGGAACGGTACCCAGGTCAACATCATCGACACGCCCGGTCACGTCGACTTCACCGTCGAGGTGGAGCGCTCGCTGCGCGTGCTCGACGGCGCGGTCGCTGTGTTCGACGGCAAGGAGGGTGTCGAGCCCCAGTCCGAGACCGTCTGGCGTCAGGCCGACAAGTACGACGTGCCGCGCATCTGCTTCGTCAACAAGATGGACAAGATGGGCGCCGACTTCTACTTCACGGTCTCCACGATCGTGAACCGGCTGAAGGCGAAGCCGCTCGTGCTGCAGCTGCCCATCGGCGCCGAGAACGACTTCGTCGGCGTCGTCGACCTCGTCGAGATGCGTGCGCTGGTCTGGCCCGGCGATGCCAAGGGCGATGTGACCATGGGCGCCAAGTACGAGATCCAGGAGATCCCGGCAGACCTGGCCGAGAAGGCCCAGGAGTACCGCGAGAAGCTTCTCGAGACGGTCGCCGAGTCTGACGAGCACCTGCTGGAGAAATACTTCGGCGGCGAAGAGCTCACCGTGGCCGAGATCAAGGGCGCGATCCGCAAGCTCACCGTTGCCGGCGAGCTGTATCCGGTGCTGTGCGGTTCGGCGTTCAAGAACCGCGGCGTGCAGCCGATGCTCGACGCGGTCGTCGACTACCTCCCCTCGCCCGAGGACGTGCCCGCCATCGAGGCGCACGACCCCAAGGACGAAGAGAAGGTCATCGAGCGTCACCCGAGCCGTGACGAGCCGTTCGCGGCGCTGGCGTTCAAGATCGCCGTGCACCCGTTCTTCGGTCGCCTGACCTATGTGCGCGTCTATTCGGGTCATGTCGACTCGGGCGCTCAGGTCATCAACGCGACCAAGGGCAAGAAGGAGCGCATCGGAAAGATCTTCCAGATGCACGCCAACAAGGAGAACCCGGTCGACGCGGTCACCGCCGGTCACATCTACGCCGTCATCGGCCTGAAGGACACCACCACCGGTGACACACTGGCCGACCCGAGTGCCCCCGTGGTGCTCGAGTCGATGACGTTCCCCGAGCCGGTCATCGAGGTCGCCATCGAGCCGAAGACCAAGGCCGACCAGGAGAAGCTGGGTGTGGCCATCCAGAAGCTCGCGGAGGAAGACCCGACGTTCCGCGTCGAGCAGAACTCCGAGACCGGTCAGACCGTCATCAAGGGCATGGGCGAGCTGCACCTCGACATCCTCGTGGATCGCATGAAGCGCGAGTTCAAGGTCGAGGCGAACGTCGGCAAGCCGCAGGTCGCGTACCGCGAGACGATCCGTAAGGCCGTCGAGCGTCACGACTACACGCACAAGAAGCAGACCGGTGGTTCGGGTCAGTTCGCGAAGATCCAGTTCGCGCTGGAGCCCCTCGAGGTCACGGCCGAGAAGACGTACGAGTTCGAGAACAAGGTCACTGGTGGCCGCATCCCGCGCGAGTACATCGAGCCCACCAACCAGGGCTTCCAGGACGCCATGCAGGTCGGCGTGCTGGCCGGCTACCCGATGGTCGGCGTCAAGGCGACCCTGATGGACGGCGCCTCGCACGACGTCGACTCGTCGGAGATGGCGTTCAAGATCGCCGGTTCGATGGGCTTCAAGGAGGCCGTCCGCAAGGCGAACCCGGTCATCCTCGAGCCGCTCATGGCCGTCGAGGTGCGCACGCCCGAGGAGTACATGGGCGACGTCATCGGCGACCTGAACAGCCGCCGTGGACAGATCCAGGCGATGGAAGACGCGCAGGGCGTGAAGGTCGTCCGCGCGCTCGTCCCGCTCTCGGAGATGTTCGGCTACATCGGCGACCTGCGGTCCAAGACCAGCGGTCGCGCCGTCTACTCGATGGAGTTCGACAGCTACGCCGAGGTACCTCGCGCCGTGGCCGAGGAGATCATCCAGAAGACCAAGGGCGAGTGATCGCCCGGATGCCGGGGCCTTGAGCCCCGGCATCCACCCCTCTACAACTTCACATCAACACACAAGCCGTCTCTACTAGACTGAGAGACATCCCCGTAGCGAACCGGTCGCAATCCAGTGCCCGGAATCGCTACACGACCGTCCTGAGGAGGACCCAGTGGCTAAGGCCAAGTTCGAGCGGACCAAGCCGCACGTGAACATCGGAACGATCGGTCACGTCGACCACGGCAAGACCACCCTGTCTGCCGCGATCTCCAAGGTGCTCGCCGACAAGTACCCGTCGGACGTGAACGTCGTCCGCGACTTCTCGTCGATCGACTCCGCTCCGGAGGAGCGTCAGCGCGGTATCACCATCAACATCTCGCACATCGAGTACGAGACCCCCAAGCGCCACTACGCTCACGTGGACGCCCCGGGCCACGCCGACTACGTCAAGAACATGATCACCGGCGCCGCTCAGATGGACGGTGCGATCCTCGTGGTCGCCGCCACTGACGGCCCGATGGCGCAGACCCGCGAGCACGTTCTGCTGGCCAAGCAGGTCGGCGTGCCGTACCTGCTGGTCGCGCTGAACAAGTCCGACGCGGTCGACGACGAGGAGATCCTGGAGCTCGTCGAGCTCGAGGTTCGCGAGCTGCTGGCCAGCCAGGGCTTCGCTGAGGATGCCCCCGTCGTGCGTGTCTCGGCGCTGAAGGCGCTCGAGGGCGACGAGAAGTGGACGCAGTCGATCCTCGACCTCATGGAGGCCGTCGACGAGTCGATCCCCGACCCGGTGCGCGACAAGGACAAGCCGTTCCTGATGCCGATCGAAGACGTCTTCACGATCACCGGTCGTGGCACCGTCGTCACCGGTCGTGCCGAGCGTGGCACCCTGGCCATCAACTCCGAGGTCGAGATCGTGGGTCTGCGCCCGACGCAGAAGACGACCGTCACCGGTATCGAGATGTTCCACAAGCAGCTCGACGAGGCCTGGGCCGGCGAGAACTGTGGTCTGCTTCTGCGCGGCACCAAGCGTGACGACGTCGAGCGCGGCCAGGTCGTCGCCAAGCCGGGTTCGGTGACCCCGCACACCAACTTCGAGGGCACGGCGTACATCCTGTCCAAGGACGAGGGTGGCCGTCACAACCCGTTCTACACGAACTACCGTCCGCAGTTCTACTTCCGCACCACCGACGTCACCGGCGTCATCTCGCTGCCCGAGGGCACCGAGATGGTCATGCCCGGCGACACCACCGACATGGCCGTCGAGCTGATCCAGCCGATCGCCATGGAAGAGGGCCTCGGCTTCGCGATCCGTGAGGGTGGCCGCACCGTCGGCGCCGGCACGGTGACCAAGATCGTCAAGTAGTCTTCGCGACTTCTACGACAGGGGCCGGATCCTTCGGGGTCCGGCCCCTTTCGCGTGCTCGGTTGTTGCTGCATGGGGTAGCGCCCGGGCGCATTTTGTGGGAATACTGAGGGCAGCGGCGCTGTGTGTGCGCCAGACGAGGAGGTCCTATGGGTATCGACGACATCGTGAACAAGGGCAAAGAGCTCTTCGAAGAGAACAAAGACAAGATCGACGCGGCACTGCACAGTGAGCAGGCCGAGGACATCAGCGACAAGGTCCTCGACGGTGCCGCTGACTTCGCCAAGAAGGTCGCTCCAGACTCGGCCGATGCCAAAATCGACGAGTTCCGGAACCAGGCCGACGGCGCGGTCGGCAACCAGTAGCCGCGCGAACGAGCGAAGGGCCGGGATGTCGCATCCCGGCCCTTCATCTTCGCCCCCGTCGTGCGCGGGGCTGACGTGCCACCGGCCGTGTCACGGAACGTGTGGGTGGTGCGGGGGTTTTCGCGCACGTTGTGTGACGCGCTCCTGTCGGTGTCACAGAAGCTGCGGGTGGTGCGGGGTGTTTTGCGCACGTTGTGTGACGCGTTCGTGTGTGTGTCACAGAAGGTGCGGGATGCCGCGGCCTTATCCCGCACGTTCTGTGACGCGCCGACGATCGGTGTCACGGAAGCTGCGGGATGCCGCGGCCTTATCCCGCACGTTCTGTGACGCGCCGACGATCGGTGTCACGGAAGCTGCGGGATGCCGCGGCCTCGTCCCGCACGAACTGTGACGCACCAGCGATCGGTGTCACGGAAGCTGCGGGTGTCGCCGGCTTTGTCGCGCACGAACTGTGACATGCCCCGCCGGGGCGGGGAGTTCAGCCGCCGGGGTGGGGGACTCAGCCGGGGCGGGGTGATTCCGTCGTCGTGGCGTCGACGCTCTGCTGTCGCTGCGCCGGGCGGTGTGCTCTGCGGCCCGTGTCACACAAGGTGTCGGTGGGGCGGGGTTTTTCGCGCACGTTGTGTGACGCGTTCCTGTCGGTGTCACAGAAGCTGCGGGATGCCGCGGCCTTGTCCCGCACGTTCTCTGACGCGCCGCCGATCGGTGTCACAGAAGCCGCGGGATGCCGCGGCCTTGTCCCGCACGAACTGTGACGCGCCGACGATCGGCGTCACGGAAGGTGCGGGATGCCGCGGCCTTATCCCGCACGAACTGTGACATGCCCCGCCGGGGCGGGGAGTTCAGCCGCCGGGGTGGGGGAACTCAGCCGGGGCGGGGTGATTCCGTCGTCACGGCGCCGGCGCTCTGCTGCCGCTTCGTCGCGCCGGCGTGCTCCGCTGCCGTGTCACAGAAGGTGCGGGTGGTGCGGGGTTTTTCGCGCACGTTGCGTGACGCACCAGCGATCGGTGTCACGGAAGGCGCGGGATGCCGCGGTCTTATCCTGCACGAACTGTGACATGTCCCTCCGGGGCGCGGGGACCTCAGCCGCCGGGGCGGGGCCTCAGCCTCCGGGGCGGGGGCTCAGCCGCCGGGCGCGGGGGGGGGGTCAGCCGCCGGGCGCGGGGGGTCAGCCGCCGGGCGCGGGAGTTCAGCCTACGGCGCGGTGACCTCAGCCGCCGGGGCGGGGTGACTCAGCCGTCGCGGCGTGCGCCGTCGGACGGCGTCACGGTGAACACGCGCGGGGCGGCGAAGCCGGCGTGGGCGAATGCGCGGGTCGCGGCATCCCGTACCGTTCCGACCTCGGCGTGCGGGGTCAGCGCTATCGCTGCGCCGCCGAAGCCGCCGCCGGTCATGCGGGCCCCGATCGCGCCGGCGGCGCGGGCCGACTCCACGGCGGTGTCGAGTTCCGGCACCGAGATCTCGAAGTCGTCGCGCATCGAGGCGTGCGAGGCATCCAGGAGCGCACCGATCGCGGCAGGCCCCTGTGTGCGCAGCGTTTCGACGGTGTCGAGCACGCGCTGGTTCTCGGTGACGATGTGGCGCACTCGGCGAAAGGTGACGTCGTCGAGGATGCCGCGGGCGCGATCGAGGTCGGACATCGACACATCGCGCAGCGCGGGCACGCCCAGTGCGGCGGCACCGCGCTCGCACGCGTCACGGCGGTCGCGGTACCCTCCGGTCGAGTGCGCGTGCTGCACACGGGTGTCGATGACCACGAGCTCGAGGCCCGCAGCGGCGAAGCCGAGGTCGACGACCTGGGCCTCCAACGAGCGGCAGTCCAAGAAGATGGCGGCGTCGGCGCGGCCGAGCATTGCGGCCATCTGGTCCATGATCCCGGTCGGGGCGCCGACGGCCTCGTTCTCGGCGCGCCGACCGACGCGGGCGAGGCCGACCGGGTCGAGGCCGAGATCCCAGACGTCGTTGAGAGCTGTCGCCACCGCGCCCTCGATAGCTGCGGACGATGACAGGCCGGCGCCGACCGGCACGTCAGACGCGATCGCGATGTCGATGCCGATCGAGGGGGCGGTGGCCGCCTGCCGCAGCGCCCAGGCGACCCCGAGCGGGTACGCGGCCCACGCCGGGACGGCGGGGGCGCCCGAGGACGGGAACATCGCATCGAGGTCGTCGAGTGGCACGACGACCTGTGCATCGGTGAACGTCGACGCCACGCGGACCTCGCCGCTGCTGTTGCGCCCGACGACGGCATGCGTGCGGCGGTCGATGGCGAACGGCAGCACGAAGCCGTCGTTGTAATCGGTGTGCTCGCCGATCAGGTTCACCCGTCCCGGTGCCGACCACGCGCCCTCGGGCGGCGTGGGGGAGAGGGAGCGGAACAGCGCGAGGGCGTCGGCTGCGGCATCCATCGTCTCGGTCACAGTTCCACCCCTTCCAGCGCGTCGCGCAAGCGGGCAGCGGCGGTCTCGGGCGGGATGTCGGCGATCCAGGCGCCCATGGCAGCCTCGGAGCCGGCCAGGTACTTCAGCTTGTCGGCGGCGCGGCGCGGGCTGGTCAGCTCGAGATGCAGCCGGTAGCTGTCGCGCGCGACGTGCACGGGGGCCTGGTGCCATGCGGCGATGTAGGGCGTCGGGGTGTCGTACAGGCGGTCGATGCCGCGCAGCAGCATCAGATAGAGCCGTGCCAGCTCGTCGCGCTCGGCGTCGTCGGTCTCGGTGAAGTCGGCGACGTGGCGGTGCGGCAACATGTGCACCTCGAGCGGCCAGCGTGCGGCGAAGGGAACGAATGCCGTCCAGCGCAGACCCTCGAGTACCACGCGCTCGCCGGCGCGCTCGAAGTCGAGGATGTCCTGGAACAGCGTGGGGGAGGTGCGCTCGATGCTCTCGACGGTGCGCTGGGTGCGCGGCGTGATGTAGGGGTAGGAGTAGATCTGGCCGTGCGGGTGGCCCAGGGTGACCCCGATGGCCTCGCCGCGGTTCTCGAACGGGAACACCTGCTCGACGCCGGGCAGCGCCGACAGCGCCGCCGTGCGGTCGGCCCATGCCTCGATGACGGTGCGGGCGCGGGTGAAGGTCTGGGTGCCGAACGATCCGGTCGTCTCGGGGCTGAAGCAGACGACCTCGCAGCGGCCCACGCTCGTGCGCGAGCGGCCGAGGCCGAGCTGGCGCAGGTCGTCCAGCCCGTCGGGAGGGTTCTCGCCGGTCGGAGCGGTGCCGGTGGCCGAAGCCAGCGCCGGACCGAACGACGGCGACTTGTTCTCGAAGACGGCTACGTCGTAGCGCGAGGGCACCTCGGAGGGGTTGCTGGCCGATTGCGGGGCGAGGGGGTCGAGTTCGGCCGGGGGAAGGAACGCGCGGTTCTGTCGTGCGGCGGCGACGGAGATCCAGTCGCCGGTCAGAACGTCCTGCCGCATCGTGGCCGTGGCCGGGCGGGGGTCGAGCGCGCGCGCGTCGAGAGCACGATCGGGCCCCAGCGTGGTGTCGGGGTCGTCATAGTAGATGAGCTCGCGCCCGTCGGCGAGGCGGGTGGGGCGCTTGACGACGCCGGCGCCGAGAACGGAGGGCTCGTCGGCCGGGAGGTCCAGAGGCATGGTCAGAACTCCTTCATGTTGACGATCACACGCTATCAAGTCGGATGTGTTATCGTCAACACGAGCGGCGAGGCTGAGTTTTGAACGGGGCGCGGGCGCCGGATGAAGCGGCCGCGTGAAGGAACAGGCCGCGCGAAGGACAGGCCGCGCGAAGGAACAGGGGGCGCGAATGAAGCGGGTGTCGATGGCGGATGTCGCGGCCCGCGCCGGCGTCTCGGGACAGACCGTCTCACGCGTCGTGAACGGCAGCCCGCGCGTCGATCCTGCGACGCGCTCCCGCGTGACGGCGGCCATGGACGCACTGGGATACCGCCCGCACCGCGCGGCGCGTGCTCTGCGCACCGGCCGCACGCAGACCCTGGGGCTCGTGGCCACGACGCTCGCGACCACCGGAAACTCCCGCATGCTGCAGGCGGTGGCTGATGCCGCCACCGACCGCGGCTACTCCCTCGTGGTCGCCACGCTGGGCGGCGAGACCATCGAGACGGCGTTCGAGCGACTGCGCGACCAGGGCGTCGACGGCGCGATTGTGCTGAACGAGGCGACCGCATCGGCACGCGACGCCGCCGTGCCCGACGACCTGCGGCTCGTCGTGGTCGATGCGCCGGTCGCCGACCGCTTCGACGTCGTGCAGACCGCACACGCCGAAGGGGCGGCCGAGGCGGTCCGGTACCTGCTCGGCCTCGGCCACCGCACGGTGCATCACCTGGCGGGGCCGACGGGGTCGTTCTCGGCCGACGAGCGCGAGCGCGGCTGGCGCGAGGCGCTCGCTGCCGCCGGCGCGCAGACCCCCGAGCCGCTGCGCGGCGATTGGAGCGCGGCATCCGGCCACGCGCGCGGGGTGGAGCTGCCGGCCGAGGCCACCGCCGTCTTCGCTGCGAACGATCAGATGGCCCTCGGCCTGCTGCGTGCGCTCGCCGAATCGGGCCGCCCGGTGCCCGAGGAGGTGAGCGTGGTCGGTTTCGATGATGTGATGGATGCCGCGGACTACCGTCCTCCGCTGACGACCGTGCGCCAGGACTTCGACACGCTGGGTGCCTGTGCTGTCGAGGTGCTGGTGTCGCGGATCGAGACCACGGGGCCGCCGCGTCTGGTGTCGATTTCGGCCGAGCTGGTCGTGCGGGCCAGCTCGGGGCCGGTGTCTCACTGAGCCGTTCGGGCGTTCGTGGCATCGATGCGCGATCTGCGCCCTCGGCCAGCGCGGGCCGACGACGCGCCCCCGATCTTCGTCTGCCCCGGACGCCTGGTCGAAAGTGAGTCGTCGGCGGGCGGAAAGCCCTCAGCCCGCCGGCTGCGCCGTCGACTGCCGCACATTCAGCATCGGACTGAGCGAGACGCGGTGCACGGCGCGGTCCCGCCCCTCCAGCCGTCGCACCAGCAGGTCGACCGCGGCGGCCCCGACTTCTTCGCGCGGCGGCCGCACCGCTGTCAGCGGGGGCGTGAACATCGAGGCGACCTCGTCGTCGTACGCGATGACCGACAGGTCGTCGGGTACCGACAGCCCGCGCGCCAGTGCCAGGTCGATGAGCGCCATCGCCTCGGGATCCGAGTGCACGAGCAGGCCGGTGACCCCGTTCGCGAGGATCGTGTCGAGCACGGCGTCGACGGCCACCGAGAACTCGGGGCTGCTGCGCGGCGGAAAGACCTCCTCGAAGTGCTGCGATGGGGTCAGCGCCAGTTCGGTGCACGCGGCCTCCCAACCGCGGGCGATCTTCCGCCCGGTGGGGGAGTCGCGCGAGAGGATGAGCCCCACCCGCTGATGACCGAGCTCAGCCAGGTGGCGCGCGGCGAGCACGGCGCCCAGCGCATGGTCGCTGGTTGCGCTCTCCACCGGCACCCGCCCAGGCATGCTCAGTGCCTCGCGCTCGACGAGCACCGAGGGGATCGTGCGCTCGCCGAGCCAGTCGATCACGTCCTGCGCGTACGGTGTGTCGGGATTGGGTGCGGCGATGACCCCGCGCACGTCGGCGGCCGCGAGCAGCCGCTCGAGCACAGGGCGCTCATCGGTGAGCTCGTACGAGGCGGCACGGACGCGCAGCCGGTATCCGCGTCGCCGGGCTTCGGCCTCCATCCCGTGCACGACGCCCGGCCAGTAGAAGCCCATCGACGGCACCAGCACGGCTATCTCACCCGTCGCGACGGCCGGGGGCGTAACGCCGTCAACCGTGTCGCTGGGCGTGGCGGCGGAGTCTTCGCGCGGGGTGACGGCGCCGCCGTGCACGCGGACGAGAAGCCCGAGCTCCTCCATCTCGGCGAGGTCGCGGCGCAGAGTCACCGGGGTGACGCCGAGCTCTTCGGTGAGCTGTGAGACGCGCACGACGCCGTCTCGCGCCAGAGACGCCAGAATGTGCATGCGCCGGGCGGGCGGCAGCGGCGCGTGTGTCTGTTCGGTCATCGCCCCTCACCCTCGCTCGTCTTGTCCCTTTCTACCGCGACAGACACCGCGCGCCGATCACCGACGTCCAGCTCGATCATGGTCAGCGCCTCTCCCCACACCTCCGACAGCATCGGGTCCTCCAGCGGGCGCTCGATGAGCCGGGCCGGGATGCCGCCTTCCCAGCGCACCGCGACCGGTGACGCCCCCGCGAGCGGTGTGATGTGTGCCACGCCGCTCGACAGGCGCACGGCACCGGCCACCAGCATCCTGATCATCGTCCCGGCGGGCGCGTCATCGGCCAGCTCCCACGCGTCGTCGACGACCACCCGTCGCGCGGCGCGGTCGAGCGTCATGCTCCGCCGCCAAGACAGCAGCGCAGGCTGCGGATACGCCCCCACCAGCTCGAGCGACAGCGCGCCGGCCGCATCGTCGATGCGTACCGCGACGTCGCGTGCCGCGAAGGCCGCGCCCGCGGCCTGTGCGGTGCCGGCGACCTGCGGCACGTTGTGCCAGGTGCTCTGCATCGTCCAGATGTCGTAGCGGTCGGACCCGAACGTCGTCGCGGTGTACGTCGGCCGGCCGGCATCCACCAGCACCGGGACGCCGTCGGAGCACACGATCAACTCGCCGACGTCATTGTGGTTGTGGTTCTCGTCGTTGTGACCGCCCTTGGCCACGAGAGTGAGGCCGAACGGCGATCCGCCGTTCTCGCGCGTCAGCAGAACCTGGGTCGAGGGCAGCCACACGTCACGGGGGAGCGGAGAGGGGGTGGGGGATGCCGCGAGCCACGCGCCGTCGGTCAGCGCGCGCAGCGTGCGGCCCAGGCCGAGAGCCTCACTGACTCGCACGTCGCGGTGCGCGCGGGCGAAGGCTTCTGCCTCGCTGTCGCCGACACGCCGGGCGGCGCGGAAGAGCGTGTCCCAGGGCTGCGGCTCGCTCGGGCGCGCCTGGCCGTCGGCGATGTCGACCACCCACCCGTCGCCGAGCTGGCAGCGATGGGGGAAGGCCACGGTCTCGCGCAGCGCCGGCACGGCAGGCAGGGCGTCGAGCGCGCCGTCGGTGGCGTGTGCGAGCAGATCGAGCGCCTCGAGCGCCCGTGCTGCCCCTGCCCACCAGTATGAGTAGCCCTCATCGACGGCCCCGTCCGCCGGCAGCGCGGCGACGTAGCGATCGAGACCGGCGATGACCAGAGCGATCACCTCGGCGCGCAGCATCCCATCGTCTGCACCGTCGAGCAGGCGCAGCGCGGTGACGAGCACGTTCGCGTGGATCCACGGGTTCCAGTTGTGCACGTGGCCGTCGAGCCCGATCCAGTGCCAGTCGCGGCGGTTCAC
The DNA here is from genome assembly GCF_004135285.1 of Microbacterium protaetiae. Taxonomy (NCBI): domain Bacteria; kingdom Bacillati; phylum Actinomycetota; class Actinomycetes; order Micrococcales; family Microbacteriaceae; genus Microbacterium; species Microbacterium protaetiae. The sequence goes on from NZ_CP035494.1 coordinate 2,121,756, forward strand.
GAACGGGGCGATGATGCGGGTGCGCACCTCGTGGCGGATGCGGGTGCGCAGCCCCGGATAGTGCTCGTCCAGCGGGGTGCCGAGCAGCTGATCGAGCCAGGCGAGCTGGGCGGCGACCTCGCCGGCGCCCAGGTCGAGGTACGGGTCGGTGACCGTTGCCAGCACGGCGCCGTGCCGGGAGAAAGTGTCGTCGTGGGCGGGCCAGCACCAGGAGCTCTGCTCGCAGAGCAGCTGTACGCCGTCGGCCACCTCGTCGATCCATGCCGCCTCACCGGTGAGGGCTGCAGCGACGGCGAGGCGGGTGAGCCGGTGTTGCCGGGCGAACGCCGCTTTTTCCCACGTCGCGCGGTCACCGTCGCGGTGCACGCGCGCCGCGTCGTGGGCGAGCGGCTGCGGCCAGGGTTCTGCGAGGTCGGCACGTGCGCGAGAGAGAAGCCCGGCCGCCGATGCCCGATCGTGCGCACCGGCGCGATCCCACACCGCACGCTCGACCGCGGGCGGCACAGGAAGGGCGGCGTCGGGGCTCACCAGCAGCCGGGCGAGCGCCGCAGCATGGCGCCGGTCGCCGAAGACATCGGCCAGTGGACCGGCGAAATCGTCCGGCGCGTGCGGTGCACTCATCAAGCCGCCTCCCTGAAGCCATGATCGAAAATGATCGTATCATGTCGAATTAGCTCTTGTGGCGAACGATGCAGATTGCTAATCTCCTGAATTGATCGAGTTGATTCCGATCACTGTTCGAAGGAGAACCGTGAGCACGACGCCCACCGACTGGACCCGCGACGAGTGGCTCGCCTACGCCGACCGCCTGCTCGCCGGCGCACGCCGGTGGGCGTCACCCACGGGTGCGCGGATCACCCCGCCGGGTGCCGAGGGCGGGTACGGGCATGACGTCGACGGTCTCGAGGGGTTCGCACGCACGTTCCTGCTCGCCGGCTTCCGTATCGCGGGCGAGCGCGGCGCGGGCGTCGACGAGCTCATCGACTTCTACAGCCGCGGCATCGCGGCCGGCGTCGACCCGTCCAATCCCGAGCGCTGGGTGCGAATGACCGAGCACGCGCAGGCCAAGGTCGAAGCGGCATCCATCGCCCTCATCCTTGACATGACGCGCCCCTGGATCTGGGATCGCCTGGGGGCGACCACGCAGCAACGCGTCATCGACTACCTCGCCCCCGTCGTGGGCGACGACACCTATCCGCCCACCAACTGGCTGTGGTTCCGCGTCGTGGTGCAGACCTTCCTCCGTTCGGTGGGTGGCCCGTGGTCGCCCGACGACATCGCCGCCGACCTCGCCCTGCACGACCGGTTGCAGCGCGCCGACGGGTGGATCTCGGACGGCCCCGAGCAGGCGTACGACCACTACGTGGGGTGGGCACTGCACCTCTACCCGGTGCTGTGGTCACGGATGCAGGGCGCCGCGGAGCTGGCGGCCGGCCGCACCGCCCGCGATGTCGCCGCCCTCGACCGGTATCTGCTCGACGCCACCGCGCTCGTCGGCGGCGATGGTTCGCCGCTCGTGCAGGGGCGCAGCCTCATCTACCGCTTCGCGGCCGCCGCCCCGTTCTGGGCGGGTGTGTTCGCCGAGGTGCCGTCGACGAGCGCCGGGATGCTGCGCCACGCCGCGAACCGCATCGTCGCCCATTTCGCCGACCACGGTGTTCCCGACGGCGACGGTCTGCTCACGATGGGCTGGCACCACCAGTGGCGACGCCTCGCGCAGGGCTACTCCGGCCCGGGGTCGCCGTACTGGGCGGCGAAGGGTCTACTCGGCATCGCTCTGCCGGCCGATCACCCCGTCTGGTCCGCACCGGCCGAACCGCTGCCGATCGAACACGGCGATGTGCTGCGCACGATCGTCGCCCCCGGTTGGGTGGTCTCGGGCACCACCACCGACGGCATCGTCCGCGTGGTCAACCACGGCACCGACCACGCCACCCCCGGCACGCTCGTCGGCGACTCCCCGCTCTATGCCCGACTCGGCTACTCGACGGTGACCGCACCGCTGCACGACGGCCGCGCATGGCGCGAGCCGCTGGAGCAGTCGGCGGTGCTCGTCGACCGGGCCGGCAGCGCCACGCACCGCGCGGCCATCGAGCTGCTCGGCGTGCGCCGCGACGCAGACGTCGCGGTCGCGGCATCCGTCTCCACCTCTCACTGGATCGACCCCGATGGGCAGCAGGTGCACCACGGATCGGGCATCACCGGCCGGGCGAGCGTCGCCGGGCGCATGACGGTCTGCTCGGTCGTGCGCGGGCCGTGGGAGCTGCGGCTCGTCCGCATCGACGAGCTCGCCGTCGCGCCCGACGCGGTACGGCTGCGCATGGGCGGCTGGGCGCTGGCCGGCGACGGTCTCGAATCCACTGCGTTCGACGGCGTGGCCACCGTGCGCCGTGGCGCACTCACCAGCCGGATCTCGGCGGTCGAGGCGAATGCGTCTGCACGCATCGAGACGCGGCACGACGCGAGCCCGATCGGCGAGGTCGCGGCTGTTCCCGTGATCGAGACGGATGCCGCCGCCGGCGTGTGGCGCGCGGCACTGGTCACGCTCGACGGAGCGGATGCGGCATCCGGCCCTCTCAGCCTTCGTATCGACGGCCTCGACGCGACCGTCACCTGGCCCGACTCGGTGACCACCGTCACCCGACTCATCGCCTCCCGGCCCGCCCCCGACGCGGATCGGTAGCCCAAGACCGGGCCCACCGACGGGCCCGGACAGCAATCGCAAAGGAGCACCCCTCTCATGAAGCGCAAGATCGTCATCGCGGCATCGGTGGCAGCCGTCGCCGCGCTGTCGCTGACCGCGTGCAGCGGCGGATCGGAGCCGAGTGGCGACGCCACCGGTCCGGTCACCATCACCGTGTCGGGCTGGAGCCTGGACACGACCCCCGAATTCCAACTGCTCGCCGACGGGTTCCACGAGGCCAACCCGAACATCACGGTCAAACTCAAGGAATACGACCCCGCCAACTACAACACGCTCGTCACCGCCGACCTCGCCGCCGGTACCGGGCCCGATGTCATCACCCAGAAGGAGGTCAAGTACGTCACCACGTTCCAGGAAGGCGGCCAGCTGCTCGACCTGTCGGACGTCACGCTGCCCGACGGCATCAGCGGTACCGACTCGTACAAGGTCGACGGCAAGCTCTATGCCGTGCCGTACCGGCAGGACGCGTGGGTCCTCTTCTACAACAAGGACCTCTTCGACAAGGCCGGCGTCGACGCGCCGGACGGATCGTGGACGTGGGACGACTACGCTGCCGCGGCCAAGGAGCTCAAGACGAAGCTCGCCGCCGCCGGCAGCAAGGCCTACGGTGCATATCAGCACACCTGGCAGTCGACCGTGCAGGGCTTCGCGAACAACCAGTCGCCCGACGGCGGCGTTCTCAGCGGGAAGTACGACTACATGAAGCCGTACTACGAGCGGGTCCTCGACCTGCAGTCCTCGGGCGCGCAGGTCACGTTCAACACGGCCACCGCGAACCAGCTCACCTATCAGGGTGAGTTCGGCAAGCAGCACGCTGCGATGATGCTCATGGGCACCTGGTACGTGGCCACTCTCATCTCGCAGCAGGCCTCGGGCGATGCCGACCAGTTCACGTGGGGCATGGCCCCGGCGCCGCAGTACGACGCATCCACCGCCGGCACCGACAAGACGCCGGTCACCTTCGGCGACCCGACGGCGTTCGGCGTCAACGCGAACAGCGACGGTGCCAAGCAGGCGGCGGCGAAGAAGTTCGTGCAGTACGCCGCGAGTGAGGATGCCGCCAAGGCACTGGCCGGCATCGGCATCACGCCCGCGCTGCTGAACGACAGCGTCGTGCAGACCTACTTCTCGACGAAGGGTGCTCCGCAGGACGACTTGTCGAAGTTCGCGTTCTCGACCCACACGGTCAAGCCCGAGAACCCGACGTCGGCGAAGACCGCGGCCATTCAGAACATCCTCAATGACATGCACTCCGCGATCCTGTCCGGTTCCAAGGGCATCGACAAGGCGATATCCGAGGCGCAGGACCGCGTCAAGAACGAGGTCGGCTGACCTGCGTGGGGCGGCCGGAACCCGACCGGCCGCCCCGCATCCATCCCCACCACGAAGGCACATCATGACCGCCACCGCCACGATGGTCACCGGCACGCCGCGTCCGTCGCAGCCGAACACGCGCATGCGGCTGCGCGTGCGCAATGCGCTCATCGGCTGGAGCTTCATCCTCCCCAACTTCCTCGGATTCGCGCTGCTCACGCTCGTTCCCGTGGTAGCGCTGTTCTACATCTCGTTCACGAACTGGAACGTGTTCGGCGTCGCCCACTGGACGGGCCTGGCGAACTTCCAGCGACTGCTGGGCGACGCGACGTTCAAGACCGCGTTCGTCAACACCCTCTACTACGCGGTGATGCACATTCCGCTGACCCTGGTGGTCTCGCTGGGCATCGCCCTGCTGCTGAACACCAGGCTGCGTGGCGTCGCCTTCTTCCGCACGGCCGCGTTCTTCCCCTACATCACCTCGATCGTCGCGATCGCCATGGTGTGGAACCTCATGTTCAGCCCCGACTTCGGACCCATCAACCAGATCCTGCGGTTCATCGGCATCGCACACCCGCCCGGGTGGCTCACCTCCCCACAGTGGGCGATGCCGGCCGTCGTTGTGATCAGCACGTGGCGCGACATGGGCTACTACATGATCCTCTTCCTCGCCGGCCTGCAGACCGTCCCCCGTGAGTTGTACGAGGCCGCGCGCATGGACGGCGCGAATGCCTGGCAGCGCTTCGTCAATGTGACCATCCCGTGCCTGCGCCCCACGACCTTCTTCGTCACCGTGATGCTGACTATCAACTCGTTCAAGATCTTCGACCTGATCCTGGTCATGACCAAGGGCGGACCAGGAATTTCGACGATGGTGCTGTCGCAGTTCATCTGGCGCAAGGGCTTCGAAGAGAACCAGTTCGGCTACGCGTCGGCGGCCTCGGTGGTGCTGTTCCTGCTGTGCATCATCGTGACGATCGTGCAATTCCTCTGGAACAAGAGGGGGAGCCGCGCATGAGCACTATCCTCGAAGCCGCCGACGATTCGGCCACGGCCACCCTTCTGACAAGCCCGCGCGGCCCACGGTCGAAGCCGTCCACGCCCGGCAAGCGCATCGGCCGGATCATCGGCTATGTCGCGATGATCGTCGTGGCCGTCGCCCTGCTGGTCCCCTTCTTCTGGATGATCTCCAGCTCGCTGAAGACCTCGAACGACGTCTTCTCGGTGCCGGTGCGCTGGCTGCCGGAGACGTTCGTGTGGAGCAACTATGTCGACATCTGGACCCAGACCAACCTGCTGACCTGGATCCGCAACACGCTGGTGCTGGCGGTCGTGGTCACGTTCCTGCAGGTGCTGACCGGATCGTTCGCTGCCTACGGTTTCGCCCGCATACGATTCCGCGGCCGCGACATCCTCTTCCTCATCTACATCGGGACTATCGCGGTGCCGTGGCAGTCGTACATGATCCCGCAGTTCATCCTGATGAGCAATCTGAAGCTGTCCAACACGCTGTGGTCGATCATTCTGCTGCAGGCCTTCGGCGCGTTCGGCGTGTTCCTCATGAAGCAGTTCTACGAGACCGTACCCGAGGAGCTCAGCGAGGCCGCGCGCATCGACGGGCTCAGCGAGTACGGCATCTGGCGGCGCATCATGGTGCCGCTGTCGGTGCCGGCGATAGCGAGCCTCACGCTGCTCTCCTTCGTGAACACGTGGAACGACTACCTCGGCCCGCTCATCTATCTGCGCAACCCGAACCTGTGGACGATGCAGCTGGGTCTGCAGAGCCTGGTCAGCAACACCCAGGATCAGAACTTCGCGCTGATGTTCACCGGCATGACCATGTCGGTCGTACCCATCGCCATCGTCTTCCTGCTCGGGCAGAAGTACTTCGTCGAAGGCATCGCCACCAGCGGGATGAAGGGCTGACCCATGAAGCGCATCTCGCACGACGCTCTCTCGACCACGATCGGGGCCGTCTATCTCGGCCTCATGACCAACCTGCTGCTCGCGGTGGCCTGTGCGCCGATGCTGCTGCTGATGATCACGACCGACCCGGTGCGCTCCTGGCCGCTGCTGGCCGTGGCCGTTCCGCTGTGCGGTCCGGCCGTGGTCGCCGCTTTCGCGGCTTTCGCCGATCATCGCGCCGGCGGCGTGACGGTGGTGCGCACCTTCGTGCGGGCGTGGCTGCGGGCCTGGCGTCGCCCCGTCGTGCTCGGCGTCGCCGCCACCGCGCTCGTGGTCGTCGCGCTCGTAGACGTGAAGGCGGTCTCGACCGCGTCGTTCGGCATCGTCGTGGCACCGGTGCTGCTCGTGTTCGTGGTGCTCGCGGCGACCGTCGCCCTGCTGGGGTTCGCCGCCTTCGCCGACGCCCCAGGGGCACCGCTGCGGCGGGTGGTGAAGGCAGCCCTGTACTTCGGGGTGCGGCGCTGGTATCTGACGCTCGTCTCACTGGCGGTGCTGGGCACCCAGTTCGCCGTGTTCACCAGCATGCCCGCCATCGGGATCGGCCTCACTGCCGCGCCCGCCCTGTACCTCGCGTGGGCGAACTGCCGGTTCAGCCTGAGCGCTGTGCTCACCCATGACGAGGTCCCGGCCGTCGTGCCGGGGTCATGAAGAAAGAAGATCGATGAGTTCCCCTTCCTCCGCAGACACCCGTACCGACGCCCTCTTCGCGCAGGCTTCGGATGTCGCCCTGGACACCGTGCGTCGCAACATCTCTGCGTTCGGCGCGCTGTACCCCGCTGACACCACGGCCCACGGGCGGTACCCGCTTCGCCCCACGCACGGCGCCTTCGCCGAGGGCGGCAACTACGGGTGGACGACGAGCTTCTGGCCGGGCATGCAGTGGCTCGCCTGGGAGCGTGGCGGGGATGACGTGTTCCGCGATGCCGCACTCGGGCACGCCCGCGACTTCGACCGGCGACTGCGCCGGGGCGAAGACCTCGACACGCACGACATCGGCTTCCTCTACACGCTCGCCTCGGTCGCGCCCTGGCGACTGCTCGGCGATGAGAAGGCCCGCGAGACCGCCATCGCCGCCGCCGACCAGCTCATGACGCGGTTCCTCGAGCCCGCCGGCATCATTCAGGCATGGGGCGATCTCGCCGACCCGCACCAGCGCGGGCGCACGATCATCGACAGCCTCATGAACATGCCGTTGCTCATGTGGGCGTACGAGCAGACGGGGCAGGAGCGGTTCGTCGACGCCGTGCGGCGACACACCGAGCAGCTGCGCGTGCACATCATGCGCGACGACGATTCGACGTTCCACACCTTTTACTGGGACCCGGTCACCGGTGAGCCGCTGCGTGGTGCGACCGAGCAGGGTGCGCACGATGACTCTTGCTGGGCCCGGGGCCAGGCCTGGGGAGTGTACGGATTCGCGATGGGATACCGCTTCACCGGCGACGAACGGATGCTGGATACCGCACACCGCTGTGCCCGTTATTTCCTCGCGCACCTGCCGGCCGACGCCATTCCGTACTGGGACCTGGTCTACGGCGACGACAGCGATGCGCCCCGCGACAGCTCGGCCGGTGCCATCGCCGCCGCGGGACTGCTCGAACTCGCTCGCGTCGATCCCGACCACGCGCGCGCGCAGCACGCCGCCGCCGAGGCGCGGCGCCTTCTCGCAGCGCTCGTGACAGACTGCGCGCCGGCGCCCGAGACCGCTGACACGCTGCTGCTGCACGGTGTCTACGACCTGCCCAAGGGCAACGGTGTCGACGAGGGCAACCTCTGGGGCGATTACTTCTACCTCGAGGCGCTCACCCGCGTCACCGACCCTGACTGGACGCCGTACTGGTGAGGGGGATCGTATGCGTCTGGTGACCTATCGCGGCTCCTCCGACTCCCGCATCGGCGTCGTTCTTGCGGGCGATCGCGTTCTCGACGTGCGCGCGGGTGCGCTGGAGGACATCGTGGGGGATGCCGCATCCCTGGCATCCGTGCGCGAGGCAGCCGAGGCATCATCCCCCGCTTCCGGCCTGCCACGGATCGATGAACTCGACCTGCTGCCGCCGGTGCGCCCCGGAAAGCTGCTGTGCATCGGCTACAACTACCGCGGGCACGTACCCGACGGCGAGGACCCGACGGCGAACGATCCCGCGTACCCGGACGTGTTCGTCAAGACCGCGAACGTGCTCATCGGGCCGAACGACCCGGTGCAGCTGCCGCAGGTCGAGGCCGACGTGGACTATGAGGGCGAAATAGCGCTTGTCATCGGGCGACGGGCGAAGAACGTCCCCGTGTCCACGGCGCTCGACCACGTCGCCGGCTACACGCTGTTCGACGACGTCACCGCCCGCGACTGGCAGCGTCACGGCTCACAGTTCACGCTCGGCAAGTCGTTCGACACGTTCGGGCCGCTCGGGCCCTGGCTCGTGACGGCCGACGAGATCCCCGATCCGCAGAGCCTTGTCGTCGAGGTCGAGCGCGCCGGCGTGGTCACCGCCCGCCAGTCGACTGCGACCATGATCTTTCCGATGGCGTTCCTCGTGCATCACCTCAGTCAGGTGATGACCCTCGAACCGGGCGACGTCATCTCCACCGGCACGCCGCAGAAGCTGCCCGATGCTGCGGCGACCCATCGGTCGCTGGCCGACGGCGACGTCGTCGCCGTGCGCGTCGCCGGCATCGGCGAGCTGACCACCCGATTCACCACCATCACGGAGGACGCATGATCCTGGACGCATTCCGCCTCGACGGAAAGGTCGCGCTGGTCACCGGCTCCAGCCGAGGTCTCGGCCAGGGAGCCGCCGTCGCGCTCGCCGAGGCCGGCGCCGACGTCGCGTTGCTCGACCGCGGCGACGCGAGCGAGACCGCGGCACGCGTCACCGCACTCGGGCGCCGCGTCGTGCGCGTGCAGCGCGACTTCACCGAGGCGACGCCCGAACAGCTGCACAGCGCCGTCGACGAGATCGCCGACGCGCTCGGGCAGGTCGACATCCTCATCAACAACGCGGGCACGATCCGTCGCACGCCTGCCGTCGACTACGCGACCGCGGACTGGAACGACGTGCTGCGGGTCAACCTCGACGCGGTGTTCCATCTCTCACAGGCGGTCGGCCGCGGGATGATCGAGCGCGGCTGGGGACGCATCATCAGCATCGCATCGATGATGTCGTTCCAAGGCGGTGTCTTCGTGCCGGCCTACACCGCGTCCAAGCACGCGGTCGCCGGTCTCACCAAGGCGCTGGCCAATGAGTGGGCAGCGTCGGGAGTGACCGTCAACGCCATCGCCCCCGGATACATGGCCACCGACAACACCGCTGCGTTGCGAGCCGACGCCGCGCGTGCGGCATCCATCTCCGCCCGCATCCCCGCCGGACGCTGGGGGACCCCCGACGACCTGCAGGGAGCATTCGTGTTCCTGGCCTCGGATGCCGCAGCGTACGTCACCGGCACGGTGCTGCCGGTCGACGGCGGCTGGCTCGTGCGGTGATGAGCGGCCAGAACAGCTTTCGAGAAGACAGGAGAGAACGCATGGAACAGCGCTACGCGACCAACCCCGCCCAGATCCCGGGAATGACGACCGAGGATCTGCGCGAGGCCTACCTCATTCCCGCAGTCTTCGTGCCGGGTGAGGTCTCACTCACCTACACGCACCACGACCGCATCGTGCTCGGCGGCGCCGTGCCCGCCGGCAATGAGCTGCCGCTGCCTGCGGTCCCCGAGATCCGCAGCGAATACTTCCTCGAGCACCGCGAGCTGGGTGTCATCAACGTCGGTGGCACCGGCACGGTCACCGCCGACGGGCAGACGCACACGCTCGTGAACGGCGCGTGCCTGTACCTCGGGCGCGGCGTGCGCGATGTGGTGTTCGCGGATGCCGCGGGTGAGACCGGCGCGCAGTTCTACCTGTTCTCGGCTCCGGCGCACACGACGTACCCGACCAGGCTCGTGAACCCCGGCGAGGGCACCGTGCGCGAACTCGGTGACCAGCTCACGAGCAACCGACGCACGCTGAACCAGTACATCCACGAGAACGGCATCCGCTCGTGCCAGATAGTGATGGGCGTGACCACGCTGCACCCCGGCTCGATGTGGAACACGATGCCCGCGCACACGCACGACCGCCGCACCGAGTGCTACCTGTACTTCGACGTGCCTGACGACGCCCGCGTCGTGCACCTGCTCGGCGAGCGCGACCAGACCCGCCACCTCATCGTCGCCGACCGCCAGGCGATCATCTCGCCGAGCTGGTCGCTGCACTCGGGTGTCGGCACGGCGGCGTACTCGTTCGTGTGGGCGATGGCCGGTGAGAACCAGGCCTTCGACGACATGGATGCCGCTGCCATCACCGACCTGAAGTGACGGCACCGTTCTGCCGGCCGTCGGCGAGATCAGAGCGCGTGCGGTCGAGGAGCGCAGGTCACGAGGCGCTGCGAAAGTAGTGCCCTGCCGCGAGGTCGGCGATCAGTCCCGGATGCGTGGGCGTCCACCCCAGCTGCTGTTGGGTGATCGCGCTGGAGGCGGGGATGTCCAGTGCGAAGATCGAGCCCAGCCAGCCGAAGTGCTCGGCGGCCTGTTCGGGGGCCACAGAGGCGATGGGCAGGTCGAGTCCCCGCCCGATGGTCTCGGCGATCTCGCGCGTGGGGACGCCTTGATCGGCGACGGCGTGCACCGCACTGCCGGCGGGAGCCTTCTCGAGCGCGAGCCGGACAAGCTGCGCGGCGTCGAGTCGGTGCACGGCGGGCCAGCGGTTGCTGCCGTCGCCGATGTAGGCGCTCACGCCCTTCTCGCGCGCGATTCGGACCAGCTGCGCGACGAAGCCGTGGTCATTCTCGCCGTGCACGCTGGTCGAGAAGCGCAGTGCGACCGCGTGCACACCGTTCTCGACGTGGGCGAAGGCGAGTTCTTCGCCTCCACCGCGGGGCCCGTCGGCGCCCATTGCGGGGAGTCTGTCGTTCTCGTTCGCCACGCGCCCCGGCGTGATGCCGCCCGCACCTGACGCGAACAGGAACGGGCGGTCTGAGCCCTCGAGTGCCTCGACGAACGTTGCGATGACTGCACGTTCCGAGCGGCCGGAAGCGGCGAAGTCGCTGAAGTCGTGTCTGAACGCCAAGTGGATGACGGCGTCGGCATGAGCAGCTCCCTCGCGCAGGCTGTCAAGGTCATCGATGCTGCCGGGGTGCGATGTGGCTCCGGCTGCTTCGATGAGCGCGGCGGATGCCTGTGAGCGGGCGAGTCCCACGACGTGATGTCCGGCGTCGATGAGTTCGGGAACGACGGCAGAGCCGATCCATCCGGATGCCCCGGTGACGAATACGCGCATGATGATGATCTCCTCCGTATCGCGGTGACGGACGTTGATGTCAGTCCCTGTCATCACCATAGCACCTGATGTCAGTTGCTGTCATCAACTAGACTGTCCGCATGGGGCGATGGGAGCCGGATGCACAGGGCCGTCTTCGAGAGGCGGCGCTGGAGCTATACGCCGAGCAGGGCTTCGATGCGACGACGGTGGCCGACATCGCGGCGCGGGCAGGCGTGACCGAGCGCACGTTCTTTCGTCACTTCGCAGACAAGCGCGAGGTTCTGTTCGACGGCTCGCATGAGTTGGAGCACATCGTCGCCGATGTCGTCGCCTCGGCACCGACCTCGGCGACGCCGATGGTGGCCGTCAGCGCGGCGATGGTGCAGGCGGGCATCGCGCTGCAGCAGCGTCGCGAATTCGCCACGAAACGTGCCGCGGTGATCGCCGCGAACGGCAGCCTCATGGAGCGAGAGCTGCTCAAACTCGCTGCGCTTGCCGCCGCGACCGCGCAGGCGTTGCGTGGTCGCGGGGTGCCCGAGCCTGTCGCGGTGCTCGCGGGTGAGGTCGGGGTCATCGCGTTCAAAGTCGCATTCGCCCGATGGATAGCAGACCGCGGCGAGCTGCCCGCGTACGTCACCCAGGCACTGGATCAGCTGCGGGAACTGTCCGCCTGAGCGTGCCCGGCGGCGCGGCGGGCCTCCCAGCCCGAGCGCACCATCTCGTCGACCGAGTACCTGTTCGCCCAGTCGAGGTCGCGCGCGGCCAGTTCGCCGGTGGCCACGATCCGGTCGGGGTCGCCGGGTCGGCGCGGCGAGATCTCGGGCGTGAAGTCGATGCCGGTCACGCGGGCCATGGCGTCCATGATCTCGCGCACACTCAGGCCGTTCTGCGAGCCGAGGTTGTAGGCCGGCTCGATCGGCTGCGCACCTGCCAGCCGCTGCGCGGCCACCACGTGTGCGGCGGCGATGTCGGCCACGTGCACGTAGTCGCGCACGTTCGTGCCGTCTTCGGTCGCATAGTCGTCGCCGAAGATCTTCGGGGTCTTGCCGGCCAGCAGCGCCTCGAACACGAGCGGGAAGAGGTTGTGTGGGCTTGTGTCGTACACGGCCGCATCGCCCGAGCCCACGACGTTGAAGTAGCGCAGCGAGGTGTGGCGGAGGGGATGCTCCGACCCGGCGGTCGCCACACCCTGGTCGGCGATCAGCCACTCGCCGATGAGCTTGGACTGCCCGTACGGCGAGGTCGGGTGCTTTTCGGTGTCTTCCACGACGAGGTCGACATGCGGGGTGCCGTACACGGCCGCCGACGATGAGAACACGAGGTTGGTCACGCCCGCGGCATCCATCGCCTCCAGTACCACCCGCGTGCCTTCGACGTTCTGCGCGTAGGTGTGCAGCGGGCGCTGCACCGAGACCCCGGCGTACTTGAAGCCGGCGACATGGATGACGCCCTCAACGTGGTGCTCGCGCAGCGTGCGCTCGACCAGCTCACGATCGAGGATCGTGCCGCGAACGAACGGCACGCCGGCGGGGACGAATCCCTCGTGCCCGCTGCTCAGATCGTCGATGACGACCGGCTCGAGTCCTGCGGCGCCCAGCGCCCGGACGATGTGGGCGCCGATGTAGCCGGCGCCGCCGGTCACGAGCCAGGTCATGTCACTCCTCTGCGGGTCCGAGCAGCCAGGCCTGCGCGAAGCGCGCGCGGTCGGTGAGCGGCTGCTCGAGTTCGATCACGGTCACTACATTCTGCCCGCACCTGCTCGGTGATCGCGACGAGACCCGTCATCTCATCGTGGCTGACCGGCAGCTCGTCATCGCACCGCGCTGGTCGTTGCACTCGGGGGTGGGAACCACGGCATACTCGTTCGTATGGGCGATGGCGGGAGAGAATCAATCCTTCGACACTGGGGACGCGACACCGATCGCCGATCTGAGGCGCCGGGTCCCGTGCTGCTGGCGGTAGGCGAGACCATGGCCCTGGTCGCGCCGGCGGTCGCGGGTCGAGTGGTCGACGCCGAGCTGTTCCGCCTCGATGCGGGCGGTGCCGAATCGAACGTCGCCGCGCACGTGGCCGCTCTCGGTCAGCAAGCCCGTTGGTTCAGCCGGTTGGGCACCGATCCGCTGGGCGATCGCGTCGCACGCCAACTGGCGATGCGCGGCGTGCAGCTTGACGGTGTCATCCGCGATCCCGATCACCCGACGGGACTCTACGTGAAAGATCCGGGCAATGGGGTGCGCTATTACCGGGCGGGGTCGGCAGCATCCCATCTGACTCCGGCCGATGTCGATGCTGTGGACTGGACCGACGTCGAGGTGCTGCACATCTCGGGGATCACCGCGATCCTGTCACCGTCGGCGGCCGCGTTCCTTGATGCGCTCATCGCGCGTGCGCGGTCGCGCGACGTGGCGGTGAGTTTCGACGTCAACCATCGGGCGGCGCTGTGGGATGCCGCAACGGCCGCTCCGACGCTGGCCGCGCTCGCGCGCCAGGCCGACATCGTCTTCGTCGGCCGCGACGAAGCCGAAGGCCTGTGGGGCACCCCGACGGCCGAGGCGACCCGGGCCCTGCTGGGCGAGGTTCCCGAGCTCGTCGTCAAGGACGGCGACGTCGGTGCGACAGTGTTCGTCGACGACGAGGTCGTCTTCGAGCCCGCGCACCGGGTCGAGGTCGTCGACGTGGTCGGTGCCGGTGATGCGTTCGCCGGGGGATACCTGGCGGCTCTGTTGGGCGGGGCAGACCACGGCGCACGCCTGCGCGCCGGACATGAGCGCGCGGCGCTGACCCTGACGACGACGGGCGACTCGATCATCGAAGAAGTGCCCGTCATTCGCTGAGATTCAGCGCGATGTGCGCAGCAGGCGTGGCGGCGGTCCCTCGAGGCGGGCCACGGCGATCTTGACATCGACGAGTTCTGCGCGCACCCCGACGATCTCAGCTTCTATTTTCTCGAACCGGGCGTCGACCTTGTCGAACCGGGCGTCGACCTTGTCGAACCGCGCGTCGACCTTGTCGAACCGGGCGTCGACCTTGTCGAACCGAGTGTTGATCCACCTCGCCTGCCGAGACAGGAGCCCGGCGACACCGCCGAGGAACGTGACGGCGGCGACGAAGATCGCCACGATCACGCCGATGACGTCCGGTGTCACGGTCATGCCCCCATTCTCCCGCGCCGACGGCGGGATGTCACGAGAGTACCCCGATGCGAATCCGCGTGTTCCTCCTGCGCGGGGATCGGTGGACAAGTAGCAGGATGCCCTCGCTGGGGAGGAGCCCCGCCCTACTCCCCGAGGGCCGTGCTGACGACGGTGCGGGCCTCTTGCTGCACCTGATGCAGGTGCTCCTCGCCCTTCAACGACTCCGCATAGAGCTTGTAGACATCTTCGGTGCCCGAGGGGCGGGCGGCGAACCACGCGTGCTCGGTCTGCACCTTGAGCCCGCCGATCGCAGCCCCGTTGCCCGGCGCATGCGAGAGCTTGGCGGTGATCTGTTCGCCGGCCAGCGACGTGGCGCTCACATCGTCGGGCGACAGCTTGCCCAGCGCCGCCTTCTGCGCAGGCGTCGCGGGCGCATCCACGCGCTGATAGGCAGACTCGCCGAACTCGGCGGTCAGCTCCGCATAGCGCTGCGAGGGCGTCTTGCCGGTGACCGCGAGAATCTCCGATGCCAGCAGGCACAGCAGAATGCCGTCCTTGTCGGTCGTCCACACGCTGCCGTCCTTGCGCAGGAACGAGGCCCCGGCCGACTCCTCACCACCGAACGCCACCGAGCCGTCGAGCAACCCCGGTACAAACCACTTGAATCCGACCGGCACCTCCAGCAGACGACGATCGAGGGATGCCGCGACCCGGTCGATGATCATCGATGAGACGAGGGTCTTGCCCACCGCGGCATCCGCCGGCCACTCCGGCCGGTGCGAGAACAGATAGTCGATGGCGACCGCCAGATAGTGGTTCGGATTCATCAGGCCCGCGTCGGGGGTGACGATGCCGTGCCGGTCGGCGTCGGCGTCGTTGCCGGTGAGGATGTCGAACTCCTCACGCCGCGCCACCAGTGCCGCCATCGCCGAGGGCGAGGACGGGTCCATCCGGATCTTCTCGTCCCAGTCCAGCGTCATGAAGCGCCAAGTCGGGTCGACCTCGGGATTGACGACGGTCAGGTCGAGCTCGTACATCTCGGCGATGAGTGCCCAGTATTCGACCGAGGCGCCTCCCAACGGGTCGGCGCCGATGCGGATGCCGGCCGTGCGGATGGCCTCCACGTCGATGATGGAGCCCAGGTCGGCGACGTATTCCTGGCGGAAGTCGTAGCGTCCCAGCGTTCCTGAATCGATGTCGGCGAAGCGGGTGCGCCGCACCTCTTCGAGGCCGTCGGCGATGAGCGCATTGGCGCGGTCGGCGATCCAGCCGGTGGCGTCGGTGTCGGCGGGGCCGCCCGAGGGCGGGTTGTACTTGAAGCCGCCGTCGGCCGGCGGGTTGTGACTGGGGGTCACCACGATGCCGTCAGCCCGTGCCGGGTCTGCGGCATCCCGCCCCCTGTTGTAGGTGAGAATCGCGTGGCTGAGCGCCGGGGTGGGCACCCAGGCATCCCGTGCGTCGATGCGCACGTCGACGCCGTTGGCGACGAGCACCTCGATCGCGGTGCGCTCGGCCGGTCGCGACAGGCCGTGCGTGTCGCGACCCAGAAAGAGCGGGCCGGCGATGCCCTGTCCGGTGCGATAGTCGACGATGGCCTGCGTGGTGGCCAGGATGTGGTCTTCGTTGAAGCTGCGGTTCAGGCTCGATCCGCGGTGGCCGCTGGTTCCGAACACCACTCGCTGAGCGGAATCGGCGGCATCGGGTTTCAGGTCGTAATAGGCGTTGATGACTTCGTCGATGTCGATGAGGTCGGATTCGGCGGCGGGCTGTCCTGCACGGCTCATGACCCCAGTCTGCCTGGTTCGGGGCAGGGATGACACTGTGAAAATGGGATGGCCCACCGGCTCGCTAGGCTGTGACGGTGAGCTCTGACGCCGAGGCAGCCGTCCGCACCTACAGCTATCTGGGTCCGGCGGGCACTTTCACCGAGGCGGCGCTGGCGCAGGTGCCCGAGGCGCGCGGACAGGTCTGGCACCCCGTCCGCAATGTCGGTGAGGCCCTCGACGACGTGGTCAGCGGGCGGTCGGATGCCGCGATGATAGCGATCGAGAACTCGGTCGACGGTGGCGTCTCGACCACGCAAGACGCCCTGGCCACCATGCCGGGGTTGCGCATCGTGGGGGAGTACCTGGTGCCGGTGCAGTTCGTGCTGGTGGGTCGGCCCGGCGCGACGCTGGCCGATGTCTCGGTCATCGCGGCGCACCCGGTTGCCTATGGGCAGTGCCTGGTCTGGCTCGGCGACGCGCTGCCCGCGCACGCGCATGTGCCCTCGTCGAGCAATGTCGCCGCGGCACTCGACATGCTCGACGGTGTCGGCGGCGCGGATGCCGCGATAGCGCCGCCCGGCATCCTCGAGCATCACGATCTGCAACTGCTCGCCGAGAACATCGGCGACAACCCGAAGGCCGTCACGCGCTTCGTGCTCGTCTCGCGCACTGTCGCCCCGCCGCCGCCCACCGGTGCCGACAAGACCTCGCTCATCGTCGAGCTGCCCGACGACCACCCTGGAGCCCTGCTCGACATGCTCGAGCAATTCGCGACGCGCGGCATCAACCTGTCGCTGCTGGCCTCGCGACCCATCGGCGACGAACTGGGACGCTACCGCTTCGTGGTCGATGCCGACGGCCACGTGCTCGACGAGCGCATGGCCGACGCCCTGCTCGGGCTGCGCCGGTTCAGCCCGCAGGTCGTGTTCTTGGGGTCGTACCCGCGCGCCGACCGCGCAATAGTGCACTACCCGAGCCGCTACTCCGACGACGTGTTCGTCGAGGCCCGCGACTGGCTGCGCGGCCTCATCTCGGGCGAGCCCGAGGAGTAGGCGGCGCGGGGTGCGGACCCCGCGGCGCCGCGCTGTCGGCCTCTCCCTGGCTCGTCGGCCTCTCCCTGGCTCGTCGGCCTCTCCCTGGCTCGTCGGCCTCTCCCTGGCTCGTCGGCCTCTCCCTGGCTCGTCGGCCTCTCCCTGGCTCGTCGGCCTCTCCCTGGCTCGTCGGCCTCTCCCTGGCTCGTCGGCCTCTCCCTGGCTCGTCGGCCTCTCCCTGGCTCGTCGGCCTCTCCCTGGCTCGTCGGCCTCTCCCTGGCTCGTCGGCCTCTCCCTGGCTCGTCGGCATTTCTCCTCGCCCGAGCCGAGGAGAAATGCCGACGCGAGGATCTTTTCACGCTTTTCGGTCCTCGCTTCGGCAGGTCTCCTCGCCTGAGCCGAGGGGCGGCGCGCAGCCGGCGTGCGGCAGCGGCTGGTGCGACGCGCATCGCGCTGGCAGCGGAGGGATGCTGCGGGCCCGGGGCGCGCCGCGACCTCAGTCGCGCCCGAGCGCGGCGGCCAGCAGCTCGAGCGTCTGCACGCGGCCGGGGGCGGCATCCATCGGCTCGCCCTCGTAAGACCCCGCGATCGGCGAGATCATGACCTCGTCGACGCCCCATCTCTGGGCGAAGGCCCGCAGAGCGGTGGCCACCTCGTCGCCGGTGCCCACGAACCACTTCGCCCGCATGCCGTCGACGATCGTCTGGGCCATGCCGTCCAGCCGCTCTGCCTGAGCCTGTTCGACGGTCTCGAGGGGTTGCATCGGCTTGTTCGTGCGCAGGCGGGCCATGCTGCGCAGCTGCGGCAGGGCGCGCTCTTCGGCCTCGGCGGCCGTCGGCGCTGCAATCGCGTTGGCGGTCAGGAAAGTGCGCGGCTCGGGATGCTGCGGTGAAGGCTGATACTGACTGCGATACAGCTCAAGGGCGCGCTGCAGCCCTTCGCCCGAGAAGTGGTTCGCGAACACGTAAGGCAAGCCCAGCGACGCCGCCAATTGCGCCGAGTAGTCGCTGGATCCCAGCAGCCACACCTCGGGCGCACCGGTGGCGGCCGGAGTCGCGTGCACATCGTACGTTCCGCCGCTGGTGAACTGCACGGTCGCGCCCTCGGCGCCGACCAGGCGCGTGATGTCGCGCACATGCTCGGGAAAGCGCTCGACGTCGCTGGTGGTGCCCGACATGCGCAGCAGCTGGGTGATGACCGGGTCGCTGCCGGGCGCCCGCCCAATGCCGAGATCGATGCGGCCGGGGGCGAGGGCCTCGAGCGCCGCGAACTGCTCGGCCACCACGAGCGGAGAGTGGTTGGGCAGCATCACGCCGCCCGATCCGATGCGGATGCGCGAGGTGCGTGCCGCCGCGGCGGCTGACAGGACCGGAGGGGTGGTCGAGGCGACCGCCGGCATGTTGTGGTGCTCCGCGAACCAATAGCGGCGGAACCCGAGTGCGTCGGCACGGGCGGCGAGGGCAAGCGACGCCGCGACCGCCTGGGCGCTTGTCTGTGACGTGCGTACGGGCACGAGGTCGAGAACGGAGAGTGCGGGAGAAGTGCTCATCTCTGACCACAACACACCCAGGTACCTGTTGCATTCCTGTGGCGCCGGTGGGTACCGGATCCCACGCGGCACCCACCGTCGCTCCCGGCGTGGTCCCCAGAACCCGCACCGAGGAGACGTCACATCCACAGAACCGGACGCAACCGTCCGGTTCAATGATGACACGGATCTCATGCGGGCGCCAAGGGCCGCCGGGCTAGCCTGGAACCGTGCCATACGGGGGAGCTTCCACGCGTGCTGATGCGCGGGCGAACCGACGCAAGCTCCTGGATGCCGCGGGTGCACTGATCGCAGAACGCGGTATCGACGTGCCCCTGCATGAGATCGCCGACCGCGCCGGGGTGGGTGTGGGCACCCTCTATCGCAACTTCGCCGACCGCGATGCCCTGCTGCTGGCGCTGGGCGACCGTTCGGCGCAGCGGTTCAAAGACATCGCCCGCGCGGCAGCGGCGGCCCCGACCGCGTGGAAGGCCATCGAGATCTACGTCGACGGGTACATCGCGCTGTACACGGATTTTCCCTGGATGGTCGATATGCGGGTGGAGGACCGCCGGCTGCGGCGCCGCGACGACGAGGATGCCGCAACCGCGCAAGCCGTCGTCGATCGCGCACATGCCGAAGGCACGCTGCGACCCGACGCGGGGATGCCCGACATCGCTTTCGCGGCGACCATGGTCGCCGCCATGACCTACCTGCCACAGCCCGTGCGCGCGAGCATTGTGCCGCGCCTGCGTGACATCGTGCTCGACGGGCTGCGGGCCGAGGGGTTGCCGAGGCCGCCGTTGGGAGCGTCGACGATGTCAGTCGACGAGTTGAAGGCGTTTGTTCGCCCGCTTGCGTGAATCACGCAAGTTCTTGCGTACACTGAGGGTCATGTCGAAACGCCTTGCCGAGGTTGCCCGCAAAGTAGGAGTCAGCGAAGCGACGGTCAGCCGTGTGCTCAACGGCAAGCCGGGTGTTTCGGATGCCACTCGTCAAGCCGTGCTCACGGCGCTCGACGTGCTCGGCTACGAGCGTCCGACAAAACTGCGCGGCGAGCGCGCGCGCCTTGTCGGGCTCGTGCTGCCCGAGTTGACGAACCCGATTTTTCCCGCGCTCGCCGAGATCATCGGCGGCGCGCTCACCCAGAACGGCTACACCCCGCTGCTGTGCACCCAGAATGCCGGGGGGATCACCGAGGCGGACTATGTCGACCTGCTGCTGCAGCAGCAGGTATCGGGGGTGGTCTTCCTCGGTGGGAACTACAGCCAGGCCGACGCACCGCACGAGCACTACGAGCGACTACGCGATGTGAAGCTGCCCACCGTGCTGGTCAACGCGCGCATTCCGGGTCTGTCGTTTCCCACCGTGTCCACCGACGACGCCGCCGCCGCCGAGCAGGCAGTGTTGCACCTTTATCAGCTCGGGCACCGGCGTATCGGCATGCTCATGGGCCCGGCCGATCACATTCCCTCGCAGCGCAAGCTCACGGCCGCGGCGCCCCTACTGGAGCGACTGGGAGCACCGCTGCGTGCAGACATGGTCGTGCAAGGGCTGTACTCGCTCGAGTCGGGGCAGGCCGGAGCAGCTCGTCTCATCGATGGCGGGGCCACGGCTGTCGTCTGCGCCAGCGATCCTCTGGCGCTGGGTGCCGTGCGCGCGGCACGGCGGCGGGGGCTGAGCGTGCCCGGGCAGTTCAGCGTGGTCGGCTTCGACGATTCCGCACTGATGAGCTGCACCGAACCGCCGCTGACCACCGTGCGTCAGCCGATCGAGTCGATGGGGCGCACTGTGATCGAGCTGCTGCTCTCGCAGATCGCCGGCACTGCCGAGGCGGGCGATGAGCTGCTCTTCGAGCCTGAGCTCGTGCTGCGCGCCTCGACCGGGCCCGTTCCGGCGTAGGCATCACGCGGTGGCGGTGATCGGCCCGTTTCCCGCGCCGTGATGCAATCGTGATTTTGCGAGTATTTGTCAACTACTTGCGCGGTGACGGTTGAGAAGCTACATTCTTCATCAATCGCACGACCCCGATGATCGAGGAGCCGCAGTGGACAGTGACGTCGACGACCCGCAGTGGTGGCGCAGCGCCGTGATCTATCAGGTGTATGTGCGCAGCTTCGCTGACGGCAACGGCGATGGCACCGGCGATCTCGCCGGAGTCCGTGAGCGGCTGCCCTACCTGAAGGAGCTCGGCGTCGACGCTCTCTGGTTCACGCCCTGGTATCCCAGCCCGATGGCCGACGGCGGGTATGACGTGCAGGACTATCGCGCGATCGACCCGCGCTTCGGCACGCTGGCCGAAGCCGAGGCGCTCATCCGTGAAGCGCTGGCCGTCGGCATCCGCACGATCATCGACGTCGTCCCCAACCACATCAGTGCCCAGCATCCCTGGTTCCAAGCCGCGCTGGCCGCCGGCCCCGGCAGCCCCGAGCGCGAGAGGTTCTGGTTCCATCCCGGCAAGGGCGCCGACGGAGGCGAGATGCCGACGCACTGGGAGTCGAACTTCCAGGGCACGACGTGGACCCGCACCACCAACCCCGACGGCACCCCCGGCGAGTGGTATCTGCACCTTTTCGCCCCCGAGCAGCCCGACCTCAACTGGAACCATCCCGATGTGCGGCGCGAGCACGAAGATGTGCTGCGCTTCTGGTTCGACCGTGGTGTGGCAGGGGTGCGCATCGACTCCGCCGCGCTGCTGATCAAGGATCCCGACCTGCCCGAAGTGGGGGAGAAGCCCGACCACCCCACCGAAGACCGCGACGAACTGCACGACGTGTACCGGTCGTGGCGGGCCATCGCCGATTCGTACCCCGGCACGCGGGTGCTCGTCGGTGAGATCTGGCTGCCCGACATCGAGCGGTTCGCCAAGTACCTGCGACCCGACGAGATGCACACCGCCTTCAACTTCGACTTCCTCGCTCGCCCGTGGGGTGCTGCCTCGTTCCGCGAGTCCATCGACGCTACCCTCGCCGCACACGCACCGGTGGGCGCGCCCAGCACCTGGGTGCTCTCCAACCACGATGTGACGCGACCGGTCACCCGGTACGGGCGCGAAGACACCGCCTTCGCGTTCCTGAAGAAGCGGTTCGGCGTGCCCACCGATCCCGACCTGGGACTGCACCGCGCCCGCGCGGCGGCCCTTCTGGTGGCCGCCCTGCCCGGCAGCCTGTACATCTACCAGGGCGACGAGCTCGGTCTTCCCGAGGTCGAGGATCTGCCGCGCGAACTCCTCCAAGACCCCATGCACTACCGCTCCGGCGGCGTCGACCCGGGGCGGGACGGATGCCGCGTCCCGTTGCCGTGGGCCGGCGATCGCCCGCCGTTCGGCTTCAGTCCCGACGGCGTGACCACGTGGCTTCCGCAGCCCGCGTCGTGGCGGGACCTGACCGTGCAGACGCAGCAGGACGATCCCGATTCGACGCTGAATCTGTACCGCGCCGCGCTGCGGCTGCGCCGCGGCATCCCTGACCTTCCCCTCGAATGGATGGCGGGGCTCGACCCCGACGTCCTCGCCTTCCGACGCGGCGGCACCTTCGCCTGCGTCGTCAACACGGGCGATGAGCCCGTGTCGCTGCCCGCGCACGACACCGTGCTGCTGACGAGCGTGCCGCTCGACGGTGGGATGCTGCCGGGCGATGCCGCCGCTTGGATCCACACCACCCACCACACCGAGGGATGACCCGACGTCACGAGGCCGACGTCGCCCTCACACGAAAGGAAAGACGATGAAGTCACCAGGAAAGGTCCTGCTCGCCGGTGCACTCACCGTCGGCACGATCGCCGCACTCGCCGGCTGTTCGTCCGGCGACGGCGCCGCGAGCGCCGACGGAAAGATCCACCTCGTCGTCGCCCCGGTGCTGCCGGGTGCGACCGCCGACGCTCTGAAGGCCCTCGGCGACCGCGTCGCCGAGTTCAACAAGGCGAACCCCGACATCGTGGTCAAGGCGATCGAGTACCAGTGGACCGGTACGACCTTCGCCGCAGAGTTGGCCGGCGGCACGCTGCCCGATGTGTTCAACGTGCCGTTCACCGACTCGAAGACGTTGGCCAACAACGGGCAGCTCGCCGACATCACGACGCCCTTCAAGAAGACCGCCACCGCCGACAAGTGGAACAAGAACGTGCTGGATGTCGCCACCGGCGACGACGGCAAGATCTACGGCATCCCGTGGGGTCCGTACGCGATGGCGCTCTCGTACAACCGGGAGATCTTCCAGAAGGCGGGACTTGACCCCGACAAGCCGCCGACGACGCTCGACGAGATCGCGCAAGACGCCAAGACCATCTCCGAGAAGGTGCCCGGTGTCGCCGGGTACATGCAGATGACGCAGGGCAACACCGGCGGTTGGGAGCTCGCGACGCTGACCCAGGCTCTGGGCGGCCGGTTCGAGCAGGTCGGCGCCGACGGCAAGGTCACCGTCAACACGAACAACGACCAGACCAAGCAGGGGCTGGCGTGGCTGAAGAGCATGCGCTGGGATGACGAGTCGATGGGCAAGAACTTCCTGTTCGACTGGTCAGGCATCAACGAGGCGTTCGCCTCGGGCAAGATCGCCATGTACATGAGCGGCTCCGATGTGATCGGCTCGCTCATGCAGGCCAACGGGTTCGACCAGACCAAATACGGCGTGGCCACCTTCCCGGTCGCCAGCGACGCCAACGCCGGCATCCTCTCCGGTGGCAACGTCGACGTCGTCAACGTCAAAGACACGCCCGAGCAGATCGCCGCCGCGGTGAAGTGGATCGACTTCTACCGCACCCAGCCGACCGTCGATAAAGACGCCGCCATCAAGAACGCGCAGACGTTGCAGGCCGGAAACCAGGCGGTGAACGCGCCGACGCTGCCGGTGTTCGACAAAGAGACCTGGGAGCAGAACCAGGAGTGGATCAAGCCGTACGCCAACATCCCCGCTGAGAACCTGAAGCCGTTCACCGACAACATCTTCGACCAGACGATCGTTCCCGAGCCGCCGGCACACACGCAGGATCTGTATGGGGCGCTGGATGCGGTCGTGCAGGCCGTGCTCACGGACAAGAATGCCGATGTCGACACGCTGCTGAGCGGTGTCGACAAGAAGATCCAGGCGCTCGTCGACGCCGACAGCTGACGCCGACACCGCCGTGACGTGCGGTCGGGATGCCCCCGCCCGACCGCACGTCTTACCCGGAAGCACCCCATGACTGTGACAGTGATCGATGATCCGGATGCCGCGACCGGCGACATCCTCTCTCCGCCCCGCCCCGGTCGGCGCCGCAGCCCGCTCACCTGGGTGCAGCGCGGGGGCCTGACCACGCTGCTGTTCCTGCTGCCGACGCTGATCATCTTCGGCGTCTTCTCGTGGACCCCGATCGTCGAGGCCGTGGTCATGAGCTTTCAGAAGACGAACCTGGTCACCCCGGCGGTGTTCGTCGGCTGGGACAACTTCCGGGCCGTCTTCGACGACCCACTGTTCTGGACCGCCATCCGCAACACCGGGTACTTCGCCGCGCTCGCGCTGCTGTTCGGCTACCCGCTGCCGCTGGTGGCCGCGGTGCTGATGAGCGAGTTCAAACGGATGAAGGGCCTCTACAGCGTTCTCGCCTACCTGCCGGTGGTCATTCCGCCGGTGGTGAGCGTGCTGCTGTGGAAGATCTTCTACGACGCCAATCCCAACGGCGTCTTCAATCAGATCCTGGGATGGTTCGGCATCCCCGCGCAGCCGTGGATTCAGAGCGCCGCCTCGGCGATGCCCTCGCTCGTGCTCGAGGCCACCTGGGCCGCCGCCGGCAGCACCATCATCATCTACCTGGCCGCGCTGACCTCGGTGGCGCCCGAGTTGTACGACGCGGCAGAGGTCGACGGCGCCTCGGTCTGGGGCAAGATCTGGCACGTGACGCTGCCGCAGCTGCGCGGCATCCTTTTCATCACCCTCATTCTGCAGATCATTGCCACGGCGCAGGTCTTCTTGCAGCCGTTCCTGTTCACCGGCGGCGGCCCCGCCAACTCGACCACGACGATCCTGCTGCTGATCTACCAGTACGCCTTCACGAACAGCCTGGGCGTCGGGGTGGGCAAAGCCACCGCGCTCAGCCTGATGCTGGCGGTCTTTCTGGCGGTGCTGTCGATCGTGTACTTCCGGGTCACCAAGAGATGGAGCGACAATTGACGACCTCGGCCCCCGCCCCCGTCGCAGATCAGCTGCACCGGCCGGTACGCCGCCGGCGCCGGCGCGCGTCGTCCGCGGACTCCGCCGACCGCCACATCCTCTCGCGCGCCGATTGGCAGCGCCCGCACATTCGCATCTTCGGCACGATCATCAACGTGCTGCTGGGGGTGTCGCTGGTGGCGGCCGGCCTGCTGCCCCTGCTGTGGCTGCTGAAGTCGGCCATCACTCCCACGCAAGAGACGCTGACCAACCCGCTGGCGCTGTGGCCGACCGAGATCGCGTGGTCCAACCTCGCCAAGGCGTGGAACGACGTGCACATCGGCGACTTCTTCTTCAACACGATAGCGATGGCCGCCGGCTCGTGGGCTGTGCAGCTGATCGTGGCGACCACGGGCGGCTTCGCGCTCTCGGTGCTGCGACCCGCATACGGCAAGATCATCAGCGGCCTGGTGCTGGCGACGCTGTTCATCCCCGCCGTGGTGCTGCTGGTGCCGCTGTATCTGACCATCCTGCATCCGCCGCTGATCGGGCATTCGCTGATCAACACGTTCTGGGCGGTGTGGCTGCCCGCCGGGGCGAGTGCCTTCAACGTGCTGCTGGTGATGCGGTTCTTCGACTCGCTGCCGCGTGAGGTCTTCGAAGCGGCGCGCACCGATGGGGCCGGCACGTTCCGGCTGTTCTGGTCGGTCGTGCTGCCGATGTCCAAGCCCATTCTCGGCGTCGTGTCGATCTTGGCGATAAACGCGTCGTGGGCCGACTTCCTGTGGCCGAACCTCGTGCTCAGCGACATCAAGGTTCAGCCGCTGTCGGTGCGATTGCCGCAGATCGCGGCCTCGACCGACTTGGGCGTATACCTGGCCGCCCTGACGATAGCGACCCTCATCCCGGTCGTGATCTTCCTCGTGTTCCAGCGCGCCTTCCTCAACAGCGGAGGCATCGGCGGGGCCGTGAAGGGGTGAGCGGCTAGGCCCGCGGCAACGCGACCAACAGCGCACCCGGCAGCACCCGGCAGCGGATGCGCACGGCCTCGCCGAACTCATCGCCGTCCAGTTGCACCGGCTGCGGATCGTCGACCCCTGCTTCGATCTGTGTGCCGCGCAGATACCGCACCGAGGAGTCGTCGCGCCGCTCGACGATGCGCCGTCCCGAGCGCGTGCGCCGCAGCACCGAGTTGTCCCACCACACCCGGCGCCAGACCGCGAGCCAGCCGAAGCGCCCGCCGGGTTGGATGAGTGCGGCATCCAGAGTGCCGTCGGTGATGGATGCCTCGGGCACGAGCGCTATGCCCGCCGGAAGCGTGCCGCAGTTGGCGAACAGCATGCTGTGCACCTTGGCCGAGTGCAGCCGCCCGCCCTCGCGCTGGTACATGACCCGGAACGGCTCGGCACCGCCCAGTGCGCGCGCCGCGCCGTCGACATAGGCCACCCACCCGACGGTCTTCTTCAGCTGCGGGCGCGTGTGGGCGATCATGGCGGCGTCGAGCCCGATCCCGGCCATCACGACGAAACCGTGCTCTTCGGCGGTGCCGTCGGCACGGGTGAGGGTGGCCATGCCGATGTCGATGGCCTCGATGCGGTCGCCGAACGTGGCACGGATGACCCGCTCCTGGTCCAGCAGCGGCAGGTTCAGATTGCGCGCGAGCAGATTGCCGGTGCCGCTGGGCACGATGGTCAGGGGCACGCGGCTCTGCGCCAGTGCCTCTGACACCGCCCGCACGGTGCCGTCGCCTCCGGCGACCAGCACGGCGTTGACTCCTTCGCGCAGCGCGCGGGTCGTGGCATCCTGCCCCAGATCCTCGGGGGTCGTCTCATAGAACAGCGGGCGATGCCATCCGGCGTCTTTCGACGCCTTCTCGACGCGCTTGCGCAGCCGCTTCTTGTCGACCTTGATCGGGTTGTAGACGAGTGCCGCCCGTTTCGCGGGATCGGGCTCGTCGCTCATGGCCCCACGATACCGGCGGCGGGCGGATGCCGCTGGCTAGACTTGTCGGATGATCGATCCCGTTCTTCTGCGCGAGAATCCCGAGCTGGTCAAGCACTCCCAGATCAAGCGGGGCGAGGAGCCTTCGTCGGTGGACGAGGCGCTCGCCGCCGACGCGGCGCGCCGCGCAGCGCTCACGGCGTTCGAGCAGCTGCGTGCCGAGCAGAACGCGCACGGCAAGAAGGTCGCCGCTGCGCCCAAGGAGGAAAGGGCCGCCCTGGTGGCGCAGGCCAAAGACCTCAGCGCGCGGGTCAAGCAGGCTCAGCACGCTGTCGCGGCCGCTGAAGAGCACGCGACCGAGGTCTTCTCCCGCATCGAGAACGTGGTGATCGACGACGTGCCGGCCGGCGGCGAAGAGAACTTCGTCACGCTGCGCACGCACGGCGAGGTTCCGACCTTCGATTTCACGCCGCGCGATCACCTCGAGATCGGTGAGCTTCTCGACGCCATCGACATGGACCGCGGCACGAAGGTCTCGGGCAGCCGCTTCTACTTTCTCAAGGGTGTGGGGGCGCGGCTGGAGTATGCGCTGCTCTCGCTCGGGCTGCAGCGGGCCATCGACGCGGGCTTCGTGCCGATGATCCCGCCCACTCTGGTGCGCCCTGAGGTGATGCGTGGCACCGGGTTCCTCGGCCAGCATTCCGACGAGGTGTACCTGCTCGAAAAGCAGGACCTCTACCTGGTGGGCACCAGCGAGGTGCCGCTGGCCGGCTACCACATGGACGAGATCATCGACCTGTCCGGCGGCGCGAAGCGCTACGCCGGCTGGTCGACCTGCTACCGCAGTGAGGCCGGCTCGTACGGCAAAGACACCCGCGGCATCATCCGCGTGCACCAGTTCAACAAGCTCGAGATGTTCGTCTACACGACGCCCGAAGAGGCCGAGGCCGAGCATCTGCGCCTGGTCGGCATGCAAGAGGGGATGCTGCAGGATCTGGGTCTTTCGTACCGGGTCATCGATGTCGCCGCCGGCGATCTCGGCTCGTCGGCCGCGCGCAAGTACGACATCGAAGCGTGGGTGCCCACCCAGCAGGCGTACCGCGAGCTGACCTCGACCTCGAACTGCACCACGTACCAGGCGCGCCGGCTCGACATCCGATACCGACCCGACGGGGGCAAGACCCAGCATGTCGCGACGCTGAACGGCACGCTGGCGACCACCCGCTGGATCGTGGCGCTGCTGGAGACGCATCAGCGCGAAGACGGCTCGGTGTTCGTGCCCGAGGTGCTGCGGCCGTACCTGGGTGGACTCGACGTGCTGGAGCCCGTGGCGTGACGCGGCTGCCTGAGACCGGTTCGATCGAGGTCGATTCTTCCGACGAGGCCGTCGAGCTCATCGAGCAGGTCGCCGAACATGTCGCGACGCGCCTGCTGATAGCGCTCGACGTCGACGGCACGGTGCTGCTCGAAGACGAGTCGCCCAGCCCGGGAGTCGTTGCTGCGGTCGGCGACGCGCACGCGGCAGGACACGAGGTGATGCTGGCGACCGGACGCAGCTGGGAGGGCACCCGCGGCATCCTGCAGCTGCTCGAGCTCGAGCCCGAATACGTCGTCTGCTCGAACGGCGCCGTCATCATGCGCAGGGTCGACGGGCCCGGGTACGGGTCCGGGGCCGGGTCCGGGTCCGAGTCCGGCCGCGGGCCCGGCTCGGGCGCCCGCTCCGGCTACGGCTACGGCTCGGGTTCTGGCTCTGGCTCCGGCTCCGGCTACGAGCGGTTCCACACCGAGACGTTCGATCCGACCGAGGTGCTCCAGCTCATCCACGACAACGTCACCAAAGCGCACTACATGGTCGAGTTGGCCGACGGCACCCGCCTGTACACCGAACCGATGGACGACTGGAACCTCACGCATGCGCAGCGCGTGCCGTTCGTCGAGCTGTCGGCGCAGCCGGTCTCGCGTGTCGTGGTGGTCTCGCCGGGGCAGACCGAGCAGGACTTCGTCGATCTCGTGCGTCGGATCGGCTTGAACCAGGTCTCGTACGCGATCGGCTGGACGGCGTGGCTCGACATCGCCCCGATGGGGGTGGACAAGGCCAGCGGCCTCGAACTCGTGCGCGGATGGCTCGGCCACGACCCAGCGCATGTGCTGGTGATCGGCGACGGTCGCAACGACCTGGGCATGTTCCGCTGGGCCCTGGAGAACGGCGGTCGCGCGGTCGCCATGGCGCAGGGCCCGCAGGAGGTTCGGGATGCCGCGGGCGAGACCACCCTCTCGGTGGCCGACGGCGGCGTCGCCGCCGTGCTGCGCAAGCTCGGGCGCTGAGCGCTTTCGCCGGGCGCTGAGCGCCTCCGGGCATTGAGCGGCGTGCCTCTCCGGTCGTTGAGCGAGCGCAGCGAGTCGAAACGACGTCAGGCACCCACGCCCAAGCCAGGAGCCCCGTCCCAAATCGTCGCTTCGTGCCCGCGATGCGGTGAGATGGGACGGCGTTTGCGGCCGCGCCTCCGGCTGCCGTCCCGAAGTGTCGCTTGAGGGCGGGGATGCGGCGATATGGGACGGCATTTGCTGTGGCGCCTCCGGCTGCCGTCCCGAAGTGTCGCTTGAGAGCTTGTGATGCGACGAGATGGGACGGCGTGCGCTGTCTGCCCCCTTTCGCGCTGCGAGGTGCCGTCCGGATGTGTCGCTTCGGGTGGGGATGCGACGCTTTGGGACGGGGCGGGCCTCTTCTTTCCGGCCGTGTCCCCGCTCGTGCCTCCGAGCGCCGTCCCGATGTGTCGCTTGGGTGTGGGGATGCAGCGATATGGGACGGCGCTTGCTGTGGCGCCTCCGGCTGCCGTCCCGAAGTGTCGCTTGAGAGTTGGGGATGCGACGAGATGGGACGGCGTGCGCTGTCTGCCCCCTTTCGTGCTGCGAGGTGCCGTCCGGATGTGTCGCTTCGGGTGGGGATGCGACGATTTGGAACGGGCCTGCCTCTTCTTCCCGGCCGTGTCCCCGCTCGTGCATCCGAGTGCCGTCCCGAAGCGTCGCCTCATACCCGTGATGCGGCGATATGGGACGGCGCTTGCTCTGGCGCCTCTGGCTGCCGTCCCGAAGTGTCGCTTGAGGGCGAGGATGCGGCGATATGGGACGGGCACGAGAGCCGAAGCGTCACCGGTAGACTCGTTCCTCGACGGTTTCGCCGTCTGGAGGGTTGTCCGAGCGGCCGATGGAGCTGGTCTTGAAAACCAGTGGGCAGAGATGTCCCGTGGGTTCGAATCCCACACCCTCCGCTCTTGAGATGTTGCCCAGCTGCCGAGCAGAGCTGATGTCGCATGGATGCCGCGTGGAGTGAATCCGCACCGACGCGGCGTGAGCGCAATCCCGCGCCGACGCCGCGTGGAGTGAATCCGCACCGACGCGGCGTGAGCGCAATCCCGCACCGACACGCGTGGAGTGCATCCGCGCCGCGCTGAGTGGGCCGGCGCCACGTGAGGTGAGTCCGCACGGCCCTGCGTGCGCCGACGTTGAGCGATGCTGATGCCGCACCGACGCGGCCTGGGATGCCGCATCCCGGCCACTCCCGAACGCCGCTATGCGGCCGCCCGGTGTACGCGGCGGCTACGCGACCTGACGCGTGGCGAGCACGGCGGCCTCGGTGCGGCTGGCGACCCCGAGCTTGCGCAGGATCGCCGAGACGTGCACGCTGGCGGTCTTGGTGCTGATGTAAAGGCGCTGGGCGATCTGTCCGTTGCTCAGCCCCTCGGCGAGGAGGTCGAGCACCTGTCGCTCGCGGCTGGTGAGCTCGGCCAGTGCGGCATCCGGATCGCCGACGACCCCGATGAGCCTCGACGCCTCGCCGCCTCGCCGAATGCGGCGACGTCACGCCGCAGCGGTTCGTGTACGAGGGCTTCGGCGTGGGTGCGCGCATCCGCGAGAACGGCGGACGCCTGCGCCCGCTCCCCGGCGGCGACGAGGCTGCGCGCGAGCTCGAGACGGGTTGTCACCCGGAACGTCGCCGGCATGTCTGGATCTTCGGCGCTCTCCACGGCGCGGGCGAGCGCATCGGGATTCGGGTCGAGGAAGGCGGTCAGGACGCGCTCCCAGGTTGCCGGGCGCAGAGCTGCGGGCACGGCCTTCCAGGCGTCGTCGACCCGAGCGACCAGATCTTCGACGCCGTCGCCGCGGGCACGGAGCGTCGCGATGACCGGACCCGCGTCGAGGAGAATGCGTGTGATGTGTGCGGTGCGTTCGCCCCGGTCGTCGATGGCTTCGCGGATGACAGCCCGCGCCGCGTCTGGATCATCGGCCGCCTGCGCTATCGCCAGGCGGGCGTGGAGGCCGTAGAACCAAACCTGTCGCTCGAAGACCGCGGCCGCCGCTATCGCGGACTGCTGCTGTCGCAGCAGCGCCTGTGCAGCCTCGGCGCGGCCGTGCCAGCTGAGGGCACGAGCGCGCGATGTCGTCGTGTACATGCGGAACACCGGGAACGTGCGCAGTTCAAGATCGCTGGCGAGAAGCTCGTCGACGCGGTCGATCTCGCCGAGTTCAAGCAGCGGCTGCACCATGTTCTGCGTCAGCAGCGACCCGGTCGTGCGGGCCAGCCCAGCCGCGCGCGCGTGCGCGAGGCCTTCTTCTGCCACCGTGAGCGCCTCGTGGTACCTGCCGAGGACCGTGAGCAGATCGGAGTAGTTCACGTCGTAGCGCAGCTGCGCGTTGGCATCGCGGGCATGCTTGTGCGCCGTCGCGTAATCGGCCAGGCCGCCGGTGACATCGCCGGAGTGAGCCCGGGATGCTCCGCGCACATTGAACGCGACGGACAGGTGCTGGTCGGACCCGGCCTCCAGAGCGATCTGCGCTGCCCGCGAGGCCATCGCGATCGATTCATCGGCCCGACCGGCGACCATATGCCGTGCGGCCAGCAGATTGAGCACGCCGGCAGCCAACGTGGGGTCGTCGATGTGCGCGTGCTCGATCACATCCAGGGATTCCGCCAGCAGTTCGGCCGAACCCGGGCGGCCGAGGTTCACGAGATACACGGCCTTGTCGCGCAGCAGTCGGGCATGCAGCGCCGGCTCGACGTCGGAATGCTCCACCTCGCTGAGGGCGCGGTCGACCACTGCCAGCGCTCGCTCGCTCTCGCCGGCGTTGCGCAGGATCGACGCAATCCGCTGCAACAGGGTGAGATGGTCCATGCCGGCCGCCGACTCGGGGTCGTCGACCTGATCCCACAGGTCGAGCACCATGCGTCCGAAGCGCGCGGCCGTCGAGAACGCGTATCGCCTCTTTGCTGAGAGCATCGCGGCGACAGCCGCGACCAGAGCGCGCCGACGTTCATGCGCGTGTCGCCAATGGTGTGCGAGCGCAGCCTGCAGATCGCGGCGTGGATCAGCATCCATGAGCGCCTGCAGGTGCTCGGCGTACGCGCGATGCAGAGCCGCGTGCTCACCTGGCAGCAACTCGGCGTGCACCGCCTCGCGAAGCAGCGCGTGCCGGAAGGTGTAGCGGTCGTCATCGACGATGAGGATGCCGGTGGCCACTGCCTCTCGGATCGCTTCGTTCAGACGCTCGTCGTCGAACCCGGTCAGGGCGACGAGAGTGTCGTGCTCGAGTGGCGCATCGGACGCAGAGATGACGCGGACAGCAGCCGCGGCATCTTCCCACAGCTGTCCGTAGCGGGCCAGTAGCACGTCGCGCAGGGTGTCGGGAAGGGGCCCGTCGGTGCAGCATGCGAGCTCTTCGATGAAGAACGGAATGCCCTCGGCCCGCTCGTCGAGCCGATCGGCGGCGTCGATGTCGTCGGTGCTCCCCAGCGAAGCGACCAGCTCGCGCACCGATGCGCGATCAAGACGCTGGAGCGTGATGCGCTCGAGCAAGTGTGCCCGCTCGGCTTCGCCGACGAACAGACGTACCGGGTCGGCGCGCCGGCCTTCATCGCTGCGCCAGCCCAGCACGACGAGCAGCCGCCCGCGGGTGACCACGCGCAGCAGGAAAGAGAGCAGTGTGAGCGTGCCTTCGTCTGCCCAGTGCAGGTCTTCGATCACGAGCACAAGCGGCCGGTGCTCGGCCAACGACTCGACGGCGGTGACGAATGCCTCGCGCAGACGCTCGGGTGTCGGCGCCACGTCGGGAGGGGGGATGGATGCCGCGATCTCGGGTGATTCGGCGAGCTCGGGCATCAGCAGCAGAAGCGCGGGACGCCCGGGCCCGGCGGCTCGCCAGAGCGCTTCTGCGCCGCGTTGCGTCGCGATGTCTCGCAGCAGTCCGAGCACGGCGCCATAGGGCGCCGGAGTGCCGCCGAAGTCCACGGCACGGCCCGTCGCGACGTCGGCACGGTCGGCGAGGGAAGCCGTGAACTCGCGGATAAGGCGAGACTTTCCCATGCCGGCCTCACCGGCGACCACGACAGCGGTCGGCTGCCCGCCTCGGGCGCGCTCGAACAGTGCACCGAGGCGCGCGAGTTCTTCGTCACGCCCGACCATGGGGGCCGCCGTGGCCGCCGATGTCGCAGAGAAGGCCATGCCCTCCATGGTGCCAGTCACCGCCGACATCGGGACCCGCGTCACGAAGCATGCGCGGAGTCGCACGTCGTTGACTGCGGATGCACGGCATGGCGAAGCGGATGGAACAACCGCGCGATCGTGCTGATCCACCGTTTGCGCGGTAGCCGGACGATCTGCTCCGGGTGCTCGCGTACGAAACGTGCACGCTCCGCGTTCCGGGCGCGTTCCTCGAGTTCCTGCGTGATGATGTCGTATCCGAGTGAGGGATGCATGGTCATGATGACTCCTTCGATGCACCACTTACGCTCGTCGCTAAGGTAGGCCCCCTACATCGGACTCATGCCCTATTTGCGCGCCTCAGTACCTCAGGCCAGCGGTTCGTCGGGTAGCTGCAGACCGGTTATCATGGACAGACGCGTTCGCGCCTTCGGGTGCCGGGCGCATGGAGACGTCGCATAGTCAGGCCTAGTGCACCACCCTGCTAAGGTGGAGTCCTCGCAAGGGGACCGAGGGTTCAAATCCCTCCGTCTCCGCCAGATAAAGGCCCCGAGAACCGCAACATCATGCGGGACACGGGGCCTTTCTCGCGTCTGGCCTCAGCTTTCCCACGGCATGGGGCGGTCGGGAGCACGTCGGCTGTCGTCGGGGAAGTGGGGCAGGGGGCTGCCGCCGCCACGGATGCAGAGCCATCGCAGTTCGGTGTCGCTGTCCGGGAGCGCGCGCCACGTGCGCAGCACTCCCTGCCCGACGCGCACGACCGTTCCGGCGCTGACGGGGACGACGTCATCATCCAGCCCCATCTGGCCGTGGCCGTCGAGGAACACGTACAGCTCTTCCACCTTGGCGTGCTCATGCCAGTAGCCCGCCTGCTCTCCGGGGGCGAGCGCGTTCGCCGACATCCCGATGTACTGCATCGTCAGCTCGTGATCGACGATGCGTCTGCCTTGGCGTGACCGTGTCTGGTCGAAACCACCGAAATGGCTGCGCCATTCGGCGGGTGCACCGATCTCGACAACCTCGTAGTCACTCATTCTTTCTCCTCCTCCAGCAGGGCGAACAGGCCGCGCACGGCGCTGCGCATGACGTCGGGATCGCCCGTGGCGCGCGCCAGCACGTAGCCGCCCTGTACGACCGCAACGATCGTCGTGGCGCGCTCCCTGGCGCGGTCCGGTGACAGCCCTGCTTCCTGGAGGACGTCACACACCAGGGTGATCAGATCGGTGAAGTATCCCTCGACCAGTCGGTGCAGGTCATCCTCCGACATGACCAGGGGATCGGAGGTCAGTCGCCCCACCCGGCACCCCGCGACCGCGTCGCGATCACGCAGGAGGTAGGCCCCGATCCGTTCCCGAGCGGTCGCATCGCCGAGCAACTCGGCCTTCGCGGTGCCCAGTTGCTCCTGCACGGTGCGGCCCACCGCTGCCCGCGCGAGATCTCTCTTGGTGGGGAAGTGATGATAGAGACTTCCCTGGCCGACAGCGCTGCGCGCCAGCACGTCCCGCGGCGTCGTCGCAGCGACGCCGCGCTCGGCATAGAGCGCCTGAGCGGCCACGAGCAGTCGGTCGCGAGCATCGGTCTTCTCCGGCACACCGCGAGCATGACATACCTAGAGGTAGGTATGCAAGGCTCCATTCGAGCGTGCGGGTCCACATCGCGGCAACCACAGACGAGCAGCGCGCGACCCGTGTCGCCCAGATCGAGTCTCTGCGCACGGCGGTCGCCCGTCGGTGGGCACATCTACGACGACGCGATGTGGCTGGCCACATTGATCACGCGACCCGTCGGATCGCGCACGAAGAATCTGCGGATGCCCCACGACTCGTCGCGGATGTCTCGCACGATCTCCAGACCCGCTGCTTTCGCCTGAGCGTAGGCAGCATCCACATTCGCGACCTCCACCGAGACGTCAACCGATGTCACCTCGGGATCGACGGCGGTGGGACTGTTCCAGGCCACGATCAGCTGCGTCGTGGGCGTGCTGGTCGACGCGAGCATCAGCATGCCGTCCTGATCCATCGCGACGCGAAAGCCCAGAAACCGCTCATAGAACTCCCGCGCAGCCGTCGGATCATCCGTCACGATCACGGGCATCGCTCTGCGAATCTCCATGAGCACAGTCCTACCAGCCATGGCGCCCAGCGCTGACACCCGCGGCGCGGGGATTGCTCGGCGACGATCCGTCCCGCGCTGACATGCATGACATCGAGCAGGCCCTCAGTGAAGAGGTGAGCTTCGCACTTGCCACCCGTCGCCACCGAAAATCCCTGGTCTGCACCGCCGTGTCGGGCTAAACTTCGCGCATGTCCGACACGGAGGTCCTGCTCGAGCCTTCGCTGGCGGCCTACGAGGCAGACGTCGCGTTCGTGGCCCAAGCGGTGCTCGATGACGCCTCTGTCAGACAATACTGGCCGCGGGCAGCAGAGGAACTCGCGGACGGGCTGGCGGCAATCGACGTCGTCGTGCGGACCCCCGATCGCTCGCTCGATGGCCAGATCGCCCTGCAGCAGCTCGTGCGTCTGAGCATCGACGCCGCAATGGTCGTCGCCCACGCCCTCGACGAGGACGAGCAGCCGTCGCGCGAGTTCATCCGCGACATCCTCGCCGGTGACCGCATCGACCTGCAGATCCTCGACCAAGGTCTGGGGACGGCGTGGACCAAGATCCGGGCGTTCGTCGACCAGCATCCACTTGCGGCAACCGCCGCCTTCATCGGTCTCGTGGGCGTCGCCCTGGTCGTCGCCGGCACCGTGGTCGCCTTCACGAGCGGCGTCGCCGTCACGGGTGCAGCGATCGGATTTGGACTGCAGCTCACGGGTGCGGTGGCGGATGCCGCGGGGACGGTGCTCGGGCTTGCAGACGCCGTCGTGACCGGCGCCGATGTGGACCACAGTGCACGCCTCGACTCGATCGATGCGGCCGCCGTTGCACCTGGATCCACCATCGTCGTCACTGCGGGGGAGGCCGGAGAGAACCCCGATGCACAGCCGCACGGCTGACCCTCGTCGGCCCGCGCGTGAGTCGGACTCGTCGCCGAGGAAGGCGACGTTGACACGTGCCACCGGAGAAGGAGGGTGACGTTGATGGCGACTTCGGATTCCGTGCCGATCCGGGCCAGGTGTCGTATCCGTGCATCGCCGTTCGTGGAGATAGTGGGCGAGCCCGTTCGGGTCTTCGCCGCAGCAGAGCCACGAGGTGGCTCTCGTCGGTCGAGAGGAGACGACAGTGCCGAAGTATTTGATCGCATTCAACGACGAGTGGGTGCCCCCGCACACACCTGACGAACTGCGCCAGAAGGGCGAGGCGTCGCAGGCAGTGCTCGATGAGATGAAGGCCGCCGGGGTCTTCCTCTTCGCGGACGGCGGCCTCGACGCCTCGACCGCGGTGTGCAGCGTCGTGAACAAGGGCGGGGAGCCCGTCTTCACCGACGGGCCGTTCGTCGAGTCGAAGGAGCATCTCGGCGGCTTCACGGTCGTTGAGGTGCCCGACGACGCAACCGCGCGCTACTGGGCCGGGCGACTGGCCGTCGCGCTGGACTGGCCCCAGGAGGTACACCGCTTCCCCTCCGATGTCTCAGAGGTGATCGAGCGGCAGAGGGCCGAGGCCCCGTGACGTGGCGCTCGCCGAGAACCCGGCCGAGCGGTATCGACGCGACGTCGCGACCAGCTCGTCTCGTGAGCCGGCAACCACGTGGCTCGACGACCGGCTGGTGGGATGCCGCAGAGCTGCGCCCTATCCGTTCGGGCAGGGCGCCCGGCCCTGATGGGTCATCCCGCTCTGGGGCGGGGTGGGTCATGCTTCGGGAGAAGGCGAAAATCGCCGGACCCGGAGGACGAGGATGTCTGCGAACAGAGCTGTTGCCTATCAGGGACCCGGAGTGGTCGAAGTCATCGACCGAGTATCCGACGTTCGAGTTGAAGGACGGCCCGGGGGTCAATCCCGCCAACGTCGGGCGCAAGTTGCCACACGCCGTGATCCTGCGCACGGTCGCGACGAACATCTGCGGCTCGGACCAGCACATGGTGCGCGGCCGCACGACCGCGCCGCGAGGGCTCGTGCTGGGGCACGAGATCACCGGTGAGGTCGTCGAGGTCGGCCCCGACGTCGAGTTCGTGAAGACCGGCGACATCGTCTCGGTGCCGTTCAACATCTCGTGCGGTCGCTGTCGCAACTGCAAGACGGGCAAGACCGGCATCTGCCTGAACGTGAACCCCGATCGCCCGGGAAGTGCGTATGGCTACGTCGACATGGGCGGCTGGGTCGGCGGGCAGGCCGAATACGTGCTCGTGCCCTACGCCGACTGGAATGTGCTGCGCTTTCCGGATCGCGATCAGGCGCTGGAGAAGATCCTCAGTCTGACGATGCTCTCCGACATCTTTCCCACCGGCTTCCACGGCGCCGTCACCGCAGGAGTCGGCGTCGGTTCGACGGTATACATCGCCGGCGCAGGCCCGGTGGGCCTGGCAGCTGCTGCCGGAGCACAGCTGCTGGGAGCGGCCGTTGTGATCGTCGGCGACCTGAACGACGCCCGGTTGGCACAGGCGCGCAGCTTCGGCTGCGAGACCATCGACGTGGGCGCGGGGAGCGTGCCCGATCAGCTGGAGGAGATTCTCGGCGTGCCCGAAGTGGATGCCGCAATCGATGCCGTCGGCTTCGAGGCGCGGGGTGAAGGCCACGGTGCGCACGCGAAGGAAGCACCGGCCACGGTGCTCAACTCACTCATGACGGCCACGGCCGCCGGCGGGGCCATCGGTATTCCGGGACTGTACGTCACCGGCGATCCGGGGGCGGCCGACGAGGCCGCCAAGGTCGGCTCCCTGTCGATCAGCTTCGGCACCGGCTGGGCGAAGTCGCTCTCGTTCACCACCGGGCAGTGTCCGGTGATGCGCTACAACAGACAGCTGATGATGGCGATCCTGCACGACCGGGTCGACATCGCCAAGGCTGTCAACGCCAAGCCGATTCCGCTCGAAGACGCCCCGCAGGGCTATGCCGAGTTCGACGCGGGCGCGGCCACCAAATATGTACTCAACCCCAACGGGTACATCGCCGCCTGAGGCGCGGCATCCCTCACCCCCTCACACCACTCACCACCCAAGGAGATCCCCATGTCCGCTTTGACACTCGCCGACGCCCGCACGATCATCGCGGCCGCCGAGAAGCGCGCCGACGAGATCGGCCAGCCCATGAACATCGCCGTCGTCGACGGCGGCGGTAACCTCATCGCCCACGTGCGCCAGGACGGCGCATGGATCGGCAGCATCGACATCTCGATCAGCAAGGCGTGGACGGCCCGCGCGTTCGACATCCAGACCAAAGACCTCGGTGACAACGCGCAGCCGACCCAGCAGTTCTTCGGCATCCACACGACGAACGGCGGCAAAGTCGCGATCTTCGCCGGCGGCGTGCCGCTGCTGCGCGACGGCGTGGTCGTCGGCGGTCTCGGCGTCAGCGGGGGCAGCGGCGAACAGGATCAGACCGTCGCAGAGGCCGGCGCTGGCGCGCTCTGACTGCAGGCAGGATGTCGGCCCCGCACACCTGCCCGGTCGGGTAGGTTGACGGCATGAGCGTCGACGACGCCGTGACCGACGAGGAATCGGCGGGGACGAGACGGCAACTGGTGGCGCTGGATCGCACCGTGGCCGAGCAGGCAGACCAGCACGCGATCACGCTGGAGTCGCTGCTGGCGATTCTGCGGTCGCAGCGCCTCGACGATCGCGCGGCGCGAATGCTGGCGATCGATACGGCCACGACGGCATTGGTCGGCTTGCGGATGGCCACCGATCGGCAACGCCGCTCGATGCTCGAGCCGGTGGTCGGAGCCTTCGCACGACTGCGCAGTGATCTGCGCCCGCTCGAGCGGTTCAGCGAACTCGATGTGCAGTTCGTGGAGCCCCCGGCGACCGGCCGCGCGCTGCCCGGCGAAGTGGCCCATGCCGCCCGTGCGATAGTGCGCAGCGCTGTGCTGGCGGTCGTCGACGCCGGCGAGGCGCGGCGTGTGCGCATTCAATGGGACTGCGACGGATGGAATCTGCTGGTCGGCATCCGCGACGACGGCAACGGTGAGCTGACCCCGCATGACGATTCGCTGCGGCCGATCGCCGAGCGGGTCTCGGCGCTGAACGGAGTGCTCACGGTCAGCGCCACTCCTGGATGGGGATCGTCTCTTGAGATCCGGCTGCCGCTGGACCCACCGGTGGAGCCTGAGCCGCTTGCCGAGAGCGTGCGACTCACCACGCGGGAGCGCGAGGTGCTGCACTTGGTCGCCTCGGGCGCTCGCAACCAGACGATCGCCGACGAGCTCGGGATCAGCGCGAACACGGTCAAGTTCCACGTGTCGAACCTGCTGCGCAAGACCGAGGCCACCACGCGCGCCGAGCTGGCCGCGCTCGCAGCGGCGCGGTGAGCCGCGCGGCGACTCCCGCGTAGACTCGACAGGTCGCCGCGCGCCCTGAGGCCTCACAGCGAGCCTGCGGCACCCCATCTTGCCGCCGAAAGGACTGCCGCGCGGTCGCCTTCGGCTGCCGGTGCACTCGATCATGCCCGTCGCCCCCTCTGCTCCCGCCTCGACCGCGTTCCGCCTGCCGAACGGTCAGGTGCCGGTGAGGGCCGCGCTGCGGCATCCGCGCCTGCTCACCACAGAAGTACTCGCCGGAATGGTGACAACGCTCGCGCTGATTCCCGAAGTGATCTCGTTCTCACTGATCTCGGGCGTCGGCCCCGACGTCGCCCTCATTTCGTCGGTGGTGCTGGCCGTCGTGATGTCGCTGGTCGGCGGAAGGCCCGCGATGGTCTCGGCCGCGGCCGGATCCGTCGCGCTCGTGCTCGCACCGCTGGTGCAGGCCCACGGCACGGGGTACGTACTGCCGGCCGTGCTGCTGACCGGGGTGATCCAGATCGTGTTCGGGGCGGCGGGCCTCGCCCGTCTCGTGCGCTACATTCCCCGATCGGTGATGATCGGCTTCGTCAACGCGCTGGGCGTGCTGATCTTCGTCGCACAGGTGCAGCACGTGATCGACGTGCCCTGGCAGGTGTACCCGCTGTTCGTCGTGACGATTCTGATCGTCGTGGTGCTGCCGAGGTTCACCCGCGCGATCCCGGCACCGCTGGTGGCGATCGTGCTGGTGACCGCCGCCGCCGTCGTATTCGGGCTGAACGTGCCCACGGTCGGCGATGAGGGTTCGGTGAGCGGGGGACTGCCGGGGCTCACGCCGTGGACCGTGCCGTTCGACCTCGAGACGCTGCGGATCGTCGCGCCGACGGCGTTCGCCGCGGCGATGGTGGGCCTGTTGGAGAGCCTGTTGACCGCGAAGGTCGTCGACGAGATCACCGACAGCCGATCGGGAAAGGGTCGCGAATCGTGGGGGCTCGGCGTCGCGAACATCCTGGCGGGGCTGTGGGGCGGGGTTGCCGGGTGCGCGATGATCGGACAGACCGTCGTGAACGTGCAGCTCGGCCGGGCGCGCACCCGCATCTCGACGCTCGTGGCGGGACTGTTCCTTCTGCTGCTGATCGCGGTGCTGTCGCCGGTGATGTCGGCCATTCCGATGGCGGCGCTGGCAGCGGTCATGATGGTCGTGGCCCTCCGCACTGTGGACTGGCACAGTGTGCGGCCTTCGACGTTGCGCCGGATGCCGGTGCCCGAGACGATCGTGATGCTGGTGACGGTGGGGGTTGTCGTGGCCACGAACAATCTGGCCACGGGCGTCGGCGTGGGCGTGCTTCTGGCGCTCGTGTTCTTCGCCCGCCGCATCGCACATGTGGTGCGGGTCTCGCGCGAGGTGTCAGACGACGGTGCCGTGGCACAGTACCGCGTGCTCGGGCCGTTGTTCTTCGCGTCGAGCAATGATCTGGTCGATCAGTTCTCGTACGCCGACGACCCGGCGCGCGTCGTGATCGACCTGAGCGACTCGCACATCTGGGACGCCTCCAGTGTGGCCGCGCTCGACGCCATCGGGACCAAGTACGCGGCACACGGTGCGACGGTCGAGCTGATCGGCCTCAATGCCCACAGCCGGATGTTCCACGGCCGGCTGACGGGGTCTCTGGGGAGTCCGTCGTAATCACGCAGGAGCAGAGGAAGCGATGTGCGCCGCGCATAGCCGGCTACCGCCTACCGCCTCACCGCGTCGGGTCACGTCGTCGCGCGCACCACGACCTCGGATGGCGACTGCGTCCAGATTCCTGGATCGATACCGAGCGCAAAACGGGCCGCGCGCTCACCGAAGGATGCCGCGTGGATGCGTACCGTCGTCAACGGCGGGTCCCACAGTGCTCCGTGCCCGCCGTCGTCGAAGCCGATGACGGCGAGGTCATCGGGCACCTGCAGCCCGAGTGCGGCAACGGCAGAGAGCACGCCGAACGCGACGTCGTCGCTGTATGCGGCCACGGCGGTGACATCGGTGTCTGAGAGAAGGGCGCGCACCGACTCGGTGCGCGCCGCGCGGTCGACGCCCATGTCGATGCGCAGCGTGCGGATCGGCGCCATGCCCAAGGCGCGTGCGGCCCGGTCAGCATGCTCGAGACGGGTAGCCGCAAGCGGGTCATCGGTCGACGGCACCCCGAACGCCACGGCGCGGTGCCCGCGCTCGGCAAGATGCGTGAGCTGCGTCATCGTGTGGAGGGCGAATCCGGCATACTGCCCGCCGGCGCTCCCGAAGACGGGATGGTCGTCGGATGCCCCCGACAGCAGAACATCCAGATCGACGACGCCCCGAGGGCGGAGCGCGTCGACCGCGTCCTGCGGGATGCCGCTGCCCGCGCTGATCAGCAACGAGTGACCGTGTCGCCTCAGCTCGTCGGTCATTCCTGCGATGAAGCTGTCGAGACTGTGCCCGCTCAAGGCCGCCCCGACATTCAGCAGCACGCTGCGCGAGGCACCCTCACGCAGTGCACGGGCGACGCCGTGGGGAGCGTAGCCGAGGGATGCCGCGGCTGCTCGCACCCGCTGCTGTGTCGCCGGAGTGATGGTCTGCCCGGGCGTCTCGTTGAGGACGTAGCTCACCGTCGCCGTCGAGACGCGCGCCTCGCGAGCGACATCCTTGATCGTGACCATGGCTGCAGACTATCGCTTAAACGATTAAGCGGCTACGATCGGACGTGCGGATCCTCTCGATCCGCGGGTGAAGAAGGAGTGAGCCATGAAGGCTTGGCAGTACATGGGCGATCACGCCCCCATCCAACTCAACGAGGTCGACGAACCCGTCCCCGGCCCGACGCAGGTGATCATCGATGTCAAGGCGGCAGGACTGTGCCATTCCGACATCATGTACATGCAGACCGGCGACGCCGTCATGCCGTTCCTTCCGATGACCCAGGGGCACGAGAACGCCGGCGTGATCTCGCGCATCGGCTCGGAGGTCGTGGGATTCGCCGTCGGCGATGTCGTCGGTGTGAACTCGGCCGGCGTGCAGCCGCCGCTTGGCATGTTCACTCCCGGCGGTTTCGCCGACAAGCTCGCCGCCGACTACCGCGACCTTGCGCGTGTGCCCGAGGGCCTCGACCTCTCGTTGGCGGCACTGGCCACCGACGCGGGCATGACCTCGTACCACGCGATGATCAAGGAGGGCGGGGCGAGCGCCGGCATGAAAGTCGGCGTCATCGGCTTCGGCGGCCTCGGTCAGATCGGCGCTCGCGCGGCCGTGCTCGCCGGCGCCGAAGTGCACGTCGCCGAGACGAAGGAAGACGTGTGGCCGGTTGCGAAGGCCGTCGGCGTCGTCGACTGCGTGAAGGATGCAGCGGAATGGGTGACACCGATGACCGGTGACCCGCTGAACGCGGCATCCGGTTTCGACCTCATCGTCGACTATGCGGGATTCGACACGACCCAGAAGGCGTTGAACGCGATAAAGCGCGGCGGCAAGGTGGTGCAGGTCGGCCTTGGCAAGCCGACCTTCACCGTGAGCACGCCGACGATCCTCGGCAAGACCCTGGTGGGGTCGCTGGGCGGCACCGTGCAGGACATCGAGGAGGTCTTCGAGTTGATGCGTCGCGGTGAGATCGCGCCGGTGTACGAAGAGATCAGCTTCGACGCGGTCGGCGAGGGCCTGGAGCGTCTCGCGAACAACGCGGTCACCGGTCGGCTGGTGGCTCGCTTCGGAGACTGACCGCCCTGCCTCTCTGATCGACCAGCGATCCCGCA
Organism: Microbacterium protaetiae; assembly: GCF_004135285.1. NCBI lineage: Bacteria > Bacillati > Actinomycetota > Actinomycetes > Micrococcales > Microbacteriaceae > Microbacterium > Microbacterium protaetiae. The sequence continues at coordinate 2,165,174 of NZ_CP035494.1, forward strand.
TAGACTCGACAGGTTGCCGCGTGCCCGGAATGGACTTCGGGCCTGCGGCACCGTCACTCCGCCGCCGAAAGGACCGCCGTGCGGTCGCCTGCGGCCCTCCGGCACACTCGCTCATACCCGTCGCCCTCTCCGCTCCCGCCTCGACGGCGTTCCGTCTGCCGAACGGCCAGGTGCCGGTGACCGCCGCGCTGCGACATCCGCGCCTTCTGACCACCGAAGTGCTCGCGGGAATGGTGACCACGCTCGCGCTGATTCCCGAGGTGATCTCGTTCTCGCTGATTTCGGGTGTCGGCCCTGATGTCGCCCTGATCTCGTCGGTGGTACTGGCCGTGGTGATGTCGCTGGTCGGCCGCCGGCCGGCGATGGTCTCGGCGGCGGCGGGTTCGGTCGCGCTCGTGGTCGCGCCCCTGGTGCACGCACACGGCACCGGGTATGTGCTTCCGGCGGTGCTGCTGACCGGGCTCATCCAGATCGTGTTCGGGGCGGCAGGGCTCGCCCGGCTCGTGCGGTACATTCCCCGATCGGTGATGATCGGCTTCGTCAATGCGCTCGGGGTGCTGATCTTCGTCGCACAGGCCAGTTCTCGTACGCCGACGACCCGGCGCGGGTCGTGATCGATCTGAGCGACTCGCACATCTGGGATGCCTCCAGCGTCGCCGCGCTCGACGCCATCCAGACGAAGTACGCGGCGCACGGCGCGACAGTGGAACTGATCGGCCTCAACGCGCACAGCCGGATGTTCCACGGACGGCTGACGGGATCTCTGGGGAGTCCGTCGTAATCACGCAGGAGCAGAGGAAGCTGATGTTGCGCCGCGCATAACCGGCTGCCGCCTCACCGCGTGCCCACCACTCTGACCGTGAGCACGTGCCGTTCGCGAACCTCGCCGTTCACCCGGGTGAGAGCGAGATCGACGACGGCGACACCGGTCTGAAGCGCATCGATCTGCAGCTCGCGCGGGTAGCTGCCCTGGCCCGGAGAGTCCCCGGCGGGCGGTACGCCGACCGTCCGCACCGCGACGGCTGCGGCATCCCGCGTCACCGTGACCAGCCAGCGATACCCCTGGCTGCCCGCGCCGGTGATCGGGGCGCGGAAGTGCTCCCCGATCACCAGATCGATCTCAGAGGGAAGAGCCAATGACGACTCCGTCGTGCCAGCCGGTGCCATCGCGCCAGAAGTGCTGCATCTTGCCATCATGCCGCCGCGCGACCACTTCGAGGTTGAATCCGAAGCTGCCCTGCACCAGCGCGAGCACCCGATCGATGCCGGTGCCGAACGTCGCGCTCGCCCGCCACACTCCCAGCGCATCGCGCCACCAGTGCTGCAGCACGCCCGACGCCAGTGCGACGACGAGCTCATAGTTGCCCGAGGCGAACTCATCGGTGCGCCCGTACTGCCCCTCGATCATGGCCGGTGCGGTACGGCATCCCGCAGCGAACGTCGTCGTCGCCGACCACGCCCAGCTCGTGCCGTCGGCGCGATGCCAGTGCTGCAACGTGCCGTCGGCGCGCAGGCAGACGAGCTCAAGGTCGCCCTTCGTCGTCTGGATGAGGCTAGGCCCCGCCTCGCGCACGTCGCTGCCGAACACTGGCCCGGCATGCCAGCCGGCACCGTCGCGCCACCAGTGCTGCAGCTGGCCGCTGGCAAGTCCGGTCACGACCTCGAAGTTCGCGCCGTAGCTGCTTTGCACGAATCCCGGCGTGCCCAGGGCATTGTTCGGCCCGAACGTCGCGCCGTCGTTCCACGTGCCGTGCGTCTGGTCGAACCACCAGTGCCGCAGCCGGCCGGCGCTCGACGCGTAGATCATCTCGAAGTTGCGGTTGTAGGCGGTGCCGGTCGCGGTCGGCTCCGAGCCGGCATCGCTTGCGAAACCGGATGCCGCGGCCCACGGCAGCGCACCGGTTCCGTTGTCGCGCCACCAGTGCGCGATGCCCCCTGACGGTGCGTGCACGAACAGCTCGAAGTTGTCGTGGTTCGCGCCGTCGCCGCTCTCGAACATGGCGCCGTTGTGGCTGAACCGCTTCGCCCACGGATCAGGGTTCGTGCCGCGCAGTCCGTACATCGCGTTGGTATCGATGCCGATCTGGCCGTATCCGATCCAGCCGTAGCCATGGTCGCCCCAGCTGTCCCCCCACGAGTTGCGGATGAGCCAGGCCTGCTTACGGTCGTCGTACCCGACGACGTCGACCACGTGCGTGCCGTTGGAGGTCTGGCCCGGCGCGGCCTTGTATACGGTCGTGATGTCGCTGTAGCCGTAGAAGTCGTCGTAGATGGTGATGGAACTCGCCACGGTTGGACCGATCTTCCAGATCCAGTCCTTCATGTCGTCGACATGGCTCAGCGTCGTATACGCCGGCGTCTTCACGGTGCGGCCGCTGCGATCGAAGGTTGTCGTCGCCGTGGTGTGCTGCGTCGATCCGGTGCCGCAGTTGCTCGGCGCCGGCACCCAGTACGCATCGTTGTGCGCGGCCGGGAACGGCCACGGGATGCAGCCGGGGTCGGCCTGCCCGTTGTCCTTCACCCAGTTCAGGGTGTTGCGGGCGTCACCGCACTGGCCGACCACCACGGTCAGCCCGCGCACCACATCGCCCTCTGATCGCGGCGCCCACGTGCAGTGCTCGATGCGCGTCATCGCCTCGATGATGCCGGTCGGGGCGAAGATCCAGCAGTGCTCCGACGCGAACTGGTCGCGGGTGCGGGTGAACGTCGGCCAGCCGTTGTGCGTGCGCCAGTCGACGGCCGAGGGGCGTGCCGGCGGCGCGGGTGCGGGCGGTGTCGGCGGTACCGGCGCGGGCTTGGGCGGCCGCAAGTCGGCGATCGCTGCCGGCGAGACGCTGATCGCGAGTTCGCGTGCGCTCGGCTGCTCGGCGATGAGCTTGCTCACATCGACGCGATGGGCGGGATTCGCGCGCGTGGGTGGCGGGCCGCCCAGCAGCCGGCGCACCAGCGGTCTGTCGTCGGGGATGGCAGGCAGCACCCGCCATCCCAGATCGTGCGCCGCGATCAGTGCGCGAACGTCACCGTATGTCTTCAGCCGAGGGCTCGGGGTCTGTGCGGACATGAGGTGCTCCAGAGGGTCCGATGCCGCGTGGCGGGCATCGCCCACTGGGAAGAGCCGCCGGCACGACAGCGTGATACCGCGGCTGCGGCATCCACCTCGCCGTCAGCGCAATGCGTGCCGCAGGTGCTCGGCCAGCTGCTCATAGACGCGGTTCACCACGACACCACGATGTCAGACCAGACGTGCGTGGCCACGGGCGTCGAAGCCACCTTCTGGGCGAGTGACGGGGGCTGCGAGCATCCCCGCCGCGGCGTCGATGAGGAAATAGCCGACCGCACGCCAGCTCCCTCGCGCGGTGCCGGAGTTGCTCTCTGCCTCGTACTCCGCGCACACCCCGAGGACGAGATATCCGAGAATGGCCGAGCGCCCGCGCATCGTCGCCGGCGAAATGCCCTCGACGGCCGTGGCCAGGGATGAGAAGTCCGTTCCCAGGTCGAGTTCGTCGGCTGACTCCTCGAGCACGGCGACGGCCGACGGCACCGAACGCAGCTGTGCGAGGAACTGCGCCCGCCAGCTCGGCCCGGGGATCGAGTCGAGCAGCTCCACGAGCGGCAGCAGTCGGCACCGGACGATGTCGTGCACGCTGGGATGGGGGCCGAGCTCGGCGAGAAGCTCTCGGCGCCGCGCGGCCACCACGTCGTTGTGCCGGAAGATCAGTGCGCGCAGCAGGTCGTCGCGGGTGCCGAAGTGGTAGGCGACGGCGGAGTGGTTGGCAGAGCCCGCGTGCTCGGCGATGCGGCGGGATGACACGGCGTCGATGCCGTTCTTGGCGAACAACTCTTCGGCGGCATCCAAGAGCGCCTCGCGTGCGCGATCGCTGTGCTGGCCCATCCCGCCTCCCGATGTTGTGGATTCACTGTGACATGCCATCTGCAGTTTCGCATTCTTACGTCACATGACTTAAATTGTACAGGTCCTCACGATCAGCGTCGATCTCCACCCGGCACCCCACACGTCAGGAGCACGCCCGTGACAAGTACCCCTCCGCTCTCTCGCAAAGAGGCCCGCGAGAGCGACGTCGCCACACCCGACGTGGCGTTCGAGAAGGAGGATGGGTTCGACTCGGATGCCGCGGCGAAAGCCGCCAAGCGTGCCAAAGCCGAGTCCATCGGCCGAATCGCGGCGATGTTCATCATGCCGCTGATCATGGTCGGCATGATGGTCACGGGGTACATGGGCACCATGCACTCGCCGACGGCGAACGACATGCCGGTCGTGGTGGCAGGTTCGTCGGCGTCTGCGGCAGACTCGTTCGTCGATGCGCTCAGTGACGCGATGCCCGACGCTCTGGATGTCGAGTCGGTCGACAGCGTCAGCGACGCTCGTGATCGCGTCTTCAACCGCGAAGCCGTCGCTGCCGTCGTGATCCAGGGTGACACCGCGACGCTGTACACCGCCTCCGGTGCCGGAATGACCCAGGCCACGAAAGTCACGTCGCTGGTCGAGCCCACGATTCTCGCACAGGGGCTGACTCTCACCACGAAAGACGTGGCGCCACTGCCCGACAACGACGCGTCGGGTCTGGGCGCCATGTTCCTGACGACAGCACTCGTGATGGCGGGCTACCTGCCGTTCAGCATGCTGCGCACGAACTCACCCGAGCTGCTGAAGTTCCGCCGCATCGTCCCGATTCTGGCCGGCTGGGCCGCCGCCATCGCCTCACTCGTTTGGGTCGTGACCGGCCCCATTCTCGGAGTGGTCTCCAGCGACCATTACCTCGCGGTCGTCGCCGTCGCCGGGCTGGGTGTGTTCGCGATAAGTTGCGTGCAGCTGTTCATCACCCGATTGTTGGGCTCGTTCGGCGTCATCGTGGGCATCTTCCTCTTGATGGTGCTGGGCATGCCCGCGTCCAACATGAGCATGTCGATGTACACGATGCCGGCCTTCTATCGGTTCCTGCACGGGTTCCTGGCGATGCCGGCCATCGGCGAGTCGATGAGATCGGTGCTGTACTTCGGCGGCACCAATCTCACCGGCCACCTTCTCGTGCTGGCGGTCGGCGCGGTCGCCGGCCTCACGGCCACGGCCATCTGGGACGCGACACGCGGCCGCCGGCACCCGGAGGGCGTGCCGATGGATGTCAACGTCGCCTCGCTGCACGGCGGCCGTCGACCGAAGAAGGCGTTCTGGCGTTACTTCTCCCTCGCGATCTTCCCGCTGACCATGGTCGCGATGATGCTCACCTGCATGCTCGGCGCCATGCACCAGCCGGCCCCGAGAGACATGCCGGTCGCCGTCGTGGGGGCCACCACCGAGCAGGCCGAGCAGACCATCGGCGGTCTCGAGAAGAACATGGGCGACATGTTCGAGTTCACGCCGTACACGACTGACGACACCGATGAGGTCCACGACCTCGTCGAGGGGCGCGACCTGGTCGCAGCCCTCGTGCTGCCGTCGCAGACCAGTCCCGAGTTCACGCTCGTGGCCAACCAGGCCGGCAGCCCCAGCGCCTACCAGATGGCGGTGCGGGTGTTCACCCAGGTCGCCGAGGGGCAGCAGATGTCGCTCCAGGTCGACGACATCGCACCGCTGCCCGACCGTGATAGCCAGGGCATCGTCACGATGTACCTTGCGATGGGCTGGATGCTCGCCGGATTCATGGTCGTCGTCGTCGGGGCGAACGCGGCGCCGGCCACGCGTCCGCTGCGCAAGATGCTGCCGATCACGGCGGTGTACTCGATGTTCATGGCGGCGGTGCTGTGGCTGATCGCCGCTCCCATCACCGGATCGGTCGACGGACATTTCTGGCAGTTGTGGGGCACCGGGGCCGTCGCCATCTTCTGCGTCGCGATGTTCGCGATGGTCTTCGAAAGACTGATCGGGATGCTGGCGATCATCCCCGTGGTCGGAACGCTGATGTTCCTGGGCGTTCCGTCTGCCAATGGACCGTTTTCGATGTACCTGGCCCCGGAGTGGTTCCGCACGCTGCACGACTTCCTGCCGATGCCGGCCGCGGTAGAGGCGGCACGGTCGATCCTCTACTTCGACTCCGACGTCCTCGCGCATCATCTGCAGGTGCTCGGCCTGTGGGGTCTGCTGTCCTTGGCGGTGGTGTTCATCATCGACGCGCTCAAATCGGTGCGCACCGAGCATGACTTCGGTGAGCTCGCCACCGGACCGAAAGCCGACGACGGACCCACCGCGGGCGAGGCAACGCCCGAGGTGGAGGGCGAGCCGGCGTTCGAGAACCAGTTCACCCTCGAGGACGAACTCGTGCTCGAGCAGGGAGCAGTCCAGCAGCGGGAGCCCGCCGGCGCCGGGTCGTGAACGCGAAGGCGTGCACAACCATCGGCCCTACTCGCGGGTGCACACGCCTTCGGCCCAGCCCTCGCCCGATCCCGCGCGATGCGCCGGTGGCGAGAGGGACGGTCATATCTTCAACGGCTGACGTCGTCGACAGGCTCTCCGGTTGGGTCGTCCTCGTTCAGTGAGAGCAGCTGCGGGCCGCCGGCGGGGTCGGGCGACCACTGGACGAGCTCCCAGCCGTGTTCGTCGCCCTCGAGCTCGACGACGGCGGTGTTGTGCAGCGGCGAATGCTGCAGCAGCTCGGGGTCGAGGCCGTGCACCCGCGCGGCGGACCACACGCGGATGGCCGCCCCGTGCGAGAACACCGCCACGCTCTCGCGCGAGAGCGTCGTCGCCCGCGCGATGCTGCGGTCGAATCGGGTGAAGAACGCGGTGCCGTCGGCGTCGGCCCCCGGCATCCGCACCGCCGTGTCGCCGCGCGCCCACGCGAAGGCCGTCGACACGTACGTGCGCACGGCGCTCCCGTCTTTGCGCATCTCGAGCTCGGCCGCCTCGATCTCCTGCAGCCCGTCGATCATGACCGGCCGCAGGCCGTGCTCGGCCGCCAGCGGAGCCGCGGTCTCGACGGTGCGGATCAGCGGCGACACCGCGACGGCATCCACGTCCCGATCACGCAGCGCCGCGGGGATCGCGGCCGCCTGCCGACGTCCCAGTGCGGTCAGTCCCGGACCGGGTGCGGCGGTGTCGAGCCGTCCCGCGACGTTCGAGAGGGTCTGGCCGTGGCGGATGAGGAAGAGACGCATGCCTCCATCCTCACCTACCCCGCTTTGCCGACCTTCCAGTAGCCGGTGAACGAGATGCGTGATTTCGGAACACCGGATGCCACGAGGTGGCGTCGGCTCTCGGCGACCAGGTGCTGCTCGCCGGCGAGGTAAGCGTGCACAGAATCGGCACGGTCGGGCACGTAGCCGCGCACTTCGTCGAGTGCGAGCACGCCGGGCCGCTCGTGCGGGTGGGTGCGGGCCAGCCAGCGCACCTGGATGCCAGCCGGAGCTTCGAGGTCCTGTTGATCCGCGGCATCCGGAACCTCGATGATCGCCACACCGCTTGTCTCAGGGGCGAGGTCGCGCAGGATGCCCGCGATCGCGGGCAGCGCTGATTCGTCGCCGACGAGCAAGACCGATTCGGTGTCGGCCATCGGATCGAAGCCGCGTCCCTGATCGATGAACACGACGCTCTCGCCGGGCTGTGCCCGCTGGGCCCAGGGGCCGGCGATCCCCGCGTCGCCGTGGGCGACGAAGTCGATGTCGAGTTCGCCTGCGTCGGGGCGGTGCGCGCGGATCGTGTAGTTGCGGAACGGCGGCCGTGTGCCTGACTTCGACGTCAGGTACTTCAGATAGCTGCCGAAGGTGAAGTGCTCGGGTACCGCGTCGAAATTGGTCTCACCGTCGCTGCGCGGCAGGAAGAGCCGGAACCAGTGGTCGTAACCGCGACGGGGAAGGCGAGCGAGGTCGTCGCCGCGCAGCGTGACACGCACCATGTGCGGCGTGATGCGCTCGGTGCGGGCGACCTCGGCCCGATACAGTCCGGTGATCTTGCGGCCGTCACTGAATCCCATGCCTCGCCCTTCGTCGCTGATTATGGTTAGGCTAACCTACATTTCCTTCCTCGTGCATCCCCGGAGACGGCGATGCTGTCATAGGCAAGGTTCTGCGCCCCGCCCTTCACAGCGCGCCCGATGCGGTAGAATAGAGGTTCGCTCGGCGCCATCAGCCGAGGCGGTCGGGGCGCACGGCGTGCTCGGTCCGAGGCTTGAAACCTCCGGCATCCTTCACCAGACACCGGAGGTTTTTTCATGCCTGCCCGCACGTCCCCGTCCACCCGCTGGTGGGCTCTCATCGTCCTCGCACTCACCCAGCTTGTCGTCGTGCTCGACGGCACCATCGTCAACATCGCCCTGCCGCAAGCGCAGGCCGACCTGGGCTTCTCTGACGGGCAGCGCCAGTGGGTCGTCACCGCCTACGCCCTGGCATTCGGCGCACTTCTTCTGCTCGGCGGACGCATCGCCGATTACTGGGGTCGAAAGCGCACCTACGTCGTCGGCATGATCGGCTTCGGTGCCGCATCCGCGTTCGGCGGCCTGGCCCAGAGCGGTGCCGAGCTCATCATCGCGCGCGGCCTGCAGGGGGCATTCGCGGCAATGCTGGCCCCGGCGGCGCTGGCGCTCTTGACCGTCACCTTTCCGTCGGGGCGCGACCGGAACGTCGCCTTCGCCGTGTTCGGCACAGTCGCCGGGGCCGGCGCCGCGGTGGGACTGGTGCTCGGGGGAGTGCTCACTGAATTCGCCGATTGGCGCTGGTGCTTGCTCGTGAACCTGTTCTTCGTCGTCGTCGGCCTCGTCGGGGCTGCGCTCTTCCTCAGCGAGAGCCGCGCCGGGGGTGAGAACCGGTATGACTGGCCGGGCGCCGTTGTGGTCACGCTGGGTCTGGGGAGCCTCGTCTACGGCTTCAGTCTCGCCGAGATCGGCTGGGGCAGCCCGTGGACGATCGGCTTCCTTGCCGCTGGGGTTCTGCTTCTGGTGCTGTTCGTGTGGATCGAGGCGACGGTCGCGCAGCCGCTGCTGCCGCTGCGGGTGGTCACCGACCGTGTGCGCGGCGGGGCTTTTCTCATTCAGGCCGTCGCCGGCAGTGTCATGATCGGCTCGACCCTGTATCTCACCTTCCACCTGCAGATAGTGCTGGGCATGCCGGCACTGTGGGCCGGAATCGCGAGCCTGCCGATTCCGCTGGCGACGATGGTCGCGGCGCCGTTCGCGACCCGGATGCTCTCGAAGATCGGGCCCCGCCCGTTGCTGATCGGCGGCCCGCTCATCGTGGCCGCATCGCTGCTGTATCTCTCGCGGATCACGGCCGACGGCGCGTACGCGGTCGAGGTATTGCCTGCTCTGATCGTGATGGGCGTCGGGATGGGGTTCATCTTCGTGCCGCTGCAGAACCTCGCCCTCTACGGGGTCGCGCCACACGACGCGGGTGCCGCGTCGGCGACGGCGAACTCGGCGATGCAGATCGGTGGGTCGATCGGGCTGTCGGTGTTCACGGCGATCTACGCTGCCGCCCTCGGCGGTATGGAGCATGCGGTGGGGGATGCCGCCCAGCTGGCGTCCGCCTATGGCGCGACCTTCGTCGCCGCCGCGATCGGTATGGTGCTGGCCGCCGTCATCGCCCTGGTGCTGGTGCGCGGCACCAAGGCCCAGGTGATCTCCTCAGAGAAGGATGTGCTCGTGCACGTCGAGTGAGCCGTCAGCTCCGGTCGAGGAACCCCCACATCCGCGCGCGCAGGTCGAAGACCCAATCGGCCTGCGCGATCAGCGGATAACCGATGATCATCGTGAACGGCGGATCGCCGGCGCGGGCCAGCCCCGCCAACGGCGCCGTGGCCGCCGTCGTCGCCGAGAACCGGCGCTCGCCGATGTGCGCCGGTGCCATGCGCAGTTCGGCCGTCTCGCCCTGATGCCCGTACGCGTCGGTGCCGGTGCCGGTGGCTCCGGTCGGCGCGAACACTCGTGGATGGGCCGCCGCGAGATCGGCATCGACCACGGTGGTCGAGGCCCCAGTGTCCCAGATGGCCAGAGCTGCGGCATCCTCCCACTCCACCTCGACCAGCGAATGCCCGCGCGACGACATCGTCAGCGGCCGCCAGCGGTCGATCGCGGCCTGCTCGTCGAGTTGCAGCACCTGTGCGGACAGCCGCACGCCGACGCGATGCCCGCGCAGCACATCCAAGCCCAGGATCCCCGCAGGAGCGTCGTCGTCGGAGACGTCGACCACGAGATCGTGGATCTCGATCGTCCCCAGAGTGATCGTGGGCACCCGCGCGTGCCTCGTGTGGGCGGCCGCGCCGAACACCCCGTGCGAACCCGGATCCGCGGCGTCGACGGCCCACGCGTCGGTGCGTTCGCTGCGACGGATGCTGCTGCGCGAGGCGCCGGTGTCGAGCAGAAACTCCTCAGCCACGCCGCCGACCGACGCCGTCACGAACAACAGCGCCGAGCCCGGGTCGTCGCCGACCCGGATCGAAAGCGGAACGGATGCCACGTGGCCACCATAGGACGGCCGCGTCGCGCGCGACAGTGGGTGGTGGGTAGGCTGAGAAATGCAGGGGGTGGGATGCGCGCAACGCTCAAGGACGTCGCGGCGCGGGCAGGCGTGTCGGCGAAGACCGTCTCGAACGTGATCAACGGCAGCGCGATAGTTCGGCCCGAGACGCGTGCACGCGTCGACGCCGCCTTGGCGGATCTCGACTATGTTCCGAACCTGAGTGCCCGCGGCCTGCGCAACGGGCGCTCCGGAGTCATCGCCCTCGCACTTCCCGATCTGGCCACTCCGTATTCGGCCGAGATGGCGCACGCGTTCGTTGAGGCGGCCCACGAGCGTGGCTGGGGCGTGCAGATCGAAGAGACCGGGGGCAAGCCCGAGCGCGAGACGACGCTGCTCTCTCGCGCGCGCGCGCGAATGGTGGATGGGCTTGTTCTCAACCCGACCGTTGCCGACGAATTCGCGCTCCCCGACGACCCGGCCCAGACTCCGGCGGCGGTGCTGATCGGTGAGGTGGAGCAGAGCCGGCTCGACCAGATCTGCGTGGACCCTGACCGGGCCGCGTACGACATGGCCACGCTGTTGATCTCGTCGGGTCATCGCCGTATCGCCGTCGTCGGCACAGCCGTGCAGACGAACACCTTCACTTCGCTGTTGCGTACGCGCGGGTATCGTCGGGCGCTGACCGCCGCCGGTATTCTCCTCGACGATCGACTCGAGATCGGCTGTGACGATTGGACGCCGCGGGGCGGTGCGGCGGCTGTGTCGGCGTTCCTGGACCGCGAGCCGCTTCCCGAAGCGTTCTTCTGCTTCACCGACACGCTGGCGATCGGCGTGCTCAGCGAACTGTGGCGACGCGGCATCCGCGTGCCTGGCGAGGTGTCGGTGGCCGGATTCGACGACGTTGCGCACGGCGAGTTCGCGGCGCCGCCCCTGACGACGGTGTCGTTCGACAAGCGTGTGTTCGCCGATGACGCTCTCGACGTTCTGGCTGCGCGCATCGCCGACCGCAGCGGTCCCACGCACGTCGTGACGGTGCCGCATCGGATTGTGGAACGCGACAGCACACGGCCGCGCTGACGGATCAGGCGACCGCAGACCGAAGCGAGGCCGCGGGGCCTTGCGACCATTGACCGTCACGCTTTCATTCGCTAGTTCAACGATGTAATAATGGCGAGATCGCGCCGACGGCGCGGCATCCTCACATCCAGAACAAGGAGTCTCATGACCCGCGCCACCGTCACTCTCGACCGCGACTTCACCGTGGGGCCCGTCCCCCGTCGCCTGTTCGGCTCGTTCGTCGAGCACATGGGCCGCTGCGTCTACACCGGCATCTACGAGCCCGGGCACCCTGCCGGCGACGAGAACGGCTATCGACAGGACGTGCTCGACCTCACCGCCGAGATGGGCGTGAGCATCGTGCGCTACCCCGGTGGAAATTTCGTCTCGGGGTACAACTGGGAAGAGGGCGTCGGGCCCGTCGCTGATCGTCCCCGCCGCCTCGACGGCGCATGGCACACCATTGAGTCCAACGCGTTCGGCCTGCACGAGTTCGTCGGGTGGGCCCGAAAGGCCGACGTCGAAATCATGGAGGCGGTCAACCTCGGCACCCGCGGAGTGGATGCCGCTCGCGCGCTGGTCGAGTATGCGAATCACCCCGGCGGAACCGCGCTCAGCGACCTGCGTCGGAGTAACGGCGCCGAGGAACCGTTCAACATCAAGCTGTGGTGCCTGGGCAACGAGATGGACGGCCCGTGGCAGATCGGCCACAAGACCGCCGACGAGTACGGCCGGCTCGCGCAGGAGGCAGGCAAGGCCATGCGCCTGGTCGACCCGTCGATCGAACTTGTCGTCTGCGGCAGCTCGAGCAGCGGTATGCCGACGTTCGGGGAGTGGGAGCGGATAGTGCTCGACCACACCTACGACGTCGCCGACTACATTTCGTTGCACGCCTACTACGAGGAGAAAGATGGGGATGCCGCGAGCTTCCTTGCCTCGGCGGTGGACATGGACCACTTCATCGAGTCGGTCATCGCCACTGCCGACGCGGTGCGCGCACAGCGAAAGGCGACCAAGCGCATCAACCTGTCGTTCGACGAATGGAACGTCTGGTACCAGACCGCGCGCGACGGCGACGACATGCCCGCCACGATCGAAGCGCGTGGCATCTGGCAGGAACACCCGCGCATCATCGAGGACGAATACAACGTGACCGATGCCGTCGTGGTCGGCACGCTGCTGAACTCGTTGCTGCGCCACGGCGATCGGGTGGCGATCGCCAACCAAGCCCAGTTGGTGAACGTGATAGCCCCGATTCGCAGCGAAGAGGGCGGCCCGGCCTGGCGGCAGAGCATCTTCTGGCCGTTCGCGCGCATGGCGCAGTTTGCGCAGGGCGAGATCCTGAATGCGCGCATCCGATCGGATCAGTACGCGACGCAGCGCTTCGGCGATGTCGACGTCGTCGACACGAGCGCGACATGGGATGCCGCCACCGGCCGCGTGGCATTGTTCGTGGCGAACCGCGGACTGGACGACGCGGCCGAGGTGACTGTGCGGCTGCACGGGCTCGCGCCCACGCGCGTGGAGCGCGCCGAGGTGCTGACGATTCCGGAAGGTGGCGACCGTCTCGCGAGCAACACCGTCGACGATGCAGAGAACGTGGGTCTGGTTGCGCTGGAGGGCGTCGCACTCGACGGTGACACGCTCACCCTCTCGCTGCCTCCGCTGTCGTGGGGGTGGATGCTCGTCGAGGCATCCCCGCGCTGATGGGATGATGGGGGCGTGCTTCCACAGACGAACTGGGCCGGCAACCACCACTATCGCGCGGCGCGGTATGCCGAGCCGCGCAGCGTCGACGAACTCGCCACGCTGATCACCGGCTCGTCGGCGGTGCGGGTGCTGGGCAGTCGGCATTCGTTCAACGACATCGCCGACAGCGACGATCTCCTCATCGGCACGGCCGCCTTGCCCGCGCGCATCGACATCGACCCCGAAGCGCGCACCGTCACCGTCGGCGGGGGAGTGCGATACGGCGACCTTGCGATGGCGTTGCACAAGGCCGGATGGGCACTGCACAATCTCGCGTCGCTGCCGCACATCTCGGTTGCCGGAGCGGTAGCGACGGCCACGCATGGCTCGGGCGACCGCAACGGCAACCTCGCGACGGCCGTGCGCGGCATCCGTTTGGTCACCGGCACCGGCGAGATCGTCGATCTCCGCCGCGGTGACGAGGGTTTCGACGGTGCCGTGGTCGCCCTCGGCGCCCTGGGGGTCGTCGTCGAGCTCACCCTCGACATCGAGCCCACCTTCGGCGTGCGCCAGCGTCTGTTCGCAGATCTCGGATGGGATGCTGTGGCCGAACGGTTCGACGACATCTTCTCGTCGGCCTACAGCGTGTCGCTGTTCACGCTGTGGGACGAAGCCTCCGTCTCGCTCGCCTGGATCAAAGAGCGTGTCGACGAGGCCGCACATGTGGGGGAGGACTTCTTCGGTGCGACGGCTGAAGCGGCGCCCCGACACATGATCGCGGGGATGGACGTGCGCAACGTCACCGAGCAGCTGGGGGTCGACGGGCCGTGGAGTGAGCGGCTCGCGCACTTCCGCTACGAGTTCACGCCGTCGGCCGGCGCCGAGATTCAATCGGAGTACCTTGTGCCGCGAGAGCGTGCTGTCGAGGCCATTGCGGCCGTGCGCGAGCTCGGACCGCAACTGCGTGATCTGCTGCAGATCAGCGAGATCCGCTCGGTGGCTGCCGACGAGCTGTGGCTGTCGACCGCGTACGGGGTGGATGCCGTGGGTCTGCACTTCACGTGGGTGCGCGACACCCCGGGGGTCGAGGCGGTGCTGCCGGCGCTTGAGGCGGCGCTGTATCGGCTGGGGGCCCGCCCGCACTGGGGCAAGGTGTTCGCGGGGCTGAACGCGCCGACGATGTATCCGCGGCTTGCTGACTTTCGCATGCTTGCGGACCGTTACGACCCTGAGGGGCGGTTCCGCAACGACTTCGTGCGACGCGTGATCGGCTGAGGGCTCAGCGCGCCCGGATGTGCACTCGCACGAGATCGCCGTCCCAGGCGTACTCGGTATCCAGCCCCGCCGCAGCAGTGATCGTGCGTACGTAATCGAGCACCGCTGGGCCGCCGGCATCCGCCGCCTGCGGAACGGGCCGTCCCTCGTCGTCGATCCAGCACGGCACGAATGCCGCACCGACCCGGTCCCAGTCGAACTCGAGGTGCGCGATAAGGGTGTGGCGGCTGTCCGGATGGAACGGATACGACGGCATGGCCGGATCGGGCACGAAGCCGAACAGTGCCAGCCGCCGCGCGGCCCACGCGTGGGCCTCCGCCGTGGAAGCGTGCACGGGGGTGAGCGCATCGGTGACGGTGACGAAATTGCCCAGCCCGTGGAAGATCGGACGGCCCTGGTAGACCTCGACACCATGCAGGATGTGAGCATGGTGGGCGATCACCGCGTCGGCGCCGGCATCGACCGCCGCGTGTGCCACCTCGCGCTCGTAATCTGCGAGCATCGCAGGCGTGTGTACGAGTCCTTTGTGCAGGGCCACGATGACGATGTCATGAGCCTGCCCCGCTGCGGTCACGTCTGCCCGGAACTGCCGCAGCGATCCCGGCTCGCAGAAGGTGTGGATCTCGGGCGGCCCGCCCGGATTCGCGTTGCGCATCTCATAGTGCGTGAGCACGTCGACGTACGCGCATCCGGCCTTCCGGCTGGTCGCCCACGACTCGCGTGGACCCACACAGTTGTAATTGAGCACCGCGATGCTCCGCCCATGCCGATGCACGGTCGCCGGCTCCTTCGCCGCGGCGAGGTCGGCCCCCGCCCCCGTGGTGGCAAGTCCCGCCCGCCGTGCAGCTGACACCGTGTCGGCGATGCCCTCGGGACCGCAGTCGTACACGTGGTTGGCGGCGAGGGTGAGAATGTCGAATCCGGCCGCGGCGACGGCTGACAGGTGCGCGGGGTCGGCGGGCGGCGCGGGGATGTCGACGCTGGCGACAGTGGACGTGCTGCTGTGCGGCACCTCGAGGTTTCCGATCGTCAGATCGGCGCGCGAGAGCTCGGGGGCGGAAGGCGCGAAGAACCGTGCAGGATCGGGCTTGTCGACGATCAGGTCGCCCACCGCGCGCACTATCACGCGCTCGTCATCCATCGACGTGTTCCTCACGCATGGCAGCAGCCCACCGCTGCGGCACCGTCCCGATAAGGTCTGCGGCATCCTCCGCACCCAGCAGACGGTCGGCGACCAGAGCGTGGGTGGCATCGGTGAAGCGGCGTCGGTAGGTCGATTCGTCCGGGAATCTCTGCCGCACCTGCTGCGCAGGCAGCGCGCGCATAGTGCCGACCAGGCCCGCGGCCAGGGTGCGGTCGACGAGCGGGGTCCAGGCCGGCCCATCTCCGGAGTCGGGATCGTCGACCGGGGTGCCATGCGGGGTGTACACGGCCAGCGGCGCGTGCACCCACGGCGAGCGGATGCCGCCCACAACGTTCCCGTCGGTGTCTCGGTGCAGCATGCGCTGCACGGGCACCTGCCCCTGCGCATACTCGAACCGGGGAGCGCGGGGCGGGGGAGTGCCATCGACCCACTCGATGAGACGATCCAGCAGCGCCCGCATGATGAGATCGCTGCGGGCATCCGTGCGTGCTTCCCGCACTGCCGTGCCGCCGGTGTCGACGCCTGCTGCCGAGAGCGCCCGCGTATGCGTGGACCATTCTCCGGGCCTGTTCTCGATGTGGGCGGAACCGGCCAGCTGATAGAGGCGGTAGGTGTCGTCCGGATCGTCGGAGTCCTCCCGCAGCTGTGCACGGTGCGTCTCGGACTCGGTTTCGCTGAGTATCTCGAAGACGGGCACCCCGACATCTCGCACGGTGCGCCGCGGGTCGTCGTCGTCGATGGCGGCGGCGGATGCCGAGAGCGCCGGGTAGCCGGCGCTGCTGGCCCCGCCCGACGAGATGAAGACGCCCACGGCATCGACGAGGCCACCGCGGGCAACGGCGAATCGTTCGCGTGCGAACACGCGGCAGAAGCTGCCGGTCGCCGACCAGCCCGACAGAATCACCCGCGTGCCGGGCAGCGCTGCCAGCCGCCCATCCCGCAGCGCCTCCAGCGCGTCGGAGAGGATGTCCCACTCCGTCCCACCACCCGGCACGAGCAGCGGCCGATACCGCTCGGGGTCCAGCTGTTCGCGCATGAGACGTGCGACATCCGGGTACACCGTGACGCCCATCCAGGCGTCACCGCGGCGGACGAGGTGCGCAGCCAAACCGTCCCAGGTCAGCCCGGCGTCCATGTGTGGGTGCAGCGGCTCGACATGGGTCACTCCCGATGCGCGAGCGGAGTCGATCGGGTAGCGCACGACGATGCGGGTGCGGTAGCGGATCCAGGTGTCACGGCGACGCGGCGACCCGGGCGCGGCGGTGTCCCACAGTCCCGCCACGCCGGACAGGAGGAACTCTTCTTCGGCATATCCCACGGCAGTGGGGTCGATGCCGACTCCGCTTTCGGCGTCGTACATCGAGCCGTACAGGGTGCGACCGCCATCAAGAGGCGTGACGATGGCGGGAGAGAGGTTCATCGGTGAATTCTCCAAAGGTTCTTGAACTTGATCAGTTTACTTGATAAATTTCCTGACGGGTATCCCCTGGGAAGACCTAAATATCTTGCAAAGGAGCAACATATGTGGCAAAGACGCTTGGCGCTCGCTGGGGCGATCGCCATCACCGCAGCGCTCGCCCTGTCGGCCTGCTCGGGACCGTCCGACGCACAGACGACCGACGGCGTGCGCGGCGACAAACTCAGTGTGCAGTTCACCGGTGTGCCGATCAGCCTGAACCCGGCACTGGCCGGTGGCGGCGGGAGCGTCGTATTCACGACGCTCGCGTACGATCCTCTGATCTACCTGAGCGGCGACGGCAAGCTCGTTCCGGACCTTGCCACCGAGTGGAAGTTCCGCGACGACGAGAACACGCAGCTCGAACTCATCATTCGCAAGGGCGTCACATTCCAGGATGGCGCGCAGCTGGACGCCCATGCCGTGGCGAACTCGATGAATTACTTCATGGAGGCCGGCGGCGGGCAGGTCGGATCGGTCGGCCCGATCGACACGATCACCGCCGAGGACGACGACACGGTGCTGATCACCTACAAGACGTCCTTCCCCGCCGCTCCGACGCGGCTGACGCAGGCGAACCAGCTCGGGCTCATCATCGGGCCAGAGGCTCTGAAGAACCCGGAATCGCTGCTTACCACGATGGATGGCACCGGCCCCTACACGTACAACCCCGACACGTCCGTCGCCGAATCCACGTACACGTATGACCGCTGGGACGGCTACTGGAACCCCGACGCGCAGAAATATGAGCAGATCAGCGTCCAGGTGATCGGCGATCCCAATGCCGTCATCTCGGCCGCCACGACCGGTCAGGTCGACTTTGCCGCCGGCGGCGCCGACACGGCGGATGCCGCTGCCTCCGCCGGGCTTTCGACGATCTCCGCGCCGTATTTCAACTACGGTCTGATCATTCTGGACCGCAAGGGCGAGATTGTTCCCGCGCTGGCCGACGAGAAGGTGCGACAGGCGATGGGGTACGCGGTTGATCGAGCGGCGATCGTGGCAGCACGCGGTGGCGATGAGTTCGCGTCCGCGATCGATCAGCTTACCGCCGATGGTGAACAAGGCCATGACGACGGCATCGGATTCGACCACGACATGCAGAAGGCGAAGAGCCTGATGGCCGAATCCGACTACCCCGACGGATTCTCGATGACACTGCTGTCGGAGAGCCCGCTGGACAACCAGTCCCTCATCACCCAGACGGCCATCGCCCACCTCAAGGAGATCGGCGTCAAGGTCACGCTCGACGTCGCCAGCGCCATCCCCGATTTCATCCAGAAGGCGGGCAGCAAGAAGTACCCCGCGATCGTGTGGCCGATCGTCGGTGACACCGCCTCGGACTACGCGCAGACGTTCACCGGGCAGGGATTCACCAACGCATTCGGCGTGGCCGATCACGACCTCGACGATCTGGTGGCCCAGGCCATCGTGGCCACGGGCGATGAGAAGGAGGCCCTTGAGAAGCAGGTGAGCGCCCGCTCCAACGAACTGGCATGGTTCCTGCCCTTGATCGCGACGAAGAACGTTTACTACGTGTCACCGCATGTCGCGGGTGTGCAGATCTCGCCGCTGAACCCCAACCCGATTCCCGTCGCGCCTTCGGCCGATCTGGCGTGGCGTCCGGCACAGTGATCATCGCCGGGCCGCATCGAAAGGACAAGATATGACGATGGTCGTGATCCGCCGACTACTGACGTCGATCGTGCTGATCTTCGTCTCCACGGTGACGATCTTCGTGCTGATGTCGTTCGTCCCCGGCGATGCGGCCCAGGCGATCCTCGGAGAGAACGCCACGCCGCAGTCTGTCGCTTACCTGCGGCAGCAGCTCGGGCTGGATCAGCCGCTGTGGACGCAGTATGCAAACTGGGTGGTCGGCCTCCTGCACGGTGACCTGGGAACCTCGATCTATAGCGGGGAGCCGGTCACCCGGCTGCTGACGACGCGGTTGGGTGTGACGTTCTCGCTGATGGTCGGCTCGACCCTGGTCATCGCCGTCTTGGGCGTGATCATCGGCCTTGCCAGCGCGTTGCGCGAAGGCTGGAGCGGCCGGCTCATCGACGCCTTCTCGCTCGTCGGCTTCGCGCTGCCCAGCTTCTGGATCGCCATCGTCCTGGTCGCCGTCTTCGCCGTGGCACTGCGATGGTTCCCCGCGACCGGGTACGTTCCCCCGGCAGCCGGAGTGGGGGCGTGGATCAACTCGCTCATCCTGCCGGTGGCGGCGATGTCGCTGAGCGGCATCACGGTCGTGGCCAAACAGATGCGGGACTCCGCCCGCACCGAGCTCGAACGCGACTACGTGCGCGTGCTGCGCTCCACTGGTGTGTCCGAGACGCGCATCGTGCTGCTGCACGTGCTGCGCAACGCCTCCATTCCGACCACCACGATCATCGGCCTGATGGCAGTCGGCGCACTCAGCGGCGCGGTCTTCATCGAGAACGTCTTCGTCCTGCCCGGACTCGGAAGCCTTGTCACGTCGGCCGCCACCCGTCACGATCTTCCCGTGATCCTCGGGGTGGGGGTCGCATTCACGGTGATGGTCATAGCGATCAACCTGGTCGTCGACCTCGCCTATTCCTCCCTCGACCCGAGAGTCCGTCAGAGCCGATGATGACATCCCGCGCCTACTCCGCATCCCTCACGTGCGCCCTGCTGCGCAAACCGCTCGGCGTCGTCGCTGCCGCGGTCATCGCCCTGCTCGTACTGTCCGCGCTGCTGGCCCCGTGGCTGTCGGCGTACGATCCCACGGCGCAGGACATCGCGGCTGCGCGTCAGGGGCCGTCGGCGGCACACTGGCTTGGCACCGACCTGCTCGGCCGCGACCTGCTCACCCGCCTCATGTACGGCGGACGCGACTCGCTGCTCGGCGTGGCCGAGGCGCTCATCGTCATGCTCATCATCGCCGTCCCCATCGGCATCCTCGCCGCGTACCTGCGCGGTACCTTCGATCGCGCCGTGCTCGCGGTGATCGACATCGTGATGTCGATTCCGGCGATCCTGATCACCCTCGCGTCTCTGGCGATCTTCAGCAACAGCATGTTCGCGGCCATGGTCACGATCGGCATCCTCGCTTCGGCCGCCTTTGCACGCGTCTTCCGCAGCACGGTGCTCGCGCAGCGCCAGGCGCCGTTCGTGCAGGCGGCCGTGGTGACCGGGCTTCCCACCGCGCGGATCCTCCTGCGTCACGTGCTTCCGCAGGCGCGCGGCACGATCCTGGTGCAGTCCTCGCTGTTCGCGGCGGCCACCCTCGGTATCCAGACGGGACTGTCCTTCCTCGCCTTCGGCCCGCCGCCGCCTGCACCAACGTGGGGGGGAATGGTCGCCGAAGCGGCTTCGGCGATCCAATCGTTCCCGTGGATGTTCGTGCCGACCGGCGGCGTGATCGTGATCGCGACTCTCGCGCTTGGGCTCCTCGGCGATGCGTTGCGGGATGCCGCAGCCGAGCAGATCCGCAGGCCGCGCCGCGGCGCCGGCACGGCCCGTTCCGCGGCCTCCGCCGCTGAGGTGGACGATGCGCGCACAGCGTCGGCGGCCGATGCCGTGCTGGCCGTTCACGACCTCTCTGTGGCGTTCGGCGCCGATGAGCCGGTCACGGTGGTCGATCGCGTCTCGTTTGACGTGCGCCGCGGCGAGATCCTCGGCATCGTCGGCGAGTCGGGCAGTGGGAAGACCGTGACGGCGCTGGCTGCCATGGGGCTGCTAGGTCGAGGCGGACGCGTCACCGGTGGCGGCATCGTCTTTGAGGGCCAGGAGATCTCGGCCGACGCGGCCGCCATGAAGGCGGTCCGCGGCAGCGGCATCGCCTACATCTCGCAGGAGCCGCTGGTCGCCCTCGACCCGTCCTTCACGGTCGGCTTCCAGCTCGTCGAGGTCGTGCGTCGGCATGACCGCTGTCCCCGTCGACAGGCCCGGCAGCGTGCACTGGAGCTGCTGGCGGCCATGCGGCTTCCCGACCCCGAGCGCGTGTTCCGCAGTCATCCGCATCAGATCTCCGGCGGCATGGCCCAGCGCGTCGTCATCGCCAAGGCGCTGGCAGGGCGCCCGCGGCTGCTCATCGCAGATGAGCCCACCACCGCACTGGACGTCACTGTGCAGGCGGAGATCCTGTCCCTTCTGAGCAGCATCCGGGAAGACACCGGGATGTCCATCATCCTGGTCACACACGACTGGGGGGTCGTGGCCCAGACCTGTGATCGCACTCTTGTCATGTACGCCGGTCAGGTCGTGGAGGAAGCCATGGTCTCCGACCTCATCCGCTCCCCGCGCCACCCGTACACCCGGGGACTGCTCGGCTCCGACCCGCACGGGGCGCGACGCGGTGACATCCTGCCGACGATCGGTGGCGTCGTGCCCCCGCCGGGAGCATGGCCGCACGGATGTCGCTTCGCGGACCGCTGCTTCCTGGCACGACCGGAATGCCGGGCGATGCCGATTGCGATGACCGAGGTCGGCGACGACCGCGTGAGCCGCTGCATCCGCGTCGACGAGCTGGTAGAGGCGGCCACAGCATGAGCGCCACGACGCCCGTCCTCGAGGTCCGCGACATCAGTGTCGCCTACGGTGCGGGGCGGAAGCGATCGACCGCCGTGGCCGACGTGGGCTTCACGATCGAACGGGGTCGCACTCTGGGATTGGTCGGCGAGTCCGGCTCGGGCAAGACGACGATCGGGATGGCGGTGCTCGGACTTATCCCCCTGTCCGCAGGGGAGATCCGTTTCCAAGGCGAGTCGGTGCATGACCTGCCGCGTCGTCGCCGGCGCCGGCTGGGCAAAGTCCGGCAGGTCGTCTTCCAAGACCCGTACAGTTCGCTCAACCCGCTGCGCACCATCGGCGCGAGCCTTGTCGAGCCGGCGCGCTTCCACGGCGCCACTGCCGCGGCAGCGCGGGAGCGCGCCTGCGAGCTCATGCACACGGTCGGCCTGGACGACTCGGTCCTGGAACGCTATCCGGCGCAGTTTTCGGGTGGGCAGCGGCAGCGCATCGCGATAGCACGTTCGCTCATGACCGACCCTGAGTTCATCGTGTGCGACGAGCCGGTGAGCGCTCTGGATCTCTCCGTGCAGGCGGACGTGATGAATCTGCTGACGACATTGCAGCGCGACCTCGGCCTGAGCCTGCTGTTCATTTCGCACGATCTGGCGATAGTGCGCCAGATCTCCGATGACGTCGTCGTGCTGCGTGCAGGTGCGGTCGTCGAGGCTGCTCCCACCGAGGAGCTCTTCGACGCTCCGCGTGAGGAATACACCCGCTCGCTGTTGAACGCCGTCCCGCGGCCCCGCGCGGCCGACACCGAAATCGAGAGAGAGGCCCGCTGATGCCCCAGATCGCCATCGACGACGAGGTCTCGCTGTGGTACGACGAGTTCCCCGGCCACGGCATGCCCGTCCTCTCCAGCGCCGCATCGTTCGAGTCGGGCGGCTACCCGGAGATCCTCGCCCGGCCGCCGTTGGCCCGGCCGGTGTACCAGATCCAGGCTCGCGGATGGGGGCGCTCCACACACCTGGCCGCCGATCCCGTCGACGGCTGGCTGGACACGTGGGCGGACGATGTGTGCCGCGTGGCCGATCGGCTCGGGATCGAGAAGTTCATCTACACCGGCGTCTCGCATGGCGGCGGCATCGGATGGCATCTGGGCCGACGCCATCCGGAACGACTGGCGGCTCTGATCTCAGTCGTCGGTGCGCCCCATGACCGTGCCGGCGGCACGGCCAGTTCCGCAGGACGTGCAGCCGTCATCGCCGGTCGTACGGACGCCGAGGTGGTGCGACGTCAGTTCGAGATCCTCGCCGGACACACCGATGATCCCCAGCGTGCCGCGGCCCGCGAGCACATGTATCGGCGGGTCGCTGAGAACTTCGCCGCACAGACCGAGGAGGAGGCCCGCATAAACCAGGGCAAACCGTTCCCGGAAGCGGTCACCGACCAGCAGCTGGCCGACGTGCTCGCCGCGATCCGCGTGCCGGTGCTCATCCTCGGGGCCCTGCGCGACGGCGTGATCTCACCGACCGCCTCCCTGCGCGCGGCGGTGAGCGTCCCCGGGTCCAAGACCGTCTTGTGGGAGGACGAGGGCCACATGATCGCCGGAGAGAGTCCGGCCCGTCTCGCCCGCGAGGCGGCACTGTTCCTCGCCGAGCTCGACGGTACGGCCGAACCGCGCGACGGTGCCGTCTCGGAGGCGTACCGGCCATGAACGAGCAGCTGCCCCCGCGTGCCACGAGTCTTGCCACCGACGAGCTTTACTATATCCTCAACCGCCTCTCCCGGTCGATGAACCGGGCTGCCGACGACATCGCGTGGTGTCACGGCGTCACGCTCGCGGAGTTCAATGTCCTGCTCGTGCTTGCCGAGGGTGTGCCGCTGTCGTCTGC
This sequence comes from Microbacterium protaetiae, assembly GCF_004135285.1. Classification (NCBI taxonomy): domain Bacteria; kingdom Bacillati; phylum Actinomycetota; class Actinomycetes; order Micrococcales; family Microbacteriaceae; genus Microbacterium; species Microbacterium protaetiae. Next base: position 2,188,566 of record NZ_CP035494.1, read on the forward strand.
GCAACTGGCCCGACGAGCGTTCGTCACCCCGCAGTCGAGCCACCAAGTGGTCTCCGCGCTCTTGGACCGGGAGCTTATCGAGACAGTGCGCCACCCCACCGATCGTCGGGTCAAGCTCACCCAGCTCACCGACGAAGGATGGTCGGTGCTCGACGCCTCGCGCGCGGCGCTGCGCGAGATGCAGGCGCGCGCGATGGCCGATCTGCCCACGGCCGATCGTGAACGCCTACCCGCCGTCCTCGGAATCCTCGCCGAGACTCTGCTGGGCGGCTGGTTCGGAGATCCCGAAGCCGCCGAGGCAGCCCTTGCCCGGCGCGCACCGCGCGCCACGCTCGCGCGAACCCCCGACATCCGTCCCCTCCCCGCACCTGATCGCAAGACGAATTGACCCTGCGAGGGGTGCAGGATCGTGCATCGCGAGCGCAGAACAGTAAATCGTTGAACTTCACAAATATCAAGAAGCATGAGATTATCGAGGGTGCCTTCACATGAAGGCATTTCCTCACAACGATGTGGAGTAGGCCATGCGAGGTAGAACAGCCCTGATCCCTCTTGCCGCGGTGCTTGCGCTCGTCGGATGTTCGTCTGCCCCGGGTGCAGGACCCAGCGACCCGGGACAGTCCGACGTCCAGACAGATGCACCGCTGTACAGTCAGCTGCCCGATGCGATCAAGGATGCCGGCGAGATCGTCGTCGCTGGTGACACGCACCCGCCGTACCGAACCATCGAAGAAGATGGCACCTTCACGGGCATAGACCCCGATCTGCAGAAGGCGCTGGCCGAGCAACTCGGTGTCCCGTTCACAATCAAGACGGCGTCGGGCCTTGATGCCATGCTCACCGGCATGCTCTCGGGCCGGTACGACGGGTTCAACGGCCCCGTGCGGGCGACGCCTGAGCGTGAGAAGGACTTCGACGCCATCGTCTGGATGACCACGCGCACGTCGTACCTGTTCCCGGCTGCGAACAAGGCTCAGTTCCCTGACAGCTCAGCGATCTGCGGCATGCGCGTCGCGGGAGTCACCGGCTCAGTTACCGAGACGCAGCTGGACCGGCTGAACCAGTGGTGCACGGAGCAGGGCAAGAAGGCGACCCAGTTCATCGGATTGGAAGACACCAACTCGACGATCCTGGCGCTCAATTCAGGCCGTGCCGACGTCGTGGGTACGACCCAGGCATCTGCCATCGATCTGCTTGCCGCTCAGCCCGACGAGTACGGCTACGTCATGCAGACGGACGAACAAGGGGCCGGCGTCGACCAGCTCGCCATGTTCCTCCCGAAGGGCACCGGCCTGACCGAACCCATGCTCGCCGCCTTCCAAGCGATCTTCGACAACGGTGAGTACCAGAAGGTCATGAGCAGGTACGGCATTGAGGATGCCGCAGTCGAAGCGCCCGTGCTCAACCCCAGCACCGCCGGCTGAGAGGGAGCACGCCATGACCATGCCGATCATCACGCCGCCGCGCACCGACGGCGTCGTGGACGTCGCCGACGCGCGTCGCCGGTTCCACCCGTGGCGACTGGTGATCGGCGTGGTCCTGGCGCTGATCGTCGTCCGGTTGGCGCTCTTCCTCGTCACCAACGAGCGCTTTGAATGGCCGGTGGTGGGCGAGTATCTCTTCAACCCCTCAGTGCTGTTGGGGCTAGTGATGTCGGTCCTGCTGACCGCCGTCGGCATGATCCTCGGATCGTTGTTGGGTACAGTGCTGGCTGCCGGGCAACTGGCCGCGTTCCCCCCGGTACGGTGGGCGTGCGTGGCGTTCGTGGGGGTCTTCCGCGCCGTCCCGCCGCTGGTTCAGCTGATCTTCTGGTACAACCTCGCGTACCTCATCCCCAAGCTCGCAATCGGTGTCCCCTTCGGGCCGGAGCTGTTCAGCTGGCCGACCAACGACGTGATCACGCCTCTGACGGCCGCTGTCATCGGTCTCTCGCTGCACGAAGCCGCTTACATGGCAGAGATCATCCGCGCCGGGATCTCGTCGGTGGATCAGGGTCAGCGGGATGCCTCCAAGGCGATGGGTTTCTCGAGCTCGCACGCCTTCTCGCGGGTCGTGCTGCCGCAGGCCATGCGAGTGATCATTCCCCCGGCGGGATCGCAGGTGATAGCGCTGCTGAAGGGCACGTCACTGGTCAGCGTGATAGCGATGGGTGACCTACTGCACTCGGTGCAGGTCATCTACAACCGCACCTACGAAGTGGTGCCGATGCTCATCGTCGCCGTCATCTGGTACCTCGTCGTCGTCGCGGCTCTGACCGTCGTGCAGCGTCAGGTCGAACGGCGCTTCAGCCGGGGGCTGGTCCGCACGGCGTCGGTCCGTAAGCCCGTTCAGCGTCTGGAGGCAGCCCGATGAACCCGCAAGCGACGACACCCGTTCTGGAGGTCGTGGGACTGCGAAAGGCCTTCGGTGATCAGGTGGCGCTCGATGGCATCGACTTCACCGTCAACGAGTCCGAGGTCGTCGCGATCCTCGGCCCTTCCGGTTCGGGCAAGTCGACGCTCGTACGCTGTGTGGATCTGCTCGAGCCCGTCGACGGTGGGGCGATGTATCTGGACGGGCACCTGCTCGGGTTCGAAACGCATCGCGGTCACCTGCGCCCTATGTCGGATGCCGACATCCAGCGTCAGCGACGACGGATGGGCATGGTATTCCAGCAGTTCAATCTCTTCCCGCACTGGACTGTCCTGCGTAATATCACCGAAGCCCCGATCAGGGTCCACAAGGTGCCGGCGGCGCAGGCACGTGCTCGCGCGATGGAACTGCTCGAGCGGGTCGGGCTGGCCGACAAGGCGCAGGCGCACCCCCGGCAGCTATCCGGTGGACAGCAGCAGCGCGTCGCGATAGCCCGCGCTGTCGCGGCGAATCCGCGCATCCTGCTTTTCGACGAGCCGACGAGTTCGCTCGATCCCGAACTCGTCAATGAGGTGCTGCAGGTGATGAAGGACCTGGCCACCACCGGTATGACCATGGTCGTCGTCACCCACGAGATGGAGTTCGCGCGCAATGTCGCGGACCGTTGCGTCTTCATGGCAGACGGGTACGTGATCGAAGACCGTCCGGCGCAGGAGTTCTTCCGGTCGCCGCGGTCGACGCGGCTGCAGAGCTTCCTGCAACGCACATCCCCACCCCCACGCGACACGGTGCCACAGTGAGGGCACCTGACGCGATGCAGGAACCGCAATCGCCTTCGACGCCGTGGGGGCTGTCGATCGGCTTGGAAGGAGCAACAGCATGAGCGAGAACAAGGGACCACTTCAGGGGAAGGTCATCCTCGACCTGACGACGGCGCTGGCCGGCCCTTACGCGACGCTCCTGCTGGCCGGCTTGGGCGCGCGGGTGATCAAGATCGAGAATCCCACTCGCGGCGGTGACTCATCGCGGAACAACTCGCCGTACGTGACGGCGGACGGCCTGAGCGTCCGGCGGTCGGATCCTCGCGATATGTCGGTGTCGATGATGGTGCGCGGCCGCAACAAGGAGAGCATGACGCTCAATCTCAAGCATCCTGCCAGTCGCGACATCTTCCTCGACCTGGCGCGTCAGGCCGACATCATCGTCGAGAACTACAGTGCCGGCGTCACGAAGCGACTGGGAATCGACTACGACGCCGTTCGCTCCGTCAATTCGAAGCTGATCTACACCTCGATCAGCGGATTCGGTGCGCAAGGGGTCTCCGTCGGCGATGGAAAGGCCATGGACACCATCATCCAGGCGCTCAGCGGCGTCATGATGACGGCGGGCGAGCCCGGCGACCCGCCCGTGCGGTTCGGGCTGCCCGTCGGCGATCTCGTCGCGCCGATGTTCGCGGTGATCGGCACCCTCGCCGCCGTCATCCACGCCGACGAGACAGGGGAAGGACAGCATGTCGACGTCTCGATGCTCGGAAGCCTCACCTCGCTCGTCGCGTGCGAGCCGTTCGATGCATTGGAATCGGTCGGGATCCCGCTGCGCACGGGCGCGTATGTGCCCCGGCTCGCGCCGTTCGGCACCTTCCGCTCGGCCGATGGCTGGTTCGCCATCTGCGCGCCCACGGATTCTTTCGCCGACGGCGCTCTGCGCGCCATCGACCGCGCAGATCTCGCCGGCGACGCCAAGTACGCCTCGCGGGACGCGCGCGTGCACAACGCCGACGAACTGCACGATCTGATCGCGCAGTGGGCCGCCTCCAGGCCGATGGACGAGGTGCTGCACACCTTCGAGGCCCATGGCGTGCCCGTCGCGCCGGTGCGTGACACCGCAGACGCCGTGCGGGACGAGCTCGTGCTCCAGCGCCACGAGGTGGTGCCGATCGTCCACCCGCAATTCGGCCACATCGACGGACTCTACGGCAGCGGGCTGCCCGTGACCTTCTCGCGCAGTGGCGCTGATCTCTCCCAACCCGCACCGGCGTTGGGCGAGCACACCGACACCGTCCTGGCTGAGATGCTCGGGCTCGAGGCGCCGGCGATCGACCGCCTGCGCACGGACGGTGTGCTGTGACGACGACCATCGGGATCGTCGGCAACGATGTGCCGCGTCAGCTCGTGATGGCGGCCGATGCCGTTCCCCAGCGCCTCACCGGAACATGGGACGGTCGGCTCGATGCGCGGGCATCCGCGTTGCTCGGCGCCGTGGATCCGGTGGTCACCGGCATCCTGACCGAAATACTGGAGGGGTGCCATGACGACCTCGCCGGTCTCGTGGTGTGCAACGACGCACAGGCGCATCTGCGTCTGTTCTACGTGCTGCGGATGCTGCGTGGCGAGGGACTTCCGCCGGTCCACCTGCTCGACCTGCCTCGCCTCGACAGCCCCGCAGCCCGCCGCTTCGCCGCGCATCAGTTGACGGCCCTGTCGGAGTTCTGCGCCGGGCTGTCGGGGACATCGCCCACGGCCTCCCGTCTGCGAGCCGCGGCTGCGGCCGAGTCGCAGGTGGGAGCGGCGCTGGTCCGGTTGCGTGCCCGTCGCCGCGCGGCGTCGGCCGTGCCCGGCGCCGACGCGCTCTCGGCGATCATCGCCGCCGGCGCATTGCCGGTGACGGATGCCGTGGCCGCCCTCGACGCCGTGGTCGATCCCGCGCCCTCCCAGTTGGTGCGCGTGCACGTGACGGGAAGCTCGCATCCGGATCCAACGATGTATGCCGCGCTGGAGGCGCACGGACTCGTCGTGGTCAGCGATGACCACTCCACTGGCGACCAGGCGTGGATCGGCGAGTCCGTCGATTCCGGCGAGCTCGATGACGTCTGCGAGGGACTCGTCGAACTGCACTTCGCGCGGACAGCGGATTCGGCCGGCGCATCGATAGCGGCGCGCGCCGCGCTTACGCGTGCGAGCGCACAGGCCGGCGGCGCACGATTCGCCCTTTCACTGATCCGCGAAGACGAGGAAGCCCCCGCCTGGGACTTCGCGGCCGTCAGCGACGAGCTCGCAACCGCCGGCATCCCCGCACTGTCGCGGCGATGGATCCGCCGCGGGCAGTCGACGACGGTGGCTGCCGAGGTTGCGGCAAAGATCCTTGACGAACGGATCGCGTCATGAGCGCCGCCAGGCTCGCCAGCGCGGTCGCGGCGACGTCGTACCAGCGCGAGTGGTTCCAACGACTGCGAGAGCGGGCCGCCGGCGGAGCGCCCACGGCCTTCGTCAACGCGGATGCTCCGCACGAGGTCTTCCGCGCGCTCGACATACCGTACGTCGTCAACCAGTGGTGGGCGTCGGTGATCGCCGCGAAGCGCACGGGGCCTGCGGCGCTGTCGCAGTTGACGGCGCACGGCCTGCCAGATGACAGTCGCCAGTACGACGCGCTGGCACTGGGGGCGCAAGAGCTCGATGAGGCTCGTGCGCCGTGGGGCGGGCTGCCCTCGCCCACCTTCGCGGTGTCGGAGCGCAGCGGTGATGTCAGTCACAAGATCTTCGAGCTGTGGGGCCGGCGGGCGGGGACCGAGACCTTCCTCCTCAATCGCACAGCGGCCGTCCCCGCACCCGACGGGTGGTGGGATCTCGTTCCGGAACGCTGGGAGGAGGTCTTCGGCGCAGAGCGTATCGACCTGCTCGAGGCGGAGATCCGTCAGCTCATCGGGGTGCTGGAGGATCGCACCGGACGGACGCTGGAACACGAGGCCCTCGTCGAGGTCATGGCGCTGGCGAACGAACAGGCGGAGTGGAACCAGCGCACCCGCGCACTCATCGCCACGGCCCGGCCCACTCCGATAGCCGTGACGGACTCCATCCCCAGTGTGATGGTCCCGCAGTGGCACCGCGGCACGCCGTGGGCGGTGGAGGCGGCTCGGCGCCTTCACGACGAGGTCGCAGAGCGGATCGAGGGTGGCGTCGCCGTGCACGCCGGTGAACGTCGCCGTCTGATGTGGATCGGGCGCGGGCTGTGGTCGGATCTGGAGATGTATCGGTCGTTCCAGGACGAGTTCGGCGCCGTCTTCGTCTGGTCAATGTACCTCGCCATCGCCGCGGATGGGTATCTGCGTCGCGGCGTCGACCCGGTGCGCACACTGGCCGCACGGTTCGTCGGACTCACGGATCTACTGTACGTGCCGCCGATGTCGTCGAGCTGGTATGTGAAGGAGGCCCTCTCGCACGGTATCGACGGTGTCGTGCATCTTGTCGCCGACGACACCCCGGGCGCCGCGTTCATTAGCGAGGCACTTGAGGACCAGAACATCCCGGTTCTCGAGATCGTGGCGAACAACGCCGACTCACGCTCGACCGAGCGTGCTCGCGTGCACGAGCGGATCGCAGAGTTCATCCGCTCCCGCGTCCCCGCCCGCGACTGAGGGCATGACGCGTCTGAGTGCGCTCACCCCGTTCGGCAACGCGCGTTTCACTCTCTACTTCACCGGCCAGGTTGTGTCAAACACCGGCACTTGGTTTCAGAACCTCGCGCTCTCGCTCGTGGTGCTGGAAGCCACGGGAAGCGCACAGTCGCTCAGCGGCGTGACAGTAGCGCAGTTCCTGCCCCTCCTGCTGCTCGGCGTGCCGGCCGGGCGACTGGCCGACCGGCTGCGGCCGCGAACCATCCTGCTGTTCACCTCGACACTGTCGGCCGTGGTGGTCTGCGGGCTGGCTGCCATCGTCTCGTCGGCCCAGCCGGCGATCTGGGCCGTGCTCGCCCTCGTGTTCGCGCTTGGTACCGTCAACACCTTCGACCGGGTGGCCGCTCAGGCCATCATCTTCGAGATCGTCGGAACGAGCGGGCTGTCGCGTGCGGTGTCGATCAGTACGATAGCGCTCGCCGCGGCGCGTTCCATCGGCCCGGGGCTGGCAGGAATAGCCTTCGCAGTTCTCGGACCGGCGGTGTGCATGCTGCTGAATGCGGCATCCTTCGTCATCGTCTTCATGCTGATTCTGCTCATCCGGCCCCGAATCCTGCACCCGCGACCGGTCGTGGATCGCCAGGACAGGACGGGAGTGCGGGCCATGCTGCGGCATCGGTCGCTGGTCACGCTGCTGGTGGTCAACTCGACCGTCGCGCTTCTCGCCCTAAATCTCATGCTGGTGCTCACCTCGACGGTCACGTTGACATACCGCGCGGACGCCACGAGCGTCGGCGCCGTGCACGCCTTGAATGCGCTGGGCGCTATCGTCGGCGGCGTGCTCGCAGCAGTGCCGCCGACAGCGTCGGTGCGCTCTCTCGCAGTGGGGTGCCTCGTGCTCGGCGGAGCGCTGGGCGTCAGCGCCGCAGCCCCGACGCTGGCGGTCTTCCTGGTGCTCGGCCCGGTCCTCGGGCTTGGCGTCGGGCTCTATCAAGGCCTGCTCAACGCCAGTGCGCAAGCGAGTGTGCCGCCGGAGCAGCTGGGGCGGACGATGTCGCTCGTGACGGTCGGCAACTACGGTGTCGCCCCGATCGGCGCGGTCGTCATGGGAGCTGTGATCGATGCGACGTCTGGCCGTGTCGCGCTGGCAATCGGCGGATGTGCGGCATTGTGCATGGCCGTCTTCGTGTGGGTGCGCACCCGGGCGCGGGCGACTGTGACGGAGTGAGTCAGGATGCCGAGAGCCGGTTGCCGTGCGCCGGACGGCGCCGCAGCGCCACCGCCTCGGCTTCGGCGTCGGCATCGCCGAAATATCCGCCCGCGAGCGCCTCGGCCGCGCGAGTGAGCACCTCAGAGAGCGTCTGACCCTCTCCTGCCGACTCTATAGCGTCTGACAACCGCGCTTCGCGCTCGACGAGATCCCGCGTGCAGATTGACAGGGCGTCCCACCCGGCGTCGGTCAGCCGGACCAGGCGTACTCGTCTGTTGGTGGGGTGCTCGGTCTTCTCGATGAGCCCGGCGCGCAGCATCTCCTCGGAGACCACGTGGGCAGCCTGCGAACTGACGAAGGTACGACGCGCGACCTGCGCGTTCGAGAGCGGGAGACCCTCGCCCAGCACCTGCAGAATGAGGAACTGCGGCATGGTGATGCCCAGTGACAGGGCCGTGTTCTCCGCGGCGCGGTTCAGGGCCCGCGCGAGCCGGTAGGTGGTGTAGTTGAGGCGGTCGGTCGCCGGAGCTCCTCGTGGGTCGCGCGCACTCTCATCCACGATTTCCACCCTACCGTTGACCACTGTGGCCCCTTCCCGTTGGCCTCAAGAACATCAAACAGCTTGATGCTCGCAGGCGGGTCCGCACCTCAGACGACGGGCGCGCGGCCCACCTCGTCGCGCCACGAGAACCGAGGCTCGTACCCGAGCAGGCGTCGCGCCTTCTCGATGGACAGCAGAGTGTCGTGCTCGCCGATCGGCTCGTGCCGCGGCACGTCGGGGAACACCTGACGCAGCAGTTCGTCGTTCGTCCGCGACATGACGGTGTCGGCGGCGGCGACGATGAACTGGTCGAAGCCCGGTCGCGCCTTCTCGAGCGCGCAGTGCACGGCCTGGGCGCCGTCGCGCGCATCGACGTAGCCCCACAGGTTCCACTTGCGCAGCAGCGGGTCATCGTCGAACGCGGGGAAGGCGGCATAGTCTTCGGGCCACATGACGTTTGAGAACCGCAGCGCCGTGATGGACAGTTCGGGATGCCAGCGCACGAGCTCGGTCGCCATTCGCTCTTCGAGCACCTTGACCAGCGAGTACACCGATTCGGGGCGCGGCGGGTACTCCTCATCGACGGGCACATACGGCGGCGGAACGTCGAACGGCAGCCCGAGCACGGTCTCGCTCGAGGCGTACACGATGCGCCGGATGCCGAGCCGCGACGCCGCCCAGAACGCGTTGAAGGTCGCCGTGATGTTGTTGTGGAACGTCGCGACGTCGCTGCGGATGCCCGGCGCGGGGATCGCGGCCAGATGCACGAGGGCGTCGACGCCGTCATGCTGGTCGTTCACGGCGGTCAAGGCGTCGACGACCTGCCCGTAGTCGGTGAGTTCGACCTGGACGAATCCGGGGCCGCGCACTCCTGCGGCATCCAACCCGGTGACCTCATGACCGGCCGCGCGCAGCTCGCGCGCAACGACCGAACCGAGCTTTCCTGACGAACCCGTCACGGCGATACGCATATGCTCAGCCTTCCACGTCTCACGCGCGCCCCGCGATGGCAAAAGCGCGCTGTGACCGGTAACATAATGCGAAGTCGACCCGATGGAGGCAATGGTGACAGACATCGACGAGGCCATCGCACAGGTGCGCGCCGACGTGGCGCGGTTGCACGGCGAACTCGTGAGGTACGGGCTGGTCGTGTGGACCGGCGGCAATGTGTCGGGGCGGGTTCCCGGCGCCGATCTGTTCGTCATCAAGCCCTCGGGCGTCTCATATGACGATCTCGCGCCCGAGAACATGATCCTCTGCGATCTGGACGGCAATGTGGTTCCGGGCTCTGCCGGCAGCGACCGCAGCCCGTCCAGCGACACGGCCGCGCACGCCTACGTCTACCGGAACATGCCCGAGGTGGGCGGGGTCGTGCACACGCACTCGACTTATGCCGTCGCCTGGGCGGCGCGCGGCGAAGAGATCCCGTGCGTCATCACGGCGATGGCCGACGAGTTCGGCGGGCCGATCCCGGTCGGACCGTTCGCGATCATCGGTGACGATTCGATCGGCCGCGGCATCGTGCAGACCTTGCGGGGGCACCGCTCGCGCGCCGTGCTCATGCAGAACCACGGCCCCTTCACGATCGGGGCGAGTGCGAAGGACGCCGTCAAGGCAGCCGTCATGCTCGAAGACGTCGCCCGCACGGTGCACATCGCCCGCGCCGGCGGCGAGATCCTGCCCATCCCTCAGGCGGCCATCGACAGTCTGTATGACCGGTACCAGAACGTGTACGGGCAGAGCTCCGACGAGCGGCGGAGCGGCGCATGAGCGCCGAGGCGATCGCCGCCGGCCGGGCAGTGCTCGGAATCGAGCTGGGCTCGACCCGCATCAAGGCGTGCCTGGTGGGCGACGACGTCAACGACATCCTCGCCACTGGGGCGCACGAGTGGGAGAACTCCTACGTCGACGGTTGCTGGACCTACGGGCTTGACGAAGTGTGGGCAGGGTTGGAGGCGGCCTTCGCCGACCTGTCCGCGCAGGTGCGTGAGCGCTACGAGGTGCCGCTTGAGCGGGTCGGGGCGATCGGCGTCTCGGCGATGATGCACGGCTATCTCGCCTTCGGCGCCGACGATGCGCCGCTCGTGCCGTTCCGCACCTGGCGCAACACATCCACCGGCCGCGCCGCCGCCGAGCTGACCGAACTGTTCGGGCAGAACATCCCCCTGCGGTGGTCGATCGCCCACCTGCACCAGGCAGTGCTCGACGACGAGCCGCACGTGCGCGACGTGCGTTTTCTCACGACCCTCGCCGGGTACGTGCACTGGCGACTCACCGGTCGGCGGGTGCTGGGAGTGGGGGATGCCTCGGGCATGTTCCCGATCGATCCGAGAACCGGTGACTACGATGCCGCGCTGCTGGCGCGATACGACGATCGCGTCGAAGGCATTCCGCCGCTGCGCGAGCTACTGCCCGAAGTGCTCACCGCGGGTGATGCGGCCGGAGCGCTCACGCCCGACGGTGCCGCGCTGCTCGACCCGTCAGGCATGCTGCAGCCGGGGGCGCTGTTGTGCCCGCCGGAAGGGGATGCCGGAACCGGCATGGTCGCCACGAACGCCGTCGCTCCCCGCACCGGGAACGTCAGCGCCGGCACCAGCATCTTCGCAATGGTCGTGCTTGAGCATGCCCTTGCCGACGTGCACCACGAGATCGACCTGGTCACCACCCCCGCCGGCGACCCGGTCGCGATGGTGCACTGCAACAACGGCGCCAGCGAACTGGCGGCGTGGGCCGGCCTGTTCGAGCGGTTCGCCGCGGCATCCGGGCACCCTGTCCACGCCGATGCGGTGTTCGATGTGCTCTTCCGCGAAGCTCTCGACGGTGACGCCGACGCGGGCGGGCTTCTCGCCTACAACCACCTCGCCGGCGAGCCGATCGCCGGCACCGATGCCGGCCGGCCGCTCTTCGTGCGAACCCCCGACAGTGCGTTCACGCTGGCGAACCTCATGCGCGCCCAGATCTACGGCGTGTTCGGCACCCTGGCGCTGGGCATGCGCATCCTTGCCGACGAGCATGTCGCCCTCGAGACGATGTATGCCCACGGCGGAATGTTCCGCACGGCCGGGGTCGCTCAGCGGTTTCTCGCGGCCGCGCTGAACGCGCCCGTCGCGGTGGGCCAGACGGCGTCGGAGGGCGGGGCGTGGGGCATCGCCTTGCTCGCGGCGTTCTGCGCTGAGGCATCCACTCTCGACCTGACCAGTTACCTGCGCGATAGCGTCTTCGCATCGGCGGCGGTGGATGTCGCCACCCCCGATCCGGCCGACGTCGCCGGGTTCTCCGCATACCTCGACCGCTATCGCGCGGGGCTCGCCGTCGAGCGCGCCGCCGTCGCCGCCATCTCGGAAGGAAAACCATGACCCTGAACACCACACTCGACGGCTACGAGGTCTGGTTCGTCACCGGCAGTCAGACTCTCTACGGCGACGAAACGCTGCGCCAGGTCGCCGCGCAGTCGCAGCAGGTCGTCGAGGGCCTGGGCACGCTGCCCGTGAAGGTGGTCTACAAGAGCGTGCTCACCGATCCCGACGGCATTCGTCGCCTGGCGCTGGAGGCGAATGCGCGTGACGAGGTCATCGGCCTGATCGCGTGGATGCACACCTTCAGCCCCGCCAAGATGTGGATCGCCGGACTCGACGCGCTGCGCAAGCCGTTGCTGCACCTGCACACCCAGGCCAACGTCGAGCTGCCGTGGAACGACATCGACTTCGACTTCATGAACCTGAATCAGGCAGCCCACGGCGACCGCGAGTTCGGCTACATCCAGACCCGGCTGGGCGTGCCGCGCAAGACCGTCGTCGGCCACGTCTCGAACCCGATCGTGCGGCGGCAGATCGAGCAGTGGCAGCGGGCGGCGGCCGGGCTCGCGGCATCCCGCACCCTCAAACTCGCGCGCTTCGGCGACAATATGCGCCATGTGGCCGTGACCGAGGGCGACAAGACCGAGGTGCAGCTGCGGCTCGGCGTGCAGGTGAACACCTGGGGTGTCAATGAGCTGGCAGCGGCAGTAACTCAGTCTGCCGACGCCGACATCGACGCGCTGGTCGCCGAATACCTGGATCTGTACGAGGTTCAGACTGAATTGTTGCGCGGCGGTGAGCGCCACCAGTCGCTGCGCGACGGCGCGGCCATCGAGCTCGGGCTGCGCTCGTTTCTCGAACAGGGCGGGTTCGGCGCGTTCACCACCTCGTTCGAAGACCTCGGCGCACTCACGCAGCTGCCGGGCCTGGGCGTGCAGCGGCTCATGGCCGAGGGCTATGGATTCGGCGCGGAAGGTGACTGGAAGACCGCCATCTTGATCCGCATCGCCAACGTGATGGGCGCGGGGTTGCCCGGCGGCGCCTCGCTCATGGAGGACTACACCTACGACCTCCTGCCCGGCGACGAGAAGATCCTCGGGGCGCACATGCTCGAGGTCTCGCCGTCGCTGACCACCGCCACCCCGCGACTCGAAGTGCACCCGTTGGGCATCGGCGGCAAGGACGACCCGGTGCGCCTGGTGTTCACCGCCGACCCGGGCCCGGCCGTCGTCGTGGCCCTCAGCGACATGCGCGACCGGTTCCGCCTGGTCGCCAACGTCGTCGAGAACGTGTCGGCGCCCGATCTGCCCAAGCTGCCGGTCGGTCGCGCGGTGTGGAAGCCGCAACCCGACTTCACCACCTCGGCGACGTGCTGGCTGACCGCCGGTGCTGCGCACCACACCGTCATGACCACCGCGGTGGGTATCGACGTGTGGCGCGACTTCGCCGAGATGGCACAGATCGAACTGCTGGTCATCGACGAAGACACCACCGTGCGCGGCTTTCAGCGCGAGGTGCGCTGGAACCAGGCCTATTACCGGCTCGCACAGGGCCTGTAGGCCACCCCGGGCGTTCAGCACTCAGCTGATCCGTGCGCACCGGGGCAAGGAAGCCTTTTCTCGAGCAGATCGTACGAATTCAGCTGAGTTTTGAGCGCCACCACGGCGGTAGCGTCGAGTCATGACTCTGCGCGACGCGCTCGGCATCGAGCATCCCATCGTCCTCGGTCCGTTCGGGGGACTCTCGTCCATCGAACTGGTCGCCGCGGTGAGCGACGCGGGCGGCCTGGGTTCGTACGGCCTGTACGGATACGCACCCGAGCGCATCCGCGAGACGATCGCCGCCCTGCGCCAGGCCACCGACCGGCCGTTCGCGGTGAATCTGTGGCTGCCCACCGGCGACGAGGTCACGCCGGACGACATCGATCTCACTGCGGCTTCCACCGCGGCAGCACCGCTGTTCGACGAGCTCGGTGTGCCTGTTCCGGCCCCGCCACGGCGCTTCCTTCCCGATCCCGACGAGCAGCTGCAGGCCGTGCTCGAGGGGGCGCCCGCCGTGCTCAGCGTGGTGTACGGCGTGCCGTCGGCCGCACTCGTCACCGCAGCGCACGAGCGCGGCATCCGGATCACCGGAACGGTCACGACCGTCGCCGAAGCGCGGGCGATGGATGCCGCGGGCGTCGACGCCATCGTCGCCAGCGGTGCCGAGGCTGCCGGGCATCGCGTGTCGTTCCTCGTACCGGCCGAGCAGTCGCTGGTGGGTACCTTCGCCCTGGTGCCGCAGGTGGCCGATGCCGTCTCGGTGCCGGTCATCGCCGCCGGGGGCATCGCCGACCGGCGGGGAGTGGCGGCCGCGTTCGCCCTGGGAGCATCGGGCGTGCAGGTGGGCACCGCGTTCCTGCGCACGCGCCAGTCCGCGGCATCCGACGCCCACCGCCAGGCCATCGCCGCATCGACCGACACGACCACCGTGCTCACGCGTGCCATGAGCGGGCGGCTGAGCCGCGGCATCCCGAATCGCGCGGTCCGCACGCTCGAAGCCGCCGACGCCACGGCGCCCTTCCCCGCGCAGAACTGGCTCACCGGCCAGTTCCGTGCCGAGGCGGGCAAACGCGGCCTGGGGGAGTACCAGTCGCTGTGGGCGGGGCAGTCGGCGGCGCTGGCGACCCGCGACGACGCAGGCGACGTGTTCGCCGAGCTTCTGGCAGGCATCCCGCGGGGGTGAGGGTGCCTGGCCGCGCGGGCAGCTGCGGCGCGTAAGATCCCTGCACGCCGGGTGCAGCGCCCGGCGTGAGCCGAGGGGGATCTCATGGCATCAGCAATCGTCCGTCGGGAACGGCACCCAGAGCATGACAGCGCTGTGCCGCACCGGGTGCGTGCCGCCTCGGAATGGTCATGGCGACTGCTGGCGATCGCCGCGGCGGCCGGGGTGGCGATCTATCTCGTCATCACCTTTCACGAGATCGTCGTCCCCCTGCTGGTGGCCGTGCTCGTCTCAGCGCTGCTGAGCCCTCTGATCAGGGTGTTGACCTCTCATGGCTGGCCGCATTGGCTCGCGATCATGCTCGGTCTGATCGCCGTGGTGGTCGCGCTGGGCGGGTTGACGCTGCTGATCATCTGGCAGGTGCGCGCGGGCCTTCCGGCGCTGCGCACGGAATGGACGGCGGCGTACGACCGGCTGCGTGAGGCGCTGCGCCAGCCGCCCTTGAGCATCTCTGACACGCAGCTCGACGGCTATCTGAAGAGCCTCGGTGCCTGGGTGCAAAAAGACAGCAGCGCGCTGGTCGGGGGCGCCCTCGAGGTCGGATCGGCAGCCGGTCACGTGCTCACCGGTGCGCTCATCGCGCTGTTCGCCACGATCTTCATGCTCATCGACGGTCGAGGAATCTGGTCATGGATCGTGCGACTGTTCCCGAAGAACGGTCGGCCGGGCATGATCCGCGCCGGCCGTGCCGGCTGGATCACGTTGACCAGTTTCGTGCGGGTGCAGATACTCGTCGCGCTCGTCAATGCGGTCGGCATCGGCCTGGTCGCGTTCTTCCTCGGACTGCCGCTGGCTGTGCCCATCGCCGTCATCGTGCTGCTCGCCTCGTTCATCCCCGTGATCGGGGCCATCGTCAGTGGCATCATCGCTGTCGCGATAGCACTCGTGTTCGCCGGCCCGCTGCCGGCGATCATCATGCTCGCCGGAGTGCTGGGCGTGCACCTGCTCGAGGCGCATGTGATGCAGCCGCTGCTGATCGGCGGCGCCGTCAAGGTGCACCCGATCGCCGTCGTGGTGGCTGTCGCCGCCGGAACCGGCATCGCCGGGGTGCCGGGTGCGCTGTTCGCCGTTCCGCTGGTGGCGGTGGCGAACTCGATGATCACGGCGATGCTGCGAAGCGACGCGGGCGCGGCGGCGGCGGCAACCGCCCGTCCGAGCAGGGCCGAACGCCGCGCCGCGCGCGAGGCGCGCCGCCAGTCGAGCGTGTAGCGCGTACTCAGTCGGTCTGGTTCTCGCGCGTGCGGTTGCGACGCCGTGCGAAACGCCGCCGAGGGTGAGGGGATGCCTCGGCTTCTTCCTGCACGGAGGCCTGTGCGCGTTCGCGCTGCGCCCGCCGCGCTCGCCATGCGGCCACTTCGGCCTCGACATCCCGTGTCGGGGTCACCACCGGCGGCCCGCCTTGCAGCTGGCGGCGCGCCTCGATCACGCGACGGTTGAAGTCTTCGAGGTGCTCGCGCACGTCGGCCTCGCGCGGCATCCCGTCCAACGTCTCGTTCAGACGCTGGTTCTCCACGCGCAGTGTGAGCGCCGGCGGTCCGAGCCCACTGAGCTGCTCGGTCTGGATCTTGCGGCGGATCCACCAGTCCGGATCATGGTGGTCGCCCAGCCCCTGCAGCGGCTTTCCCGCCCCGGGCAGGTCGTCGAACTCGCCGCGCCGGATCGCCTGCTGCAGCGACGTCTCCACGTACGCCCAGCGTTCGGTCTCGGTCATCGGGCGGGGAGTGGATGCCGCGGCCGGCTCTTCGCCGTAGAACTCGGGGTGTTCGCGCCGCTCTCGCTCCTGACGGTAACGCGCGGCCTCTTCGCGGGGATCGTCTGCCATGATGCACCTCCGTGCGTTCGAGCCTACGCCGTGAGACCGACACCGGCCGGCGAGGCCCGCTGAGGGTGTGACCGTTCCCATCCGGGTAGAATCGCCCGTTGACCCCCGACATCGCATCCAGGAAGTCTTTTCATGGCACGCACACCCCTGTCCGGAACCCAGCACGCGCTGCGCGCGGGAGACTACGAGGCGGTCATCGCCGGCGTCGGCGCATCGCTGCGCAGCCTCACCTACCGGGGCCGCGATCTGGTCGTCCCGTTCGACGCCGACGAGGTGCGTCCGGGCCACCGCGGCGCGACGCTGGCACCCTGGCCGAACCGCATCGTCGATGGCCGCTACACCTTCGGCGGTGTACCGCAACAGGTGGCGCTGACCGAACCGGCCCGCGGGCACGCCTTGCACGGACTGGCTTCGTGGGTCGAGTTCGTCCCCGTCGACAAGAAGCCCAGCCATCTCAGTCTCGAGGCCGTCGTTGAGGCACAGAAGGGGTACCCGTGGCGCGTTCTCGTGCGTACGACCTACACGCTCACCTCGCTCGGCCTGACCCAGTCGGTGACCGCCGTCAATGAGTCAGAGCAGCCCGCCCCGTGGGGCACCTCGGCGCACCCCTACCTCGTGGCGGGCGAAGGCCATGTCGACGACTGGAGCTTCGAGCTGCCCGCCGCGCAGGTGCTGCAGGTCACGCCCGATCGACTCATCCCGACCGAGCTGACCGGCGTCGACGCCGATCCCGCCCGTTTCGACTTCCGCACCGCGCGCCCGATCGGCAGCGCAGAGATCGACCACGCGTTCACCGCGCTCGCCGGTGACGCCGACGGCGTCGTGACGGCACGGCTGACGGATACCTCAGGCTCAGGTGTCGAGATGGTGTGGGATGCCGCGTGCCCGTGGGTGCAGGTCTTCACCTCCGACCAGCCCGGCGGCGAGGCCGACCCGGCGCACCGCGCGGGCGTCGCGCTCGAGCCGATGACGTGCGCACCCGATGCCTTCAACGCCGAGCGCTATCCGTACGACACCGGCCTGATCACGCTGGAACCGGGCGAATCGGCCACCGCGCACTGGCGTATCGGCGCTATCGACTGATCGTGAGTGCCGGAGCCCCGGCACTCACGAGCAACCGCAGGCGCCGGTATACCGGCGCCTGCGGCGTCTCAACTGCCGGAGTCCGAGCTCGACGACCCCTGGTCACCGGGCTGCGCGGGCCCACCCGACGGCATGTCGGTGGGAGCACCGTCCGGCGGCTGGGGCATGTCGGTGGGCGCGCCATCGGGCCGCTCGGGCATATCGGTGGGCCGCTCACCGCCCTGACCGCCAGGGCCGCCCTGCCCGCCGCCGAAGCCGCCTCCGCCTCCGCCGGGGCCGCCCATCTCCGACGATGTCTGCTCACCGGCCGTGGCCGTCGCCACCGTCGTCGCGCCCGCCGTTCCCGCCTCGGCGAGCGGACCTGCCACCGTCGCGCCGGCAGTGCCGCCCGAGACCAGGGTGTACTCGTCGCCGTTGCTGAGCTCGGGCGCGGAGTAGACCACGTTCGAGGCATTCTTGGCGAGGGTGACCGAGGCCAGCGCCTTCTTGTCTGCGTCGAGCACTGTCAGCACCGTTCCGGCATCGGCGGCCGCGTCGAGCGTGAACTCGACCGTCGCCTGCTTCGAGTCGGCCGACGGAGCCACCGCCATGCCGCTCGGACCGGCCGCCAGCAGCACGCCGCCCGAGATCGTCATGCCCTTGTCGGCATCCAACGCCCCGTTGCCGTCGCGGGTCGGACCGCTGACCACGACGGTGCCGCCCGACTGCGTGATAGTGCCGGCGTTGACATCGAGGCCATCGCCTTCGGCGTCGACCAGCACCGTGCCGCCCGAGATCGTCAACGTCTGCGCGCCGGTGCCCTCATCGGGCTCCGACACGTTGATGCCGTCATCTGAGGTGGTGATATCGACAGTGCCGTCGGCGATGTCGATGGCCGCCGACTCGAGGCCTTCGTTGGCCTTGGTCACCGTGACCGATCCGGCCGACACCGCCAGGGCTTGATCGGCGTGCGTGCCGTCGTCGCCGGTTGAAAGCGTCACATCGGCGCCGTTGTAATGCGCGTACTGGTCGGTGTTCACGGCGTCGTCGGCGGCGTCGACCGTGATGGTCCCGCCCTCGAACACCGCTATCACCCCGGCCGACACGCCCTTGGCACCCTGGTCGGGGTCTTCTGCCGATCCGCCGCCGGCCACGATGGCGAGTGTGCCACCCGTGGTGACCACGTCGGTTGCGGCATCCACCCCCTCGTCACCACTGGTGACGGTGACAGTGCCATCCGCGATATCGACGTAGCCGCGCTCGGCCTGCTCGTCGTTGTCGGACTTCAGTCCGTCGCCGCCGGCGTCGACGGTGATGGTGCCGCCGCGGATGACGAGATAGTCCTTGCCGCGGATGCCGTCGTCGACGGCGGTCACATCGATGGTGCCCGACTGGATGACCAGCCCGTCGCTGCTGGCGATAGCATCGTTGCCGCGCCCGTCGACGGTGAGCGTGCCGGTGCCGGTGATGGTCAGATCGGCCTTGCTGTACAGGGCCGCGTTCGCGTCGGCGTCGTCCGCATACGAGGTGGCATCGCGCAGGGCGTTCGTGGTGCCGTCGGCGAGGATCACGACCGCCTCATCGGCGGCCTCGATGTCGATGGCCGGTCCGTCGGCGTTGGTGATGGTGACGCCGTTCAGGACGAGGGTCACCGCGCCGTCGGCGGCACTGTCGACGACCACGTGCCCGGTCGAGTCTCCCGAGAGCACATAGGTGCCGGGCGCGCTGATCGTGACGACGCCGTCCTTCACCGCGACGCCCTCGGTGGCGGAGGCCGTCGCCGACGTGCCGTCGAGCGTGATGGTCACTGCGTCGTCGGCCGACCAGTCGGCGTCGTCGGCGGAGTCGTGGGTCTCTTGATTGGCGCCGAGCACCTGCGCCGCCGTCTGTCGCGCCGGCGACGCGCTGGCCGCGGCAGCTGACTCATCACCTGAGGCCGCGCCGCTGCATCCTGCGAGCACGAGAGAAAGCGCCAGGGCGGGTGCTGCCAGCAGCCAGAGCCGGTGGGGAGGGCGTTGCGAAGTCATGAGGAGGTCCTTTCGTCGGTGAAGCGCTCGGCGCCCGCGAAGTGCCGGGTGAGTGTGCGGCGCCATTTGTTGCTGGGAAGAGTGGGATACAGCGCGGCCATTCCCGTGCCGTACTTGGAGATCGAGGCGGGGCGGTGACCGGCACGCCACAGCGCACGGTCCATCGCCCCGGCGCGGCGGCCCGACTTGGTCTCGACGATCACGCGATCGTCAAGGCGAAGGATGCCGCGGCCCGGTGCACGCCACTCGAGGTCGATGTCGATCGTCGTGCGCGAGTTCTCGGCGGGCACGTTGCTCGGCAGCAGCAGCGTGATGCGGCGGTATGAAGAGTCCATCGTCGGGCGCAGGCGGTGGGCGAGGTGCTCGGCGGCCGGAATGTCGGCGGCGGCCAGCAGCCCGGCCGCGTGTTCTCTGGCGGCGGCGTCGAGCTCGCCGCGGGCCACGGGCACGCGCTGCTTGACCGTTGCCGATCTGCCGCTCTTGGTCTTGACCTCGAGAAACGAGTCGCCGGAGTCGACGTAGGTGCGGGCACGCACCTTGAACCGGCGGCGACGTCCGCGCGCGGTGCGCAGATAGCTGTCGAGTTCGGGCGTGTCGAAATAGCGTGAGGCGTAGGTCAGCGTCGAGGTGCCGTCGATGTGCAGCATGCGGGTGGAACCGGGAAGGCAGCGGACGATCCGCGGCAGCTCGGCGGCCGGAATGATGTATTTGCGGTCGACCCGGGTCTGCAACGCCGCCAGGGCGTTCAGCTCGGTTAGGTCGATGGGCGAGAAGTGTGTGAGTTCGACGGCCGGCACCGTCTCGAGGGTGCTCATCGTCCGGCAGCGATCTGTGCAAGTTGATGGGAGTCGGGGGATGCGGCATCCGCTCGCCCGCTCTTGTTCAGGGCATAGCGCACGTCGACGACGGTGGTGTCTGAGACGAGGTTGACTTCTCGGACGGTGACGACGTGGATGCGGCCGCCCAGGGTCTCTTCGATCGCGGCGCGCAGCGCGGTCTCGTCGGTGTAGGCCCGATCGAGGATGAGGCGCTGGTCGCGGTAGCGGCGGAAGAGCGCCGGGCTGTCGATGAGGGCGAGGGCCACCAGGATGAGGGCCATCAGCACGACGCCGATCCAGGTGACTCCGCCCGACAGGCCGGTGATCAGGCCGAGCGCCAGCGCGGCGAAGTAGTAGGCGATCTCGCTCTGTTCGATCTCGCTCGAGCGCAGGCGGATGATCGAGAGCACGCCGAAGAGGCCGAGACCGAGCCCCGCTCCGACCGTCGTCGAGCCCAGAACGATCGAGACGGCGAGCACTCCGACGTTGATGCCCACGAAGGCGACGGCGAGGTCGCGTCGGCGATGCCGGGGGAAGTACACCGCGAACGCGAGCAACGCGATAGCGACGAGATCGAGGCCGACGGCGGCAAGCTGTTCCATGAATCCTCCAGAAGTGGTCAGATTCCATTCAGCACGGGGAATATTTGCGATTCCTATGACCGTCGTTTGCTGGACCGGCGAATCTGGAAGCGGGGGCTTCCGGCTACCCTTGACTCAGGAGAAGCCG
The DNA here is from genome assembly GCF_004135285.1 of Microbacterium protaetiae. NCBI lineage: Bacteria > Bacillati > Actinomycetota > Actinomycetes > Micrococcales > Microbacteriaceae > Microbacterium > Microbacterium protaetiae. Next base: position 2,209,576 of record NZ_CP035494.1, read on the forward strand.
GCCGTTCGCAGGGAGAATCCGTGGCAGAGGCGAAGCGCGACGACGCGAGCCGTCGCGCGGGCTCGTGGCGCCGGCCCAAGGGTATGAAGCTCGCCGACATGGTGGCCGATGGACTGTATGTCGCCTCGGCGGCCACTCGGCTGGCGCTGAAGAACCGGATCCTCGTCGAGGTGATAGCCCGGGGTGAAGACTTCGACCCGCAGCGGCTGGTGCCCGAAGCGCGCGAGACGCTGCTCACCCTCGCCGCCGAAGCCGATCAGGATGCCCAGCGCATCGAGAGCGCGCGCCTGCGTGCGCGCCGCCGGCACAACGACTCATATGGCACGCACGACTATCGCAGCCGTGACGTGCGCAATCTGCGCAAACGCCAGCGGCAGTCCGAGCAGGTCGCCGCCGGCCTGCGGGCCCGCGCCGACGACGAGACGGAGCTGCGCAAGCTCGTCGAAGACGCGCGCGAAGCCGCGTGGTCCGAGGTCGAGCGCAACATCGACTCCACGCTGCGCATCGAGGCGGCTCGGCCCGACCTCGAGCCCGACTATGGCAAGCTGCGCGAGGCGCGGATGCAGTCGCTGCGCCTAATCGATCTGCCGCGTCTGGCCGCGCACCGGCGGCGCAACGCACAGGGTGCTGCCGGCACGCTCGACGACGAGAAGACGGCGGATGCCCCGGCGAAGGCCGCCGGCGTCGATCTGTCCGAGCTCGAATAGGCGCGCCGGCGCGCCGCGCGCCGCGCCCCGCGTGCGTCGCGCCGCGCCCCGCGTGCGTCGCGCCCCGCTGCCCCGCGCTGCCCTGCCCCGCGGCGCGTGCGTCGCGCCGCGCTGCCCCGCCCCGCGCTGCCCTGCCCCGCGGCGCGTGCGTCGCGCCCCGCGGCCGTGTGGCGCCCGTGCGCCGCGTGGCGCACATTCCCCGCAAACCCCATTTCGCCGAGACAAGGGATTCCCGTCGAAACCGGGGGCGACGCCCCATGTTTCGGCGCGATTCCCTTGTCTCGAGGCGCTTGGACGCGCTCCGGAGGGGTTCGCCGCGCGTCGCGCCGCGCGGCCCGCGCTGCCCCGAGCCGCGTCCGTCGCGCCGCCCAGCGTGCCCCGCGCCCCGCTGCCCCACCCCGCCCCGCCCCGCGTGCGTCGCGCCCCGCCGCCCTACGCCATTTCGCCGAGACAAGGGATTCCCGTTGAAACCGGGGGCGGCGCCCCATATTTCGGTGCGAATCCCTTGTCTCGCTGCGCCGCGTCTCGCCGCGCCTCGCCGCGCCGCGCCGCGCTCCGCGGCGATTAGCGCTCCGATCAATCCTCGGATAACATGGTCTCTTGTGCGCAGCAGCGCACGGGCGCCTGTAGCTCAATGGATAGAGCATCTGACTACGGATCAGAAGGTTGGGAGTTCGAGTCTCTTCAGGCGCACACTGTGTTGAGACAGTAGCGAAGCCCCGGTCGAATCGGCCGGGGCTTTTGCGTTGCGCGGCATCCCACCCTCGCATGAGCGGGCGCCCCGACGCGACGGCGCGCGACATGTCGCGAGCATGCCACGGGGCGCGACACGTCGCCAACATTCCACGGGCCGCGACATGTCGGCGAACATTCCACGCGCCGCGCCAGGCCGTCAACCTCGTTCGGGCGATGCGGGGGTATTCCCCACCCCGAGTCCGTCGGTGCACCGGATACCCCGGCTCGTGACGTGGCGACAGGCTGGAAATATGACACTCAGCGACACCGCACCCGCTCGCTCTGCCACGCTGGAACGCGTGCGTGATTCCTCCCGCGGTACCAGATACGGCCGACTCTGGCGCCGCGTACCGGCAGAGTTGGGCTTTCTGCTGCTCGGCCTGCCGATCGCCGTGGCGGGCTTCGGCGCGACCCTCGCCCTGTTCGTGGCCGGAATCGGCACACTCGTGACCTTCTTCATCGGGCTTTTCGTGCTGACCGCTGCGCTGTATGTCTCGCGGGCGTTCGGCACGAGCGAGCTCGTGCGATTGCAGTGGGCGGGCCAACCGGCCATCACGAGACCGGAGTGGACGCCGGCTCGTCCCGGGTTCTTCGGTGGGGTGCGCTCCTCTCTGACCAACGGACACGCGTGGCTTTATCTGCTGCACACTGTGCTCGTGAACTTCGTCGTGTCGATGATCACGTGGGTGATCTCGGTCGTGTGGGTCGCTGTGGGCCTGGGCGGTGTGACGTACTGGTTCTGGTCGCGATTCCTGCCCGACCGCACCGACGACTCCTGGTACTTTTCGCAGTCGGTGCTGTGGCTGTTCGGCAGAGAATCGGATGCCGCGGGCTACATCGCGCTGGACCCGCTGTTCTACCTCGCGGCCGGCCTCATCATGCTGGCGACGCTGCCGCTCATCACGCGTGGACTGACGCTGGCGCATCAGGGCATCGCAGCGGCGATGCTGGGCGCCTTCGCCTCGGATGCGCTGCGCCGGCAGGTGTCAGACCTCAACGAGTCCCGCGGCGCGGCCATCGCAGCTGAGGGGCACGCGCTGCGCCGGCTGGAACGGGACATCCACGACGGTCCGCAGCAGCACCTGGTGCGGATGCAGATGGACCTCGCCTCGGCCGACCGCCAGCTCGCCAACGACCCGGAGAAGACCCGCACCCTCATCGCCGAAGCCATGCAACAGTCCCGCGACGCCCTCGACGAGCTGAGAGCGCTGTCACGTGGTTTCGCTCCGCCGATCCTGATGGACCGCGGACTTGTCGCGGCGCTGGAATCGGCGGCCGATCGCTGTGTGGTGCGCACCCGTGTCGTGGCCGAACTCCCGCCGAGCATCGCCCTGCCGCAGGAGATCGAGAGAAACGCCTATTTCGTCGCGAGCGAAGCGCTGACGAACGCGGCCAAGCACTCCGGTGCGAGTGAGATCGAGGTACGTGTTGCGGTGTCTCCGCGACCCGGTGGTGACGGCTCCTGGCTCGATGTGACGGTGACCGACGACGGGCGGGGAGGTGCCACCCTGCGCGCCGGCCACGGCCTCGTCGGGCTCGACGAGCGCGTGCGTGGAGCGGGAGGCATGCTGGCGGTGGACAGCCCGCGCGGCGGCCCGACCATGGTCAGCGCTCGCCTGCCCTTGTCGAGCGTTCCCGTTCCCTGACCCTAGTCTGGAGGGCATGGATGCCCTTCGCGCCGTGGTGGCCGATGACTCGCTGCTGCTGCGCGAAGGGCTGGTGCGCGTGCTCGCCGAGGCAGGGGTCGACGTGGTCGGGGCCTACCCCGATGCCGATCAGCTTCTGGCCGACCTCGTCGACCTCTCACCCGACATCGCCGTGCTCGACGTGCGGATGCCGCCGACTTTCCGTGACGAGGGAGTGCGCGCCGCCATCCGAGCGCGCGAACTGCTGCCGCAGGTCGGGATTCTGCTGCTCTCGCAATACGTCGAGGTCGCCTATGCGCAGGAGCTTCTCTCCTCTGGCGGCGGGGGCATCGGCTACCTGCTCAAGGATCGGGTGGCTTCCTTGCAAGAGCTCACCGACGCCATCGAACGCATTGCGTCCGGTGGCACCGTGCTCGACCCCGAAGTGATCTCGCAGTTGATCCGCCGACGGCGCGATCCGCTCGAAACGCTGACGCCCCGCGAACGCGAGGTGTTGACGCTTATCGCGCAGGGACGCACGAACGGCGCCATCGCATCCGAATTGGTCATCGGGCTCGGGGCGGTCGAGAAGAACGTGACGTCGATCTTCGCAAAGCTGAACCTCGCCGACAGCGGCACCGACCATCGCCGGGTGCTGGCCGTTCTCGCCTGGCTGCAGCGCTGAGGCCTACTCCGGTGCGCCGGCCACGTCGAGGGGCTGCAGGACAGGTGGCACCGTGATCGCCTCGGTGATGGTCTGCACCTTTTCGGGCTCGAGATCACCCGACAACCGGGCGACGGCCTCGTCGAACTGCTGCTGCAAAGCGGCGATCGCCGTGTCGACGTCGCCCGCGCGCAGCGCCTTCAGCAGCGCGCGGTAAGTGGGCGAGACATCCCGGCGCACGATGTACTCGTCGCTGGTTGAGAAGCTCGCGATCCGGGTCTCGATGGCCAGGGTCGCCATATAGCGCGAGAGCCGACGGTTGCCGGATGCCTCGACCAGGGCGCGATGGAACGCGAGATCCGCGTCGCCGATGGCCCGGGCATCTTGCCCCTCGCTGAGTTTTTCGAGTTCGTCGAGCGCCTGCGCGACCTGATCGAGCGCAGCCTTGTCGCGCACGATGATGCGTACGGCCTCGAACTCGACGGCACCGCGCGCGTCGTACAGATCCTGCAGGTGCTCGGTGCCGATCACGCTCACGCGCAGCCCGCGGCCGGGCGTGGCGGTGAGCAGCCCCTCCTGCACCAGGCGCTGAGCCGCCTCGCGCAACGGGCTGCGGCTGACTCCGAGTTGGGTCGCGATCTCGACCTCGCCGATCGGGCCACCCACCGGAAGCGCGCCCGAGAAGATCGCGTTGCGCAGCTCGATCGAGATCAGATCGACCGTCGAAGGCCGGGCGACGCGGAAGACGGATGCTGCTCCGAAAGGGGTCTTCGCAGTGGCCATGGGATTCCTTCCAAGTGTCCGGCGTCGATCGGCCCGTAGACCGCGGCACGCCCTCACGTCAACCGTAGTGATCGCAGCCGCCTTACCGCGCTTCACAACACCACGATAACAATCTCTGTATACAAGCAGACAATCAGACCGCCAGATTGCATAAATGTCGACAGAGCGTCATAAGGTAGGGGACGCCCAACAGAGATTTCGGGTCGGGTTGCCAGGCTCGCCGACGCGTCGGCCGGGTGATTCGCCCCCGCACACGACCGAAAGAGGACAGATGATGACCACGCGACGTTCCCATACCCCCGTTCGCATCGGGGCGGCCGTCGTCTCAGCCTTCGCACTGGCAGCCCTCACCGCCTGCAGCGGCGGCAGCGGCGGCACCGGTGGCTCCGACGACGGAAAGAGCACTCTCGATCAGCTCAAAGAGAAGGGGTCGATCACGGTCGCCGTCGCCGACGAGCGTCCGTACTCCTGGAAGGAAGACGGCGAGGGCAAGGGCGCGACGATCGCCATCGATCGCGAGATCTTCAAGGCGATGGGCATCGACGAGGTCAAGGTCGTCGAGGTCGACTGGAACTCGCTGATCCCCGGCCTGAACGCGGGCCGCTTCGATGCGGTCAGCGCCGGCATGTCGATCCTGCCCGACCGCTGCGCGCAGGCGGCATTCTCCGACCCCGAGATCATGTACACCACCGGGCTGATGGTCGCCAAGGGCAACCCGCTCGGGCTGCAGACCCTCGATGACGTGAAGAAGGCGCAGGATGCCGGTGAAGACGTCAAACTCGCGGTGCTCAACGGCGGCATCGAGGCGGGGTACGCCGACAGCCTCGGCCTGAAGGTGTCGCAGTCGGTCAAAGATGCCCAGAGCGGTATGGACGTCGTGGCCAACGGTCGCGCCGACGTGTTCGCGATGACGGCGATCTCGCTGAACTACATGGCCCAGAACAGCGGCAACGACAAGGTCGAGACCACCGACGCGTTCGTGCAGGAGCTCGACGGCGTTGCGCAGATCGGTGCCGGCAGTGAGGTGTTCCGCAAGGGCGACACCGAACTGCTCAAGGCCTACAACGAGCAGCTCGACAAGATCACCAGCGACGAAGACAGCTACCTGGGCCTCGTGGGTGACTACGGGTTCACCAAGGAGAACATGCCGCCGGCCGACCTGACCACCGAACAGCTCTGCAAGGGCGATTTGGGCTGAGCTCTTGTCCGCTGACCTTCTGGACGCACTGCAGGGCGCCCTGCCGATGCTCGGCTCGGCGGTCCTCGTGACCGTCGAGCTGACCATCGCCGGCGCTCTGCTGGCCGTGGTCATCGCGATAGCGCTGGGGCTCATGGCCCGACTGCACAACATCGTGCTGCGCGGCATCTCGCGGGTGATCATCGAGTTCTTCCGCGGCACCTCGCTCGTGGTGCAGCTGTTCTGGCTGTTCTTCGTGCTGCCGATCTTCGGCGTGGAGTGGCCGCCGATGCTCGTGGGCATTCTCGCGCTCGGGCTGAACTTCGGCGCCTACGGTGCTGAGGTCGTGCGGGGGTCGATCAACTCGGTTCCTGAGGGGCAGTGGGAGGCCACCACCGCGCTGAGCATGTCACCGGCACAGCGGATGTGGCGGGTCATCTTTCCGCAGGCGTGGGCGTTGATGATCCCGTCGCTGACCAACCTGCTCATCCAGCTGCTGAAGGCCACCGCGATCGTGAGCTTCATCACCCTGGCCGACCTCACGCACTGGATCGACAAGCTGCGTGTGGGCACCGGCAACACGTTCTTCGCGTACGGCATCGGGCTCGTGCTGTATTTCGTGGTCGCGTATGCGCTCACCCTCGTGATGAATGCGCTCGAGGTGCACGCCAAGCACAAGATCGGCCGCGGCCAGTCGCTGCGCGAGGCCCTGAGCTTTCGCACCCGGCCGCCGGTCGACCCGGTCGCCGCGAGTGTCGCCGATCTGGATGGGGAGCGTACCCACTGATGGACCAGCCGATCTGGGACTGGAACATGGCGTGGCAGGTGCTGCCCGACCTGCTTCTCGCGTTCGTGAAGGTGACCCTCGTGGTCACGGTGCTGGGCACGATCATCGCCGCGGTGCTCGGACTTGTCATCGCCATCGTGCGGCGATCGGCGCCGCAGCCGATCAGCGGGATCGTCGGCTTCATCGTCAACTTCATCCGGATGACCCCCATCGTCGTCCAGCTGATGTTCGCGTACTTCGCCTTCACGTCGATCGACGCCATGACCATCGGCATCGTGATCTTCGGCATCCACTACTCCACCTACATGTCCGAGGTCTATCGTGCCGGCATCGAGGCGGTGCCGGTCGGGCAGTGGGAGGCCAGCACCGCGCTGTCGATGTCGCGCACGCGCACCTGGGTGGCCGTGATCATCCCACAGGCTCTGCGGGCCACGATCCCGGCCCTGGGCAACTACGCCATCTCCATGTTCAAGGACACGCCGTTCCTGGTCGCCATCGGGGTCGTCGAACTGGTGCAGGCCGGCCTCGAGTTCGGCGGTAATCACTTCACGTACATCGAGGCGATCACGATGTGCGGTGTCATCTTCCTCATCGCGAGCTATCCCACCTCACTGCTGGTGGGCCGATTGGAGAAACGCCTTGCTTTCACACACTGACACCGCGCCCGAGCCGGCCGCGACCGGCGGGCCGGCGGCATCCCCCGTCATCCGCTTCGATAACGTCCAGAAGCGCTTCGGAGACAACATCGTGCTCAACGACCTGTCGTTCGAGGTGGCAAAGGGCGAGCGCGTGACCCTGATCGGGCCCAGCGGGTCGGGCAAGACCACGATCCTGCGGCTGGTGATGACCCTCGAAGAGGCCACCGGCGGGTACATCTTCATCGATGGCGAGCCGCTGACCCACGAGGCGCGAGAGGGCAAGCGGGTCGAGCTGAAAGAGAAGCACAAGAACGAGGTGCGCAAGCGCATCGGCATGGTCTTCCAGCAGTTCAACCTCTTCCCGAACATGACGGTGATGGAGAACATCATCGAGGCTCCGGTACACGTGCTCAAGACGCCGAAGGATGCCGCGAAGCGGCGTGCCCTCGAGTTGCTCGATCAGGTGGGCCTTGCCGATAAGGCGGATGCCCATCCGACCCAGCTCTCCGGCGGCCAGCAGCAGCGCGTGGCCATCGCCCGCGCGCTGGCGATGGACCCCGAGATCTTGCTGCTCGACGAGGTGACCAGCGCGCTGGATCCCGAGATCGTCGGCGAGGTGCTGGGGATTCTGCGCACGATAGCGGCGACCACCGACATCACGATGCTCATCGTCACGCACGAGATGCAGTTCGCGCGGGATGTCTCCAATCGGGTGCTCATGTTCGACGGCGGCAAGATCGTCGAAGAGGCCTCGCCCGAGGTCATGTTCACCGACCCGAAGCAGCAGCGCACCCAGGAGTTCCTCTCGGCCGTGCTGCGCGGCTGATCAGCCGGCGTGGTCGCCGAGTCGGATCGTCTCGGCGCGCAGCACCTCGATCATGCGCTCGAGATATTCGGTGATCGCCGCCTGCTCGGCGGCCGAATAGTCGGCGATCACGGCCCCGAGCGCGCCGCCGAGGCGGCCGAACTCGGCGGCGAGCGGGGAGTCGTTCTGCGGCACCGCGCGAATCACGGCACGCCGCCGGTCGACGGCATCCGTCTCACGCACGATGTGGCCGCCCGCGCTCAAGCGTGCGATGACACTCGTCACTCCCGCAGCGGTCAGCCCGGTCTCGCGGGCCAACTCTGAAGCGGTGAACGGGCCTTCGCTCTCGATGAGCTGCAGCGTCTTCAGGTCTGCCGCCGACAGACCCACCCGTTCGGCAAGGGCTTGGTGAAAGAGCACCACGGCGCCGCTGAGGCGTCGGCCGAGACCGGCGCCGGACGGGGGAGTTGACATGCACCCTCCAATTGCTTAGATTGAGCGTAGTAATTGATACGCTCAAGCTAAGTAAATCAGAGGAGAACGTCGTGACCGAACGGGACACGCGCACGGGCACCGTCGAGGCGCTCATCGAAAAGCTGCGCGACGCATGGGCGGCGGGGGATGCCGCGGCCTACGCCGCGCTGCACGAAGACGACGCCCGCTACGTTGCGTTCGACGGCACCGTGATGCGCGGCCGTGCCGAAATCGCTGCGGGCCACGCACCGCTGTTCGCAGGCATCATGCGCGGTTCGCGTCTGGCGGCCGTCGAGCAAGACGTGCACGCCATCGACGACGACACCGTGCTGGTCGTCCAGCGGGCCGGCATCATCATGCGCTGGCAGAGCGGCAGGTCGACGCCCTCGCGCAAGCGGCTGTCGACCAACACGACCCTGGCGCATCGCCGCGACGGTGAATGGCGGGTCTCGGCGTTTCAGAACACCCGCTATCGACCGTTCAATCGCACCCTCATGGGGCGGCTCATGACGCGGCGCGCACGGGGCTAACCCGGCGCACGAGTGCGTCGGTGAGGAACGTGTGGATGGTCGCCTGCAGCGCCGCCTTCGCGCCGTTGTCGATGGATGCCGCGTGCCCGCCCTCGTCCTGTTCGAGGTAGTGCACCTCGGCGTCGGTCTCGTCGGTCAGCCGCGCCACCATCTTGCGCGCCTGCACCGGGCCCACCCGGTCGTCGCTGGTGGCCGCATAGAAGAGGCTGGGCGGGTACGCCCGGTCAGGGTCGATCAGGTGGTACGGCGAGAAGGTGCGGATGAACTCCCAGTCGGCTGGGTCATCGGGGTCGCCGTACTCGGCGATCCAGCTCGCGCCCGCCGACAGGCGCGTGTATCGGCGCATGTCCAGCAGCGGCACGCCACACACGACCGCGCCGAAGTCGTCGGGGAACTGCGTGAGCATGTTGCCCACCAGCAGTCCGCCGTTGCTGCCGCCGTGGCATCCGATCCGCTCGGCGGTCGTGACCTGGCGAGCGACGAGATCGCGCGCCACGGCGACGAAGTCTTCGTAGGCACGGTGCCGGTTCTCGCGCAGAGCTGCCAGGTGCCACGCCGGCCCGAACTCACCACCGCCGCGGATGTTGGCCACCACGTACACGCCGCCGGCCTCGAGCCACGCCGGGCCCTGGATCGTGGCGTACTCGGCCAGCCGTGAGACCTCGAAGCCGCCGTATCCGCTCAGGATCACCGGGGCGGGCCCGTCGATTTCGCGGCGCCCGATCTGGAAGTACGGGATGCGGGTGCCGTCGGCCGAGACCGCCCAGTGCTGGGTGGTGACCAGGCCGTCGGCGTCGAAGACGGCAGGTGCCTGATCGACCACGCTCGGCGCGGGTGCGGCGGCATCCGTCACTATCAGCGTCTGCGGCGTGAGAAAGCCGCGCGCGAACAGCCACAGCTCGTCGTCTTCGTCGGCGTCGGCGGCGACCACGTCGACGGTGAGGATGTCGGAGCTCTCGATGCCGGTGTCGATGTCGGTCTGTGCCCAACCGTCGGCAGGGTCGAGTGAGACGATGCGGCTGCGCACGTTCTCGAGCACCGTCAGCACGAGGCGGCGCTTCGTCCAGCTCCAGTCCTCGAGCACGGCCGTCGCTGTCGGAGTGAACACCGCGGTGAGCTCAGAGCCGTCTCCGTCGGTGACAGTCGCGAGCGGGCCGACCAGCAGCGTGCCGCCGGGATGTGCCACGCCTGCCACCGTCCAGTCCGTGGTCGTGCGCACCGCGATCAGGTCGCCGTGCACGTTCGTATACGCGTCGTCGGGCACCGCGAGCCGGACCGGGTTCGGGTGATCCGCCGTCCAGACGAAGCTCTCCTGATGAAAGAAGTCGTGCGCGATCGACGAGATGGCGGTGACGTCATCGCCGGTGCGGTCGACGCCGACGAAGACGGCGACGTCGCTCGGCTGGGCTTCGATGACGGGGGATGCCGCGGCCAGATCTGTCCCGCGCCGCCACACGCGTGCGGTGCGGGGGTAGCCGGAGTCGGTCTGCGCCCCACCCTCGAGGGCGGTTCCCACCAGCAGTGTGTCGGGATCGAGCCAGGCGCTGTGCGACTTGTCGGCGGCCAGCGCGAATCCGTCGTCGACGAAGCGTGCCGCGGCCAGGTCGAACTCACGTGCCACATGCGCATCGCCGCCGTCGGGGCTCAGCTGTACCAGGGCGCGCTGCGTGCCACGCGGTCCGTGCACGGCGCCGGCGAATGCCCACGGGGTGCCCTCGTCGCGGCCGAGCGCGTCGATGTCGAGCAGCACCTGCCATTCGGGCGTGCCAGTCAAGAACGAGGTGTGGCTCGCCCGCCGCCAGAGACCGCGCGGGTTGGCGGCATCCCGCCACAGGTCATACATCCACTCGCCGTGCCGGCTCGGCACGACGATGCGATCGGGATCGTCGAGGATGCCGCGCAGCCGCCGCGCGAGCGCGGGATCGCTGTACGCGGCTTCGGTTTCGGCGGTGCGCTCGCGCGCCCAGGCCAGGGCTTTCTCGTCGCGGATGTCTTCGAGCCAGAGGTGCGGGTCGTCATTGAGGGGATCTGCCACTCGGCAAGCCTAGACGGGGCCGCGTCGACCGGCGGCGACGTAGCCTGGACGGATGAGCGCATACGTCTCGGCGTTCGAGCTGTTCTCCATCGGTGTGGGACCCTCGAGCTCGCACACGGTCGGCCCCATGAGGGCGGCCCGTGACTTCGCCGCGCGGCTGACCGCCGCCGACATCCATCCCGCCCGTGTCACGTGCACGCTGTTCGGCTCGCTCGGCGCCACCGGCCTGGGCCACGGCACCCCTGACGCGGTGGTCGCCGGCCTGCGCGGCGACGAGCCCGAGACTGTCGACCCGGCTGCGGTGCGCGGCGCGTGGACTGCGTGGCCAGAAGGCGCGCGGTTGCGCGTCGACGGCGTGCACGAGGTGGCATTCGCCAAGGACGACGTCGTCTTCGCCCCGCGCACGCGCCTGCCCGGCCACCCGAACGCGCTGACGCTGACGGCGCTGGGCAGCGACGGTACGCCACTGGCCGAGCAGACGTATTACTCGGTCGGAGGCGGATTCATCCGGCGCGAGGGCGATCTCGCGGCCGCGGCATCCCGGCCCTTTCCCTACTCCTTCGATTCGGCCGCCGAACTTCTCGCACTGGCCGATGAGCATCATCTGACCATCGCCGAGGTCGCCCGGGCCAACGAGCAGGCGCTGCGCGACGAAGTCGACGTCGCCGCCTCGCTCGACGCTATCTGGGACGCCATGGCCGGCAGCGTCGAGGCGGGCCTGCATACCGACGGCGTGCTGCCGGGCGTGCTGAAGGTCAAGCGTCGCGCGAGCGACATCCGCGCGCAACTCGAGGCAGCGCAGGCCGACGGCGGCCGCGAACTGCCGGGGGAGTGGCTGGGTGCCTTCGCGCTCGCCGTCAACGAAGAGAACGCCGCCGGCGGGCGCGTCGTCACCGCACCCACGAACGGCGCCGCCGGCATCGTGCCGGCCGTGGGTATGTACTGGTGGCGGTTCCTGGCCGATTCCGGCCTCGGTGTCGCAGGCGCCGTCACCCCGCACGGCGAACTCGCCGGCAGCGCACTGCTCGGCTTCGGCGAAGAAGAGGGGGATGCCGCGGCCCGGACCCTCGACGACGCCGGCATCGCCGAGGCAAATCGTCGCCGCGGCATCCGTCGTTATCTGCTCACCGCGACCGCTCTCGGCTCGCTGTTCAAGGCCAATGCGTCGATCTCGGGCGCCGAGGGTGGCTGCCAGGCCGAAGTCGGATCGGCCTGTGCCATGGCGGCCGCGGGGCTGACCGCGGTCATGGGCGGCACGAACCGCCAGATCGAGAACGCGGCCGAGATAGCGATGGAGCACCATCTGGGTCTGACCTGCGACCCGGTGGCCGGGCTCGTGCAGATACCGTGCATCGAGCGTAACGCCATCGCCGCGGCCACCGCCGTCACCGCCGCACGACTCGCCCTGCGCGGCGACGGCTCGCACTATGTGCCGCTGGACACGGTTGTGGAGACCATGCGCCAGACCGGCATCGACATGTCGACGAAGTACAAGGAGACCAGCGAGGGCGGGCTGGCCGTGAACGTCGTCGAGTGCTGAAGGCGTAGGATTGCCGGAACCCGAATACCGGTCAGTTTCTGCGAGGATGCCGATGGCCCCCGACCCCGCGACGCCTGTGCGCGTCGCCTCCGCTCCCGCGCGACCGCGCGCGCCGTTCTCGGCCCGATCGTGGCTCGTGGTCGTTAACGCAGCCGCGAGAGGTGGCAGGCGGCGTTCGAGCGCCTGCACGAGCGCGAGATGGCGCCGGCCGCGCGCAGGGGGGTCGCGGCGCTCGTGTACACGCAGCTGGCCGACGTCGAAGACGAGGTCAATGGCCTGGTCACCTATGACCGGCGCTTTGTGAAGGCCGACGAGAGCGCACCCGGGGCATGAACGATGCGCTGCGGGCGGCCGCCGCCGAGTCGGGTGGGCACCCGAGCCACGAACAGCTCGAGTGGGACTATGACCCGGCCGACTGGATGAAGCCCTGGCGCATCCACGGCGGCGGGCTCGAGGCATCCTTCACCCCCTTCTATGACAAGCGATCGCGCACGAACCTGCTCGTGCTGGCCTCGCGCACCGATCAGTGCTTCGGTACGTGGGCGGGCACCTTCACGACCGATGCGGGGGAGCAGATCGTCTTCGACGGGATCGAGGGATGGGCCGAAGACGTGCACAACCGGTGGTGAGTCCTAGATGAGTGAGTCCGATTGTCTTTAGTGGTCGTAGGCGATGAGGGATCTCTTTGAGGGTGCGCCTGTGAGCCAGTTGTGCCAGATGCCGGCGGCGAGGGCGAGTAGGCGGGCCGCGACGCGGGAGTAGACGCCGGCGACGGTTCGGCCGCCGTGTTCTTCGAGTGTGAGCTGGCCCTTCAATGTGTCGAACACGGACTCGACCCATTGCCGGATGCCGCCGAGTTTCCCGAAACGTTTGTGCTCGTCCTTGCGGTCTGGACGGATCAGGTGAGCGCCCAGCTCCTCGGTGACGAACGTCTCAAACTGGCGGCCGGCGAAGCCCTTGTCGCCGACGATCACCTGCCCGGGTGCGATCAGGTGCCGATCGTGACGCAGCAGCTGCTCGGTGACTTCTCGCTCTCCGATCTTCGGGTTGGCCAGCCCCCAGATGATCGGCATCCCCTCTGGCGTGCAGATCAGGTAGAGCCGGAATCCCCAGAAGAACCGGGAGTGGGAGGCGCAGTACCCGTAGCCGGCATGCCCGGCCAGATCGGAGCGTTTCACTGTCTCCCGGGACTTGCCGCAAGGGACCGGTGTGGAATCGACAAGCCGGGTCACCTCACCGAAGGTAGGGGTATCGCGGGCCAGCTCGGTGATCACAGCGGAGAGCAGTCCGGTCGCCTGACGGACGCGTTTGCCCCACCCGGACTGGGCGGGCAGGTTCGGGAACATGCCCCGCAGGTGTGCGCGGGCGTAACGGATCCACTTCCTGTCGGACGCGATGCCCAGCAGGTGCTGCGCGACCAGTAGACACAGCAACTCGACATCGTTGAGCGCGGGCTTACGACCCGGCCGGTGGTCCCTGGTGAACCCGAGCGCCGGGAGAATCCGGTCATCGAGGTGCACGTAGAGTGTGACAAGGAGGGTGTTGAGCTCGGTTTTCACACATTGGGGTTAACACCCTCCGCCCCTCGTTAACAGCGCCCACGCCGATCAACGACGATCAACGACGATCAACGACGATCAACGACGATCAGCCAATAGGACTCACTCATCTAGGCTGAAGCCATGTCCGAGGTCCGTGCCACCAAGCGCCGCCGCGGCAGACCCCGCGGCGGGGCCGGCGACACCCGCGAGCGCATTCTGTCGGCTGCGACCGCCGAGTTCGCCGAAGCCGGCTATGACGGCGCCACGATGCGCGCCATCGCCGCCCGTGCCGATGTCGACGCCGCGCTCGTGCACCACTACTTCGGCACCAAGGCCGACCTGTTCGGGGCCACCATCGACACGCCGATCCGCCCCGATATCGCCATCCGCACGCTGCTGAACGGGCCGCTGGAGGACTTGGGTGAGCGCATCGTCCGCTTCGTGCTGGACTCGTGGGAACAGGCGGATGTGCGCCGACGCGGTCTCGTTCTGCTGCGTGCGGGGCTGTCGAGCCGCGCCACCGCGCCGGTGCTGGCCGGCTTCCTCGCCCGCGAGCTGCTCGAGCGCATCGCCGACCGGGTGGGCACACCGGATGCCGCGCTGCGCGCATCGCTGGCGGCATCCCAGATCGCGGGCCTGCTCGTGACCCGTTACATCCTGCGGCTGCCCGCGATGCGCGCCGCGTCGGTCGACGACCTGGTCGCGTGGCTGGCGCCGACCGTGCAGCGGTATCTCACCGGCGATCAGACGCCCTCGTAGTCGGGCAGCGTGAAGCCGTCGTCGCTCAGGAACGCTCCGGTGCGCCCCGACAGCCACGGAATAGCCATGAGCCGCATCACGAGATTGCGCATCGTCAGGGCCCGCCGCGTGCGCGGCGCGAAGAAGCTTCGGAACCGCAGCGCGCTGCGCTGCTTGGTCTCGATGAACGGCCGAAGACGCTGCTCATAGGCAGCCAGAGCCGCGGGGATGTCGTCGGGCCGTCGCGCCAGTTCGCCGGCCAGGACGTACGCCTCCACCATCGCCAGGCCGGTGCCCTCGCCTGCCAGCAGCGAGACGCAGGCTGCGGCATCCCCCACCAGCACGACGCGGCCGCGGCTCCATGCGTCGATCCGGATCTGACTGACCCGGTCACCGTAGAAGTCGGATGCCGCGTCCATGCCGTCCAGCAGCGCCGGCACCTCCCACCCCATGTCGCCGAAGCCGTCGCGCCGTCGTCCGCACCGGCGACGTCGACGATCGACGTGCCGTAGCGGATGGGCACGTCGGCACAGGCATCCAGCAGCGCCGCCGACAGATCACTGCGTGCGATGCTCACGAACCGATCGTGCACGGCCCTGCGCATCGGTTCGACCGGCGCGGTGGCGATGCGGTGGCCATGCGCGTCGACGGCGGCGAGTTCGTCGACGACGTAGCCGCGCTCGCGCACCTCGCCGATGATCCCCATGCGTTCGGCGAGGTCGTAACCCAACCCCCAGAAGTCGATGACGTACCCGTCGGTGCGGCGGTGCGGCGCCCGCTCGAAGATCACCGGCTCGTGTCCGTATCGGCGTAGCCAGTAAGCGACGGCAGGCCCTGCCACGCCGCCGCCGTTGATAGCGATCCGCATCGTCGCCCCCGCATCTGCGGTTGACGCTACCACCGCCAGGACGCATAATTCATCACATGGTGAATAATGCCGTCGAGATCCGCGGGCTGCACGTGCGGCGCGGAGCGACGACCGTCTTCGATGGCCTCGACCTCGACCTGCCAGCCGGCGTCGTGACCGGACTGCTGGGGCCATCGGGTGGCGGCAAGACCACGCTCATGCGCTCGATCGTCGGAGTGCAGAAGACGGATGCCGGAACCGTGACGGTGCTCGGTGAGCCGGCCGGTTCGCGCGCGCTGCGCCGCCGCGTCGCCTACGACACGCAGGATGCCTCGGTGTACGACGACCTCACCGTGTCACAGAACCTGCGGTATTTCGCCCGGGCGCTGGGCCTGGCGCGCTCCGAGGTCGACCGGGTGATCGACGAGGTCGGGCTGCCGCCCCAGGCCGGCCAGCTGATCTCGTCGCTGTCGGGCGGGCAGCGCGGTCGGGTTTCTTTGGCCACCGCGATGCTCGGCCGCCCTGATCTTCTCGTACTCGACGAGCCCACCGTGGGACTCGACCCCGTGCTGCGCGAGAGCCTGTGGCAGGTGTTCCGTGCGCTGGCCGCCGACGGGGCGACGCTTCTCATTTCCAGTCACGTGATGGACGAAGCCCTGCGGTGCGACGAGATAGTGCTGGTTCACGCGGGGCGGGTGCTCGCACAGACGACGCCGCAGGAACTGCTGGAGCGGACCGGGTCAGAAGACCCCGACAGGGCATTCCTGAAGCTCATCGAAGACGAGCGGAAGCAGCATCCACCCCTGCGACGCGAAGGGAGCGGATCATGAACCCCGCCCGCACCTTCGCCACCGCGGGGCGCGTGCTGCGCCAGCTCGGCCATGATCCGCGCTCGA
Source organism: Microbacterium protaetiae (assembly GCF_004135285.1). Classification (NCBI taxonomy): domain Bacteria; kingdom Bacillati; phylum Actinomycetota; class Actinomycetes; order Micrococcales; family Microbacteriaceae; genus Microbacterium; species Microbacterium protaetiae. The sequence continues at coordinate 2,226,098 of NZ_CP035494.1, forward strand.
TCGTGCTGATGCTGGTGGCGCCGAGCCTGCTGGTGGGGTTGTTCGCCTGGCTGTTCAGCGACCAGGAGGGCGTCTTCGACACCTTCGGCGCGCCGATTCTCGCGCTGTTCCCGTTCATCGTGATGTTCGTCATCACCTCGGTCACCACGCTGCGCGAGCGTCGGTCGGGGACTCTGGAACGACTGCTGACCACTCCGATCGGCAAGGGCGACGTCATCGTCGGATACGCGCTCGCGTTCGGACTCATGGCGGTGCTGCAGGCGGTGATCACCGTGGTGTTCGCCGTCGTCGTGTGCGGCCTTCAGGTCGAGGGGGAGACATGGCAGCTGGGTGTGGTCGCGATCGTGGACGCGCTGGCGGGGACCTCGCTGGGACTGCTGGCCAGCGCCTTCGCGCGTACGGAGTTCCAGGCCGTGCAGTTCATGCCGCTGCTGGTGTTCCCGCAGATCATCCTGGGCGGGCTGTTCCTGCCGCGCGATCAGATGCCCGACGTGCTGCACGTCATCTCGGACTGGCTGCCGCTGAGCTACGCCATCGACGCGATAAAGGCCGTGACCGGTGGCGACGAGCAGTGGGACGTGTGGCGGCCGCTGCTGATAGTGCTCGCCTTCACGGTCGGCTTCCTCGTGCTCGCCTCGCTCACGCTGCGGCGGCGCACGCGCTGATCACGCCTGTTCGTGCCCGGTGATCATTCGACGCTCGGGCCGCGCAGCTTCTCGGTCAGCCGCTTCAGTTCGGCCAATTCGGCATCGTCGAGCGGCATCATCTTCTCGGCGATGCCGCGGGCGTGGGTGATGGCCAGCGCACGAAACCGAGACGCCCCCTCAGGTGTCGCGCGCACGAGCGCACCGCGTCCATCATCGGGATCGGCGCACTTGGACAGCAGACCGCGGGCGACCATCTTCTCCACCAGCCGTGAGACACTCGGCTGGCTGATCAGCATGTTCGCCGTGACATCCCGCAATCGCGCCGTCATCTGCGGGGAGCGCGTGACTGTCAGCAGCACGTCGTACTCGGCCTGGTTCAGCGTTCCCTCGTCGAAATCGGAACTTATCTGCGCGAAGATCTCATGCTGCGCCCGGAATAGGCTCTCCCACGCGGCGACAGCCAGGCGACGGTCGGTCATCGCTCCAGCGTATCGGGACCACATAGGCTGACAGGGATGCCTCGATTCGTCCGCTCTCTTCTGGCCGTGGCCACGGTGGCCGCGGCATCCCTTTTCTTGGTCGTTCCCGCTGCCTCGGCATCGGCGACACCCCTTGCGATCGGCCCCGTCGCCGGCGACGTCGACGACTTCACGTTTGCGAGCCTCGACGCCGACTACACACTCGGTCGCGACGACGACGGCACCAGCACGCTGACGGTCGTCGAGACATTCGTCGCCGAGTTCCCCGACTCCGACCAGAACCACGGGATGCGCCGGCAGATCCCCGACACCTACAACGGGCAGCCGCTGAATCTGCACCTGGTGTCGGTGACCGACGAGAACGGCGACCCTCGCCCGGCCGAAACCGATGACGACGACGGCACCTTCACCATCACCTCGCGAGCCGACCACTACTTGCACGGGCTGCAGACGTTCGTGTTCACCTACACCGCACGGCATGTGACCTGGCATTTTCCCGACACCGGCGACGACGAGTTCTACTGGGACGTCAACGGAACCGGCTGGCCGCAGCCCTTCGGCGCGGTGACAGCGACGCTGCACGTGCCCGCCGCGCTCGCCGGGGACCTCACCGGGCAGCAGTCCTGCTATCAGGGGGTGTACGGGGCGACGACGTCGTGCGAGATCTCCACCACCATCGACGCTGACGGATCGGCGACCGTGCACGCCGCAGTGCGAGACATCGCCGCCGAAGAGAACATGTCGATGGCGGTCGGCTTCACGGCCGGCACCTTCACCCCCTTCGACGCTTCTCCGCTGGCCTCCCCGTGGGGCTGGATCCAGGGCGTCGGCCTGCTCGGTGTGATCGGCGGTGTCATTTCGGCGATCATCGTTCGTGTGCGCAAGCTGCGGGATGCCGCAGGTCGCCCCACGATCGTCGCCGAGTACACGCCGCCCGACGGGGTCGACGCGTTGCTGGCGGCCGTGTTGCTGGGAAAGACGCCGAAGGCGATTCCGGCCGAGGTTCTCGAGCAGGCGGTGGGTGGCAGCATCCGATTGCTTGAGGGCACGCGGCGGGTGTTCGGCACGCACAAGATGCAGGCAGAGCTGGTGGATGCCTCACGCGCCCAAGACGCAGACGGCAGGATGCTGCTCGCCGGCATGTTCGGCAGCACGCCTGCGCCCGGCGACGTGTTCACGTTCGGTGAGACGAACACGAAATTCGCCAAGGCCGGTCAGAAGATGCTCAAGTGGGGCGCCGCCGAGGTCAAGCGCCGGCATTGGCGGCGGGCGGTTCCCGGGGGAGCCCGTCGCGTGCCGATCATCGTGGCGAGTGCCGGCTTCGGGGTCACGCTCCTGGCGGGAATCATCGCGCTGGCCACCTATGTCGCCCCCGCCGTGCCGGCGATACTCATCGTGACGGGAACGGCAGGGTTCGTGGCATCCCTCATGCTGATAGCCCGCAAGCCGTTCAGCGCCGCCGGTGCCGAGGTTCGCGACCATCTCGAGGGTCTGAAGGTGTTCATCGAGTGGGCCGAGGCCGACCGCATCCGCATGCTGCAGTCGCCTTCGGGCGCCGAGCGCGTGCCGGTGAACACCGGCGACCCGCGACAGATGATCAAGCTCTACGAGGCGCTGCTGCCGTTTGCCGTGGTCTTCGGGCAAGAGAAGGAGTGGGCGCAGCAACTGGCGACGATGTACCCGCACGATCAGAGTCCGTATTGGTACGCCGGCAACGTCGCCGCCTTCAACGCCGCGACGTTCGCCGCCGGCATCAGCTCGCTGTCGGCGACCGCGGCGGCGTCGTCCTCCACGTCGGGCGGTTCCGGGGGCGGTGGATTCTCCGGCGGTGGCGGCGGCGGTGGAGGCGGTGGCGGGGTGTAGCCCAGGCATAGTGCTCCCCGCCCGTTGAGCGAGCGCAGTCCCGCCCGTTGAGCGAGCGCACTCCCGCCCGTTGAGCGAGCGCAGCCCCGCCCGTTGAGCGAGCGGACTCCCGCCCGTTGAGCGAGCGCAGCGAGTCGAAACGCCCCGCACGGCGGCCCGCGGGAATACCATGAACGCGGGGACGCAGGGGAAGGACGACGATGACCGCGCGCGGGCTGGGGCTGGACGCATGGCCGGATGCCGCGGCCGCACGGCTGCTGGAATTGAGCGCCGACCTCGCATGTGTGGCCGGATTCGACGGCCATTTCCGTGAGCTTTCAACAGGTTGGTCCGAGCTGCTGGGGTATTCGACCGATGAGCTGACGGCGCGCTGGCTGGCTTGGACGGCGATCGGCGTGCCCGAAGAACAGGCATACCGCGCCGTCGCCCGCGATTTGACGCTGCAGCACGACGCCCGGCAGGCGAAGGCCGACAGCGAGCAGCGCTACGCCGACTAGTTTTAGTCGCTAAACGCGCCGGGTGTTTAGGTGTTAAACAGATTCGGTCGGGGCGGAGACTGACTTGGCGATGAAGCATACGACATGCGGCGTTCATGCCGACAAGATCGCGGACGCTTCCGACATCACGGGTCGATACCCCTCTTCCCGCGGGCGTTCTGTGGGTCGGGCACCCGATGCGCAACCTGTGGAGGAACCGCCGTCAGAACGGGTACCTCTCCACCGCGCTCTGCATCGTGATCCACTGCGTCTCTGTGAAGGTGTCCAGGCTGGCGTGCGGACCGCCGAATCGACCGCCTACCCCCGAAGCCTTTGATCCGCCGAACGGGATCACCGCTTCGTCGTCGACCGTGGCGTCGTTGATGTGCACGGCGCCCGACTCGATCCGGTCGCACAGCTCGTACGCGGCGTACGGGTTGGAGGTGATGATCGACACCGATAGCCCGTACTCCGACGCGTTGATCACGTCGATCGCCTCGTCGACGTCGTCATAGATCTGCACCGGTGCGACAGGGCCGAAGATCTCCTCGGCCCATGCAGGATTGTCGGCTGCGACATCCGTCAACACCGTCGGCCGATAGAAGAGGCCGTCGTACTCTCCGCCGACCGCCAGCGTGGCGCCGTGCTCGACGGCCGCCGTGACGTACCCGTGCACGCGATCGCGCTGCTTCTCGTCGATGACCGGGCCCAGCGGCATCCCCTCTTCCGGATCACCGACGGGGATGCCGCGGGCCTTCTGTGTCAGCGCGGCGACGTATTCGTCGGCGTGAGAACGGTGCACGAGGTGCCGACCGGTGGTCATGCAGATCTGCCCCTGGTGCAGGAATGACCCCCATGCGCCGACCGACGCTGCCGCCTGCACATCGGCGTCGGGCAGCACGAGCATCGCGTTGTTGCCGCCGAGTTCGAGGTGCACGCGCTTGAGCAGGGGAGCAGCCGCTGCGCCGATCTTGCGGCCGGCCGGCGTCGAGCCCGTGAATGAGATGCACGGGATGCCGGGGTGCACGACCAGCGCGGCGCCGAGCTCTCCACCTCCGGGCAGCACGTGCAGCACGCCCCGAGGCAGCCCTGCCTCTTCGAGCAGGGCCGCGAGGGCGAGCCCACCCGAGATCGACGTGCGCGGGTCGGGCTTGAGAATGACGGCGTTGCCGAGCGCCAGCGCCGGCGCGACCGACCGCATCGACAGGATCGCCGGAAAGTTGAACGGCGAGATCACCCCGACCACCCCCAGGGGAACGCGCCGGGCGATCGAGGTGCGGTCTTTGACGCTGCGCAGCAGCTCGCCGTAGGGGTGGGATGCCGCGGCCGCAGCCTCGTGCAACTCGCTGATCACCAGCCCGGCCTCGAAATCGGCCTTGCCGCTGCCCGACCCGCTCTCGGGGATGAGCACGCCGGTCAGGCGCGCCGGGTCGGACTCGAGCAGCTGCGCGGCCTTGAGCATGACTGCGGCCCGCGCGGCATAGGGCTGCTTCGCCCACGTCTTCTGCGCGGATGTGGCCGACGCCACCGCGCGGTCGAGGTCCGCGGCATCCGCCTGCGCAACGGTGTCGATTACGGCACCGGTTGCCGGAGCGATCACCGGCAGCGGGTCACCGCCGCCGGGCCGCCAGCCGTCGGAGAAGAGGGAGTTGTGCCAGGGGGAGGTGCTCATGCTGCTGAGCTTCACACGATGGATGCCGCGAGGCAAGCCTCGCACAAAGTAAGGCCCGGTCAGAGAGGCTTACTGACCGGGCCTTTTCCCTTGCACCAAGAGTGTCCTGCAATCACATGCCGGTGGCTGCCACAGCAAAACAACCACCGTGCGACAACTATATAACGACGAGATAACGGAGGCCAGCCCTGAGCGTTATCTTTTCGTAATTCTTATGCAGCTCTCATGATTTGCATCAGTCGCGGCCCGTCCGGTCCAATGACACCCCATCTGTAGTTTCTGCCATCGAGTCTGTGGTCCTGACAGACGACCTGTAGTTTCTGCCAACCGATCTGTAGTCAGGACGTTAGGCCGGCCGTAGGTCGATCCTGCCGAGCGTGGCGGCGCAGTCGTGTCATCTCAATAGATCGCGACGACGGCGAGATGATGTCCACGCTGCCCGCTGGAGCAACCGGGAAATGATTGAATGGTCGGATGTTGGAGCAGACGACTCAGAGCCGAGGCGTACGGCTGCGTCCCGGGGATCGGGTCGCGGTGCTTTCGCCTTCGTTTGCGGCTCCTGGCTTTGCTCCCATGGTGCATGACCAGGCGATGCGGAGAATCGAGACCGAACTGGGGCTGATCCCCGTCGAGTTCCCAACGACGCGAATGCTGGGCGCGTCGCCGGAGGCACGTGCTGCCGATGTCAATACTGCCTTCGCGGATACGACCATCCGCGCGATCTTCGCGAGCATCGGCGGCGACGATGAGATCACCGTGATTCCCTACCTCGATGAGGCGGTCGCGATCGCGAACCCCAAGCCGTTCTTCGGCTACAGCGACAACACCAACCTCCTTAACTGGCTCTGGCAACTCGGCCTTCCTGCCTACTACGGTGGTTCGACTCAGGTTCACCTTGGCCCCGGGCCGAGGATCGATGCCGCGCACCTCGTCGGATTGCGAGCTGCGCTCTTCGATGGAGGAGAGATTGAGATCACCGAACCTGGCGAGTCCGAGGACTTTGGGCCTGATTGGCTGACACCCGCGGCGCTTGTGGAGTTCGGTCAGCGAGAGGCAACAGAGAGCTGGACCTGGGCTGGCCCGGAACGGATCGCAGAGGGCAGGACTTGGGGCGGCTGCTTCGAGGTCGTGGATCAACTTGCCGTCGCGGGGCGGATGCCGACGTTGGAGTCGCTCCACGGATGCGTCCTGATCCTTGAGTCGAGCGAAGAGGCGCCGCCGGCGGTGCTCATCAAGCGCTGGATACGTGCTCTCGGCGAACGAGGAGTCCTCGGTGTCGTAGAGGCTGTAGTCGTCGCCCGCCCGCCGGTGAGCAGCCATGATGCCGTTCCCAATGCCGAGTCGCGTCGTCGGTTGCGTCAGGAACAACGTGACGTCATCATCGCTGAAGTGAGCCGGTACAATCCCGACGCGGTCGTGTGTATCGGCCCCCCATTCGGTCACACGCGACCGCAGTGGATCGTTCCTTACGGCGGTACCGTACGACTAGACTCGGCATCGCGACGCCTCACCGCGGCCTACTGAAACATGACGACCGGCAGCGGATCCCCCCGGCGGTACGTCATCGCGGCGATGCTCAACGGGATGGAAGTTGGGACGGAGTTCGATCGCACGCAGTGGCCGGCGCACGTGACCCTCGTGTCGAACTTCACCACTGAGGCGTCTACCGCCAAGCTCGCAGCGAAGATGCGTCGCGCGCTCGCTCCGGAGCGACCGTTGCAACTCGAGTTCGGTGACACGGCGATGTTCGGCCGTGATCGGGACATCCCGGTCAGATTGGTGCGGTCGGAGTCGGCGATAGGGCTGCACGAAGAGCTGATCGCCGAGCTTAGCGTGGACGCGCACATTGTCGCGGACGAACCCGCGTACTGGCACGCGGGCTATCGACCCCATGTGACGCTCACGCCGGCCCTCGGAGCCGGTGAGGCTCTGCCTCGAGTGTCACGAAACGTCGTCCTCGCCCGCTTGGACGGTGGTCGAGCGACGATCGTAGCCGCCGTGCGTCTCAGCGCCGGCGACGGGCCAGTGGTGGGCATCGATGTGCGCCGGGCAGACGCTGGCGATGCTCACGATCTGGCTCAGCTCAAGATCGAATGGGCGCAGGTCGACCCGTCACCGAATCGCCAGGAGGTCGACGAGTTCGCGGATGCTCTGTCGACCTGGATTGCGGGTCAGGACGACTTGCTCGTGGTGGAAGTGGCCGTTGCCGACGGTCAGATCGTCGGGATGGCGTGGATGGTGCTGTTCGAGCGCGCTCCGGATTTCGCCGATCGGCAGAGGCTCACGGCCGACATCCAGAGCGTCTATGTGACTCCAGCGCACCGGAATCGCGGAATCGGGCGCCGTCTTGTCGATGCGCTTTGCGACGCTGCCGACGCGCGGAGCGTACCTCGGATCCTTGTGACCGCGAGCGCTCGGTCCGTACCTCTCTACGAGCGATCGGGCTTCGAGAGTTCGCCTCTCCTGCTGCAGCGCCGTGCGGGCCAGGTGGGCTTGGAGAGAGACTGAATCGTGCCCGACCGACCGGAAATCGTGTGCATCTGTGGTTCGTCGAGATTCGTCGAAACGATGCGTTTGGCGAACCGCGAGCTGACTCTCCGTGGCATCATCGTGCTCGCGCCGGGCGAGATGAATGGAACCGTCTCCGAGAGCCAGAGGTCTGTGCTCGACGCCCTTCACCTGCGCAAGATCGATCTGGCGGATCGGGTTCTCGTCGTCAACCCGGGCGGCTACATCGGTGAGTCGACGAGCAGGGAGATCGCATATGCCCGCGCCGCGGGCAAGTTGGTCTCGTTCACCGAGTCCGATGTCCGATGGTGACCCCTTGACGCCGTCCGAAGTTGCCGTGTCCGTCGCTATCCCGGAGCGTGCTGCGCACTCGTGATCGTCGTGAGCAGGTCGACGAGAATGAGTGAGGGGGCGGCATCGTCGGCCAACAGAGGCCCGGCGACCTACACACTCTCTGTCAGTGGCTGGACGACCGGGGACGCGAGAGCGACCTGCGTGGACGCGAGAGCGACCTGCGACTCCCGGGCGTGATTGCCTGGCTCACGTGGTTGGCGCTCGGTGGCCTCTTGGTCCTGGTCGTGGTGTCAGTGATAGGGGCGTTCAACAGCGTCGGGTATCTGGCAGAGTTCCTCCCTGTGCTGGCGCCCACGAAGGGGCAGCTCGCCGTGATCGCGATGGCCTTCGGGGTCTGTGTCTTGGTCATCCTCGTGGCCACCGGCGTGCTCGTCGGCTACACAAGATCCGATCGGATTTTTCGGCCTGCGACCCTACGGTGGGTCGATGTGCTGGTGGGAGCATTCGTTGTGGGGACGGCGGTGGTCGTTGCGGCGCTCTTCTTCATCCCCGGGCCGCCGCAGCTGTTCCTGCTCGTCGAAGCCTGCGTGCCGACGGGGATTGCGATCACTCTTGTGCTGCTGGTCATGCGCGCACTCCTGCGTCGCGCTGTCGCGATGCAGGTCGAGCTCGATGAGGTGGTGTGAATGTCCGTTCGCATCCACATCGACAGCCTCTTGGTCCAGCGGGGGATGTCAGTCGGTGACTTCGCGGACGCGGTGGGCATCACGCCGACAAACATCGCCGTCCTGAAGAACGGGCGTGCGCGTGCGGTCAGGTTCACCACGCTGGACGCGATGTGCCGTGTTCTCCAGTGTCAACCCGGCGACATCCTCAGCTGGGCCGATGACGAAACGCCCCATGACGGCGCGGCTCCCGGATGAGGCAAGGCCCGCAAGCGGGCGGCGGTGTCTTCCCTGTTTCTTCCCGCCGCCACCTGCACTCTGACCAGCCCTTCTTGGGATGGAGAACTCACCCTCACTGCGCGTGTGCGACGAAGACCATCAGAGGGTCGTCGTCCTGAAAAGGCTTGCGGCTCCAATCGCCGTAGACGGCGTCCACGTCGAACCCTGCCGACTCGAGATCGCCCTGAACGGTCATGCGCCCGCGGAACTGCAAGTCGAAATCCTCCACCACCGTCTCGCCGGTCTCGGTGAAGAGGTTGAACGCTTGGATGCGAACCGTTCCAGGAGTAGTTTCGTCTGCGAACATCCACTCGACGAGCGGTCCATGCGCCGTCGCGCGTGTACGCCTCTCAGGAGACGGCCAGTTCTCCCAGGCTCGAGCGAGCGGGTTCCTGGTCTCGAATGCGAGTGTTGCGCCGGGGCGCATCGCGCGCCGAAGATCGCGGAGAGTGCGAGGCCAGTCGAGCTCTCCGATGTGCTGTGCCACATTGCCGGTCATCACCGCATAGTCGAAGTCGAGACGCGGGATGTCACGGCTGTCTCCCTGAATCCACTCGACGCGGTCGGTGCCGGGGCGGGTCCGCGCGAAGGCGAGCATCGCGGCTGAGGGATCCACCCCGACGATGCGTCCGGCGTGCGTGAAACTCACCGTCAGCATCCCGGTTCCGCACCCGAGGTCAAGGATCGACGAAGCGGCCGCTTCGTCGGCGAGCGATCGGTAGAAGTCGTGGTCTGACCCGTCGGGGTTGTCGATGTCGTACAGCTCAACGAGCCGCGAGTCCTCATACGCCATGTGTCCGACGATATCCGGCGCCGATTACTCCGCGGCCCCCGTCCACCGCTCTTCCGGCATGCCCGGGCCAGGTGAGGCTGTGACGGCATCCGGTTGGCCGCCGCACGTGTCGCAGGCGAGTCGGCTGTGCACTGCACCGTCGCAGTTGCCGTGACGGTAGATGATCGGCGGGCCATCGGGAGCAGCCCAGCGGTCGCCCCAGTCGGTGAGCGCGACGAGGACTCCGCTGAGATCGCGACCCTTCTCGGTGAGCAGGTACTCCGTATTCGTTGTGGTGTGCGACTTCTCCATGACGTCGGCGGCGACCAGGCCGTCGAGTCGCGAAGTGAGCACGTTTGTCGCGATGCCGAGGCGCCGTTGGAAGTCCCCGAATCTCGTCACGCCCGCGAAGAGGGCGTTGCGAATGATCAGCAGGGTCCAGCGCTCACCGATGACCTCCAGCGATCGAGCGATGGAGCACACCTCGCCGTCGTACGTCCTGCCCAACATGAGCCTGATTCTACCTCAGTACTTGCATCACGAAAGGGTTACGTGCAAGGGTAGTCGAACTTGCGTGACGCAAGCGAATGTCAGAAGCCGACGAGAGGATTGACGAACCATGATGCAAACCGACTTCACCTTCGCCTACGATGTGCCGCAGTCGCCCGGCGAAGTATTCAATGCGGTCATCGATGTGCGTGGCTGGTGGTCACAGCGCATCTCAGGCGACACGGATCGACCGGGCGAGTTCATCTACGAGGTGCCGGGGATCCACCGCACGCACGCGCGGATCACCGAGCTGACGCCGCACAAGAGAGTCGTCTGGCATGTCGTCGAGAACTGGTTCGCCTCGTCGCCCGAGACCGACGAGTGGGCCGGCAGTGATATCACCTTCGACATCGAGCCGACCGATGACGGATCGCGACTGACCTTCACCCACATCGGCCTCACGCCGGAGATGGACTGCTACGAGGGCTGCTCGGTGGGCTGGTCGCGACACGCGCTCGAAAGCCTGCGCGCACTCATCACCACGGGAACGGGAACGCCGATCACCCCCGCCGATGAGGCCGCGCTGCAGAGCGCGTAGCCGCAGATGGCAACGTTCATTCTCGTTCCCGGGGCGTGGCACGGCTCCTGGGCCTTCGAAGCGGTGACGCCGTTGCTCGAGGCAGCAGGTCACACCGTGCACGCCCTCACGTTGACCGGCCTGGGACCCGATCACGACGCCACGACAGCGGCGCGCGCGAACCTCGACACGCACGCGGATGACGTCGTCGGGGTCTTGGAGACCGCCGGGATCGCCGAGGCGACCCTCGTGGGTCACAGTTACGGCGGGATGGTGATCTCGGCCGCCGCGGATCGTGCGGCCGAGCGTGTTTCCCGCCTGGTGTATCTCGATGCATACGTTCCTCGCGACGGCGACTCGTGCTGGTCGTTGACGACCAATGCCTACCGGCAGTCCTTCATCGACGGTGCGGCAGAGCTGGGCTATGCCGTTCGCCCGCCGTTTCGGGCCACGCGTGGCGGCGAGGCGCGTCGTCGCCCGCACCCGCTGGCTTCGCTCGTGCAGCGCATCCGGCTGACCGGCGCCGCCGACGGCATTGCTCGGCGCGATTTCATCTTCTGCTCCGGTTGGCAGGACGAGACTCCCTTCGCGAGCCTGCGCGCCCGTCTCGGTGCCGACCCGAATTGGCGGGTGCGCGACATCCCGACCGGCCACAACGCGATGCGCGAGGATCCGGATGCCGTCGCCGAACTGCTGATCGACCGACCACGGTGACGCGACGTGCTCGCGGCGCCAAGTGAGATCGACCCCTGGATGCCTGTCACAGGCGTGACGCTGGGGCGTCGGCCTGTCATGGGACCCGATCACGATAATCGTTTGTACTGCAAGCGATCTGCTACAGTGCCTGTCATGACGGAGACGGAATCGCCGGAAGCGGCGTCGCCACCAGACAAGCTCTGGGCGTTGGCGACGTGGCTCCTGGGGCACGCCGGAGTGGACGCGCGGCGCTTCGTCGCACAGTCGTTCGGAAACTCGACCGGGCGCACGGATTTCGCGGTTCTCGCGGGACTTGCCCAGTACGGTGCGATAAATCAGGCAGCCCTCGGTCGCCGTCTCGGGATCAACCTCGGAGACCTGGTCGCCGTGCTCAATCGGCTCGAGATGCAGGGGGCGATCGTTCGCAAGAAGGACCAGGTGGACCGTCGCCGCAACACCGTCGAGATCACGCCTGCCGGTCGGGTGACGTTATCCGCGCTCGAGGCGGCCGCCACCGCGGCGCAGGACGAACTGCTCGAACCGCTCTCGCCGAGTGAACGGCACCAGCTGGTCGCACTGCTGCAGAGGCTGGTGGAACACCATCGGGACTATCGGCGCGCAGGTGATGGCACCACGCCGGCGGGGGAGCGACCATGACGTGGCCGGTCGGGTACGTCATCACTGTGGCGATCGTCGCCTGGTGCACGTTCTTCGCATGCGTGGCACCCCGCCGCCCCAACCTGCTCGCGAAGTCGAGCTGGCTGTTCGGCATGATCGTCAACGAGGTGCCGTTCCTGGCGATCTACTTCCTGATCGCCTCCACCGCGCTCGCGGCTGCAGAGGGCGATCTGCACTCGCCCGTCGGCCGTGTCGCGGCCGGAATCGCCGGAGTGGTGCTCGTCGGCCTCGCGGTCGTGGCCTGGCGAGGAGTGCTCAGCGATCGCGCTGTCGAGCAGGCGTTGGAGCGCGGACTGGGAGCCGACTGGCGAAGCCGGGTGAACGTGACGCTTCGTCGGCACCGGCCTTGGCTGCGCATCCTTCTGATTCCGTTCGTGCGGTCGCGGCCGGATGTGGAGCGAATCAAGGACGTCCGTTACGGCGACGCCGGGCGCCGCAACCTGCTGGATATCTACCGCCGACGCAACGCTCCCTCGAACGCACCCGTGCTGATCTACTTCCACGGCGGTGGCTTCACCACAGGCAAGAAGAGCCATGAGGCCAGGCCGCTTCTGACCCGACTCGCGAGCCGCGGGTGGGTGTGTATCAGCGCCAATTACCGCCTGCGTCCCGAGGCAGACTTCCCCGATCACCAGATCGACGCGAAGAAGGTCATCGCCTGGGCCCGGGAACACGGGCAGGCCTACGGCATCGACGCGACGAGGGTGTTCGTATCGGGCAGTTCTGCCGGAGCCAACCTGGCGGGGATGTGCGCCTTCACCCCGAACGACCCTCGCTTTCAACCCGGGTTCGAGAACTCCGACACGACAGTCAGCGGGGCGATACTTCTCTACGGGTACTACGGGCACTACTTCGGTGCGGCGCCTGCCGAGCCCGGGTCGGTGCTCCAGCCGCAGGGCTATTTCACCGGTCGCACGCCGCCTCTGTTCATTGCGCACGGCACGAACGACGGCTGGGGCACAGTGGAGGCGGCCCGGCACGTTGCGGAGCTGGCTCGCGGAGGAGGCGTCAACACCGTGGTCTACGCCGAACTCCCCGGTGGCCAGCACTCTTTCGACGTGTTCCACTCGCCGAGATTCGAGGCGGTGGTCGACGGTGTCGAGGCCTTCACGGCGTGGACGCTTGCAGGCCAGACCCGGGGCGTGGCCAGCGACGAGGTTCGCGACCGATGACGCCAGGAATATCCATCTCTGATGCTGCGGTGTTCTGCCTCGCGGCCCTCGGCCTGGCGCTGATGCCGGGGCCCAATGTCGTGTTCCTCGTCACGACGTCTCTCACTCGTGGGCCACGGAACGCGTGGCGCTCTGCGCTGGGGGTCGAGACGGCGACGCTGCTGTTCGCCGCGGCGACGGCGGCGGGACTCGGCGTCGTGATCGCAACCAGCGCCGTGCTGTTTCAGTTGCTGAAGTGGGTGGGTGTCGGCTATCTGATCTGGCTCGGGATCCGAAGCCTGCACCTGCGCCCCAATGCCGAGGAGCATTCCGCGCCGGCGCAGGTCTCATGGCGTCGCGCGTACGCGCGAGGGTTTGTGCTCGGAGCGGCGAACCCGAAGGTGATTCTCTTTTTCCTGGCGTTCCTTCCGCAGTTCGTCAACCCGGCGCTCGCCGCGTGGCCGCAGCTGCTCGTCCTGGGGCTTATGTTCACCGCGATCGGTCTGGTCTGCGACCTGTTCTACTGCCTTGCCGCCGGCGGGGTGAGCCGCCTTGTGGGCTCTCGCCTCTCGGGGCATCGTGCGCTCCGGCGTGCGCCGGCGCTGGCGTACTTCGGGCTTGCGGCGTGGGCTGCGACTGCTCAGCAGCGGCCGGTGTGAGCTCTCACGTGTCGATACTGGAACGGAGGAGAATCCATGCCCGAGCAGCAGACCGACGACCTGTGCGTGACCCGTGTGCCGCTGTTCCAGGGCCTCACCCGCGAGCAGCAGCTCGAGGTGGCGCGCGTCGCGCGCCCGACCCGGTTCGCGCGCAACGAGCAGATCTATCCGGCCGGCTCCGAGATGTCGCAGCTGATGGTCGTGCATACCGGGCGGGTGAAGATCTCCCGGATCACCCCCGACGGTCGGGAACAGCTGCTCCGCGTGCTCGAACCCGGTGACTTCGCGGGCGAGTCGGCATTCCTGTCCGGGGCCCGATCCGACCACGAGGCCACCGGCGTCGAGGCCGGCAGCCTGTGCGCGTTCCGCCACGCCGACCTCGGCAGACTCGTCGAGAAGCACCCGGGCATCGGGTGGCGGATGCTGCAGAGCGTGAGTCGCCGGTTGGATGCGACCGAATCGCGGCTGGCGGCCGTCATCTCGGGTGACGTGAGCGCGCGGCTTGCCGGTTACCTGCTCTCGCTGCCGGTGCAGGCGCGCGGCGGCGCCGGCGTGGTGGTGGCCATGCCCCTGCCCAAGAAGGACATCGCCTCGTTGCTGGACACCACGCCCGAATCGCTCAGCCGCCAGCTGCGACGCCTGAGCGATTCCGGACTCATCCGGCAGCAGCCGAAGCGCCGTGTCGAGATCACCGACGTCGACGCCCTCACCGCACTGGCTGGACTGGACTGACCGGGCGCTGGCCGGCGGCGCCTGCCGCACGCGTGACAGCCGCGGCATCCCGATCCCGGAACCGGATCAGCCGCATCGCGTTGACGATGACCAACAGCACCGAGATCTCGTGCACCAGCATCCCGCCGCCCATGTGCACGAACCCGCCGATCACCGCGGCCAGGAGCAGCGCGACGGTGCCCAGGGCGATCGTCGTGTTCTCGCGCATGTTCCGCACGGTCGCCCGTGCCACCGCACGCGCATGCGGCAGCGCGTCGAGCCGACCGCCGAGCAGGATGACGTCGGCGGCCTCAGCCGAGACATCCGTGCCCCCGCCCATCGCCACCCCCACGTGCGCGGCGGCGATCGCCGGGGCGTCGTTCACGCCGTCGCCGACCATCGCCACGCGCTGCCCCTGCGCGGCCAGGCTCTGCACGTGAGCGACCTTGTCGGCCGGCAGCAGCCGCGCCGCGACGATGTCGTCGTCGCGGTCGATGCCCACCTGGGCCGCCACCGCGGCCGCCGTGCGCGGGTTGTCGCCGGTGAGCATCGCGAACCGCCGCACGCCCGCACGGCGCAGCGCCGCGATCGCCACGGCCGCCTCGGGCCGCACCGGGTCGGTGATGGCCACGAGGCCGGCGACCGCCCCATCGATCGTCACGAACGACACGGTGCTGCCGCCCGCTTCGAGCGCGGCCGCGCGGTCGGCGAGCGCGGGCGGCGCGACAAGACCCGCGTCATCGAGCATCCGCTGCGCGCCGACCGCGACAACTCGCACCGCCGCACCCTCACCGACGAGACCGTGGATGCCGCGGCCCGCGACGACCTCGACAGCGGCAGGGGCTGCCCCCAGCGTGAGCCCCCGCTCGTGCGCGGCCCGCACGAGCGTGCGGCCCAGCGGATGCTCGGACGCCTGCTCGAGGGTGGCCACCAGACGAAGCAGCCCGTCGTCGTCACGCGAGATGCCGACCACCGCGGTGACCTCGGGACTGCCCTGGGTGAGCGTCCCGGTCTTGTCGAGCACCACAGCGTCGAACCGGGCAAGGCGCTCGAGCGCGTCGCCACCCTTGATGAGCGCGCCGTGGCGCGTCGCGTTGCCCAGGCCTGCGACCAGCGAGACGGGTGTGGAGATCACGAGAGCCCCGGGGCAGGCGATCACCAGAAAGGTGAGGGCGAACCGGATGTCGCGCGTGAGGATCAGCGCGATCGCGGCTGCCACGACGATCGCCGGCGTGTACCAGCGGGCGAACCGATCGAGGAACCGCTGCGTGGGCGCCTGCGAGTCCTGCGCCTGCTCGATGAGCTCGACGATCTGCGCGAACGCGGTGTCTTCGCCCACGCGGTCGGCGTCGAACTCGACGTAGCCGTTCTCGAGCACCGTGCCCGACCACACCCGGTCGCCGACCTGCTTGACGACCGCGAGCGGCTCGCCGGTCACGGTCGATTCGTCGACGCTCGCCGATCCGCGCACGATAGTGCCGTCGACGGGAACGCGCGATCCGGTGCGCACGACGATGCGGTCGCCAACGGTCACGTCGTCAAGAGGCACGGTGACGACCGCACTCCCGCGCAGCAGGTGAGCTTCGCGCGGCGCGAGATCGAGCAGCTCGCGCAGCGAGCGGCGCGTGCGGGCGAGCGTGCGCGCCTCCAGATATGCGCCGAACACGAACAGCGTCGAGACGACCGCGGCCTCGACGTCCTCACCGATCACCAGCGCGCCGGCGACGGCGATCGTCACGAGCAGGTCGATGCCCACGGCACGGTGGCGCAGCGAGCGCATCGCGCTGACAGCAGTGGGAGTGCCCGCGACGATCGCGGCCACGACGAGCGCGGCATCGCGCCCCGCCTCTGCGCCGGCAAGATGCAGCACGAGGGCTGTCAGCAGCAGAATGCCACTACCGACGAGGACGACGGCCTGCGACGCGGCGGGATTCAGGGTCGCGGGATGGGAGCGCTTCATAGCACTCAGACGGCGACCGGGCGGCTGGTGGCCGTCACCGGGTAGCCGAGATCGGCGATGGTGCGCGCGATGGTGTCAGCCTGCTGGGCCGTCTCGTCGAAGGTGACACGCACCTTGTTGGCGTTGAACATCACCGCGACGTCGTCGACGCCGGCCAGACGCCCGACGGTCTTCTCGATCTTCTTCACGCACGACGGGCAGGTGAACCCGGTGGTGCTGAACGTGACGTGGGTCATTTCGGAACCTCCTCTGGTGAGTGGATGCCCCCATTCGACCGCTGTGCGGCGGCGTTGTCCTTGACGCCGGTCAAGTCCGGGGCACCATCATCCGAAAGGCTGATCCAGATCTCCACCGTGCACGCGATGTGGGGGAGCGGTGCCGCGGCTGGACTGGAAGCATGCAACCCGAACCTCCCTTCTCTTTCGCCGCGCGTCTGACCTCGCGCCGCGGCGCGTGGATCGCCCTGGGCCTGGCCGTCCTCGTCTTTCTCGCGCTGTTCGCTCTCTTCGGTCGCGCCGAGGCACCCGGCGGCAACGATGCGGCACCGGTGTCGTCCGAATCGGCGCAGGCGCAGCGCATCCTCGACGAGTTCCCCGACCATGACGTGCAGTCGCTGTCGATCGTCGCCGTCCGCACCGACGGCGGCGCCCTCACCGGCGCCGACAAGGCAGCCTTCGCCGACCTCGCCCCCGCCGTCGACGCGCAGACCGGGCACGAGCCCGGCCGCATCTCGGTAAGCGACGACGGCGAGGCGGCGGTCATGCAGGCGCCGCTGACGGTCACCGACGACACCGGCACGAACGCCGAGAGGGTCGACGCCGTCCGCAAGACGATCGCGGGGATGGATGCCGCGGGCTTGACCGTTCTCGTCACCGGCGGCCCCGCCTTCGGCGCCGACATCACGAACGCTTTCGCGGGCGCCGACATCACGCTGCTGCTGGTGACGATCGCGATCGTCGCGCTGCTGCTGATCATCACCTACCGCTCGCCGGTGCTCTGGCTGCTGCCGCTGACCGTGATCGGCATCGCCGACCAGCTCGCCGCCAAGGTCACCGCGGCCCTCGGTACGGCCTGGGGTCTGCAGTTCGACACCGGCGTGGTCAGCGTGCTCGTCTTCGGTGCCGGCACGAACTACGCGCTGCTGCTCATCTCGCGCTACCGGGAAGAGCTGGCCCGCCAGCACAGTCACCGCGCCGCGCTGGCGGTGGCATGGCGCAAGACGGTGCCGGCCATCGTCGCCTCGAACCTGACCGTCGTGCTGGCGCTGGCCACCCTCGTGTTCGCCGTCATTCCCGGCACCCATGGGCTGGGCATCGCCGGCGCCGTCGGTCTCGTCATCGCCGCGGCATCCGTTCTTCTCGTCCTGCCACCGGTGCTCGCCGTCTGCGGCCGCCGCGTTTTCTGGCCGTTCACGCCCCGTCCCGAAAAGCACGTCGCTCAGGGCCGGGTGTGGGGCGGCATCGCGAACCGGGTTGTGAAGCGCCCCGCCCCGGCGCTGGTGGGCGGCCTCGTCATCGTCGGTGTCATGGCCGCGGGCCTGTTCGGCACGACCGTCGGCCTCACCCAGGTCGAGAAGTTCTGCGGCGGCTCAGAGTCAGCGACGGGCCTGACCACGCTTGCCGCGCACTTCCCCGCCGGCGAGGCACAGCCGATGATCATCGTCACCCGCGCCGACCACGCGCAGGCTGTCGCCGACGCCGCCGCAGACGTGCCCGGTGTGACCCGCGCAACCGTCAGTCGCGACACCGCGACCGTCGACGGTGCGACGGTGGCCAAGATCGTCGCGGTGGGCGAGCCCGAGCCCGGCTCGGACGCCGGCCTCGCCCTCGTGCGCGATGTGCGCACGGCCGTGCACGCCGTGCCCGGTGCGAACGCCGTGGTCGGCGGAGCAGTGGCCACCGACCTCGACGCCCGCGAAGGCGCCCGGCACGACTTGCTGCTGATCGCGCCGTTCGTCATGGCCATCAGCTTCGTGGTGCTCGTCGTGCTGCTGCGGTCGCTGGTGGCACCGCTCCTGCTGCTGGTCGTCAACCTCGCCAGCGCCACCGCCGCGATCGGCGCGGGCGCGTGGCTGGGGCGCACTCTGTTCGGGTGGGAGTCGCTCGACCTCGCCGTGCCGCTGCTCGCGTTCCTCTTCCTGGTCGCGCTGGGCATCGACTACACGATCTTCCTCGTGCACCGAGCCAAGATCGAGGCCGATGCGCACGGCACGAAAGCGGGCATGGCGCGGGCCGTGGCATCCACCGGCGGCGTCATCACCAGCGCGGGCATCGTGCTGGCGGGAGTGTTCGCGGCGCTCGGCGTGCTGCCTCTGGTCACGCTCGGGCAGCTCGGGCTCATCGTCGGTCTCGGGGTGATCGTCGACACTCTTGTCGTGCGCACTATCGTCGTACCCGCGCTGTTCTCGCTCGTCGGCGACCCGATCTGGTGGCCGCACCGGTCCGCGGCGCGCTACCGTCGAGACGACCCCCAGCGCGAGCCCGAGCTCGTCGGCACACGCGGTGAGGGCTGAGAGCGGGGACCGATGACCACCGGCACAGCAACGCGGATGATGCGCGCCGGCCTGCACGCAATCACCGCCGTGCTGGTGGTCATCGGCGCCGCCAGCGCGCTGCGCGCCGACCGGCCGGTCGTGGCGCTGTCGGCTGCGGCTGTCTTCGTCGCCTGGTACATCGCCGGAGCCGTGCTGGTCGGGCACCAGCGGTCGCGGCGGCTGGGCATGATCTGGCTGATCGTGCTCGCCGTGATCTGGGCGGCGACCTCGGTGCAGGCGCCGGAGTTCATCTGGCTGGCATTTCCGCTGTGGCTGCTGGCTGGCCAGATGATGGGCATGGTGTCGGCCGCGGTGTTCAGCGCCATCGTGCTCGCCATCGTCATCGTCGCGCCCATCGCCCGTACGGGACAGATCGATACGGCCTACATCGTCGGCCCGGTCGTCGGCGGGCTGTTCGCCTACGGCATCTCGCGCGGCTATCTGCGGCTTCTCGCCGACGCCCGCGAGCGCCAGCGGTTGGTCGCCTCGCTGCTGCAGGCGCAGGACGACATGGCGCGCCTGCACGACGAGCTCGGTGCGACCCAGCGCGAGTCGGGGGTCCTCCAGGAGCGCACCCGCCTCTCACGCGACATCCACGACACCATCGCCCAGTCCCTCTCGGCGATCGTGCTGCTCGCCCGGTCCCAACCCGACGACCCCGAGGCCACGCTCGGCCGCATCGCGACGGTCGCCGAGTCGGGGCTCGTCGATGTGCGGCGCATCGTCGCGGCCCTGGCCCCAGCGCAGCTGCAGGAGGGCACCCTCGTCGTGTCGCTGCGGCGCATGCTCGACCGCCTGGCCGAAGACACCGGCATCCTCACCTCGCTCGACGCCGACGACCACCTGCCGCAGCTGCCGGTCCAGGTGGATGTCGCGCTGCTGCGCACCGCGCAGTCGGCCCTGTCGAACGTGCGCCTGCACTCGCAGGCGAGCCGCGTCGTGGTGCATCTCACCGACGTCGGCGACGGCATCCGCCTCGACATCGTCGACGATGGGCGAGGTTTCGACCTGCAGAAGTGGGTCGGCGGCGACGGCGGATACGGTCTGCGCGCCATGCGCGATCGGCTGCGCGAACTCGGTGGCGGGCTCGACATCGAGGCGGCGGTGGATGCCGGAACCGCTCTGTCCGCCCACGTTCCCCTCGCCCCCACCCGGCATACCCCGGAGGACGCATGAGCATCTCAGTGGTGATCGTCGACGACCACCCGATCGTGCGATCGGGACTGCGGGCCGTGCTGACCTCCGACGGCGAGCTCGACGTCGTCGGCGAGGCGGCCGACGGCACCGAGGCCGTCGCGCTGTGCGAGACGCTGCGTCCCGATGTCGTGCTGTGCGATCTGCGTCTCGGGGAGGGGGCCGACGGCATCTCCACGACCCGCACACTGCGTGCGCTCGATCCCGCCCCGGCCGTCGTCATCCTCACCACATACGACACCGACCACGACATCTACCGTGCCGCACAGGCGGGTGCTGCCGGCTATCTGCTGAAGGACGCCGCGCCGCATGCGATCATCCGGGCGATCCGGGATGCCGCGGCCGGACGCACCGCCTGGGCGCCCGAGCTGTCGGTCCGGGTGTTGGAGGCCCTGCGATCGCCGGCCGCGTCGCTGACCGCGCGTGAGGTCGAGGTGCTCACGCACGTCGCGGCCGGGCATTCGAACGAGGCGACGGCCAAGGCACTGTTCCTGACGGCGGCCACCGTGAAGACGCACCTGGGCCACATCTACACGAAACTCGGCGTCGACAGCCGCACGCAGGCGGTCGCGCGGGCGCGCGAACAGGGCATTCTGCCGTGACGGGCGCGCCGGTGGTCCGGTGACGTCATCATTTCGGTCGATGTGCGGGCAATGCCGATCGCCAAGACTGGTTGCATGACCACCGTTGCGACCCGAAGGGCGTTCCCATGACCATCGCCGAAGGTGCCGTGATCCGGCCCGCGCTTCTCGACCGTGTCAGCCCGCGGGGCTGGTACCGCACGGTCGCGATCGCCGAGTCGATCACCTGGACGCTGTTGATCGCCGGGATGCTGCTCAAGTACGTCGCGGGCCTTGGCACACTGCCCGTCCTGATCGGTGGGTCGATCCACGGCTTCGTGTTCATCACCTACGGCATGTCCGCTGTGCTCATCGGTGTGAATCAGCGGTGGAGCATCGGTCGGATCATCGGAGCGGTTGCCACCGCCATCGTGCCGTACGCCACGATTCCGTTCGACCGGTGGCTCGAGCGGCAGGGGATCCTCGAGGGCGACTGGCACCTCGAGGCGACCGATGACCCGCGCGACCAGGCCTGGACGCGCCGATTTCTGCGATGGATGCTGCATCGCCCCGTCGCGCTTGTTCTCACGTTCGTCGTGGGCATCGCTGTGACCATGACAGCGCTGCTGCTCGTGGGTCCTCCCGGCGGCTGGAGTCGCTGAGCGGCGACGAGATCGGCGCTGCGTGATCTTGGTCCGTGGCGGCCTGTTCAGACCGCGGCATCCACCTCGTAGAGATCGCGGAATTCGTCGGCCAGCACGAGCAGCCCGAACCGCAGCTCTGCGGATTGCTGGATCTCACCGGGCAGACGGCGCACAGTGGCGTACGCCGCATACCTGATCGAGGCGAGGGGATGCCGCATGGCGCGCGCTATGGCATCGGCGGCATCGCGATCCCCGGTCGATGCGAGCGGCGTCAGCCCGCGAAGCGCCAGCACGCGTCGGGTGGTCTCCACAGCGAGTGACGACTCGGGCGGGATGGCGGCATCCAGGACCTCCACGAGAAAGGTGCCGGCCTCGACGGTTCCCAACTCGACCGCGCACTGCACCAGGCTGGTGCGCACCGCGTCGTCTTGCCATCGAGCGTGATAGGCGCGCGCGAGAACCTCGACCCCTTCGGTGCCGCGGCGGCGCAGTTGCTCGAGCGCCCACTTGCGCGACTGTCCCTCGTCGAACGCCGACACGGCGTCGATCCAGGCCCGGATTCCCGGGTCGGGATCGACGCTCCCCAGCGTGCCCAGCATTTCCAGCGTGCCCATGATCGTTCCCCCAGCGACGAATGGACGACAGCGCGGTTCCGAAGATTCCCCCCGATCGGCGTCTCGGCGCTCCCCAGAACCGAATGCCCCAATCGGAACCGCGCTGCCACTTGAATGATGAGAGGCAGCTCACGTGCGCCTGATACATGGATGATCGGGAACGAGCCGACCATCGGTATTCCGCGCCAGGATGGAGGCATGGGAATCACCGCGATCGAGAACATCGACGCGCTCGTGGTCGTCGAGCCCGGCACGCGCACCTCGCAGGTGGCGCTGTCGGGCGACGGGGTGCGGGTCGTCGTCTTCGCCTTCGACGCCGGTGCCGAGCTCACCGAGCACACGGCCCCCGGCCCGATCGTCGTGCAGGCGCTGGAGGGGCATCTCACGTTCACGGCCGAGGGCATCACCAAACATCTGCGCCCCGGTGGCATTCTGCATCTCGACGCCCGTATTCCGCACTCGGTGCGGGCGGTCGAGCCGTCGAAGATGATCCTGATGCTGCTGCGCAAGGCCCCCGAGCGCGCGCCCGAGATCACGGTGCCCGCGGGGATCACCGGCTGACGGGCCCGTCGGCCGCCTTCGCTTTACGAATCCTCCGCGCTCGAGGCGCTTGTCCGCGAATCGACCGAGGCGCGCACTTCGATGGTCATCTCGCAGCTCGGCGTCACCGAATTGCGCCGCGCAGCGATCCGGTTGGAGCTCGCTGCGGATTCGACCGAAGACGTGATCGGCTTGTTCTGGGTCGTGCGGCTCTCCGAAGCCGTGCTGCAGTTGGCCTGGGCGGCTGCCGTACAGGCACCTGGGCACGCTCGTCGCACTGCACCTGGCGACGGCTCTCGTTCTTGAAGCCGACGCGGTTTCTCACCTACGATGACCGCCTCGCCGATGCGGCCAGAGCGAAGGGGATCGATGTCCTCCAGCCTGGGCGTGGGTGAGTAAGCACTCCATTGCGGCCGCGGAATGCCGATCTGCCGCGAACCCGGCGGGATGCCGCTACTTGCGGTGCGCGCGATAGTAGGCGAGCAACTCGCGGGTCGAGGCATCCTGGGCTGCCACCGCCTGCTCGTCGCCTTCGATCGCGGGCGCTATCTGCAGCGCGAGCTGCTTGCCCAGCTCGACGCCCCACTGGTCGAACGAGTTGATGCCCCAGATCGTGCCCTGTGTGAAGGTGATGTGCTCGTACAGCGCTATCAGCTCGCCGAGCACGCGCGGGGTCAGCGCCGGGGCGAAGATCGAGGTCGTGGGCCGGTTGCCGCTGAACGTGCGCGCAGCCACGAGCGCGCCGGTCGTGCCTTCGGCTTCGACCTCCTCGGCGGTCTTGCCGAAGGCGAGTGCCTTGGTCTGCGCGAGGAAGTTCGCGAGAAACAGCCCGTGCACGTCGCGGTCGCCGTCGCGCAGCGGATACTCCGGGTTCACGAAGGCGATGAAGTCGGCCGGGATCAGCCGCGTGCCCTGGTGGATGAGCTGGTAGAACGCGTGCTGCCCGTTCGTGCCGGGCTCGCCCCAGAACACCTCGCCGGTGTCGGTGGTCACCGGCGACCCGTCCCAGCGCACCGACTTGCCGTTGGACTCCATCGTCAGCTGCTGCAGGTAGGCGGGAAAGCGGTGCAGCAGCTGTGCGTACGGGAGGACGGCATGCGACTGCGCGCCGAGGAAGTTGTTGTACCAAACGTTGAGAAGCCCCATCAGCACGGGAACGTTCTGTGCCAGGGGAGTGGATGCCGTGTGCACATCGATCGCGTGGAATCCGGCCAGCAGCTCCTCGAACACGTCGGGACCCAGCGCCAGCTCGAGCGACAGGCCGATGGCCGAGTCGACCGAGTAGCGGCCGCCGACCCAGTCCCAGAAGCCGAACGCATTGTCGGTGTCGATGCCGAACTCGGCCACCTTGTCGAGGGCTGTGGAGACCGCGACGAAGTGGTGGGCCACGGCATCCTTCTTCGCCTCGTCGGTGTCGTCGATGGCGCCCGATGCCACCAGCCCGGCCCACAGCCAGTCGCGCGCGAGGCGCGCGTTGGTGAGGGTCTCGAGCGTCGTGAAGGTCTTGGATGCGACGATGAACAGCGTCGTTTCGGGGTCGAGGTCGGCCGTGGTCTGCGCGAGATCGGTCGGGTCGATGTTGGAGATGAACCGCGCCTGGATGTCGGTGGCCAGCGGCTTGAGCGCCTCGTAGACCATGACCGGCCCGAGGTCGGATCCGCCGATGCCGATGTTGACGACGTGGGTGACCTTCTTGCCGGTCACCCCCTGCCATTCGCCGCTGCGCACCCGCGTCGCGAACGCGCGCATCCGGCCCAGCACCTCGTGCACGTCGTGGTCGATGTGCTGCCCGTCGACGTTCAGCTCGGGCGTGGCGCCGGCGGGCCGGCGCAGCGCGGTGTGCAGCACGGCGCGGTCTTCGGTCGTGTTGATGTGCACGCCGGCGAGCATTTGCGCGAACCGCTCGGCCACACCGGTCTGCTCGGCCAGTCGCACGAGCGAGGCGAGAATCTCGTCGGTGACGAGGTTCTTCGACAGGTCGACGTGCAGGTCGGCGGCGTCGAAGGTGAAGCGCTTCGCGCGGTCGGCGTCGGCGGCGAACCAGCCGCGAAGATCGGGCTTCAGGTCGGTCTTGTGCTGCTGCAGTTCGGCCCAGGCGGAGGTCGTGGTGGCATCGATCGGAGCGGTCATGATCCCACGGTAGTGCGCCCGGCGGGTGCGGTCAGCTACGTTTCGCGCATCTCACCTCGGTGGGCTGGGGGTGGTGACGCCGCGCCCGGCGTTCAAAACTCAGCCCGTTCGGTCGGTTTGCGGCCGGATCGGCGCACCCGGCGGCCTCCGGGGCCGATTCTGGCTGAGTTTTGAACGCGCAACGCCTGCGGCCGGGCATGTATCGCGCATGCGGGGCGCGCCCTCTTCGCACGTAGGGGCGACGTCTGTCGCCGGAAAGCAGGTGCACCATGGGAGTGCCCATCGGTGGCGGCATCGGCATCGTCACCACGCAAGACAATACGGGCGGCACGCTGTCGCCGGCCGGATACTTCGGCGACATCCTCGACACGGCGCTGCAGAAGGCGTGGTCGACGTACCATCCGAAACTCGAAGAGCAGCTCACGCAGCTGCTGCGCACCCCCGATCTGTTCGCGAAGGGATTCAGCCTGTACGACACGCACGTGTCGATCTCGTCGGACTTGGCGTACACGATCGATCGCACCGACACCGACGACGTCGTCATCTCGGTCACGACCGGCACGAACAGGATCGAGACGCATTCGACGCAGCCGACGGCGGCGGGAAAGTGGGCCGACCCCGCCGTGGTGATCACGTTCGCGCTGTCGGTCTCGTACGTGCTCGACATCCCGCCGTTGACGGCGCCGGTGTCGACGACGGGGTTCTCGCACGCGCGCATTCTCGCGCCCGACGTCGAGCCCGACAACCTCATCGCTGACTTCGCGTTCCTGCTGAACGACATCTTCGAATGGTTCAGCGGCACCGATGCCATCGCCGAGGTCGAGAAGCTCGTGGCGGCGATGGACTTCGCCTCGATCCTCAACGACGCGCTCGCCCCGCTCAATGCGAAGCTGACCGAGCTCGCCGATCAGGGCTACTGGTTCCTCGACGTGCTCGTCGACCAGCTCGACGGGCACAGCGGCTCGCTGCACGCGCAGTCGTTCACCGGATTCTCGGGAGCGCCCGCCGACCAGCTCGGCATCGTGCTGAAGGTCTGGGGCTTCGATCGCTCAGGCGTCATCGAGGGCGAGGTGCACTGGCCGGCCGCCCTCGGTGCCCCAGGTTTGCCCATCAGCGCACAGCTGGTCGACCTCAGTCGCGCGACGAGCATGGTGCTGAACTCGGCGCACGTTGCCGCGCCGCCGGCGGCGACCGCGCCCGCCGCGGTGACCTTGACCGCCGACATGACACCCGCGCAGCAGGCAGCGGTGCCCCGGCTCACGGCGGGGGTGCGCTCGCCCGCCGACGAGGGCGCCGTCGGCAAGGCGATGGCCGCGCTGTCCACCGACGAGCGATTGCATGCCGTCGCCGAACTGCGCCGCGGTGCGGCATCCCGCTTCTTCTCCACTCTGGGAACGGCGGTGGCAACGCGCCTGATCGACGAAATAGCGCACGGACGCTCGGACTTTGTCGTCGAGGTGACGACGCCGGTCTCGCCGGGGCCGGGAATGTTCGCGGTAGACCGTGTGGTGGGCCGGATGTCGGGCCTATGGGCCGCCGACGATGAGACGACCATGCGTCGCCGGTACCGCGTGGTGGATGTCGCGACCGACGTGCCGCTGACCGTCCGGGCGCGGCTCGCCGACGGGCAGGAGTGGCACGGATCCGTCGCGCAGGTCGCCGCGGAACCCGACGGGTGGCAGGGCAGTGTCACCGTGCATCGGATGCCCGAGAAGAGCAAAAAGCGGTTGATCGACGAACTGCCGAACCTGCGGCTGAACGCGAGCGCGCAGCGTGCGGTCGCTGGGGCGCTGCGCGGCCAAGAGTCAGCATTGAACCCGCAACCGCTGCCGCCGAAGAGCGTTCAGCTCTCGCGACTGCTGCAGTTCGCGAAGCCGGATGCCGCGGCCTCGCCGGCGGCGAAGGTCACGGTGTCCGCGCCGCATGTGGACACGCGGCGGCTCGACGCGGTGCGCGATCAGATCTCGCACCTGGTTCGCAAGCGCCAGAACCCGAGCGGTGACGGGGTCGTCGAGAACATCGACTTCGTCCTTGCGGAGTACCACCCGCCAGTCATCCACTGACGCCGGGCCTCGGACCTCTTGGGGTGTTCAAAACTCAGCTCATTGAGCCGCGTTGCGTGCCGATTCGGCTCAGAACCGAGCCTTCGCGTCCATGTGAGCTGAATTTTGAACGCGCGGCCGGCCGACCCGTCCTTACAACGGGCGGGACGGCCGGCCGACCCGTCAGCGCGTGCCAGCGGCGAGGTTCGCGCGCAGTTCCTCGGCGTTCTGCCGCACGACGTAGGCGGGCTGGTCGCGCTCGACCCGCCAGCTCTCAGAGAGCGGGCCGGCGCTCACGGTGTCGTAGCCGAATTCGTCGTACAGCGCCGTCACTAAGGCGACGGCATCCTCATCGTCACCCGCGGTGGCCAGCGCCCGCCGGTTCTCGGTGCCGGCCGGGGTGCCGTCGACCAGGATGTCGGTGGACATGATGTGGTTGAAGGCCTTGGCCACGCGTGAGGTCGGCAGGTGATCCTGCACCAGCCGCGAGGTCGTCGTCTGCTTGTCGTCGAGCGCGGGGATGCGCCCGTCGCGCTCCCAGTAGTAGTTGCACGTGTCGAGCACGATCTTCCCGGCGAGCGGCTCGACAGGGACATCACCGAGTGCCTTGAGCGGCACCGTCACGATCGCCCAGTCCGCGGCATCCGCGGCTTCTGCCGCCGTCGCGGCGCGTGCCTTGCCGCCGAGCTTTGCGACGAGGTCAGACAGCGTCTCGGGCCCACGCGAGTTCGCGATCACGACGTCGTAGCCTCGGGCGACCAGGCCCTCCGCAAGAGTGCTGCCGATGTGTCCTGCTCCGATGATTCCCACTGTTGTCATGTGGGGGACAACGCAGGATGCCGCGGCTTGTTCCCGAGGCGAGGGAATGTCGGCGCTGGTCTATAGACTCGCGACACCCGTACAGGAGGGGATGATGCCATGGCGACGGACGTGGATGAGTGGACCGTCGAGCGACATATGCGCGCCGGCTCGCCGGAGACGATTGCGCTCTACGAGCGGTTCAGCGAGATCCTGCACGGCTTCGGGCCGATCCGTATCGCGGTCTCGAAATCGATGATCACCTTCAAAGGCACCCGGCGCGGCTTCGCGGGGGCGAAGCCGCGTGGCGACGGCCTGGTCGGCTACCTCGACCTCATGCAGCCGCTGCCACTCGACGAGCGCATCCGATCCGCCGCGCCGTTCAGCCGCAGTCTCTTCGTGCACAACTGGCGCATCGAGCGCGAGGAGCAGTTCGATGACGTGTTCACCGGGTGGCTCCGCGACGGCTACGCGGTCGGCTGCGGCGCGCACCTGCTGCGCTGATCACTCCGCCGTCCGGCCGCCGAACCGGGTTGCCTCCGCGCTCAGACGGTGACGGCCTCCTGCGCCGCCTCAATGGCCTGCGCCGATGGCTCGGCCTCCAGCGCGCGGTGCGAGGTGACGAACAGCAGGATCCCGAGCGCGAACGTCAGCACTTCGGTGACGGTCATCGCCCAGATGACCCCGGTGATGCCGAACACGGCGTTGCCGACGAGCACCACCGGGATGAAGAGCACACCCTGCGCGATCGACATGATGGTCGCGTTGCGCATCTGCTCGGTCGCCTGGAAGATCGCGATCACCAGGCCCGTGATGCCGTTGAAGATCGTCGAGACGAGCATCGCCGTCAGTACGAGGGTGCCGTCCTGCAGCACGGCCGGGTCGGCGCTGAAGAGCGAGAAGACCTGATCGCGGAACACGAAGACGAGCGTCGAGAAGACGATGGTGATGCCCACGATCGACAGGGCGGCACCGGTGATCGCCCGACGCAGCCGTACGGAATTGCGTGCGCCGAAGGAGTAGGCCAGCAGCGGTATGACGCCCACGAACACGCCCATGCACATCATCTCGGGAAGTTGCGAGATCCGAAGGGCGACACCCATCGATGCCAGCAGTGCCGCACCGTAGCCGATGGCGATCCAGTTCATGACGAGCGTGGTCACAATGAGGAACGACGACTGCAGAAGCTCGGACACCCCGATGCCGAACACCGTCTTCAACATCTCGCGGTCCGCCCGAAACCAGCGTGGTGCGAGCGAGACGACCTCGCTGCGGCGAGCCAGCCACCAGATGTAGTAGCCGACCATGACCACGTTCGACAAGCCCAGTGCGATACCGGCGCCGAGCACGCCCCAGCCCAGCACGAGGATGAACAGCACATCAAAGACGAGATTCGCGACGGTCGAGGCGATCAGGCCGGTCATCGAGGCGACCGCGGCGCCCTCGGCACGCACGATCTGCTCGAGCGAGAAACAGGCCACCAGAATCGGCGCGAACGCGAACATGGCGCCGATGTACACCGCGGTCGGTGCCAGGGAGTCGCCCGTCGCGCCGACAGCGGCGGCTATCGGGGTGGCGAAGACGACACCGGCGATGCCGATCACGACTCCGGCGGCGAGGGAGGCCCACAGCGTGAACGACGAGACGTTCTTGATGCGGGATGCCGCGGCTGCGGCACTCTCGTCCGGCGAGCCCGAGCGGGTCGAGGCATCCACCCCTTCCTGGTCAGCCGATCCGAGCAGGCGGGAGATGTAGGTGCCTCCGCCCACGCCGAACACGCCGCCGACGGCCATGATGAGGGCGAAGACCGGCAGTGAGAAGGTCAGGGCGGCCAGCATCGGGGTCGAGTGCAGGGCGCCGATGAAGCCGGAGTTGATGATGTTGTAGACGGCGCCGACCGACATGCCGGCGATCATCGGGATGCAGAGGTGGATGAGTGCGCGCCAGATGGGGGCGGATGCGAGTTGGAAACGGTTGCTCGAAGACATGGTGATACCTCCGTTACGGGAACGGCTTTCGAAAGAAGAGAGGAGAAAGAGGAGAGCGGGTGTCAGCGACGTTCTCTGTCGCGGCCGCGTCGGGGCGCGGGCGGCGATGTGGGCACGCCGGAGTCGTGGATGAGGCGCTCGAGCAGCGCGAGCAGTTGATCCTGCTCGTCGATGCTGAGTGCGGAGAAGAGGCGCTCCTGTGCCGAGCGCATTTGTTCGTCGAAACCCTCGATGAGGCGTGAGCCCTCGGGGGTGATGTTCAGGAGTTTGACGCGCGAGTCGTCGGGTGACGGCGTCCGCGTGATGTAGCCGCGATCTTCCAGCCCTTGCAAGAGGCCGGCGACAGCGGCCGGGGTCGTTCCGGACACCTCGGAGAGCTCGCGGGCGATCACTCCGCGGTGTTGGTGCTCTTCGATGTAGCCGAGCGTGAACCCTTGCTGTCGTGTCAACCCGCTCTCACGTACCCAGTCGTCGGCAGCGCCCCGCTGGGCGAAACCGAGCGTGCGGATGGCAACGGTGAGGCGTTCGGCATGACTTGTCATAGTTAAGAAGCTAATAGTTAAGACCTTAACTGTCAAGTCGCATGCAGGTATCCAGTGTGCAAGATGGGGGGATGACTTCGATCCCGACAGTGACCCTGAACGACGGCACCTGGTTTCCGCAGCTGGGGCTGGGCACGTACAACCTGACCGGAGATGAGGGGGTGGACGCTGTCGCCGGCGCGATCGCGACCGGCTACCGTCTGCTCGATACAGCGGTGAACTACAAGAACGAGTCCGAGGTCGGCCAGGCCGTGCGAGCCAGCGGTGTCGATCGCGAGGAGCTGCTGGTGGCCACGAAGTTGCCCGGCCGCGACCACGGCTACGACGAGACCATCGCCAGCGCCCGCGGCTCGCTCGACCGGCTGGGACTGGAGCGCATCGATCTCTATCTCATCCACTGGCCGAACCCGAGCGTGGACAAGTACCTGGATTCGTGGCGGGCGATGATCCGGCTGCGCGATGAGGGGCTTGTCCGTTCGATCGGCGTCTCGAACTTCACCGAGGCGATGCTCACGCGCCTCATCGACGAGACCGGTGTGACTCCGGCGGTGAATCAGGTTGAGCTGCACCCGTATTTTCCGCAGGTGGCGCTGCGTGCCTTCCACGCCGAGCGCGGCATCCGCACCGAGAGCTGGAGCCCGCTCGCGCGGCGCAGCGAGCTGCTCGACGAGCAGATAGTGAAGGATGTCGCAGCCGCGCACGGCGTCACCGAGACGCAGGCAGTGCTGCGCTGGCATGTGCAGTTGGCCTCGACGCCGATTCCGAAGTCGGCGCACGCCGGCCGGCAGCGCGAGAACGCCGATGTGTTCGGATTCACCCTCGCTGACGACGAGGTCGCTGCTTTGTCGGGCCTTGAGCGCGGCCGACTGTGGGACGGCGACCCCGAGACGCACGAAGAGATGTAGGAGCTGCGCGGGGTCGCGTATCGCGGCGCGCGGGCGCGGCCCGACAGATCCGCGGGGTGCTACAGCCGCGCCCCGTCGTCATCGTCGTCGTGCAGGCCGGGGGAGCGCCCGCGCTGCGACTCGTAGGCGATGAGCCACCCGATCGAGACGAGCGCTGCCAGAAGCAGGCCGAGCCAGATGCTGCCCAAGACGAGGCCGACGAGCGCGCCGACGGCCAGCAGCAGCGCGGTGCCCAGCAGCCACTGCACGCGCCCGCGGGGCCATCCGGATCCTGCCATGCCTCCAGCGTAGGCGGTTGTCACCCGGACGACGTCAGACGATCGAGTGCCCGCTGCAGGCGCGCGTCGAACGACTGCGGTGACGGCGCGGTCATCAGCGGGTGCAGGATCGAATACCTGTCGGCACGGGTGAGCGCGTCGAACGCGGCACGGGCGCCCGGTGCGGCCTCGAGCGCGCGCAGCAGTGCTGCGGGCGGCTCGGCTGCCGCCGACCCTGCGTAGGCGCGTTCCCATCGCCCGTCTGTCTGCGCGCGGTCGACCTCGCTCTGCCCGCGGGCGCGCATGCGCCCTTCTTCGGTCAGGCGAGCGATGTGCTCGACATTGCGCGCCGACCACATCGAGCGAGCCCGCCGCGGCGTGAACTTCTGCAGGAATGTCGCGGCATCGCGGCTGCGCTTGGGACCGTCGATCCAGCCGCTGCACAACGCCTCGTCGAGCGCCTGGGCGTAGCTCAGCGTCGTCGGGCTCGTCGTGCCCTTCTTGGCGAGTACCAGCCAGGCGCCGGTATCCTCACCCTCATGCACGTCGAGCCACGCCCGCCACGCCGCGGCGTCGGCGACGACCAGCTCGTCGACGGGCTCGGTCACGAATCGGAGGAGTCGATGGTCACGTACCAGGCGACGCCGAACTTGTCGGTGAGCATGCCGAACTTTCCGCCGCCCCAGGGTGCGGCCGCCAGCGGCATGCTCACGGTGCCGCCGTCGGCAAGGGCGTTCCACTGGCCGGTCAGGGTCTGCTCGTCAGTGCCTTCGAGCGACAGCGCGACTCCCGCGGGCGGGCTGTACGGCACACCGGCGGGGGTGTCGGCGCCCATCAGCTGGATGCCGTCTTCGGTGTGCAGGTATGCATGCATCACGAGGTCCTCGTCGGAGGCCTCGTGCGGCATATCGGGGAAGTCTTTGAACGTGGCGATGTCGAGCGAACCGCCGAGCACGGACTGGTAGAACGTCATCGCCTCGCGCGCGTTCTTCTGGAACGAGAGGTAGGGGTTGAGTGTTGTCATCCCGTGAGTCTCGCGCTGACCTCCGACATCGGCAAGGGGGTCAACGGTCGCGGTGGTCTTCCGGGTGCAGCCGCGGGCCGCGGCGCGGTTCGCGCGCGGGACTGAGCCGAATCAGCCGGATGACCCGCTGCCGGTGCCCCGGCCACGCGGAGAGCAGCCGCAGCATCCCGTCGTCGTCGGTGCGCGCGCCGGTCAGGGCGAAACCGACCTCGTGAGCAAGGTGGTAGTCGCCCACGCTGACCGCGTCGGGGTCGCCCAGGGCGCGGGCGCGGGTCTCTGCCGCCGTCCACGCGCCGATCCCGCGGACGCCCGTCAGGGCGGCATCCCGTCCTTCGCCATCGGCTGCGGCGGTCACCGCGTGCACGAGCGACGGACCGCGCCGGGCGGCCTCGATGACCGCGCGCGCCTGCGGCGGTTCGACCCCCGCGCGATGCCAGGTCCACGAAGGGATGCCGCGCCAGCCGTCGATCGTCGGTGGCGCGAACATCGGAACAGGCGTGGGGCCCGGCGCGCGTTCGCCGCACCACGTGACCAGGCGCCGCCACGCGCCGAAGGCCTGGATGCCGGTGACCTTCTGCTCGAGGATCGCCCCCGCCAGCGCGTCGAAGACTCCGTCGGTGCGACTCAAGCGCAGTCCGGGGTGGCGGCGATGGGTCTGGGCGACGAGAGGATGCCGCGAGGCGTCGAAGCCCTCGAGCTCGTCGTCTGCGCCGCACAGGGCAGGTACCTGTGCGAGGGCCTGTTCGCGTCCGGGGCCCCACGCGGCCGCGCGGATCACACTGGGGGAGATTTCACGCAACGCGAGCGTCGCGATGCCGGCAGGGGTGCGGCTTGCGCGCCAGATCACGCTCGCCGCGACGCTGAAGGTCGGGTCGTGCGCGCCGCGCTGCTGAATGCTGACCGTGCGCATGAGATCGAGTGGATGCCGTGGCCGATACTCGGTCTCCAGCGGCCGCTCGCGCGCAGGCCGCGGGTCGCGGCGCGCGCTCGTCAGGGCCGCGGGATGCATGACCCCACCCTAAGCGGTGGCCTCCGACATCCTGCTCTCGTGAAGGTGTCGTCGGGGAGTCGACATCACTTTTCCCTGTCCACATCAAACCGGCGGCAGATTGATGTGGACAGGGAAATTCCATATGGAATTTCCCAGGTGGGAGCGACGGAGGGCGGGGGGTCAGAAGCGGTCGGGCGACGGGGTGCCGTGGCCGTAGCGGATCACGACATCGGCGTGCCGATCGAAGCGGTAGCCGACGCCGCGCACCGTGCGCACGATGTCTTCGTAGCGGCCGAGCTTGGCGCGCAGCCGACGCACGTGCACGTCGATCGTGCGCTCGCCCGGAGCGTCTTTGTCAGTCGAGCCCTGCCACAGCGACGACACCAGCTCGCCGCGCTCGATCGTGCGGCCCTCGCGCAGCACGAGGTACTGCAGCAGCTCGAATTCCTTGAACGTGAGGGCGGCCGACTCGCCGTCGATGACCACGCGCTTGCGCGAGATGTCGACGGTCACGCGGCTGCCGGTGGCCTCCTCATCCGCATCGGGCTCGGTCTTCGTACGCGCAATGGCACTCGGCTCCTGCAGCGCACGGCGCACCACGTCGACGTCGCGGCCGCCGGCGCCGACCGGGGCCAGTGCCACGGTCGCATACGTCTCGGCGCCGGGCGCGACATCGGCGAGCGTGCGCCGCAGGGCATCGACGATGGCGCCGAGCGAGATGCCGGATGCCGCGGCCTTGGCCTCGTCGAAGCCGACATAGAGCGCGAAGCCGCGGGGGGTGGTGCCGGCGGGCAGGTTGCTCGCCGGGGCAGCCGGCGCCGAAACCTCGGCGGGCCGGTCGGTGACCAGCCGCAGCGTCGGGCGGGCGGTCGTGCTGGTGGCGGTGGTGGGACGCTCGAGAAGGGCGGTGTTCGACATGGGATGAAGTCCTTGACTGCGGGGACCCGGTGGTCGGTGATTCGACCCGAACCGGGTACGGGTGTGTTGCGATCGCGGCCCGAAGCGGGGCCGGGTGCGAGGCATCCTTGCGCGGTGTGCGGCGAGGTGCTCGGGGGCTTCCAGCGCGATGACCTTCGAGGTGGAGAAGGCAGCGTGCGCGAGCCCGGCGGGGGTTACCGACTCAGCGGCACATTCGACAACACATGGCAACGCGACACGGCATCATGATGCCGTTTGTTCCGTTCGCCTCCCGGGCGGACAGATATCGCACGTTGCTCGTCATGTGCCCGATTATGACGGAATTCGTCCCCGTGCGTCAAATCGCACGGATGCCACGTGCGAACCGTGACGAAATGTGACAGATTGCTCAGTTCGGCGCGCTGCGACCCGGTGTCGAGGTGGGTGAGACGGCGTCCTGCCGCTGTTCGGATGGCAGACTATCCCCTCGTGAAGGTGCGCATCGTCGGGACATCGGGGTCGGGAAAGTCCCGGCTCGCGGAGCGCGTTGCGGCCGAAGCCAGCCTTCCCCGGCTCGAGCTGGACGCCGTCTTCTGGGATGTCGACTGGACCTTGCGCGACCTCGGTCAGGCCCGCTCTCTGATCGCCGACTTCGTCGTCGCGCACCCCGACGGCTGGGTGATGGACGGCAATTGGACCTCGCGTATGGGCGATGTGCTCGATCCACCGCACGCACCCGACGTGACGGTATGGATCGACCACTCCCGGCTGCGCACGCTCGGCCGGGTCGTGCGGCGCACCCTGCGGCGCGCGATCTTTCGCGAGGAACTCTGGCACGGCAACCGCGAGCGCCCGACGTCGTGGCTTCGCCGGGATCCCGACGAGAACATCATCCTGTGGTCATGGACGCAGCATCCGGTCGGCCGCGCCCAGCTTGCACAGCGCATCGCCGACGGCGAGGCGATCGTGCGGCTGCGCGGGCAGCACGCGGTGGATGCCTGGGTTCGGGCGCTGCGCGACGCCGACGGGTCCGGGCGGGGTTAGCCTTGCGGCGTGAGTGATTTCCGTTTCGCGAACGAACCCGACGCGTCGCGTTACACCTTGCACCGCGGTGACGATCTGGTCAGTGTGCTGGACTATCGCGACGACGGTCGCAGCGTCGCCCTGACCCGGGCCTATACGGTTCCGCCCTTCCGAGGCAACGGCTATGCCGGCGAACTCGTCGACCGTGCGGTGGCCACTCTCGAGCACAGTGGTGAACGCACGGTGGTTCCGGTGTGCTGGTATGTCGCCGATTGGTTCGCCGCGCATCCGGAGCGGTGCGGCATCCTCTCTCATCCCGCGCAGTCCGTCTGCTGACGCGTCGGCGCCCTCACCCCTGGAACGCGTCGGGGCGCTCAGCGTTCTGATGCGAACGAGACGATGCGTGCGGCGGCGGCCTGCGGATCGCGGATCATGGTCTCGTGGCCATGCCCGGGGATCTCTTCGTACCACGCCCCCGGGATCGCCCCCGCCACCCTGCGGCACCACGGCACCGGGCATACCCGGTCTTCTGCGCCGCGCAGCACGAGCGTAGGCACCGTCACGTGCGGCAGACGGTCTTCGGGCCGGTGCACGAGCATCGCGCGCATCTTGCGCGCCAGGTGCGGTCCGGCACGCAGGTACTCGCGCGCGCCGCGCAGCACGACCAGTGGGCTCTCCACAGCCAGGTCCTGCACGAGCCGCAGCAGCTGCCGCCGCGCCGTGCGCTCGGCGACGTTCACGGTCGGCGCGACGAGCACGAGTCTGTCGACGAGACCGGGGTGGCGCACGGCCAGTTCCAGGGCCACCTGCGTGCCCATCGAGTGGCCGATGACCACCACGGGTGGCAGCATCCGCCATCGCACGAAAGCTGCGACGAGGTCGGCGGTGCGCTCCATCGTCAGGGTGCGCATCGGCTCGGGGGCTTCGCCGTAGCCGGGTTGATCGATCGCTATCACGCGCCCGTGCGCCGAGAGAAGCTCGACCAGCCCGCGGAAGACGCTGCGACCCATGCCGACGCCGTGGATCAGCAGGAAGACGCGCTCGCCTTCGCCTTGCTCTTCGGCCACGAGGGTGGCGCCCGCGTGGGTGAACCGCGTCGGGGCGGGGTCGCGGGGCGCGCCCGCGGTGGCGCTGCCGTCGAGTTCATCCGCCATGCTCCGAGGCTATCTCGCAGGGGCGGGTTCGCCCGGTCAAGCCCCTTCCCCGGCGGCCCCGGTGAGGGCAGCACCGGTGGGGCCGACACGGTGAGGGCGGCCCCGGTCAGGCGGGGCACCCCACACATGGCGCTGTCGGCTGCGGCATGCGCACCGCGCGCGGCTCGCGTCGCACGACCTGCTCGATGGGCGCCGGCGCCAGCGCCGAGCGCTCGAGGGCGACGCGGCGCCGCTCGATCCGGCGCGTGATCTGTTCAGTTTCGGACCGAGACAACACTTCGGCCATATACGCCTCGTACATCGTCTGTTCCTTCTTTCCCTGTCCAATCTCAAGGTAGAAGGGGGCTCCGACATTCCCGCGGCGGCCGCTTCATTCGGGTGCGGGTGACTGCCTTTCGAGCACGTCGACGCGATCGCCGAGCGTGATCGTGCCGGAATGCTCGGGGACCAGACGGATGGCGAACCAGGTCTTGCCCGCGCGTTTGCGGTGCCGCGCGAGGGTGCGCAGCGGCTCCTTGCCATGCGCGAGGGTGTCGGGGTCGATGGTGGTCAGCACGCACCGGTCGCACTGCTCGGTGAACCGGTAGGTCACCGAACCGATGCGAACCCGCGCCCAGCGATCCTCGTCGAAGGCCTCCAGCTTTCCGTCTGCGTCGTCCACGACAACGTTCGGACGAAAGCGGCCGACCGGGATCGCGGCATCGGGGTCGGTCTCGGCGATCCACTCGTTCAGGCGCGCCACCGACGCGGTGCTGGCCAGCAGCAGCGGGCCGGTGTCGGCGAGGCTGACATGGTCGCCGTCTCGCCCGCCGTGCTCGGGAGCCACCGAGCGTGCGCGCGGGTCGTCCTGCCAGATCAGACGCACCGGCTCGCCCAGCACCCGCGAGCACCAGGCGGCGGCATCGTCGCCGCCGTACCGGGCTTCGGGCATGCGCGAGACACCCACCGGCACCACGGCGCCGCCCACCGGGAACGGCACGTGCAGGTCGGGCATATCGGGTGCGCTCAGGTGCAGACCGGTCGCGGTCGGGGCGGCGCTGATGCGCAGCATCCGGTCGCGCGTGCGCGCCGTGATGACGGCGCCGGCGTGGTCGACGACAGCCCAGCGCCGGTCGTGTTCGAGCCCGTGCGGATGCACGGTGGCCGTGGAAACGGGGAGGGCGCGGGTGGATTTGACGGGATAGACAGCCAGCGAAGCGACGTGCACGTCGGCAAATCTAACAAGCCGGGCCCGGCCCGCCGTGCCGGCGATGTCGGATGCCGCACGTACCGTGGAGTCATGCGGATCCTGCACACCTCCGACTGGCACATCGGGCGCACTTTTCACGGCAGCTCGACGCTGACGGCGCTGCGCGGCGTGCTCGACGCGCTTGTCGCCGAGGTGCGCACGCGCGCGGTCGATGTGGTTCTCGTCGCCGGCGACGTGTTCGACTCGGCGACGCCGGCCGCCGACTGCTACACGCTGTTGACCGACACGCTGGCGGCGCTGCGCGACACGGGCGCGCGCGTGGTGGTCACCAGCGGCAATCATGACTCGGCCGCGCGTCTCGGCTTTCAGGCGAAGCTGCTGCGCAACGGCATCCATGTGCTGACCGATCCGGCGGCGATAGCGACGCCGATCACGATCGCCGATGAGCACGGACCAGTGCATTTCTATGGCATCCCGTACCTCGAACCTGTGCTGGTGCGGCGGCTGTGGCCCGGCGTGCGCACGCAGGCGCAGGCACTGACCCGCGCGATGGATCTGGTGCGCACGGATGCTGCGGTGCGCGGTGGCCGCTTCGTCGCGGCCGCGCACTGCTTCGCCGCCGGAGTCGAGGCGACACCGCACCTGGAACGCGATATTCAGCAGGGCGGTCTCGACGTGGTGCCGCGGGCGGCGTTCGACGGACCCGACTATGTGGCGCTCGGGCACATCCACGGGCGCAGCGTGCTCTCCGAGCGGGTGCGGTACGCGGGGGCGCCGCTGCACTACAGCTTCGGCGAGCGTGACAAGCCGCGCGGTGCGTGGCTGGTGGAGATGGATGCCGAAGGCCTGGCCGAGGTGCAGTGGATAGATCTTCCGGTACCGCGCCGACTTGTGCAGCTCACCGGAAGCCTCGACGAGCTTCTCACCGACCCGCGCTTCATACCCGACGAAGACGCGTGGGTCAGTGCGCGCTACACCGACACCGTGGCACAGTCCGATCCGATGCGACGGCTGCAGCAGCGCTTCGTGCATTGCGCCGAGGTGCGACACACTCCGGCGGTGCGCGCGGCAGCCGACACCCGCACGTTCACCGCGCGGGTCGAGGCCGCCGGCGCCGACGACGCACGGTTGATCGACGCGTTCCTCGCGCATGTGCGCAACGGTCAGGGGGCCTCCGACGACGAATCCGATCTCGTGCGTGAGGTCATCGGCGAGCGGGTGGGGGCGGAGGCCGCGGTATGAAGTTGCATCGTCTCGAGCTCGAGGGATTCGGGCCGTTCCTACAGCGTCAGGTC
This sequence comes from Microbacterium protaetiae, assembly GCF_004135285.1. Lineage (NCBI taxonomy): Bacteria > Bacillati > Actinomycetota > Actinomycetes > Micrococcales > Microbacteriaceae > Microbacterium > Microbacterium protaetiae. The sequence continues at coordinate 2,264,994 of NZ_CP035494.1, forward strand.
ATCGACTTCGACGCTTTCGACGACGACGGCATCTTCCTGATCGCCGGGCGCACCGGCGCCGGCAAGTCGAGCATTCTCGACGGGGTGGGCTTCGCGCTGTATGGCGGTGTACCCCGCTACGACGGCGGAGCCAAACGGCTGCGCAGCGACCACTGCCGACCCGAAGACCGCAGCGAGGTGCGACTCGAGTTCACCGTCGGCGACCGGCGCTGGCGGGTCACGCGCTCACCCGAATACGAGCGGCCGAAGCGCAACGGCACTGGGCTGACGACCGAAGAGCACCGGGCAGTGGTCGAAGAGCTCGTCGACGGCGAATGGGTGGGCCGGGCGGCGAAGCCGCGCGAGGCGGGCGAACTGCTCGGCGAGATCCTCGGGCTGAACCGTGAGCAATTCCAGCAGGTGATTCTGCTGGCCCAGAACCGGTTCGCGCAGTTCCTCCTGGCATCGGGCGGCGACCGTCAGGCACTGCTGCGCACCTTGTTCGGCAGCCGCACGTATCAAGAGTATGAGCGCCTACTCGACGAGCGACGCAAAGACGCCGAAGATGCCCTGGCCGACCGGCGGCGCGTCATCGAACTCGCGCTCGATGACGCCGAGAACACCGTCGCGGCACACGAACTGGCCGGCGAAGGGGCACCGGGCAACGCCCTCCCCGACCGACTTGGCGCGCTGGATCGTGCTATCGAACGAGGCCGCTATCGGGTCGAGGTGTTGACCGAGGCTCAGACCGCCGCGATCGCCGCCCGCGACGAGGCCTTCGCCGCGCACGAGAAGGTGAAGTCCCTGCACGAGTGGGCGCGGGCGCGGGATGCCGCGCGCGAGGCACTCGCGAAGCGTCAGGCGCGCACGACCGAGATCGATGCCGACCGCCGAGCTCTGCACGATGCGCGCGGCGCCGAGGGACTGCGCGCCCCGCTCGAACATGCCGCTCATGCCGAGGCGGCCGCGCAGCAGGCGCGCCGTGCCGAGACGGCGGCCCGCGCCGCGTGGGACGAGGCGGGCGGGCAGCAGGACGCCGATGCCCAGACGCTGGCCGCACTCATCGACGATCTCACCGGCCGGCTGGCGCTCTGGCAGAGCGCCGCGGCGCAGGAGGCGGAGCTTCCATCGCTGCGCGAGAAGCATGCCGCCGCCGAGCAGAGGGTGGCGGCGGCACAGACACGGATCGCAGAGTTGGAGAGGCAGCGCGCGGCGCTTCCGGCGCGGCGTGCTGAACTCGACGAGGCGCTGCGCACACACGTCGCCGTGGCGGCGACGGCCGATGACGCGCGGCGGGTCGTGGAACAGGCGCGCGCACGTCGCGACGCCGCCGAAGAGGCCCGCACGCGCGCCGAGACCCTCCACGAGGCAGACAAGACCAAGCTCGCCCGGCAGGAGGAGGCCACGGCCGCCGCCGCTGCAGCCGATGCGCTGCTGCGCCGTCGCATCGAGCAAAGGGCGGGCGAACTGGCCTCCGCACTCGAGGCTGGCCGGCCGTGCCCGGTGTGCGGTTCGGTCGAGCACCCGCACCCGGCACCGCGTGCCGACGAGCCCGTCGGCGACGACGAGCTCGAGGCGGCAGACAACGCCCGGGATGCCGCACAGCAGCGTGCGCACGAGGCCGGAGAGACGGCGGCCACCGCGCTCGCCGCGTACGCGGATGCCGCTGCCCGGTCGGGAGGACTCGATCCCGACGGCGCGCGGCGCGCGTTCGATCAGGCCGTGGATCGGCTCACGGCGGCCGAGACGGCGGCGAGAGAGCGGGATCGCCTGCGGGCTGAACGCGATGGGCTTGATGAGGAAGACGCGCGCATCGCGGCCGACATCGACCGGTCGCGAGCCGGTGTCACCGAAGCGCAGGATGAGCTGACCACGCTGGGCGAGCGGTTGACATCGGCGCAGGCCGTCGTCGCCGCTGCCCGCGACGACTTCGCATCCGTGGCCGCGCGGATCGACGACGGAGCGCGACGGCGAGCGGCCGCCGTCGCGCTGCGCGCCGCGATCGAGACATCCCGGACAGCGACCGAGTCCGCACGCGCCGCCGGTGACGACCGCGACCGTCGCGTGGCGGCATCCGACTTCGTCGACGCCGCCGCGGCGCGCGCTGCTCTGCGTGACGACGCCGAGCGCTCGCGCCTGGATGAGAAGGTGCGGGCGCACGACACGGCGCTGGCCGAACTCAAGGGCCAGCTGGTGCAGCTCGAGCTGCAGCTGGCTGGGGCCGACGATCCACTGCCCGACCTCGAGGCGAGTGCGGCGGCGCTCGCCGATGCCCGCGAAGCGGCGGCGGCAGCAGCGGGGGCGGCGACGGCGGTCGTCCAAGCCGTCGAATCCCTCGAGCGAGCGAGCGAGCGCGCGCACGACGCACATGCGCAGATCGGCGAACTCGACGCACACCGGCGCCTGGTCGCCGGCATCGCCGATGCCGTCGCCGGTCGCAACGAACGCAAGATGGATCTTGAGACGTTCGTGCTCGCCGCCGAGCTCGAGCAGATCGTGGCGGCAGCGAATGTGCGCCTGGATGCGATGTCGGCGGGGCGCTACCGCCTGGCGCACACCGACGCGCTGGCAGCGCGCAACGCCGCCAGCGGGCTGGGGCTCGAGGTGGTCGACGCCTACACCGGGCGGGCGCGCCCCGCGCAGTCGCTGTCCGGCGGCGAGACGTTCCTGGCCTCGCTCGCCCTGGCGCTCGGCCTCGCGCAGGTGGTCACCGATCGGGCCGGCGGCATCCGGCTCGACACGCTCTTCATCGACGAGGGGTTCGGCTCGCTCGACCCTGAGACGCTGGAGCTGGCCATGCGCACGCTCGATGAGCTGCGCGAGGGCGGTCGCACGGTCGGGGTGATCAGCCACGTCGAGGCGATGAAGGAGCAGATTCCTGCGCAGCTGGTCGTGGAAGCGACTGCCCACGGGCCGAGCGCGGTGCGTCAGAGCGCGCTCGACCCGGTGTGAGGGCTACTGCTCGACGAGGTGGTGTTGGGCTGCCTCGAGGATCGCGCGCATGAGGCGCTCGGCCTGGTCCTCGCTGAAAAGGCCGTCGCTGGAATCGACGGCGTCGGAGGCCTCTTGGCCGATCGCGTCATCGCCGAGCGTCGTGTATTCGGTCAGCAACGTTGTTCCGAGGTAGACGAGCGTGTCGTCTGTGTAGGCAGAATCGATGATGTCGTCGGTCGCGTTGGGCTCGATCTCCTTGAAGATCGCCCGCACCGTCGGGCGCAGCTCGGCCACATACGCGGCCTCATCGTAGTCACCGGTCGCTGTGGTGTTGTTGCCCTGATCGTCGGTCGCCTCGTCGGAGGGCGCGACGGGCGCCGATACCGCCGGCCTCTCGCCGAGAGCCTGCCCGCCTCCCACGCCCGCCCACACGGCCCACGCGATGGAGACAAGCAGCGCGAACACGAACACGATGCCGCCGACGACGGAGACGACCAGGCCCGCGATGCCGAGACCCTTGCCACCCTGCTTGCGGTTGGCCAGCACGACGATCGACAGCACAAACGCCGCCAGCAGCAGCACGCCGCCCACGATCACGAACGGCAGCCCGATCGGAGCGAATCCGATGCAGGCAGCGATGAATCCGACGACCGCGAGAATCAGGGCAACGAGCGCCAGCGTCTTCGGGCGATTGTCGGGCTGCTTGGGCAGACCGGGGCCAGGCTGCACATACCCCGTCGGCGGCACCGGCGGATAGGCGGCGGTGCTCTGCGGGTACCCCGCGCCCGCAGGCTGCTGGGGATAGCCGGCGGCGGGCTGCTGCGGGTAGCCGCCAGCGGGCTGCTGCGGGTACGCGCCGGCATTCGGGTAACCCGCGGGTGCCGGAGGCACCGGGGGTGCGGCGTTCTGCCCGTTCGGGTCGGCGTACGGATCGTGGGGATTGGACACAGAAGACTCCAAGATGGGGACGGATGCCCTAAGAGCCTAACGGGCGGCCCGCCGCGGGGTGTCCCCCCGGCGAGCGCCCGGCGGCCGAGTCTCACCGCAGGGTGTTCCCGGCGAGCGCCCGGCGGCCGAGTCTCACCGCAGGGAATCGAGCGAGACCGGCCGCACCAGCACCTGCCGCCGGTCGCGCATCCACCGCTGACCGGTCTCGCGATACTCGGCACGGGTGGCGAACCGGTAGCGGTACGACACCACCCGCACCCATCGCGGCGATGCGCCGTCGAACGGGTCCGCCGCGAGAAGTCGCAGAGTCGCGGCATCCGACCGCAACAGCATGATCAGCAGCTGCTCGAACCAGCCCTCCAACGACCGGCCCAGGGGCAGGAACCACATCAACCAGTCCAGACGCAGGTGATACGGCGCGAACTGCCGGGGAACCCGCCGCAGCGGCCCGGGCTTGCCCTTGAACACGTACTCGGTCCAGGTGGCCGTACCGGCGTCGAGGTCGCGTGTGCCCTCGATGATGTACTCGATGCGAGTGTGCGTCACCGTGCCGAAGGCGCCATAGGCGTTGGCGAGCTGCCAGCGGTTGAAGCTCGCGTTCATCAGCTGCCGGCGGGCCATCAGATTGCGCGCCGGCCACCAGCTGAGCACGACATACAGCGCGAACACCGCGCCGGTGATGAGTGTCCAATACAGCGGGATCGGCCCGCCTCCTGAAGAGAGGCGGGGGATGCCGTAGCCCGAGAAAGCGATCACGATAGTGGCCCAGTTGAGCCAGGCGAAATTTCCGGTGAGCACGAGCCAGAGCTGCGTGGCGATGACCAGGGTCGCGGCCACGGCACCGATGATCGCGGGAATCGGCGAGTCGACCCACAGCCCCACGGCCGGCGCGAACAAGAACCAGGGCACGATCAGTTGGGCGAAATGGTTGCCGAGCACCTCGCCGCGATGAAACCAGGCGGGCAGCAGATGGGCCTGCCGGCTGAGCGGTCCGGGCATCGGCTGTGTCTCGTGGTGGTACATCAGCGCCGTGAGGTCGCGCCATTCGCGGCCACCGCGGATCTTGATCATGCCGGCCCCGAATTCGAGCCGGAACACCAGCCACCAGAACAGCACGATCACTACGACCGGCGGGCTCTGGTCGCGTGAGCCGAGGAACGCCGCGAGAAACCCGGCCTCGAGCAGCAGCATCTCCCAGCCGAATCCATAGAAGGTCTGGCCGATCGACACGATCGACATGTAGCCCAGCCACAGCGCGAGAAAGCAGAGCATCGGCACCCAGGGCGGGCCCAGCTGCGGAATGCCGACCACCAGCACCGCGCCCACGACCATGCCGCCCCCGCACAGTGCCCGCAGCCGCCGATCGGTGTAGCGCCAGCGACGGAACACCGTCGGGCGAAGCAGGTGTGCGCGTCGCGGCGTGCGCCGTTCGCGCTCGGACGATGCCGCCCACGCGAGCAAGCGGGGCGCGGGCAGCAGTCCGTGCTCGCCCAGCAGGGCGGGAAACTGGTTGCGGCTGGATAGAAACGCAATCACGAACAACGCCGCGATGCCACGCTGGAGCACTTCGCGTGCGAACGCGAAGTCCACCGCCGCGAAGCCGTCCATCTCAGCCTTGTCTGCTGCGTTCGGCGTTCAAAACTCCGCCGATCCGTGCCGGAACCTGCGATGAAGGGGCGTGTCCCGGGCCGGACCGCACGAATGGGATGAGTTCTGCACGCCGGTTCATGCGATCACCCGAACAGGTCACCGAGTTCGGCCGGAGTGCCCGCGTCGCGCAGGGCCTGACGGGCGGCCAGCCACCCGGGCATGCCGTGCACCCCGGGCCCGGGCGGGGTGGCTGCCGACGCCAGGTACACGCCACGCATCGGCGTGCGCCACGGCGCAGTCGAGAGCACCGGCCGGCGCACCGCCTGAAGCATCGAGAACGAGCCGCCGAGGATGTCGCCGCCGACATCCGACGGATTGTAGGCCTGCCGCTGCGCGGCCGTCATCGCGTGCGAGGCGATCACCCGGTCGCGAAAGCCGGGCGCGAACCGTTCGACCTGGCGCGTGACGAGTTCGGTGGGATCGAGCGTCGATCCTGCGGGCACGTGGATGTACGCCCACAGCACCTGATAGCCGGCTGGGGCGCGGCTGTCGTCGAGCACACTGGGCTGCACCGCGAGCACGTACGGTCGCTCGGTCACGCTGCCGCGCGCGACGGCGTTCTCGGAGGCCTCGATCTCGTCGCGCGTGCCGCCCAGGTGCACGGTGGGTGCCAGCGCCACGTCGGGGTGCGTCCAGGGCACCGGCCCGTCGAGGGCGAAATCGACCTTCGCGGCGGCCGGCCCGTAGCGATAGCGGCGCACCGCGCGGGCGTACCCGGCGGGCACGTCGGGCAGGGTCAGGGCCAGGCGCGGCGCGGTGTCCAGCAGAAGCAGATCGCCGGCGGCCGGGTCACCCCAGTCCAGCGCCGAGAGGTCGCCGACGCGATGATCGGTGTCGATGTGGCCGCCGTGCGCCGACAGGTCGTCGCGCAGCGCGTGGGCGATGGCGTCGGCGCCGCCGCGCGGATATCCCCACCCCGTCGAGTGCGCATGAGCCAGCAGGTACAGCGCCGACGCCGTGGCTGCCAGCGACGGCAGCCGCGCGTTGGCATGGGCTACCACGCCGGTGAACAGGGCCGCGGCCGCTTCGGTGCCGAAGGTGCCGAACGCGCGCCGCCCGGCGCTCGTGCCCAGCTCCAGCATCCGCATGCCGAATCGGGTGACGGTGAGCGGATGCCGCGGCATGCGCAGCAGCTGGTTGCCGGTGAAATCCACGACCTCGGCCAGATGCCGGTTGAGTGGTCGCACGGTGCTGCGCCAGGCCTTGCCGTCGGTGCCGAGCCCGGCGACGGTGCGGTCGAGGTCGCGCCACGCGACGGCGGCGCGACCGTCGTCGAGAGGATGGGCGAACGATGCCTCGGGCACTATCCAGTCGATGCGGTCGAGCCCGAATGCGCGGAAGAACGGCGAACTCAGCGCTGCCGGATGCACGGCAGAGCACACATCGTGGCGATAGCCGGGAAGAGTGAGGCCCGCGGTGCGCACTCCGCCCCCCGATGCGGTCGCTGCCTCGATCACCCGCACGTCGTAGCCGGCGCGAGCGAGGGCGACCGAGGCTGCGAGGCCGTTCGGCCCGCTGCCGACGATGGTCGCGCGTGGTGCCATGCGTCCAGTCTGACACCGTGCGAACGTCGAAGAAGGGGGTTGCCCGGGCGCCGGGTGCCATGCGAGCGGTGAACAGGGGATGATGGAGGCAAAGCTCGCGAAGGGGGAGGGTGGTCGAGATGGAATCGACGAAGCTGGACGCTCCGAAGGGCATCGAGGCGCGCGTGGGGTGGGCGCCGGGATCGCAGGCATCTGATCGGGTTCGGCAGCTGACCAAGGAGATCCTCGCCGATCGGCTGCAGATCGACGAGACCTTCATCGATGTCTCGCGGCAGGCCCCGGCCCAGTTCGGGCATCACCCTCAGCCGATCGCTGTGGTCGACGGACTTCCCGTGCCGCTTTCCGTGCGTACGGCAAGCTTCCGCACAGCCAGCGTGGTCGCGGTCGCCGAGCCCGACCTGCTGGTCGGACTCGACATCCGCGACCACAGACCCGACGAGGCCGCGCTGCATGAGATCCGCGGCCATTCGCACCTGTGGGATGACGACAGCCTGTGGAACAAGGCCACGCCCGAGCAGCTGGCACTGCACTGGTCACGCGTGCAGGCGGTGCGCCAGGCCGACCCGCGTGGGATCAGCGTGCGCCCCGAGCAGGTGCGGCTGGACCCGCCCTTCGCCAAGGCGTGGACACCCGACCGCAAGGGCGACTACCGGCTCGTCGACCTGTCGCGCAACGGCTTCGTCATCACACTGGCGTACGGCGAGCCGGCGACCGAATAGCTCAGTCGACGAGGTCGGGCAGGGCGGCCTTCAGCTCGTCCAGCCACACCCTCGCGTTGCCGTCGGAGGGGGCACGCCAGTCGCCGCGAGGCGAGAGTGAACCCGCCGGTGACACCTTGGGTCCGTTCGGGATTGCGGAGCGTTTGAACTGCGCGAAGCCGAAGAAGCGCTGCAGGAACACCTGCAGCCATTTCGCGACCGTCGGCAGGTCGTACCCGTAGCGGTCTTCGGCCGGAAAGCCCGGCGGCCAGGCTCCGGCATCCGGATCCTGCCAGGCGTGCTGCGCGAGGAACGCGATCTTCGACGGGCGTGCGCCGTAGCGCAGGGTGTGGAAAAGGGCGAAGTCGTGCAGGGCGTACGGACCGATGCGGTCTTCGGTGGACTGCATCTTGCCGTCCTGCCCGGCCGGCACGAGTTCGGGGCTGATCTCGGTGTCGAGCACCGACTGCAGCACGGCGCCGGCTGCGGCATCCACCCATCCCTCGTCGGCACCGGTGGAGATCACCCAGCGGATGAGGTGCTGGATGAGCGTCTTGGGCACGCCCGTGTTGACGGCGTAGTGGCTCATCTGGTCGCCGACACCGTACGTCGACCAGCCCAGAGCGATCTCGGACAGATCGCCCGTTCCCACGACGAAGCCGCCGCGCTGATTGGCCAGCCGAAAGAGGTAGTCGGTGCGCAGACCTGCCTGCACGTTCTCGAACGTGACATCGTGCACAGGCTCACCACTGGCGAAGGGATGCCCCATTGTGGTGAGCAGCTCCATGCCGGCCGGCCGGATGTCGATCGTCTCGATCGAGGCGCCGATCGCCTCGGCCAGCGCGATGGCGTTCGCCTTCGTGTGGTCGCTGGTGGCGAAGCCGGGCATCGTGAAGGTGAGGATGTCGCTGCGCGGCCGGCCCATGCGGTCCATGGCGCGGGCGATCACCAGCAGCGCGTGGGTGGAGTCGAGACCGCCGGACACGCCCAGCACGGGCTTGGGATTGCCGATGGCCTGCATGCGCTGGATCAGGCCTGAGACCTGGATGTTGAACGCCTCGTAGCAGTCCTGCGCGAGACGCTGTTCGTCGTCGGGCACGAACGGAAAGCGGTCGACGTGCCGGCGCAGGCCGATGTCGTCGGCGGGCGGGTCGAGGTAGACCTCGATGGTGAGGAACTCTCCGACGCCTGCCGAGATGCGGTTGTCGTCGAACGTGCCCTGGCGGATGCGGTCCTGTCGCAGCCGGTCGAGGTCGACGTCGGCGACCGAGCAGCGAGGCCCGTCGGGAAAGCGCTCGGTCTGGGCGAGCAGATCGCCGCCCTCGAAGATCATGGTCTGGCCGTCCCACGACACGTCGTTCGTCGACTCGCCCATGCCAGCGGCGGCATACGCATAGGCGGCCAGGCAACGCAGCGACTGCGAGCGGCACAGGGTCTTGCGGTCTTCGGCGCGGGCAATAGTGATCGGACTGCCCGAGAGGTTCACGAGCACCGTCGCTCCGGCCAAGGCCGCCTGCGACGAGGGCGGCACGGGGACCCAGACGTCTTCGCACACCTCGGCGTGCAGCACGAGGCCCGGCACATCGCGCACGTCGAAGAGCAGATCGGTGCCGAATGCGACATCGCGCTCGCCGATGCGGATCGGCTCTCCCGACCACGGCTCGCCGGCGGCGAACCAGCGCCGTTCGTAGAACTCCCGGTAGGTGGGCAGGTGCCCCTTGGGCGCGACGCCGATGATCTCGCCGCGGTGGATCACCACGGCGCAGTTGTAGAGGCGGTTGCGGTGGCGCAGCGGTGCGCCGACCACGAGGATCGGCAAAAGGTCGGCGGATGCCGCAGCCAGCCGCTCGAGCGCCGTGACCGTGGCATCCAGCACCGCGTCTTGCATGAGCTGGTCGTCGATCGAGTAGCCGGTCAGGCACAGCTCGGGGAACACCGCGACCGCGGTGCTGTCGGCGTCGCAGGCTCGGGCCGCCTCGAGGACGGCCTCGGCGTTGGTCGCCGGATCGGCCAGGGCGACCGGGATCGTGCAGGCGGCGACGCGCGCGAACCCGTGCCGGTACGCGCTGGCGAAGGGCAGGCTCATGCACCCCAGTCTGGCACCTCGGGGAAATTCCATATGGAATTTCCCAACCCACATCAATTTTTCGGAAATCTCATGTGGGCAAGGAAATTCCATATGGAATTTCCGCACGGGGGAGGGGTGTCGGAGGCGGCGGATAGTGTCGAAGCGAAAGGGGAGCGATGCGATACATCGAAGACGCGGGCCGGGTCGTCTGGAGTGCGAGCGACCTGAAGGCCGCCGCCGAGTGCGAGTTCGCCTGGCTGCGGGCGATCGACGCCAAGCTTGGCCGCGTGGCCCCGGTAGAAGAGCCCGAAGACGCCACCCTCGCCCGCGCCGGCCGTCTCGGCACCGCGCACGAGCTGCGCGTGCTCGCCCGCTACCGCGAGCAGTTCGGGCCAGGCGTGATCGAGATCGCCGAGACGCGCTCGAGTGATGACGACGCGCTGCGGGATGCCGCGGCCGCCACTCGTGCGGCGCTTGAAGACCCCGCAGCCCGAGTGATCTACCAGGCCGCCTTCTCGACCGGCGAATTCGTCGGCTTCGCCGATTTTCTCGTGCGCGACGACGACGGGCGATGGATCGTGCAAGACTCCAAGCTCGCCCGCCACGCCCGCGTCACCGCCCTCATGCAGTTGGCGGCATATGTCGACCAGCTCGACCGGCTGCAGGTGCCACGCGCTGACCACGTCGACCTGCTGCTGGGTGACGGCACCACCAGCACTCACCGCGTCGATGACCTCATGCCGGTCTTCCGGTTGCGTCGCGAACGACTGCGCGCGCTGATCGCCGATCGTCGGCTGGCATCCGGGCTCAGCCATCCCGCCATCGCCTGGGGTGACGGCCGTGGTGAGCTCGGCGTCCTCGCGTGTGGGCGCTGTGCGACGTGCGAGCAAGAGGTGGTCGCGCACCGCGACCTGCTGTTGGTGGCAGGCATGCGTCCCGTGCAGCGCGAACGGCTGCGCGCGGCCGGTATCAGCACGATCGACGCGCTGGCGGCGGCATCCCGTCCTCCCGAGCGGATGGGAGCAGAGACGTTCGTCAGTCTGCGCACGCAGGCCCGGCTGCAGCTGGCCAGCCCGGCCGGAGTGCCCGCTCCCGCCGCGGCGGATCCGCCGCAGGCCGAACCCGAGACCAGGGCGCCCATCCCCACCTACGACGTCGTCTTCCCGAAGGCGCTGGGTGCCCTGCCGCGGCCCGACCGCGGCGACCTGTTCTTCGATTTCGAGGGCGACCCGCTCTACACCGAGGGCGACGGACGCGAGTGGGGCATCGACTACCTGTTCGGCTGGGTCGACATCCACGAGCAGTACACGGCGCTGTGGGCGCACGATTTCGCCGCCGAGAAGGCGACGTTCGAGCGCTTTCTCGACATCGTCGCCGATGTGCGCCGGCAGCATCCCGAGATGCACATCTACCACTACGCGCCCTACGAGCCGACGCACCTGCTGGCGATGGCCGCGCGATACGGCGTGCGCGAGATCGATGTCGACGGCCTGCTGCGCGACGGGGTCTTCGTCGACCTGTACCCGATCGTGCGCCGGGCGCTGCGGGTGGGGTCGCGGTCGTACTCGATCAAGAAGCTCGAGCCGCTGTACATGGGCGACCAGGTGCGCACGAGTGATGTGCAGCGCGGTGACGATTCGATCGTCAAGTACGTCGAAGCCCGCGCGTTGCGCGAGGCGGGGCAGGAAGCCGCGGCTCAGACGGTGTTCGACGATCTGGCCGACTACAACCGGTACGACTGCGTGTCGACCCGGCGCCTGCGGGACTGGCTGGTCGATCGTGCGCGCGAGGCGGGGTTGCGCCCGTCGGTCGACATCGAATCGGTCGAGGTCGTCTACGAGGCGCGGGAGCAGGCCGAGGCGTTGCGTCGGCTGGCCGACGCGGCGACCGACGCGTCCCAGGCCGATATCGAGGCGCTGCGGTTGGGAGCGGCCGCCATCGACTACTACCCGCGCGAGTCGAAGGCGTTCTGGGCGACGCATTTCCTCCGTCTGCGCGAGCCGGTGACAGTGTGGGAAGACACCCGCGACGTCGTGGTGATCGATGCCGCACGCAGCGAGACGGTGGAGCAGTGGCATCCCGGTCCGCGCTCGGTGCGGCGCATCCTGCGGCTGCGTGGCGACCTGGCACCGGGCACGCGGTTGAGTGAGGGCACCCGGCCGTTCGCCCTCTACGAGATGCCGGCGCCGTTCGCCGCGCGCACCATGCCGCGATGGGTGCACGTGGCTCGCGAGGTCGAGGTGCTCGAGGTTCTCGACGACGGCGCGATCGTGGCCGAGAGCGCCGTCGACGGACAGACCTGGAGTGAGTTGCCGATTGCGTTGACTCCGGCGGCGCCGCCGCGCGCGGGCAACCAGCAGATCGCGATCGACGAGTGGGCGGATGCCGTGGTGGCGGCGGCCCCCGGGTTTCCCGACGACCCCGCCAGCGACATTCTGCGCCGCCGCCCACCACGCCTGCGCTCGGGTGCCCTCGACGGCCGCGCCGCCGAGCCGGTGCCGGCGATCGTGGCCGCGTTGCGCGACCTCGAGCGCAGCTACGTGGCGGTGCAGGGCCCGCCCGGTACCGGAAAGACGTACGTCGGCTCGCACGTGATCGCCCGTCTGGTCGGCGAGCATCACTGGAAGATCGGGGTCGTCGCCCAGTCGCATGCCGTCGTCGAGCACATGCTCGACCGCATCGTCGATGCCGGGGTCTCCGCTGCCCAGGTCGGAAAGGCGCGCAAGGCAGGGGCCGACGGCGACGTCTCGTTCACCGCGTTTGCGAAGAACGGCCTTGCGGGCTTCGCGGCCGAGCACGCCGAGACCGGCTTTGTCGTCGGCGGCACGGCGTGGGACTTCAGCCATCCGGGCCGGGTGCCGCGGCGCTCCCTCGATCTGCTGGTGATCGACGAGGCGGGGCAGTTTTCGCTGGCATCGACGATCGCGGTGGCCGCGGCATCGCCACGACTGCTGTTGCTGGGCGATCCGCAACAGCTGCCGCAGGTGAGCCAGGGGATCCATCCCGAACCGGTCGACGCGTCGGCGCTGGGCTGGGTGATGGATGGCGCGGCGGTGCTTCCTGCCGAGTACGGGTTCTTTCTCGACCACACCTGGCGGATGCATCCGGATGTCGCATCCGCTGTGTCGCGGCTGTCGTACGACGGCGAGCTGGCGTCGCGCCCGAGCGCTGCGCTGCGTTCTTTGGAAGGGGTGGAGCCCGGAGTACATCCGCTCGCCGTGCGCCACCACGGCAACGCGACGCAATCGCCAGAAGAGGCCGCCGAGGTCGTGCGTCTGGTGCGTGAGCTGCTCGGTCGAGAGTGGACCGATGTCGTCGACGACATCGTTGTCACGCCGCGGCCGCTTCAGCAGAGCGACATCATCGTGGTCACGCCGTACAACGCGCAGCAGGTCATGGTCGAGCAGGCGCTTGCCGATGCCGGATTCGGCGACGTGCCGGTGGGGACCGTCGACAGGTTCCAGGGGCAGGAGGCCGCGGTCTCGATCGTCTCGCTCGCCGCATCCAGCGGTAAGGACGCCCCGCGCGGCCTGGAGTTTCTGCTGTTGCAGAATCGGCTCAACGTCGCGCTCTCGCGCGCCAAGTTCGCGGCGTACCTCGTGTACGCGCCGGGGCTTCTCGACGATCTACCGCGCACGCCCGACGGCGTTGTGCGGTTGAGTGCTTTCGCGCGACTTGTCGGGGTGCGGTGACCCGCCCCGTAGACTCGGGCGCATGAGCGATGATCTGCCCCAGCAGTTCGAGATCGACCTGCCGCCCGACATCATCCCGGGCAACTACGCCGACTTCGCGAACGTGTGGCACACCCCGACGGTCTTCGTCATGGACTTCGTCACCCTTGCCCAGCCGCCGCGCGAAGAGACAAACGAAGACACCGGAGAACGCGTCGCCGTCGTGCCAGCGCGGGTGGTCAGCCGCATTCGGATCCCACCCGAGCAGGTGTTCGAACTCGCCAAGGCACTCACCCAGCAGCTCGAGTACTGGGAGCAGGAGACGGGCAAGCGGTCGCCCGAATGACGCGGGCTGCGCACGGGGCGTGAGCGACGCCCTCCGGCGTCAGACCGTGCCGTACAGGCGGTCGCCCGCGTCGCCCAGGCCCGGCACGATGTAGCCGTGTTCGTTGAGCCGCTCGTCGCGCGCGCCCAGCACGAGGGTCACGTCGCGGTCACCGACCTGCTCTTCGATCTTCGCGATGCCCTCGGGGGTGCCCAGCAGGCAGATGGCGGTGATGTCCTGCGCGCCGCGCGCGAAGAGGAACTCCATCGCCGCACCCAGCGAGCCGCCGGTGGCCAGCATCGGGTCGAGCACGAAGCACTGCCGGTCGCTCAGGTCGGCGGGCAGCCGCTCGGCGTAGGTCGTCGGCTGCAGCGTCTGCTCGTCGCGGACCATGCCGAGGAACCCGACTTCGGCTGTCGGCAGCAGCTTCACCATGCCCTCCAGCATCCCGAGCCCGGCGCGCAGGATGGGCACGACGATCGGGCGCGGCTCGTCAATGCGCACACCGGTCGTCGTGGTCACCGGCGTGGTGATCTGCACCGGCGCCACCCGCACATTGCGTGTGGCCTCATACGCGAGCAGCGTGACGAGTTCTTCGGTCAGCTGGCGGAAGACCGGCGAGGGTGTGCGCGCATCGCGCAGCACCGTGAGTTTGTGGGTGATCAACGGGTGGTCGGCGATGTGCACGCGCATGCTTCCAGGGTAGCTGGGCCGTACGCTGAACACGTGACGAACGCTGCCGCCATGGATCGCGCCCTCGCTCTCGCCGCCGCGGCGGGGGCGGCCGGCGACGTGCCGGTCGGGGCGGTGGTGACCGATTCGGCGGGGCGGGTCATCGCCGAGGGGCGCAACGAGCGTGAAGAGACCGGCGATCCCACCGCGCACGCCGAGGTCATGGCTCTGCGACAGGCCGCGGCATCCCTCGGCTCCTGGAACCTCGAGGACCACACGCTGGTGGTCACCCTCGAGCCGTGCCTGATGTGCGCCGGGGCGATTCTGCAGGCGCGCATCGGCCGGGTGGTGTTCGGGGCGTGGGACGACAAGGCCGGGGCCGCCGGATCTGTCTACGACGTGCTGCGCGATCGCCGTCTGCCGTATCGCGCCGAGGTCGTCGGGGGAGTGCGCGAGGCCGAGTCCTCGGCCCTTCTACGTGCGTTCTTCGACGCCCGCCGCTGACGCCAATACCGTTCAGTTAGCACGTGTCGGTGTTGCGTGGGGGTACGCCGCGGGCGGGGTGGAAGAAGCCGGTATCTGAGCGCCTGTTGTCGGATTTGATGTCGGTCGGTGTGTTGACGCAGGTGTTCCGCGCCAGGGCTGGTCGATGAGGCCATCGCTCAGGCGGGGCCGCACCGAGCAGTGTCATCGGACGTTGCCGGCCCGGGTGATGGCGTACTTCTCGATCGGGCTGGCGTTGTACTCGGAGGGCTCCTATGAGGACGTCCTCGGCCAGCTCGCGGACGGGCTCAGAGCGCGCGCAGCTGCGGCAGCAGCGAGCCCAGCAGTTCGAGGTGCTCAAGGTCGCGCTGATCGGGCAGCTGGAAGTACACGCGCTGCGCGCCGAGCGCACGCAGCCGCGCGACCTTCTCGACGACCTCGTCGGGTGTGCCGGCGATGACATCATCGCCGCGCATCGCGCCCGAATCGCGGCCGATGGCAGCCGCGCGGCGTGACAGTTCGTCCTCCGACGTACCCACGAGCGTCGGCAGCGCGACCGACAGCTTGAGCGTCGCCGGGTCGCGTTGCTCGGCCTCGCATGCGGCCCGCACGCCCGCGAACTTGTCCGCGATCACGTCCTCGGGCTGGAAGCCGATGTTGAACTCGGTCGCGAATCGCGCAGCGATCGCCGGAGTGCGCTTCACGCCGCCGCCGCCCACGATCACCGGAACGCGCTCCTGCACCGGCTTGGGCAGCGCCGGGGCGTCGACGAGCGTGTAGTGCTCGCCGGCGAACGCGTAGCGACCCTGGGTCGCCCACAGTCCGGTGATCAGCTCGAGCTGCTCTTCGAGCATCCCGAATCTCTTGGGCGGAAACGGGATGCCGTAGGCTTTGTGTTCTGCTTCGAACCAGCCGGTGCCCAGGCCCAGCTCGGCGCGGCCGCCGCTCATCGCGTCCACCTGCGCCACCTGAATGGCCAGCACCCCGGGCACCCGGTAGGTCACCGACGACACGAGCGTGCCGAGCCGGATGCGCGAGGTCTGCACGGCCAACCCCGCCAGCGTCGTCCACGCGTCCGTCGGGCCCGGCAGCGGTGACCCGTCGCCCATGCGCATGTAGTGATCGCTGCGGAACCACCCGTCGAAACCGAGACGTTCGGCCTCCTGCGCGTGCACGCGCTGCTCGTCGTAGCTGAATCCCTGCTGGGGTTCGGTGAACACGCAGAACTCCATCAATCCTCCGATTTCACAATGAACGCCTCGGTCGAGGGCGCGGGGTCGGCGCTGGGCCGGTAGACGTCGGGTTCGAGGTAGATGACCCGGGCGATCGGCACGGCAGCGCGGATGCGCCCTTCGACCGTGTCGATGTCGGCGGCGACCGCTGACAGCGGTTTGTCGGCAGCGAACGCGAGCTTGGCGGCCACCAGCAGCTCGTCGGGGCCGAGGTAGAGCGTCTTGATGTGGATGAGCCGGTGCACCTGGGGGCCGTCTTCGATCGCGGCCACGATGGCGCGCAGATCGGTCTGGTTCGCGCCCTCGCCCACGAGAAGACTCTTGGTCTCGATGCCCAGTGTGATCGCCACCAGAATCAGCAGCGTGCCGATCATGAGCGTGCCGATGGCGTCGAAGACCGGGTTGCCGGTCAGCCACGACAGCCCGACGCCCAGCAGTGCGAACACGAGGCCGGTCAGGGCTGCGGTGTCTTCCAGAAGCACCACCGGCAGCTCAGGGGCCTTCGCGTGCCGGATGAAACCGATCCACGACTCGCCCTTCTGCTTGTGCGGCGTCGATTCGTGGATAGCCGTGCGCAGCGAGTAGCCCTCCAGGCAGATGGCGATGACGAGAACCAGCACCGCGAGCCAGACATGGTCGAGCTCGTGCGGGTGCGTGACCTTCTCGACGCCCTCGTAGATCGAGAACAGCCCGCCGACCGAGAACAGGATGATCGAGACCACGAATGCGTAGACGAACCTCTCGCGGCCGTGACCGAACGGGTGCTCCTGGTCTGCCTGCCGCCGTGCCTTCCGGCGGCCGAGCAGCAGAAGCAGCTGGTTGCCGCTGTCGGCGACCGAGTGGATGCCCTCGGCCAGCATGGACGCCGACCCCGAGAAGAACCACGCGACGAACTTCGCCAGGGCAATGCCCAGGTTCGCAAGGAATGCGGCGATGATCGCCTTGCCGCCGCCGGAGGAACTCATGCCGAGAAGTCTACGGAGTTCAGTCCTCGCTCTTGAGGATGATCGTCTCGGTCGGCGGCTGCGGCCCGGTCGGCGAGGCGATGTATCCCATCACCTGCAGCAGTGCGCGACGCACCAGACCCGGGCGCTCCAGGTGCGGCGCATGGCCGACACCCTCGAGCTCGAGCTCGACGACCTGGCCACCGGCATCCCGATATGCATCCAGCACGTCGCGGGTCTGCGTGACCATCGGCTGCGGCGGGGCGACGTCGTCGCCGGGCCAGTCGGCGATCACGCCGGCCTTGCCGAGCTGGTTGAGGTCGAAGAACGAGGCATCCGACACGATGGCGTCGGCGGTGCCGTGCACCCACAGGATCGGGGGCTTGGATGCCAGGTGCACGATGCCCGACACATCGAAATACCGTGGCGCCATGGTGTTGAGCACGCCGACCGACCCGGCGCCGAAGCCGGGCCAGTTCGTGCTCGGCACGCTGTCACCGGGGTAGTTGCCTTCGGTGGTCGAGGTGCTCAGCATCGAAGTGACCCAGATGTCTTCGTGCGCGGTGACGTAGTCGGCCGAGACGTACGACGACCGAAAGACGCTCCGCGGCGAGGTCGCGGCATCCGCGCTCGTGTCGTGATCGCGCAGCCGCTGCACGAAGTCGGGGTTCGCACCGCCTGCACCCACGCCCGCATCGTCGTCGGTGAGCCGGGTGCCGTCGCGGCGGGTGCCGCCGAACCCATAGGGCGAGACCGGTGCCTGCAGCGTGAGGCTGAGCACCGGGTGTTCCAGCGCGTACTGCAGGATCACGCCGCCGCCCATCGACCAGCCCACCAGGTGCACGGCGCCCAGGCCGAGGGCCTGAAGTGTCGCATGCAGGTCGTCGGAGAAATCACGCACGCCGCGGGTGGCATCCACCGGCTTGGCCTCGGAGCCGCCGAAGCCGCGCAGGTCGACCGCTATCGCACGGATGTCGCCGGGCAGGTCTTCCATGATCTCTTGCCAGAACAGCGCGGAAGAGACGTTGCCGTGCACGAAGACGACGGTCTGTGCGGCCGGTGTCGCAGGGCCGTCGGCCGTGCGCTCGAGGATGTTCACCGCCAGATTCGGGGTCTCGACGATGCGTGCGGCGATGCCGTCGAACACTGTCATGGAATCGGCCTCCTCAGCGGTCCTGTCTCGACTATAACCGCGCCCGCCAGCCGTAGGATGAGCGGCATGCTCCCACCCATCGCGATCCTCGGCGCCGGCTCTATGGGCGGCGCCATTCTGCACGGCCTCGTCGAGTCGGGGCAGGCGTCAGACCTCATCGTCACGAACCGCACAGCGGCCAAGGCGCAGGCGCTGGCCGGGCTGACCGGCGTGCGCAGCATCGCCCTCGAGCAGCAGGCTGAGGGCAACACGGATGCCGCAGCTGCGGCCGATGTCGTGCTCGTCGGTGTGAAGCCGGCGATGGTGCCTGATCTGCTGCGCGAGATTGCGCCGGCGCTGTCTGCGGGCACCGTGGTGGTGAGCATCGCTGCAGGTGTGACGATCGACACGTTCGAGCAGATCCTGCCGGCCGGGACGCCTGTGCTGCGTTCGATGCCGAACACTCCGGCCCTGGTCGGCAAGGCCGTGACCGGTATCGCCGCGGGCTCGGCGGTCGATGCCGACGACATCGCGGTGGTGCGCGCACTGTTCGAGACCGTCGGCACGGTCATCGAGGTGCCCGAGAACCAGATCGACGCACTCTCGACCATCTCCGGCTCGGGGCCGGCGTATGTGTTCCTGCTCATCGAAGAGCTGACCAAGGCCGCTGTCGGCAAGGGTTTCACCACAGCCGACGCACGCACGATGGCCGAGCAGACCTTCATCGGGGCGACCGCGCTGCTGGCGGCATCGGGCGAAGATCCCGCCGAACTGCGCCGCCGTGTCACGAGCCCGAAGGGCACCACCGAGCGGGCCGTGGCGGTGCTGCAGCAGGCGCGCTTGGACGAGGTGTTCGCCAGCGCAACGGATGCCGCGCTGGCGCGCGCACGCGAGCTCGCCGAAGGGCACTGAACCACCCCGCGAGAGCGGGCGTGGGCCCCGGGATCGCACCCAGAAGAATCGCGTGCCCCGCCGGATTGCACCCGGGGGTTTTCGGGCGTAATGTCGCCGCTCGTGACAAGCGAGAATCGCGACGGCACGCCTGAGTCGCCGATCGTGAAACGCATCCTCCTCGGCGACCCGCTGGCGTCGGAGAATGCGGATGAGCACCTGCTCCCCAAGCGCATGGCGCTGCCGATCTTCGCCTCCGATGCACTGAGCTCGGTCGCCTATGCGCCGCAGGAGATGCTGATGATCCTGCTGGCCGGCGGGCTGGCATTCTTGGCCTTCGCACCCTGGGTCGCCGCCGCGGTCGTGCTGCTGCTCGTGGTCGTGGTGCTGTCGTACCGGCAGCTGATCCGTGCATACCCTTCGGGCGGCGGCGACTACGAAGTGGCGCGCACGAACCTGGGCGAAGTGCCCGGGGTGATCGTGGCATCCGCCCTGCTGGTCGACTACATTCTCACCGTCGCCGTCTCGACCGCATCGGGCGTGGACAACATCATCTCGGCCGTACCGGCACTGAACCCCTGGCGGGTGGAGCTGGCGGTGGGCTGCGTCGCCCTGATCGTGGTCGTGAACCTGCGCGGGGTGCGCGAGGCCTCACGCGCTTTCGCGATCCCCACCTATGTGTTCGTCGGGTCGGTGGGGGTCATGGTCGTCACGGGGCTGCTGCGCACCGCCGTGGGCGCGGCACCCGTGGCCGCCAGCGCCCACTACGTCGTGCACGCGCAGAGCATCTCGCAGGCAGCGGTGATCCTGCTGCTGCTGCGCGCGTTCTCGAGTGGATGCTCGGCCTTGACCGGCGTCGAGGCGGTGGCCAACGGCGTGCAGGCCTTCCGCCGGCCGAAGATCCGCAACGCACGCGCGACGCTCGTCATGCTCGGGGGCATCGCCACTCTGATGTTCGCGGGACTCGTCGCTCTCGCCCTCATCTCGCGCGTGCAGTATGCGCAGGATCCCTGCGATCTGCAGGGGTTCGACTGTCACACGCCGCAGCCGAGCCTCATGGCGCAGCTGGCAGCCGCCACGTTCGGGGCGGCATCCATCCCGTTCTTCATCGTGCAGGCGGCCACCGCGTGCGTGCTGCTGCTGGCCGCCAACACGGCGTTCAACGGCTTTCCGCTGCTGGGGGCGGTGCTGGCCCGCGACGGGTACGCCCCCAAAGCGCTGAACACCCGCGGCGATCGACTCGTCTACTCCAACGGCATGATCGTGCTCGGCGTCGCCGCCATCGTCGTTCTGCTCGTCTACGAGGCGAACCTGTCGAACCTCATCCAGCTGTACATCATCGGGGTGTTCGTGTCGTTCTCGCTGGGGCAGATCGGCATGATCCGGCATTGGATCCGTGGTCTGCGCCGTATCCGGTCGCTTCCCGACGACGCGCGGGCGCAGCAGTCGGCGCAGCGGCAGCGGCAGAGCTTCAAGCGGGGCCTGGCCATCAACTCCCTGGGCGCGACCATCACCTCCGCGGTGCTGGTGATCGTGACCATCACCAAGTTCACGCACGGCGCTTGGCTGGTGTTCTTGGCCATCCCGATTCTGTCCACGCTCATGATGGGCGTCTACCGCTACTACCGCGACGTCGACCACGAGACCCGCATGGACGACACGGTGCATTTCGGCTCGGCCGGCGATGTCGCCCTCATCCTGGTGAACCGGCTGCAGAAGCCCGTCGTCAAGGCGCTCGACTACGCCCTGGCGGCCCGGCACGAGAAGACCCTCGCCCTGCATGTGGCGGTGACGAAGGATGAGTCGGCGGCGCTGCGTAAGGCGTGGCAGCAGCACAGGATGCCGGTGCCGCTGATCACCATCGAGTCGCCGTTCCGCAGCTATGCGGGGCCCGTGATCGAGTTCATCAAGAAGTACCGCGAAGAGCACGGCTCAAGCGTGGTCACGGTCTACCTGCCGCAGTACATCGTGGGGCATTGGTGGGAGCGGATTCTGCACAACCGGCGCGCCCGCCGCATGGCGCAGCAGCTCATGCTCGTGCACGGGGTGACCATCACCCTCGTGCCGTGGCTGCTTGACTCGTCAGAGCTCATCTACGGCCGGCGTTCGCGGCCGGTGCCCGGGCAGGCGCGGGCCGGGTTTCCCACCTCACCCGAACCGCACTACGATCACGAGCCGCGGCGCCGCTGATCAGCGCTCGAGCGAGGCGAAGCGCTCGATGTCGGAGTTCGTGCCCGACACGATGATGAGGTCGTGGTTGGTGACCACGGTGTCGGCCTCGGCATAGCGGAACGGCCGGCCTGGGCTCTTCACGCCGACGACTGTGACGTTGAACTTCGTGCGCACACCCGACTGGTTCAGGCCGATGCCGCGAATGTACTTGGGTGGGTACATCTTGGCCAGCACGAAGTCGTCGTCGAAGCGGATGAAATCGAGCATGCGGCCGCTGACCAGGTGCGCGACGCGCTCGCCGGCCTCGCGTTCGGGATAAATGACGTGGTTAGCACCGACCCGGGCCAGGATCTTGCCGTGCGACTGCGACACGGCCTTCGCCCAGATCTGCGGCACCTTCAGGTCGACGAGGTTCGCAGTGATCAGCACCGACGACTCGATCGACGACCCGGTGGCCACGACCGCGACCTGAAAGTCCTGCGCGCCGATCTGCTTGAGCGCGTCGAGGTTGCGGGCGTCGGCCTGTACGGCGTGGGTGACCCGCTCCGACCACTTCTGCACGAGGTCGAGGTTCATGTCGATGGCGAGCACGTCGCGGTCGAGTCGGTCGAGTTCGCCGGCGCATGCGGCGCCGAACCGGCCCAGCCCGATCACCAGGACCGGCGCATCGCCTCGGATCTGCTCAACCAACGATCGGCCTTTCCACGGGAAGCGAATACAACTGCTTGCGACTTGTCGCGGCGACGGCCGCGGCAAGGGTCACTGTACCAACGCGGCCGAAGAGCATGGTCGCCGCCAGCACATACTTGCCCGGATCGTGCAGAGAATCGGTCAGCCCCGACGACAGCCCGACGGTGGCGAAGGCCGAGATCACGTCGAAGAGCACGTCGGCCACCGGCGCCTTCGTGAACTGGGCGATGGTGATCGTCGAGACCGCCACCAGCGTCGCACCCCAGGCCACGACCGACAGCGCCACGCGCTGCACGTCGCTCGGGATGCGGCGGCCGAACGCCTGCACCGAGGGGCGACCCTTCGCCTCTGACCAGACGGCGAGGGCGAGCACGGCGAGGGTGGTCACCTTGATGCCGCCGGCGGTCGATGCCGAGCCGCCGCCCACGAACATGAGCATCGACCCGACGATGAGCGACGAACCGTGCAGGCTGCTGACATCCACCACCGAGAATCCACCCGAGCGCGTCATCGCCGAGAGGAAGAACGACTGATAGACGGTGTCCCAGGCGTCGCGGCCGCCGAATGTCTTCGGGTTGTCGAACTCGAGCAGCAAGAAGATCAGCGCTCCGACGATGAACAGCAGCACCGTGGTGATCACGGTCAGCTTCGCGTGCAGCGACCAGCGGCGCACGTGCCAGCGTTGACGCAGCACGGTGAAGATGACGGGGAATCCGATCGAGCCGAGGAAGACACCGGCCATCATCACGGTGAGAAAGAAGTAGTCGTGCTGAAACGGGGTGAGCCCGCCGGGGTTGGGGGAGAAGCCGGTGTTCGTGAACGACATCGCCGCGTAGTAGGGCGCCTCCCAGAGAGCGCGCAGCGGGCTGATTCCGCCGACCACCAGCGATGGGTACATGAGCACCGCCAGCACGAGCTCGATCGCCAGGGTCGAGAGCGCGACCGTCGCCAGCAGTGAGCCGACATCGCCCAGCCGCACGGTCTGTCCCTCGTTGACGGGTCCGCCGTGCGCGCGCAGCGGGTTCGAGTCGCTCGCCGCTATCAGCTTCGCGCGCAAGCCCAGCCGCTTCGAGATCACCAAGCCCAGGATCGATGCCAGCGTCAGCACGCCCAGGGCGCCGACGTTCACGCCGATGTAGATGACGACGTGCCCGAACGCCGACCAGTGCGCGGCCATGTCGACCGTCGACAGTCCGGTGACGCACACCGACGAGATGGCGGTGAAAAGCGCGTCGGCGAACGGCGTGCGCTGGCCCGTTGTGGTCGCGGCCGGTAGCGAGAGCAGCAGCGTGAAGATCGAGATGAGAATGATGTACACGCCCACCGCGAACCGCGCCGGCGACGCCGTGGTCGCATCGCGCAGGGTATCCCAGGCCCGGCGGGGTGCAGCCCGCAGCCGACGCCGGAACGACGACCGGCGTGCGGCGGAATCGGAACGCGTGGACACCTGTGTCATGGTACTCAGCCAGACGCCCCGCTAACCTAAGGGCATGGCGGACATCTTCGACGTGATCGCAGACGGCACCCGTCGCGACATCCTGCGCCTGCTGCTGGATCGCTCCGCCGCAGGCAGTGCCGGCACCAGCGTTTCGCAGATCGTCGCCGAGTTGGGTGTGAGCCAACCCACCGTCTCGAAGCACTTGAAGGTCCTGCGCGAAGCCGAGCTGGTGGCCGTTCGCGAGGAGGGGCAGCATCGCTACTACCGGCTGTTGGCCGCGCCGCTCGACGAGGTCGACGCGTGGATAGTGCCATTCCTCGACGAGGCCGCTGACGATGCCGGTGCACCGCTTCCCGAGCCGGCTGTGCACGCCGCCGAAGCGGTCGGCCGCGCCGCGGCATCCGCCAAGCACGCGTGGGAGAACGCGCTGAAGAAGCTGCCCGGGCGGTGAAAACGGGCGATACCGCGCAGCGGGCGATCATGCTCCTGTGCGACTATTCGCTGCGCTATCTCGGCGGCGCTCAGACGGCTTTCCTGCGACAGGCGCGGGGGCTGGCCGAGCAGGGCTGGGCCGTCGTGGTGGTCGCACCCGACGCCGATGTGCTGGCCGAGGTGCCGGGCATCGTGCCCGTGCCGGTGCGGGTCGCATTCACGGTGCCCGGCGTGGGGCTGCCGGTCTTGGCATCGCGGCGCCGTCTGCGGGTCGAGATCGCCCGGCTCGCGGCTGCCCACGACGTGCGAGCGCTTCTCGTGCACTCCGAGTTCACCCTCGCGGTCGCCGCACTTGATATCGGCACCGCGCAGGATCGGCCGGTGCTGCACACCGTACACACCTTCTTCTGGCAGGCCTCCCGGGCCCTCGACGTGCTCGTGCCGCTGGCGCGCTGGGAATACCACCACATCACCGGCCGCTGGCCCTCGCCCCGCTACACCGGCAGCACCCCCATCAACAACGCGCTGCGGTCCATGACCCTCACTGTGGCCACGCGCGCCGATGTCGTGCTCTCGCCCTCTGCACATCAGGCCCGGGCGCTGCACACCGTCGGGGTGAAGGCGGTGCGCGAACTCTCGAACATCGCCGAGCCGCTGCATCCCGCGCCGGCTCGGGCCGAAGGGCCGCTCACCCTGGTGTGGGCGGCCCGCTTCGCGCCCGAGAAGCGGCTGGATGTCGCGCTCGGGGCGCTCCGGATCATCACCGCACGCCGCGGGCCCGGTCGCGTCCATCTGCATGTGTGCGGGGGCACGCACCCGCCGCAGACCGACGTGACCTTCCACGGGCGGGTGGCCGGTGAGCGGGTCGGCGCCCTGGTCGCGGCATCCGACGCCGTGCTCATCTCGTCGCTGGGCTTCGACAACCAGCCGATGATCGCGCTCGAGGCCTTCAGCCGTGGCCGGCCCGCCGTTGTGGTCGACCCCGTGCTCGCCGAAGAGTTCGGTGCCGCCGCGATCGGCACGGCGGGGGTGGATGCCGCGGGCCTGGCCGCCACGCTCGAGCGGCTCATCGACGACCGCGCCGCCCTCGTGGCGGCTGCGGCCGCAGCGATCACCTATGCCCGGGACCGACAGCCGGCCCCGCATGCACAGCGGCTGGATCGGCTGCTCGCGGTGGCGCGGGACCGGATGCGGGAGCGAACACGACAGCCCGCTGAACGCCGTAGCTGACCAGGAACAGCGTCGCCTCGGTGATGACCTTCGCGGCCAGCAGCGGCAGTCCGAGTTCGGACAGCGCGCTGATCGTGCCGTAATTCGCGGCCAGTAGCAGCAGCGCGAGCGAGAAGTAGCGCATCGCTGCGGCGCGCAGGGCGACGTCGCGCCCGCGGTGGAAGACCAGCCGGCGGTTGACGGCGAAGTTCACGGTCGAGCTGAGCACCCGGGCCGCCACCACCGAGAAGAGCAGTGAACCGGTCATCGCGTGCAGCACGAGCAGCGCCAGCGTGTCGATGACGAAGGCCGACAGGGCAGACGCCGCGAACCGCACGACCGGCGCGTAGACGCGCAGGGAGTCGCGCACCGGGCGGAAGTGGCTCGATGCGTTGTTGTCGGTGTAGATCGTCGCGATCGGCTGTTCCACGAGGTCGAAGCCGGCCGCGCCGGCCTGCAGCAGCACTCGGAATTCGTACTCGAACCTGTCTCCGCGCACGCTCTGCAACCACCCCAGAGCGTCGGCGGCCACACCGCGCAGACCGGTCTGGGTGTCGGCGACGGTCCGGCCCGACGCGAGGCGGAATGCGATGCGGCTCACACCGTTGCCGATGCGACTGCGCGTGGGCACCCGGCCGGTGAACGCGCGCACCCCGAGCACGATGCGGCTCGGCGCGATACGGGCGGCCACCCGGGCGATGTCGGCCGGCGTGTGCTGGCCATCGGCGTCGGCGGTCACGACGCAGCTGTCGGGCATGCTCCGCGCGATGTGTGCGAAGCCGGTGCGCAGCGCGGCGCCCTTGCCGCGGTTGCGATCGTGCGCGAGCACGAGGGCGCCGGATGCCGCGACCGCGGCGAACACGCTGCGGTAGGCGGGCCCCGACCCGTCGTCGACGACGACCACCGGCATCCCGCGCAGTTCCCTCACCAGGGCGACGAGGCGCTCGTCGGGTTCGTACGCGGGGATCAGGACGACGCTCATGCCGATCACCCGGCGATGTAGAAGATGTCGCTGGTGGCGCGCTCGCCGCCGTTGGAGGGGCGATTGACGACCTCGCCGTCGAACCACATCTCGCTCGACCCGCCGCCGTCGAGGTTGTATGCGGTCTGCGCGCCGAGGCCCTCCATGATCCCGGCCAGCTCTTCCAGGCTCGCGCCCCGGCTGTAGCCGGTGTCGCGCCCGTCAACGACGACGAACACGAGATGGTTCGCGTCGATCACGCCGACGGCGGTGCGCGGCTGATCACCCTGGATCGAGTGATTGCCGAAGTTGGTGTCGACCTCGACGTCGTCGATGCCGTCGACGGTCGAGCCGTCTTCGACGATCGCCGGTCCGAAGCTCATGGTGTTCCACACGCCGTCGGCGACGAGCTCGTCGGCCGTGGTGCCGGTCTCGTCGTACACCTTCACGGTGCCGTCGGTGGAGAACGCGAGTCCTTCACGAGCGCCCTCGTCGCGGAAGACGACGCCGTTGCGGATCTCGATGCCGTCGGAGCGGAACCCGTAGTAGTCGCCGTTGATGGCGAACACCGCGTCGTTGGCCTCGGCGATCTCCGAGACGCGGGCGGTGATGTTCTCGCCGAACTGGTTGTCGGCGAACGCACTGCGCAGCGCGGTCGCATCGGTCAGCGTTACGTCGGCCACGTAGTACGTGAGGGTGTCAGCCCCCGAGCCGGAGGTGTGCGTGGAAATGGTCACGGCAGCGTCGTCGGAGGTGAAGCTGGTGCCGTTGACCGTGCCGTCGACCGTGTCAGATGTGTCGGCGGCGCTCTGCGCGCCCTGCTGTGCCTGGTAGGCGGCGACATCGGAGATCTCGACATGGGGGATGAGAAACCGATTCGCCGCCCACCAGGCGCCCCCGCCGCCGGCGAGGGTCAGAACGAGCGCGAAGGCGCCGATCAGCCGCTTCGCGGTGCGGGGCATCCGTCGCCGTGGGGCGGCGCTGGGGGTCGCCGGGTCGGCCGCTGTCTCGTCCATGCCCCCAGCAGACGGCATCGTCATCCACGGACGGCAAGCGTGCGGTCAGGCCGTGCCCTGTGCCGGATATGGGTTTTCTATGCGCGCGGGCGCCTCGCCAAGCGTGGGGCGTGAACACCCAGCATCCGTCACACCCGTCCCATGGGTTTACACAGGTCGCTGCGACACCATAGAGTGTGCACAGCAGTGTGGGGCTGCCGTGATCTGGGGATCGAACAGCCGTTTGCTGGGGAAAGGTGAATGAGGACATGGCCGAACTTCCCGATGTGCGATTCTTGACGGTCGCCGAGGTCGCCGAGATCATGCGTGTCTCGAAGATGACCGTGTACCGGCTCGTGCATGCCGGCGAGCTGCCCGCCGTGCGGTTCGGACGCAGCTATCGGGTGCCCGAATCGGCCGTCGCCGACGCCCTGCATCGTCCCATCGCCGACGTCGGCTAGACTAGGACGAGGCATTTTTCCATCTGCCCGTTCCCGGGCGCGGGTGACCCTGCGTCCAGACCCCTGACGTAGTGAGGTTTTCCGTGGGTTCTGTCATCAAGAAGCGCCGCAAGCGCATGGCGAAGAAGAAGCACCGCAAGCTGCTTCGCAAGACTCGCCACCAGCGCCGCAACAAGAAGTAGCGGCTCAGACACCGAGCGCCTGTCCTGCGGGACGGGCGCTTCGTGTACGCACAGGGAGAGGGAATGAAGACGATCACCGTCCAGCAGCTGCACGAGAGCACGGGTGTGCCGCTCATCGATGTGCGCGAGACGCACGAGTTCGACGCCGGGCACGTACCCGGCGCCGTGAACATCCCGTTCTCGACATGGCGCGACCGGGTCGACGAGTTTCCGACCGAGCCGTTCCACGTGATCTGCGAGCTCGGCGGGCGTTCGGCGTCGGTCGCACGCAAGCTCGATGCCGCGGGGTACGACGTCACCGATGTCGCTGGCGGCACCGCGGAGTGGGTCGAGCAGGGCTTCCCAGTCGAGCGCTGAGCCGCGGTGACGAGCCGCCCGTAGGATGAAAGGGTGACCACGCTCACCCTCATCGGCAAGCCCGACTGCCATCTCTGCGACGTCGCGCACGGCGTCGTCGACCATGTCCTGGCCGACCTGCCCGACCGCGTCGCGTCGAATGTCGACGTGGTCGAGGCATCCATCGCCGACGACCCCGCACTCTATGAGCTGTGGTGGGAGAAGATCCCGGTGGTGCTCATCGACGGGCAGCTGCACGCGCACTGGCGAGTCGGGGCCGACAGGCTGCGCGATGCGCTGCTGGATGCCGCGGCGGTCAAGCGATGACGCTGCGGCACGTCGTGGCGTGGAAGATGGCGGCGCCGGATGCCGCGACCCGCGCCGCGCAGGCGCAGGAGATCGCCACCCGGCTGAACGCCCTGGTCGGGGTGGTTCCCACGATCGGCGCTCTGACCGCCGGTGCGAACATGGTCAAGGGCAACTGGGACGTCGCCCTGGTCGCCGACTTCGCCGACAAGGCAGCGCTCGATGCCTACGCCGTGCACCCGGAGCACCAGAAGGTGGTCGCATACGTGCGCAGCGTGGTCGCCGACCGCGTCGCGGTCGACTTCGAGCTGTAGCCGCGTCGGGGGGCGGAAGTGCCTCGTGCGACCGGGGTTACGGCGCGAGCCGGGTCGGACCGCGGAACAGGAACGTCACCTCGCGGATCGACGCCTCGCCCAGCAGCAGCATCAGCACACGGGCCAGGCCCATGCCGAATCCGCCGTGCGGCGGCACACCGTAGCGGAAGAAGTCGAGGTAGTGCTCAAGCCCCTCCAGCTTCAGACCCTTCTCGAGCGCCTGCTTCTCGAGCACCTCGATGCGGTGCTCGCGCTGCGCGCCGGTCGTGATCTCCACACCCTTGAACAGCAGGTCGTAGCTGCGGGTCAGGCCGGTGGCCTCGTCGACCATGTGGTAGAACGGCCGGATCCCGGCGTGGTAGTCAGTCACGAACACGAACTCGTGGCCGAAGTGCTCTGCCACGTGCGCCGAGACCTGGCGCTCGCTCTCGGGGTCGAGGTCGCCGTCTTCGCGGGGGTTGTCGTAGCCGCGGGACTTGACGATCTCGCGGGCTTCGGCCAGAGGGATGCGTGGGAAAGGAAGCGCCGGCACCACGACATCGATGTCGAACAGCTCCTTGATCTCGTCGCCGTGTTTCTCCTTCACCGCCTGGATCGCCGCGGCCAGCAGCTCTTCCTGCATGGTGGCGACTTCCTCATGCGAGTCGATCCAGCTGATCTCGGCGTCCACGCTCGTGAACTCGGTCGCGTGCCGGCTCGTGAAGCTCGGGTCGGC
Source organism: Microbacterium protaetiae (assembly GCF_004135285.1). Taxonomy (NCBI): domain Bacteria; kingdom Bacillati; phylum Actinomycetota; class Actinomycetes; order Micrococcales; family Microbacteriaceae; genus Microbacterium; species Microbacterium protaetiae. The sequence goes on from NZ_CP035494.1 coordinate 2,294,376, forward strand.
GCGGTAGACGTCGCCGATCTCGAACACCTTGCCGAAGCCGGCGGCCTGCGCCATCTGCTTGTAGTGCTGGGGGCTTTGGGCGAGGTAGGCGGTCTTGTCTTCGAAATAGTCGAGGCTGAAAAGCTCGGCGTTCGACTCCGACGGGCTCGACATGAGCTTCGGCGAGTGGATCTCGATGTAGTCGTGGTCGATCCAGTACTGCCGCATGGCGTGCTCGAGGGTGGTCGAGACGCGGAAGATGAGGTTGTTGCGGCGCTGGCGCAGGTCGATGAAGCGCCAGTCCATGCGCTTGTCCATGCTGCTGTCGGCGGCGATCGGCGTCTCGGGCAGGGCGGCGGCGGCCACCTCGAGCGAGGTGAGCTTCACCTCGATGCCGCCGAGCTTGACGCGCTCGTCGTGCTTGAGATCGCCGGTCACGGTCAGGAACGTGCCGTGGGCGAGATTCGAGATCGTGTCGGTGAGGGCCAGGGCCGCGGCATCCTGATCCGTCTTTTCCGGGTCGGGGCGCGTCGCGGGATTCACGAGCTGCACCGCGCCGGTCTCATCACGCAGGATGACGAACTGCACCTTCTTCTGATCGCGGACGGTCTCCACCCATCCCGACACGGAGACGGGGCCGTCGGTGCGGGCGGCGAGCTGGTTCACGAGGATGCGTTCTGTCACAAAAGTCAAGTCTACGTGGCGGGATGCCGCTGCCCGCGCGGGCGCCGCCCTGCGGCATACGGCTGCTCGTGCGGGCGTCGCCGTGCGGCATCCGGCTGCTCGTGCGGGCGTCGCCGTGCGGCATCCGGCTGCTCGTGCGGGCGTCGCCGTGCGGCATCCGGCTGCTCGTGCGGGCGTCGCCGTGCGGCATCCGGCCTCCTCATGTTCTGGGGAAATGCCGCGGCTAGGCGTTTTCGTGTCGCTGGGCGATGTTGAGCACGCCGCCGGGCGCGCGCACAAAGAAGCGCCGCACACCCCAGGTCTCGGTGACCAGCGGATGCACGATCTCGTGCCCCGCCGCACGCATCGCGGCGTGGGCAGCCTCGACGTCGTCGACCTTGACGGTCGCGACCGAGTCCTCGGGGGCCGTGGCGTCGTGGATCTGCACCTGCACCGCCGCCCCGGTCGATGTGTCGACGAATCGTGTCACCCAGGTGTGGCCGAGAGGCTCCTCGGTCATACCGAGCGCGTCGATATAGAACCGGCGAGCCCCGTCGAGGTCGTCGACGTGCAGGTTCGCCATGATCTGGGTCACCGTCATGATTCCTCCTCTTTCGGCTGCGGATGTCGCGCTGCCGACCCTACGCGCGCGCCGCGGCATCCCGCAGGGGTGTTCGGTCGTCGCAAATGGCCCCTTGCGCGCGCGATCGGGGGCCATACGTGACGACTGAAGATGCGGCCCCGTGGTTGAGTCGTCGCATATGGCCCCTTGCGCGCGGGCGCCATACGTGACGACTGAAGATGCGCCCCCGTGGTTGAGTCGTCGCATGTGGCCCCTTGATCCGCGAAATGGGGGCCATACGTGACGACTGAAGGCGTGGCCTCGGGGCTGGCGCTCCTCGGGTGTTGAGTCGTCGCATGTGGCCCCTTGCGCGCGCGATCGGGGGCCATACGTGACGACTGAAGATGCGCCCCCGTGGTTGAGTCGTCGCATATGGCCCCTTGATCCGCGAAACGGGGGCCATATGTGACGACTGAAGGCGCGGCGTTGGGGCTGGCGCTCCTCGGGTGTTGCGTCGTCGCATGTGGCCCCATGATCCGCGAAACGGGGGCCATACGTGACGACTGAAGGGGAAGCGCCCACATCCCCGCGGCACGCATCGCGCGCCCGCGCATAGGCTGGCCGCGTGACCTTCGACGACGCAGCGATCCTGGCCGAACTCGACACACTGCGCGCGGCCGACGCGCCCACGCACGGCGGGCGGGTGCTTTCCTACGTATACGACTCTGGGATGCCGCAGCTCGATGCGCTCGCCGCCGACGCGGCGCGGCGCATGCAGGCGGTGAACGGGCTCGACCCCACCACTTTCACGTCGGTCGCGGCCCTCGAGCGCGACGTGCTCGCGTTCGCCCGTGACATCCTGGGCGGCGAAGCCGGCACCGTCACCAGCGGTGGCACCGAATCGTGCCTGCTGGCGGTCAAGACGGCGAGCGACCTGTGGCGCGCGGCGGGCGGCGCCGGCGTCGGGCGCATCGTCGCACCGACGACCGCGCACGCCGCGTTCCGCAAGGCGGCCGAGCTGTTCGACCTGCGCTTCGACGGCGTACCCGTTGATCCTGCAACCGGCACAGTCGAGGCCGCGCAACTGATCGACCGGCTCGGCGATGACGTGGCGCTGGTCGTCGTGTCGGCGCCGTCGTACCCGTTCGCCGCGATGGATCCCATCGCTGATGTCGCCGCTGCCTGTGCGGCATCCGGGATCTCGTGCCACGTCGATGCGTGCATCGGCGGATGGATCCTGCCGTTCTGGCCCCAAGATCTGCCTGCGTGGGATCTGCGCGTGCCCGGAGTGACGAGCCTGTCGGCCGATCTGCACAAGTACGGATACGCGCCCAAGGGTGTCAGCGTGCTGCTGCATTCCACTCGCGACCGGCAGAGGGCGCAGTACTTCGCGACCACCGACTGGCCGGGCTACCCGGTGGTGAACCCGACGCTGCTCGGTTCGAAATCGGCGGGCGCGCTCGCGGCGGCCTGGGCGATCATCAAAGCGCTCGGCGCTGAGGGTTTCGCATCCCTCGCGCGCACGACCTCCGCCACGACGCAGGCGCTGACGGCGGCCATCGCCGGCATCGAGGGGCTGCGTGTGGTTGGGCGGCCGACCGGGCCGCTGCTGGCGGTCGCCACCGATGAGCAGGCGGCACCCGAGCGGCGCGTCGATCCGCACCACTGGGCCGACGCCGCTCGTGCGGCCGGATGGATGCTGCAGCAGCAGCCGGGGCTCACTCAGGCCGACGGCATCCACCTGCCGCCGACGACGCACCTCACCGTCACGCCGGTCACCGACGCCGAGGCGCTCGTGGCGGCGCTCGTCGCCGCGGCGGATGCGGTGCGAGGCGTGCCGCCGGTGGATGCCGCTCAGGTGCTGGGCGCGCTGCCCGCGCAGCTGCCCGAGCGACTCGACGCCGATGCCGCGGGCGTGCTGCTGGCCGGCATCGGTCTCGGCGGAGAGGGTGGACTGCCCGCGCAGATGGCGCCGTTCCTCGCGCTCGTCGAAGCGCTGCCGCATCAGGTCGTCGAGCGGCTGCTGGTCGAGCTGCTCGCGCGCACAGTGGAGTCCTGACGCGGGGACAGGTGGCGCAACGCGGGGACAGGTCGCGCAACCGGGGGACAACTCGCGCAACGCGGGGACAACTCGGCGAGCGGCGCGGGCAACGCGGCTCTCAGCACCCTCTGAACCGCGTGGACCGTACACTGGAACGGTGCCCGCCGATCGCCTTCATCTCGTGCGCCATGGGGAAGTCCACAACCCCCGCCGCGTGCTGTACGGGCGACTTCCGAATTTCGCTCTGAGCACCGCGGGCCGGCAGATGGCCCGCGAAGCCGCCGAGTATGTCCACAGCCTTGAGCGTCCCGTCGGGTCGCTCACCTGCTCGCCGCTGCAGCGCACACAAGAATCCGCCGAGCCGTTCACCGCCCTGTTCGGCATCGACCCCGTCATCGACGAGCGCGTCATCGAGCCCACGAACGTGTTCGAGGGCAAGCGCATGTCGCGCGCCGTCGTCAACCCGCTGAACTGGCACCACCTGCGCCGCCCGTCGATCCCCAGCTGGGGCGAGCCCTACGCCGAGGTCGTCGCGCGCATGGACGCGGCGATGCGGGATGCCTGGGCTCGCACAGACTCCGGAGACGCCGTCATCGTCTCGCACCAGCTGCCCATCTGGGTCACCCACCTGGCCATCGCGGGGCTGCCGACGCGTCACGACCCGCGCAAGCGCCGGTGCGCGCTGTCGAGCGTCACGAGCTTCGAACGCACCGGCGACAGCTGGGTCGAGGTCGCATACGCCGAACCGGCCAGCGTTGCCGGCTCGATCGATGTGGGGGCCGTGTGATGCGCCGACGGAACAAGGTCGCGGCATCCCTGACCGCGGCCCTGCTGCTGGTCGCCGGCCTGACGGCCTGCACCGGCGCGGGCGACGATCTGGCCCAGCAATACCGCAGCGGCGACGGCAAGGGCTACATCGCCGCCGATTTCGCGGTGCACGAGTACAAACCGGGCGATCAGCCTCCGGCGATCTCGTTCGAGGGCACCCTGGACGACGGCAGCGACGTGTCGAGCACGACGTACGCGGGCACCGTGACGGTCGTGAACTTCTGGTGGGCGAACTGCGCCCCGTGCCGCACCGAGGCGCCGGTGCTGAAGCAAGCCGACGCCGCCTTCGCCGACCAAGACGTCGCTTTTCTCGGCGTGAACACCTACGACCAGGCGGCCACTGCGCGCAGCTTCGCCAAGGAGTTCGGCATCACGTATCCGAGCGTGATCGACGCCGACACCAAGTCGGTCACCAGCGCGTTCGTCGGCGTCGTGCCGCTGGGCGCCACCCCGTCGACGGTGATCCTTGACAAAGACGGCCGGCCCACGGCCCGCATCGTGGGGGCGATTCCCGACGCCTCGATTCTCGAGTCGTTGATCAAGACCGCACTGGGCTCCACGTCGTGACCGAGCTCGTCGCCGGGGGTGCGCTGTGGGTCGCGGTCCCGATCGCGATCCTGGCCGGGCTCGTGTCGTTCGTCTCCCCGTGCGTCCTGCCCCTCGTGCCGGGATATCTCGGATTCATCGGGGGAGCGGTCGCCCCACGTCGGGTGCCGCAGGATGCCGCCCCCGCCCGCGGGCGGCTGGTGCTGGGCGTGCTGCTGTTCATCCTCGGGTTCACGGTCGTCTTCATGGCCGTCAACATCTTCAGCGGCTCGGTGGGCCTGTTCTTCCTGCACTACAAAGACGCCATCACCCGCGTGATGGGTGTGGTGATCATCCTGCTCGGCCTGGTGTTCATCGGGCTGTTCGGCTTCGCGCAGCGCACGTTCAAGCCGCAGGTGCGCGGCAACCTGGGCCTTGTCGGCGCCCCGCTTCTGGGCCTGGCGATGGGCGTGGGCTGGGCGCCGTGCATCGGCCCCACCCTCGCGGTGATCCTCGGGATGTCGCTTGACGGGGCCTCGGCCGGGCGGGGTGCCGTGCTCGGCCTGGCATACTCGCTGGGTCTCGGCATCCCGTTTCTGCTCATCGCCCTCGGCTTCGGCTGGGCGACCCGGTCGGTCGCGTTTCTGCGCCGCCACGTCCGCGCCGTCAACATCGTCGGCGGCGCCCTGCTCATCGTCCTCGGCATCCTCATGGTGACGGGGCTCTGGGGAGTTCTCATGTCGCACCTGCAGGGGGTGATCGCCGGTGTCACGCCCGCGCTCTGAATCCGTCGTCGACTCGTCCGATCCGCTGCGGCCGTCGGATCACGTCGACGGCGCCGAAGAGATCACCTCGCCCAAGCTCGGCCCCATCGGCTGGATCCGGTGGGCGTGGCGCCAGCTGACCAGCATGCGCACGGCGCTGGTGCTGCTGCTGCTGCTGGCCATCGCGGCGGTGCCCGGCTCGATTGTGCCGCAGCGCAGCGCCGACCCGAACGGCGTCACGAACTACTTCACCGACAACCCGACGCTCGCACCCGTCCTCGACAAGATGCAGCTGTTCGACGTGTACAGCTCGGCATGGTTCTCAGCGATCTACATCCTGCTGTTCATCTCGCTGATCGGCTGTGTGATCCCGCGCGTAAAGCACCATCTCAAGGCGTTGCGCTCGCGCCCGCCGCGCACCCCGGCTCGGCTGGGCCGTCTCGGCGATCACCGCGAGTCGCTTGTCGAGTTGGCTCCCGGAACGGATGCCGCGGCCGCGGCATCCCACGCCATCGACATCGCCGCGAAGCAGCTCAAGGCCGGCGGGTATCGCGTCGAGCGGTACGACGCTCGCGGGGCGTTCAGCATCTCGGCCGAACGCGGCTACCTGCGCGAGACGGGGAACCTGCTGTTCCACATCGCCCTGCTGGGGGTGCTGCTGGCCGTCGGCATCGGCGGCGGGTTCGCCTACACCGGACAGCGCGTCATCGTGCAGGGCACGACGTTCGTCAACTCGGTGGGCACCGACTACTCCTCGTTCAACCCCGGACGTTTCGTCGACCCCGACGCTCTGCTGCCCTACACGCTGAAGCTCGACAAGTTCGACGTGAGCTACCAGCCGATCGGCTCGGGATCGCAGGGGCAGGCCGGCGACTTCATCGCGCATCTGACCACGCAGCTGCCGGGCCAGAAGGCCACCGACGCGCAGATCCGCGTGAACCATCCGCTGACCATCGGCGGCGACCGGGTGTACCTGCTCGGCAACGGATATGCGCCCACCGTCACGGTGAAGAACGCCGCCGGCGATGTCGTGTTCCACGACAGCATCGCGTTCCTGCCGCAGGACAACAACCTCACCTCGCTGGGCATCATCAAGGTGCCCGATGGGCTGAGCGAGCAGCTCGGCATGCTCGCGTTCTTCTACCCGACGCAGGTGAAGAACGATCTGGGGGCGTTCACCTCGGGATACCCGGCGCTGCTGAACCCGGTGCTGTCGCTGAACGTCTACTCCGGCGACCTGGGCATCAACAACGGCATCCCGCGCTCGGTGTATGCCCTCGACACGACCGGTATGACCCAGCTGACCGGCGGGCAGACCGGAGTGGATTCCATCGAGTTGCAGCCGGGCCAGACCGCCGATCTGCCCAATGGCCTGGGAACTATCACCTTCGACGACCAGTCACCGGTGGGTGCGACGGATGCCACGCAGTCAGTGAAGCGGTTCGTGTCGCTGTCGATCCATCGGGATGTCGCCGGCCCGTGGGTGCTCAGCTTCGCGGTGCTCGCGGTGCTCAGCCTCATGCTCGCTCTCTTCGTGCCGCGCCGGCGCATGTGGGTGAAGGCCACGCCGTCGGGTTCGGTGGTCACGCTCGAGTATGCCGGGCTCGCGCGCGGTGAGGACCCGACGCTGGGTTCGGCCGTCGAGGCGCTTGCCGCCAAGCACGGCGAAGCGCTGGAAAGCGACGGCACGGGCGCCGGGCGTGCGGCAGCCGAGCCTGTGCACTCCACGGACCCCGCCGAGCCGGCCGAGCCCGGCGACTCAAGCACTGCGGACCCGGCCGCCCCGGCCGAGCCCGGCGACTCAAGCCCGGCGGACCCGGCCGCCCCGGCCGAGCCCGGCGACCGCGCGTAAGCTGGACCCATGCCCTCGCTCGATCAGATCTCTTTGCTGCTGGTCTGGACCGCCGTCGCGATCTACGCCGTCGCGTTCATCTTCTACACGATCGATCTGGCGCGCCGCTCGGCGCAGTCGCTCGACGCGAAAGACGCCACGGTTCGCGAACGCGAACTGGTCGGCGCCGCGGCCTCCTCCCGGTCGTTGAGCGAGCGAAGCTCCCGGTCGTTGAGCGAAGAAAGCTCCCGGTCGTTGAGCGAGCGAAGCGAGTCGAAACGCCCCGGCGACCCGAAACGACCCACCGGCGCCGCGAACCGTTCGATCGATTCCTCGCGCTCGCCGCTGGCGGTGCCTGCGTCCCAGCGCGTGCGCCCTGTCTTCGCGCGCATCGGCACGTCGCTGACCTGGCTGGGCTTCCTCTTCCAGGTGGGCGGCGACGTCACGCGCGGCATCGCCGCGGGTCGTGTGCCGTGGGCCAACATGTATGAGTTCGCCCTCACCGGTGTGATGCTCATGGTGGCGGTGTACCTCGGGGTGCTGTTCCGTTATGACCTGCGGTTCTTGGGTACGCTCATCACCGGGCTGGCCGTGATTCTGTTGGGTGGGTCGGCGCTGTCGTTCTATGTGGCTGTCTCGCCCTTGTCTGACCCGCTGAAGTCGCCCTGGCTCGTGATCCACGTGTTCGTGGCATCCCTCGCAACGGCCTTCTTCGCCCTGACGTTCGGATTGTCGCTGCTGCAGCTGTTGCAGACGCGGCGCGAGCACAAGATGATCGCCGCGGGCGACAAGCCCGTCAAGACCTGGGGGTTCTTGCGGACCCTGCCGTCGTCAGAGGCGCTCGAGTCGCTGGCCTACCGCTTCGCTATCGTCGGCTTCATCTTCTGGACGTTCACGCTCATCGCGGGATCCATCTGGGCCAACGACGCGTGGGGCCGGTTCTGGGGCTTTGACACCAAGGAAGTATGGACCTTCATCATCTGGGTGCTCTATGCCGGATACATCCACGCGCGCGCGACGCGCGGCTGGCGCGGCACCCGGTCGGCATGGCTGTCGATCATCGGCTTCGCCGCGGTGCTGTTCAACTTCGCGATCGTCAACGTCTTCTTCAAGGGGCTGCACGCCTACAGCGGGCTGAGCAACTGAGCCGAGCCCCGTCGCGTATCCGTGCGTGACCGCCGAAACAAGGCAATCACCTCGAGACCGGGGGTGTAGCCCTGGGTTTCGCCGCGATTCCCTTGTCTCGCGGGTGCGGCGCGCGGAGCGCGGGTGCGGCGCGCGGAGCGCGGGGCGCGGGGCGCGGGCGCGGAGCGCGGCGCGGGTGCGGGCGCGGCGCGGGGCGCGGGGAGCGGATGCCGCTGCCTCGGCTCGCACCGCGTCGGCCGCTCTGGTCACCCGGCGACGGACACCGCTTCCCAGGCCGTGACGCTGACAGTCGCCCCCGGGACGATGTCCAGCGACACGTCCCACCGAGAGCGCGCCGTGCCGGCGAACGGTGCGACCCACAGCTGCCGGGCGGCGAGCTGCCCCTGCACCGAGTTCGCATCCCAGGCGATGCCCGCGCGCGCGGATGCGCCCGGGCTGAGCTCGATCGCCGCGGGGCCGGGATCGGTCGCCATGAACGACGAGCCGTGCTCGAGCGCGACATCCAGCACATGGTCATTCTGGTCGCCGAAGGCGACGTCGGGGTATCCGTCGAGCGTGCACGGCTCGTCAGAGATGTTGACCAACTGCAGCGACACCAGCCGGTGCCCGGTGGCGGCATCCGGCGCGGGGGCCATGATCGTGGCGTTCTCGGCCGTGCAGGCGGTGGGGGATGCCGCAGCCGCCGTCGGTGCGACCGTCGGCACCGGTTCTCCCTGCGCGTTCGGGTCGCGTGGTGCGGCGCCATCGGGGTCGGCGTTGGCCTGGGCCTCGGCTTCGGCGGCGGCGCGGTCTTCGCGCAGCTGGGCCTGCTGCGCGGCGTGCGCGCCCTGCGCGGCCAGGGGCAGCGCGATCGCGGCTGCGACGGCGATCACGGTCACCGTGATCGCCCAGCCGCGAGCACGGGAGCGCTGCCCGCGCACGAGCAGCGCCGGAATCCAGCCCACCACGAGCGCCCAGAACACCGTGAGCGGCGCGGCGCCCATCGTTCCCAGAGCGCCGCGGATGCCGAAGTCGCCCACCCACGCGACGAAGTCGCCGAGGTCGAGCACCCCACCGACGACGAACCCGGTGAGCAGCGCAGCGAGCCAGCCCGCGGCGAACGTCGCCCGCGACCCGAACCACGACGAGATCACCGCGTACGCGGCCACGATCAGCACCACCGCGAGCGCGTGCACGATGATCGCCCAGCCGGTCGGCAGTCCGAAGAAGTCGCCACGCATGGGTGAGGGGATCAGCCGCGCCAGCGTCGCGATCGAGCCACCCGGCAGCTGCAGGAAATACGCTCCCAGTCCGCACGCAAGCCACAGCAGGGCCAGCACGCCCCCGGCGATGAGTCTGCGGGGCACGGCACTCCTCCGGTCGGTGCTGCGCCGGGTACGCAGACGGTCACGACTCTACCGGCTGGGGCGGGATGCCGCGGCTGGGGCGAGACGACCACGCGAGATCGGGGGCGCTACGCGACGTACTTCCCGACGGTGCGACTCATCCCCGACTGACGCGCGCGCGAGCCATCGCCTGGGCACCCGCGGCGATCCATCACAACTCGATGCAGTCCTGCACGCAGCCGTCACCGGCACCGGGCGCGGTCGGCTCGGTCGCCGGCCGGTGCAGAATCGCCCGGCTCGGCGCAATGCGCAGGGCCGCGGCATCCTGCCCGTCGGCGGTGCCGTCGACGATCAGCGAGTACCCGGTCGCATTGGGCGGCGGCCAGACGAGACTGACGTCAGGATGTGCTCCCGCGTTCGTGCGGGCGCGGTCGCTTGCGCCTGGGATCGTCACAGCGTGATCGGTGAACTCCGGATGCACCACCGAGGTGTGCACCCGCTGATGCTTCGTGATCGTGATCAGATACGCGAAGCCGTACGCGCGTGCGTGCTCGGCAACCGCGTTGATGTCCACCGTGCCCATGGCCTCAGCCTAGAGCCGTTCGAGGCTGGTCAGGCTGCCGCGGGCAACTGCGTCAGCAGTGCGCAGACCATTTCGACTCTATCGGGCGGCGTTTGCGACGCGTCGCCGCCGCCCGTCATGTTGAGCGATCACGAAATGCCGGCACTCGCGGTCGGACCTCGCGGCTATCGGCGTTTAAGAGAGGGTGGTGCCAGAATCACGTCGACTTCGGACTGATCGATGCAAGCACTTTGTCGGACTGGTCCGTCCACCATTGTTCGATGTCATTCATGGCCGATGTGGGCAGAAGCCCCGACGAAGTGTCGAGCGTGTCGAGTGATTCTCCAGACGGCCCGACGGGACGGATACTGTCAATGAGATACACCTTCTGGTCGCGTTGGAACAGGATGATGGCTGCATCACCGTCGTCATACAGAACAGTTCGCTCGTTGCCGAGGAAGTCCTCACGTGATGGCTGGCACCCGCCGATCAGCTTCATGAGCGGCTGTGTGCTGGCGTGAGCGGATCCGGGGAACCGCCACACCGACATGCGGTACATGAAGGTGTGCGCTCTCGACTCCGAGTAGCCGACGGATGTCACGCTGTAGTACGTATCGGCGCCGGTGCCGAACATCGCCTCGTTGATGACGTCCGACGGGGACCACAACACGGTATCGAGGCTATCCGCGAGGGAACTTGCGAGGACCGTACATCGATCGGGCAATGTCCCCAGACCCGCCGGTGTCGATGAGCAAGGACCACCGCCTGGGCCGATGAGAATCTCCACTTGCAGGTAGTCGTTCAGCACGTCGGGCACGGGCAGGCCGGTGTTGAGTTGTTGCGTTTGCAACCCGGGTGTCGTTGGGCTCGCGGCCAGGCAGGGTGCGCCGGTGTCAACGCCACGGCTGGCGTCCGAGGTCGAACTCGCAGTAGGTGTGCATTCCGTGACAGGCGTATCCGGGTGGCATGCGGTCAACATCAGCAAGGATGAGACGGCGATGCCGACCAGCGTCGCCGTCGCCCTCCATCGCCGGCTCGCCCGTTGGGTCACTTTGCTCATGACGGTCCCGTCCTTGGTTTTGGAAGCCACCTCGTCGTGGCTTCAGCACGTATGTTGTCGACGTTGAGCTGCACCAGCAGGAGTTCAATGAGCTGTATGACGCGCACTTCATTGATGTTCTCAGGTATGTAAGACGACGCGTCGCGGATCGCGGTCACGCGGAAGACATCGCCGCCGAGACGTTTATGGTGGCGTTGGCCAAGTTGACTTCGACAGAAGCCGCATTGCCATGGCTGTACGCGACGGCGCGCAACAAGGTCATGCAGTACTACCGGTCAGCGGCCCGTCGCCGCAGGGCGGAACAATCGCTCATTGACAACAGCATCGTCGCAGCAAACGGCATCAGCCACATCGATCGCCTCGCAGTCCGCGAAGCGCTCGCCGGGCTTGGGAATCGGGAGCGCGAGGTGATTCTGCTCACCTATTGGGATCAGCTCAGCGCGCAAGAGGTCGCCACTGTTCTCGGATGCAGCACCGCATCCGTATGGACTGCTTTGAGCCGAGGAAGGGGCAAGCTCCGTCAGCTGCTAGGCGAAGAGTCTTCGTTGGGAGGTGTTGGACAGACATGGATGATGAGGGTATCGGTCAACTGATCGCGGCGGCCGATCCAGAGATGCAGACTGCGGACAGCGAACCGACACTGCGCCAGATGGAGATCCGGGACAGGATCTACGCGGGTATATACATGTCGTCGATGATGCCCGCTCGGGGCGTGGCTCGCCGACGATGGGCGGTGAGGACCCCGCTGGCTGTGTTGACAGCAGTACTTGCGTTCCTCCTCGTTGTCGCGCCGGCTGTCATCCGAACAGCGCCTGCGAGCGCTGTGACACCGCGTCCCTTGCCGTTCACGCCGACGAGTCAGAGTCCGCAAGACGTTCTTGAGATGGTGAAGCGCACGGTAGCAACAGAGCAACACAGCGGTCCACGCACGCCGCTTCGTGAGTCCTACTCGGTGGGATGGTACTTGCAACTCGCTCTCGGCGATGGTGCTGTGAAGTCTGCGGCCGTGATCGCACCTCAGATAACGTCGACGGTGTGGTCTGCGGATCTTTCCGGTCGAACCACGATTTCCGCTGGAGCGCCTTACTCTGCAGATGCGGGCGACTCGATTCCAGCCGCCGATGCGCCGGTCAAGGGCACAGTTCTTGTAGACACCCCATTTGGGGCTGGCCAGTTTGAGACGCCGATCCCGTTGCCGCCGGGCGATTCGACACGCGACATAGTGAACATGCTCAAACAAGCCGGACTCGCGTCCGGCGGCCGCGGCGCCGACATGATCGATGCCATCGTGAATACCTTCTCGTATTGGACGCTGACAAGCGAGCAACAGCGGGTTCTCCTTGGGGTTGTGCTCGCCGAGAGTGATGTCTTCGTTCTCGGGAGCACTGTGGACCGGGCTGACCGGGACGTAATCGGTGTGGCTGCTGACTCATCGAGTTTCCCCGGTGTTCGCAAGATACTTCTCGTGTCGCGCGACACGGGTCGCATCGTCGCTGTGGAAGCACAACGCACGACCGAGGCGTATGGAATTCCCGCGGGCTCGGTTATCTCCTACACACTCTGGGATGTGGACAAATGAAGTTGTCAATGAGGACCTGCGCGCTGGCTTTCGTTACTGCGTCGATGGGGGTGTGCTCGGAGCGGCACCCGCGCACGCAGACGACGTGGCACCGGCTATCCTGGACGCGCTCGAACTGGTCCCGGGCGGTCAGATCATCGACTCGCACACGGCGTGTTGGCTTGAGAAGGAAATGACGTTGGTCGTCCCGAACGAACGAACCCGCGAAGCGATTGGGAGCTGCCCGAATGGAAGCGTGTGCGCATTCTCGGCGGCGACGATGGGAGGCAATAGGCTGTCGTGGACGTCCTGCGCGACGGTATCGCCGACGGCGCTTGGCTCGCCAGTGCGGTCAATCGCAGACGCCAGATCGACTGGTCGACTCGAGGCGCGAAGTGGAAGCGCGGTGCTCGCCACTGCATATGCGCAGAGCTGGAATAACGTCAGTGGGACGACCGAGTCTCTGGTGTGTTATTGATGTAAGTCGGTGGAGAGGTCGGGTGGTCGTGTACACGCGACACTAGACACTCAAGATTTCCCCCAGACCAGGTGGACATCTCACTTCCCAGCACGCCATGCCTCACCACCCCGACCAGTGGATCAGGGCCCAGAACGACTATTCAGATCAGATCGACATATCGATATTCGATCGCGCGTATGACGAGTTGAGCGAGATTCTTTGCGCCGACCTTCATCCGCAGGGACTTTGTATGGAAGAGGACGGTAGACTCTGCGACATGTAGTTGTTGCGCAATTTCCCCGTAGGTGAGACCCGTACAGATGAGCTTGAGTACCTGCCGTTCTGACCGGGTCAAATTCGGTACCACCGTCGGCGCGTCGCCGAGCTTGTCGCCGCTGATTAGGACGCCTTCGATCAGTCCCCTCAAGAGCGCAGGGTTCTCACCCCGGGCGGCCAGGCGCACCGTCTTGAACAGCGTCGCGTCAGAAGCGTTCTTGTCCACAACGGCGATGGCGCCAGCAGCGAGTGCGTGGGCGAGACCGGGGCCGGGGGCCAACGTCGTGAGCACGACGATATTAGCGGACGGATCGTGTTCGAGAATCGATGTCGTCGCATCGATCCCATTCATACCGGGCGCCATGTTCACGTCCATAAGGACGACGTCCGGACGCTGCCTCTCATAGGCTTCGATAGCTTCCTCACCACTGTGTACCGCCGCTACAACCTCAAGATCTTCGGTTGACTTGATTGCCGCGGCCAGCGCGCGAGTGACCCACCGGTCGTTGTCAACGACCAGAACGGAGATGAGCGAATTCGGAAGGTGACGCAAGGGATCAGGTGCAGTACTTCAGATCGAGAGGTTGGTTGTGTGCTTTCCAGTATGCGCACTGCGCTGGCGTTGCGCTGGGCGCGAGCCCGTCTGCCGAAACAGAGACGATGGTGGAGGAGCGTTGCTCGACCGAGGAATGGGCGGGGAAGCCAATGGCAGCCACAATAGGAGCGATGGTCAACAGGGTCAACAGGATGTTTCGCACGCTTCAAGGGAACATCCTCGGCCACTCGTTGCGCTCTCCCTAATCAGGGGGAATCGAGCAGGGAAGGGGAAGCCGAAACTCCACGCTGTAGATGCCATCTTCGACTCCTGCCGTGCACGATCCCCCAAGTCGCTTCGCGCGTAGGGAGAGGCTCCGGGGCGGATGCCCGGCTGTATCCAGAGCGTAATTTCGAGATGCGAGAACCAACTCTGCGGGCTCGCATCCTTCAACGAAAACCTTCAGTTCACACGGTTGGTCGCGGGCGGCATGTTTCACCATGTTGGTCACCAGTTCGCGCATGGCGAGGAGCATGTCGTTGATCGTCTCGATGGGTAGACGTTCGAGTTCCGCGGAGTGCTCCAAGCGGAGCTCGATCCTGCCCGTTTCGGCAGCTGCACGGAGTGCGTCCAAACCCTGGTAGAGGGCCCCCGATCCTCCAGTAGGACCGGTCACCGGGCCCGTAAGCCGCGCCAGCAGATGGCTGAGTTGCTGCTTCGTATCCGCGTTTACTAGCGATAGCTCGGTGAGCATGGGTATGCGTTCCTCCTCAGTCGCTTGTGCTGAGAGAAGTCTGATTATCGCGGCTTCAGTCGCCAAGCCCTGAGAGATAGTGTCATGTGCGTTTATCGCGAGATCAATCCGCTCGTTCTGAACGCGCTGCTCGTACTCTCGAGCATCACGCGCACGCGTACTAAGTTCACGATTTAGACGACGCTCGATTAAGAATCCCGAGATGCCGAGTGCTGAAGTAAGCACTGCGGTGTAGGCAACGTATCCGAAGTCAACCGGACTGTTTGGCGATAAAGCATGCATTCCGAAATCAAATCCCATCGCAAGAAGAGATAGACCCAGCCAGGACCGCCACCGGCCGCGAGAGAGCATGACGGCGGCGGCGACGTAGATTGGAAAGTCGAAATTGTTAAGGAAGTCCGGGTATCGGATGCACAGGAGCGCACCGAGAACTACGCACAGCACACTGCCCGAGAGCGGAATAAACGCGACCACAAGGACGAGAATTTGGGACACGTAGTAGAGCGTGACGTATGCGAGATCGTCGCTTTCGAGCACGCCCCAAAATATCCCAGAAGCGGCAACGATGAAGGTGAGAGCGCGGGTCGGTAAGTCGATGAATCGCGGGCCTACCAGGCATCGGAGCGCGCGATCACGCAGTCCGGTGCGGGGAGGCCCGCCGCCAACTGTTCGTTCGCTGTCCGTCATGGCGTGAGCATAGCCGCGATTCTGTTGTGGTCATGCCTTTGATAGATGAGGTGGTGCGAAGAGCCGGATTAGTGGCTCTTCTGACTTTAGGTGGTGGGGGTTGGGGTGATTCTCTGGGCCGTGGCGTAAGGGCGTGAGGTGGGTCGAGGGCTCGAGGATCGGTAGCGACCAAGCCAACCGTTCTTCGGAGTCCTCGACCCGTGCCTGATGCTACGGGGTGCGTGGCGGCGTGCCCATCTTCTGTTGTCTACTGTGACCGTTGTGGTGTGCTCGTGGACCGTGGCGGGCTTCACGTGTTCGCTGTGGAGCGCCGCGGCGATGGGGTGCTCGTCATTGATGTCGAGTCGCCGCCGGGTCCGGTGGGGTGCCCGCGGTGCGGGCAGGTCGCTGAGTCCAGGGGCCGCAAGACACTCGTGCTGATCGACGCGCCGGTGGGGGCTGCTCCGGTGCGTGTCCGGTGGCGCAAGCGCCGGTTCCGATGCGGCGACGACGCGTGTGCGGTGAGGTCGTTCACTGAGCAGGACGCTGCCGTCGCCGCCCCGCGGGCGCAACTCACGGCTCGCTCCATCTCGTGGGCGGTCGGGCAGATGCGGCCAGAGAACGCCTCGGTGCAAGGCATCGCCCGGCAGCTTGGGGTGTCGGGGAAGACGGTCTGGCGACACGTCAAGCCGGTGCTGGAGAAGCGTGCAGCGGACGAGTCCCGCTTCCAGGGCGTGAGAACCCTCGGTGTCGATGAGCATCTCTGGCATCACGTCTCCAGGAAGCCCGTCGAGGACGGCGGACGCGGCGCGAAAGAACTCACCGGGATGGTCGACCTGACCCGTGACGCCAGCGGACGCGTGCGCGCCAGACTGCTCGACCTCGTGCCCGGCCGCTCCGCGAAGGCCTACGCGGACTGGCTGCAAGAGCGCGGCGAGCAGTTCCGTGACCAGGTGCAGATCGCGACGTTGGACCCGTTCGCCGGCTATAAGAAAGCCCTCGGCGACGAACTCGTCGACGAGGTCCGCCGCCGCGTCCAACAAGACACCCTCGGCCACCGCGGCCGCAGGGGCGACCCGCTCTACGGGATCCGCAACATCCTCCGCGCCGGCAGAGAACGACTCACCGACCGGCAGAAGCAACGCCTCGAAGCAACATTCACGGTAAGAGAAGAACACGTCGAGGTCGACATCGCATGGCAGTGCGCGCAGCAACTCCGCGACGCCTACCGGGAACCCGACCTTACCGCCGGTCGCAAGATCGCCGAACACGTCCTCGACTCGTTCCCGTCATGCCCGATCCCGGAGATCGCACGGTTGGGCCGCACCCTCGCCCAGTGGCGCGAAGCGTTCCTCGCCTACTGGAGAACCCCGACCGGTCATCCAACGGCGGCACCGAAGCCGTGAACGCACTCATCGAACTCGCCCGACGCGTTCAAATGCGTCTATCTCGCTGTGATGGCCCTGGACCCCACAGGGAAGGGCAGAGCCCGCTAGACCCAGCGTTGGAAGCAGGCGCTCAACGCATTCGACGTCCGATTCGATGGTCGCCTCAGCAGCCCGAGAGCAGCATGACAACACACCCCAGTGACACCGTTAAGTTGACAGACCCCTCACCGTCGGAGGTGAGGAAACATGACTGTCACGTCGCGCCCGACGATTCTCCCGATGCGGGGAGTGCGCTCGGCCGCAATGGCTCGTTACACTCTCCAGATCTCCACCGTTGGGACGTGAGCGGCGCGAGTGATCTGCTCAGTAGCTGGACAATCACGAAAGGTCAAGCAATGAATTCTCGTAAGTTTGTCGCGGGCGCGGCACTCGGGTTCGCACGCACTGGGAAGGCAACAAAGGCGGTACCAGTTTCGTTAATGCTAACGGCGGTGCCGGCAGTTCCGCATATGCATATCCGAACTGGGATGTGTCCACCAGCGTGAGGCTCAAGTCATGTGCGATCACCTCAAATCTCACGGAGGTTGGTTGCGGCTCGTGGAGCGGTTACACCGGAATCTGAGTCAAGGCCTCCTCGCTGTCCGAATCGTTGTGGAGGCTAAGGAGCTTGTCCCGTTGATAGAGGAGACGTATTGAATCGATCGGGGGCCGCGTCGGCCCGATTCGCGCTGGCGGGATCGATGATTCTCGCGCTAGGCGGCTGTGCATCATCAGATATGGGGGATGGCTGGGAACGCCCAGAGATTCCGTCAGTGTTGCCAAGCTTCACCGCGAACAGCACCCTACCGTTCGAAAAGTACGAGTTGAATCGTCTGGATCGAGAAAGACTACAGCAGGGAACGTCGCTGCTTCTCGGGCGGTGCCTCGAAGAATATGGTCTGTCAGCGAGATTCTCGGGAGACTATATGAAACAGACTTTTGACGGCGACGGTCAGACACCAGCACAGTATCAATGGGGCGGGTGGCTGGGTACTATGACCGCGAGTCAGGCGAGCGAGTTCGCCTATACCGCGCCCCCCGGCGCGCCTTGGCAGAATGGCAGTGGGTTTTATCTCTCGAACCCCGCGAACCTATCTCCATACAATTACGATGCGAGCCCGATTGATTATGCCAGGATAAGTGGCGCCCTGTATGGCCCAGATGAAGCCGTGATAATTGGCGATGCCGGGGCTCAAACGCAGCTGTCGGACGACGAGATGCCACGTAATGGGGCTGGGAAGCTGCCGCCGAGCGGAGGATGCGCGCGATTGGTTGACAAGGAACTTGGCACACCGCTCGTCAGCTTGACTGAAGTCGAGAACGATGCTTACGGGCTGACGTTCGGCGACGATAGAGTCAAGGCACGAATGGCAGACTGGGTGTCGTGCATGGCAGACTCCGGGTTCGAGTTTGAGCGAGTCGATGATGGGGCGGTTTCGAATGCGGGTGATGTCTCACCGTACGCAGTTTCTGTAGCCGTCGCGGACGTCAAATGTACCAAGTCATCAAGGTGGCCTGATACGTTCTATTTCGTGCTCGGCGCCTACCAGCAGCAGGCGATAGACAAAACACCTGAATTCTTTGAATCCGCCTTGAGGGCGGAGAGTGAACGTCTTCATACGCTGGATCACCTTGTTGGCTGACACTAGCCACTTACCCACGTTCCGAACACGGCCTGGAGATGATTAGGAATAGGGCTCAGGATATGTCTGCAAGCCACCGCGTGCTTTGGCTACTCGTCTTGACCTCGGCGCTGTCTGTTCTGATCACCCTAGTGGCGGTAGCGTTCGTGCGATCCCCGGCGCAAGTGGCTGCCGAGACCTCCCCCCCTCCACTGACGGTGCTGACCGCGAAGGTTACCGAAGGGTCGGTTGCCGAACCACTCAGATTTTCTGGAGAGGTGTCACTGGGCGACTTGGTCGCGTTCACAGTTCGTCCTTCAGATGCATCGGCCGCCATCGTCACGAAGTTGCCGGCCGCGGTTGGCGAGACGGTGCGAGAGGGGGCGGCCGTCATCGAGATCAGCGACCGCCCGGTGATTTACCTCAAGGGCAAGATCCCCTTGCTGCGCGATCTGCATGTGGGCGATCACGGGCCGGATGTCCTACGCCTCCAACGTGCACTCAAGTCATGGGGCGGCGCACCTGAACCAGACGGTGTATTCGGTGCGGGGACTGCCGCGGCTTTGCGCGCTCTCTACCAGGGAGCGGGCTACAGCGCTCCAATAGATTCTTCGGCACTGAGGAGTGAGCTGATGTTCGGGAATGGGGATACCGCTCGTGTCGTGGCGCTCGGTGGGGCTGTTGGAGAGGCCGCGGGCGCACCGGCGGTGAAGGTCGCTACGAGCCCCCCCGAGGTTACGGCTGACATAGCCGAAACCACATCGCAGAAGCTCGCTGTCGGCGCGAAAGTAACCGTCTCCGGGGCCGCGATCGGGGGTGAACATTCCGGAAGGATCGTCGCCATCTCCGGCTTGATGAAGTCCGATGCCGGAACATATCAAGTCCACGTGCGGGTCTCCACTTCCGATCCACTGCGCTTCGAGGCCGTTCAAAGTCCGGTCGACATCATTGTCACACCCGACGACAAGCCGAAATCTGGGCTGGTCGTTCCCTTATCTGCGGTGTATTCGGACGCCGTAGGCCGGCCTTTTGTCCGGCGAATTGTGGGAGGGGCCCAGGCTCGAGTATTTGTCACAGTGGGTGAGACGGGAGGAGGACAGGCTCTCATCCGGGTGGCGAACGGGGGGCTCGACATCGGAGACGACGTAGTGGTGGGAGCGCAATGAGGCCCGTTGTGGAGCTTTCTCGGATAAGCCGTCTGTACGCGGGACCGCCTGAGATCATGGCGTTGCACGAATGCACTCTCACCGTGTACGAGGGTGATTATGTGACTGTGGTGGGTCCTTCAGGGTCGGGAAAGTCGACCCTGCTCAATCTCATCGGCCTACTCGATACGCCCACATCAGGGAACCTCCGCCTTAAGGGCGAGGATGTTATCGCCTACTCCGAGGATCAGCGCGCCAGAGCGCGAGGCTCGCACATCGGGTTCGTGTTCCAGTCATTCCAGCTCCTCGAACAACGTACTTGCGTTGAGAACGTCATGCTTTCAGATCTGTACACGGGGAACACAGCGAAAGAATCCCGCAGGCTTGCGACAGCCGCGCTTGAGTCAGTCGGTCTTGGAGGGCGAGAAAACAATATGCCGAGTGAGCTCTCGGGGGGGCAGCAACAACGTGTCGCCATCGCTCGGGCGCTTGCCGGCGACCCCTCCATTCTGCTTTGCGATGAGCCCACAGGGAACCTTGATAGTTCAACGGCCGAGAAAATCATGGGTCTTTTCGATCGGCTGAACGCAGCGGGTAGAACGATCCTCCTAATCACCCACGATCACGCCGCTGCACGTCGAGGCAACCGAACTGTCGCCATCCTCGACGGAGCACTCACCGAGCGTATGCCAGAATCTGAGTCCGCAGTGTGATCGCACGCAAGCGGGCCAGAGTGCGTCCCTCTCTGCAGAGAATTCTTCAGGAGGCGATGTCAGGCGTGATGCTTCGCGCGTCACGGTCGCCGCTCACTGTCACCGGTATCGCGCTCGGCGTCGCCTCTTTCATATCGGTGCTCGGCATGACTACGAGCGCGAACGGGCAGATTAACAACGAGTTCCTTTCCGCTGAAGCAACGCTGATCCAGGTGGTACCGGCGGGTGGAGAGGCCGCGGATGCGCTCTTTCCCGATAATGCCGATCAGGCAGTCGCGGCGATCAATGGGGTGACGGCCGTGGGCCGCTCATGGGCTGTGTCGGACGCTGCAGTTTCACGGTTGTCCGATTCGATTGTTCCTCCATCGACTGTTCAGCCACCTGTACGTGCAGCCACTCCGGGATACTGGACGCTTATCGGTCCGACTCTGAAGACTGGGCGGGTCTTCGACTCATTCCTTCGCGACCAACCCGTCGCAGTCCTCGGTGCTAGTGTCGCTAAGGACCTGGGCATCTCCGACCTATCGGATCAAACGGCTGTCATCGTCAACGGTCAGCGATTGGTCGTGATCGGGATCGTCAGAGACACCCGTGGCTCGAGCGCCGCGCTGAACTCGGTGACTGTCCCGGCCGAGTATGCACGAACTCACTTCTTGCCTCCCGGGCAGAACGAGCAAATGGTCGTCGATACTGCCAGCGGCGCCGCAGCAACGGTCAGCAAGCAGATCGCGTTTGCACTCAACCCGCGATCTCCCGATACATATAAAATCACGCCGCCTCCACTACCAACGTTGGTTCGCGATCGAGTCGGAGGGTTCACGCAGTTTCTTTTCTACTCGTTGGCCGGGATCGGCATCGTCGTCAGCGGGGTGGGTATCGCCAACGTCTCCCTCATCGGTGTTATCGCACGCACACGCGAGATCGCACTCCGACGTTCGCTCGGTGCGTTACCTCGGCACGTCGCCGCTCAATTCCTAATCGAGTCCGGGGTGCGGGGTCTGCTTGGAGGCTCGCTGGGCACAGCGCTAGGTGTGGCCACGATCACTATCGTTTGCGTACTGCTCGGGTGGTCCGCGATCATCGAGCCGTGGTCTCTGATCGTGGGCCCGTTGCTGGGGGTTGCAGTAGGGACCATTGCGGGGCTGTACCCGGCCATACGCGCCACCCACGTTGAACCGGTCGAGGCGTTCCGCCAATAGCGAGCCCGGAGTTTGGATATGACGCTCGCCACGCAAAACTCCTCCGCTTACCACTACTTGAGCGTTGGGTGTTCAGGCAGTGGCAGGCGCTCCGCGCAGCAGCGCTGCCGCTGACGTCGAGCGCCGCCGCATCACAGCCAGCACGGTCGCTCCGAACGCGAGCACGGACCAGATGAGCATTCCCGCGATCCCGGCACCGAGCCCCGAAGCGCTCGTCAGCGCGGCGAGCCCCGCCGTCATTCCGGGAGCCGTCGGCAGCACGCTCGCTATCGACACGAGCAGCCCCGGAACGGTCGAGACCACACCGGTCGCCACGACGAACACTCCCACCAGGGCCGCGATCCAGCGTCCGGCGCCGCCGAGCACCGCGACCAGAGCCTGGTTCACCGCCGCGAACGCGACCCCGGCGATCACGCACACCATGGCGAAGATCGACCAGGTTCCCCAGTCGTAGGATGCCGCGAGCTGCACGACCCCGGCCACGAGAAGTCCCTGCACCGCGCCGATGACGGCCGCAGGGGCCAGTGAGCGCAGGGCCAGCAGAGCCGAGGGGCGACGGGATGTCAGAGCCCGGCGCGATACTGCCTGCAGGGCGATGAACGACCCGAGGCCGCCGAACCACAGCGCCAGCATCGCTAGGAGGGGGATCGCCGATGCACCGAACATGTTCTCTCCCACGCCGTCGGCCGCCACCGGGTCAGAGACGACGGATGCCAGTGACGCGGCCTGCTTGTCGGTGAATGAGGGCAGCGCGTCGGTGGCCTTCGTCAGGCCCGACGACAGCGAGTCGGCCCCGTCGGCGAGCTTGCCGATGCCCGCGCCGAGGTCGTCGGCACCGTTGGCAGCATTGGTTGCGCCGTCGGCCAAGGTGTGGGCGCCGTCGGCCCACTGCGAGGCTCCGTCGGCTGCCTGGGCAGCGCCGGAGGCGAGCGAGGTGGCGCCGTCGGCGGCCTGGGAGGCCCCCGAGGCGAGCGAGGTCGCCCCGTCGGCGAGCGTGTCGACGCCGGTCGCGGCATCGGTGGCGCCGGTGGCGAGGCCGTCCATGCCGTCGGCGACCTGCGACATGCCGTCGGAGAGCTGGGTGAGCCCGGTGCCCAGCTGCGAGAGCTGGTTGAGACCGGCGACGCCCTGTGCGATGGTGCCCGACTGGTCGATGACACCGGTGACCTGGGGGAGCGAGTCCTTGGCGGTGTCGACGGCCTGCTGCAGTGTCGCGCACAGTTGGTCGGACCCGCCCTGAGCCGAGCACTCGGCGGCGGCGGCGTCGAGCTGTGAGATCGTGTCGTTCACGCCGGCCTTGATCTGCTCGCTGTTGGCGGCGAGCTGGTTCGTCGCGTCGACGAGCTCCTGCGGAATCTGCGGCACTTCAGACAGGCCGGATGCCGCCTGCGACAGGCCGTCGGACAGCTGCCGGGTGTTCGCAGCCAGCGTTCCGGCGCCGCCTGCCCACGTGTCCAGGCCATCGGCCGCCTTCTGGGCGCCCGCGGCCCACGATGAGGCGCCGTCGGCCAGCTGCCCGACGCCGGTGGCGACGCCGCTCGCGCCGTCGCCGAGCTTGCCGATGCCTGAGGCGATGCCGTCGGCCCCGTCGGCCAGCGTCGCGGCGCCGGTCGACAGCTTGCCGATGCCGTCGGCCAGGCTGATCGTGCCATCGGCGGCCGTGTCGGCCCCGTCGGCGAGCGACGAGGCACCCTCGGCGGCGTCGCCCAGCTGGTCGCCGAGCGTCGTAAAGCTCAAGAAGACATTCTCGAGGGTCGATGACGACAGTGTCTGCCCGAGCACGGTGGCCGCGGTCTGCGACACCTGCGCGGTGATGGCATCGTCGACCACACGCGCGTCAGGTGCGGTGTCGACCAGGATCGTCGCCTGCTGCGCCGAATCGTCGGCGCCCGACAGCTGCTGCCCGGGCGAGACGGCCGCGGCCGAGAAGTCCTTGGGAATCGTCACGACGGCCTGGTAGGTGCCGTCGGCCAGACCCTCCTTGGCGTCGTCGGTGTTCGAGATCGTCCAGTTCAGGTTGCTGTCGGCGTCGTCGGAGCCCTTGACCAGTCCGGCGGTCAGCTGGCGCCCCAGCGGCACCATCTGCCCGTTCAAGGTGACGGCCTCATCGTTGTTGACGATGGCGGCGTTCATGGCATCGAGCCGCTCGGTGGGGTTGTAGAGCGCGGCGACCAGGATGCCGCCGATGAGCACCGGCAGCAACAACACGCCGAGCACCGTCAGCCACGTGACGGGCTTGCGGGAGCGGGAGCGCTCGATGGGCAGGGTCATGCGATCACCTCGGGAGAGTCGGCGGCCGCAGAGAGTGCGGCGTGAGAGGCGCGGCGGGGCGCGGTGCTGACGTCGATGACATCGCTGGCGCGCCCGGCTTCGGCCAGGAGTGTTCGTGCGGCAGCCGCGTCGGCGGCGGTCGCGATGACGGTCAGATCCGGTGTCACGGATGCGGCATCCCGCAGCTCGGCGGTCACTTGATCGCGCGTGCCGGCCGAGACTGCGGCATCCAGTCCGTCGATCACAAGCACGCGGGTGCGACGCTTCAACGCGCCGCGGATGTCTGCGGCGGGGTCGGCCGCACCGGTCAGCAGTGCGACGCCGACATGACCGCGCACCCACATGGCGCGGCCGGGCAGCAGGTGTCCGTCGACCTTGAGACGCCCGTCGGTGGGGGCGACGCGTCCCGCGACGGTGAGCGCGAGGGCGCGCGCCGAGCGGTGGTCGGCGCTGTGCAGGACGAGGGTGCCGCCGGGTTCGACCCGCAGCGTCGCGTCGCGGTACAGCGTCGCGCCGTCGGCGGTGGTCAACTCGAGGCCTTCGGACACCACGGCAGCGGTCATATGCGGCTCGGGCCAGTCGGCCAGCGCGATCTCGCGCTCGACGGCTTCGCCCTCGATGTCGAAATGGGGCAGGCGACGGGCCAGCCACGCCGGCATCCACCACGCCTTGTCGCCGAGCAGCGCCATGACGGCGGGCACGAGCGTCATGCGCACCAGGAACGCGTCGATGGCCACGCCCGATGCCAGTCCCAGCGCGATGGGCTTGAGGTTCATGTCGCCCTCGGGGACGAAGGCCGCGAACACGGCGAACATGATGACCGCGGCGGCGGTGACCACGCGGGCCGAGGCAGTGTAGCCGGAGCGCACGGCGTCTTGCGCTGTCTGCCGCGGTGTGCGCCCGTCGCCGCGACGCCGGGCATGCACGAAGTCTTCGCGCATGCGCGAGACGAGGAACACCTCGTAGTCCATTGCGAGACCGAACAGCACGCCCATCAGCACGATGGGCATGAAGCTGATGATCGGGCCGACCTTCGTGACGTTCAGCAGGTCGGCGCCGACACCGTGCACGAATACCAGCGAGACGATGCCGAACGCGGCACCGACCGACAGCAGGTAACCCGCGGCGGCCTTCAGCGGCACCCAGATCGAGCGGAACACTATCGCCAGCAGCACAAGCGAGAGGCCCACCACGAATACGCCGAACGGCAGCAGCGCGCCGCCGAGCCGATCGGAGATGTCGATGGCGACGGCCGTGAACCCGGTGACCTTCATATCGACGCCGTACTCGTCGAGAATGCGATCGTGCTGGTCGCGCAGCTCGCGCACGAGGTCGGCGGTGGCCGGGTCGTCAGGCGCGGTGGTCGGGATGATCTGCACGATGCCGGTGTCGGCCGTCTCGTTGGGTGTCGCCAGCGCGATCGAGGCGACGCCCGGGAGCTTGGCGATGTCATCGCCGATGTCGTGCATGAGGTTCAGTGGATCGTCGCTGGTGACGATCGTTCCGGTCATGATGAGCGGGCCGTTGAAGCCGGGTCCGAAGTGCTCGCTGACCAGGTCGTAGGTCTGGCGCGCCTGGCTGCCTTCGGGCAGCATGCCGGCGTTCGGCAGGGCGAGTGCCAGGCTCGCGGCCGGCACCGAGAGCGCGCCGAGGGATGCCACGACTGCGACGGTCGTGACGATCGGATGCCGCGTGACCAGGCCCACCCAGCGGGTGGCGAAGCCCTTCTTCGCCGGGGTCGGTGAGTGAGCCGAAACGACATCGCTCTCTTCCGCAGTGCGTTTCGACTCGCTCGCTGCGCTCGCTCGCTCAAGGTCCGGGGGCTGAGCGGCCGGGGACCTGCGACGCCAGCCCACCACACGACCCTTCGCGAAGCCGAGGAACGCGGGGGTGAGCGTGACGGCGACCGCCACGGCGATCGCCACGGCCACGGCGGCGGCGATGCCCATCGTGGTCAGGAACGGGATCTGCGCGAACGCGAGGCCGATGAGGGCGATCAGCACCGTGACGCCGGCGAACACGACCGCCGATCCGGCCGTGCCGGTCGCGCGTGATGCCGACTCTTCGGGGTCCATTCCGTCGCGCACTTGGTCCTGATGTCGCGAGATGATGAACAGCGCATAGTCGATGCCCACGGCAAGGCCGAGCATGAGGGCGAGCAGGGGAGTGGTCGACGAGATCGACGAGAACGCCGTGGACACATAGATCAGGGCCATCGAAAGACCGACGCCCAGCAGGGCCGTGAGCAGCGGCATCCCGGCCACCAGGAACGATCGGAAGGTGACGATCAGCACCAGCAGAGCGATGACCAGACCGACGGCCTCGGTGATCGAGATGGTGGGCAGCTCCGTCGCGAAAAGATCACCGCCGAGCTCGACCGCCGATCCGTCGGGCAGCTCGGTGCGCAGGTCGGAGATGACCGCTTCCAGGCTCGACTTCGTGCTGTCGGAGATATCGGTGACCTGGCCCTTGAACTGCATCTGGATGATGGCGGCGGTGCCGTCGTCCGAGACGAGTCCGTCGACCTGATCTGAGAAGGGATCCGAGACGGCCAGTACACCGGGGAGCTTCTCGATGTCGGCGATCGTGGACTTCACGTCGGTCGTGAAGGGCGCGGCATCCACCTTCTGGCCCTCGGGGGCGACGACGATCGCCTGCGCACTCGTGCCACTGACCTGCGGGAAGGTACGACTGAGCTGCTCGAGCCCTTCTTGCGATTCGGTGCCGGGGATCGAGAACGAGTTGTCGGTGCCCTGTGCGAACAGCGCAACCCCGCCGCCGGCGATGCAGAGCAGCAGCAGCCAGGTGACGAGCACGCGCCACGGGTGGCGGAAAGACCAGCGCCCGAGAGCGGCGAGAAGAGTGGACACGGAGCCTCCGGTGAATGGGCGGGTGATTCCGATACAACGCTGTATCCAATACAGGAGTGTATCGAATACACTTGTGTATCGTAAACCGAAGGGCCAGGCTGAACCCGGACGCCCGCTGTGAATCCGAAGGGGATGCTGTGACCGACGCCGTGACCGGGACCCGGAGCAGGGAGAACACTCGCGCGCGTCTGCTGGACGCAGCCTTCGATGTGTTCGCCGATGTCGGGCTGGATGCGGCATCCGTCGAAGCCGTCTGCGAGCGCGCCGGATTCACGCGCGGCGCCTTCTACTCCAACTTCGCGTCGAAGGACGAGCTGTTCCTCGAACTGGCGCGCACTGTATCGGAGCGCAAGCTCGCGACCATCACCGAGCGGGTGCGGCAGATCACCGGCGGCGCCGAACCCGCGGCGCGGCCCGACGAGATCGTGCAGCAGCTCGTCGATGTCTCGCTGGACTCCCGTCAGGGCGTGCTGCTGATGAGCGAGATCCGCACGCGGGCGATGCGCGATGAAGAGACGGCACGGTCGTATCGCGCATGGATGGACGGCATGGTCGCCCGCGTGACGGCGATCATCGAAGACCTCGTCGCCACCTATGGCATGACGCTGCGCATGCCCGCGCGAGAGTTCGCGCAGATCATGCTCGAGCTTTGGGAGAGCACGGCGGTCAGCGCCATCACCGACCGACTCGACGACAGGGCGACCGCCGCACTGATGGGACGACGCACGCACGCGCTGGCCGCCGCCGTGGTCGAGGGCTTTCCGAGCGCGTGAGCTGACGGCCGCCGCGCGGGCGGTGCCATGCTGGTGGGCATGGATCCTTTCACCGGCTTCGCCTTCGTCGTCGTGCTCACCGGCGCTTCGCTCTATGCGCTGTATTGGGTGATTCGCAAGGCGGTGGCCGCCGGCATCCGCGACGTCGAAGAAGACCGCTCGCACGCGGGTAACAGCTCAGTCTGAGATTTCTTCGGCGGGTTCGGTGCCTGCGGGAATCCGCGGTTCGCGGCTGTGCGGCGCCGCTCTCAGACTGAGTTGTGACACGGGCGGGCGGGGGCCGCGCGCGGATGCGCGGGTGGGCGGCCTGGCGCGGATGCGCGGGTGCGCGGCCCGGCGCGGATGGCCCGGCGCGGGCGGCCCGGCGGCCGGGCGCGGGTGCGCCGGGCGGGCCCGCGGATGCGCGGGCAGACGTGGGCCTCGGTGGCAGGTGGGCAATAACTCAGTCTGAGATTTCGGTGGCGCGGATGCCGTCCGCGGGAATCCGCGGTTTGCGGCTATGTGGCGCCGTTCTCAGACTGAGTTGTGACACGGGCGGGCGGGGCTCGGCGCGGATGCGCGGGTGGAAGGCCGCGCGGATGCGCGGATGCGCGGGCGGGTGCGTCAGTCAGCGGGCAGACGCGAGCCTTGGTGGGTAGGTGGGCAATAACTCAGTCTGAGATTTTGGTGGCGCGGATGCCGTCCGCGGGAATCCGCGGTTTGCGGCTATGTGGCGCCGTACTCAGACTGAGTTGTGCCACGGCCCGGGCGGGGGCCCGGCCCGGGCGGCCCGGCGCAGACGGCCCAGCGCAGACGGCCCGGCGCAGACGGCCCGGCGCAGACGGCCCGGCGCGGGTGAGCAAACGTGAGCATCGGCACGTGGGTGGGCTCGGTGGGGAGGCGCGGGCGGGCGGCAGCGAGTGCGCGGATGGGCGGGCGGGCGTCAGTCGGCGAGCATCCCGTAGCAGCGTTCCAGGCGCGCGAGCCACCAGGCGGTGCGGGCCGGGGCAGCCGCGAGGCGAGACAGCGCGTCGTCGTCGGGGGCGATCCGTCCCACTGGCAGCACGCCGCCGGTGGGACGCAGTGGCGGGGTTGCGACATCCCGAATAAAAAGCGACGATGTGCCCAGCCCGCAGTCGTGATCGAGGTCGGGCAGCGCTGCGGCCAGGGCCGTGCCCATCGCGAGCCCGATCGAGGTGTCCAGGGCGCTGGAGACCACGGCCGGCAGTCCGGCTTCGGTGACGATCTCGAGGGCGCGGCGCACGCCGCCCAGGGGTTGCGCCTTGACGATGACGATGTCGGCGGCGCCCGCCCGCGCGACGGCGAGCGGATCGTCGGCCTTGCGAACGCTCTCGTCGGCGGCGATCGGGATGTCCCAGCGCACGATGCGGCGGCGCAACTCCGCGAGTTCGTCGACGCTCGCGCACGGCTGCTCGATGTACTCGAGGTCAGCGTCGGCCAGAGCGTGCACGGCACGTTCGGCTTCGTCGACGTTCCAGCCGCCGTTCGCATCGATGCGAACGCGGCCCTCGGGGCCCATCGCGGTGCGCACCGCGTGCACGCGCGCGATGTCATCGGCCAGGGTCTGCCCGGTCTCGGCAACTTTGACCTTGGCGGTGCGGCATCCGTCGAAGCGGGCGAGCACCCCGGGCACCTCGTCGGCGGCCACCGCGGGCACCGTGGCGTTGACGGGAACGGCGGCGCGCACGGGCGCCGGCTGCTGGTTCCAGGCGAAGTCGATCGCCGCAGCGAGCCAGGCCGAGGCTTCGGCATCCTCGTACTCGACAAACGGGGAGAACTCGCTCCAGCCCTCGGGGCCTTCGAACAGCAGCGCTTCGCGGGTCGTGATTCCGCGGAACCGCGTGGCCATCGGCAGCGCGACGATGCGGGCGGTCTCGAGCAGTTCACCGAGAGGGGGCGTGTTCACGTCTCCATCCTGCCGTGAACGGCCGTGCGCCGTGCGGTCTTGTCGCTTCGGGCTTGTGAAGCGACGAAGTCGGACGGGGTTGCCGGGCGCTGGTGGTCTCCCGGTCCGATGTTGTCGCTTGGAGGGTGGGAAGCGACGATGTGGGGCGGGAGTTGCCGACGCGGGGCGGGGCTGCGGGGCTGGAGTCGGCGGTGGTGGTCTCCCCGTCCGATGTTGTCGCCTCGGGCTTGTGAAGCGACGATGTGGGACGGGGCGCTGAGGCGTGGGCGTCCTCCCCGTGCGATGTCGTCGCTTGGAGGGTGGGAAGCGACGATGTGGGACGGGAGTTGCCGGCGTGGGGCGGGGCTGCGGGGCTGGAGTCGGCGGTGGTGGTCTCCCGGTCCGATGTTGTCGCTTCGGGCTTGTGAAGCGACGAAGTCGGACGGGGCGCTGAGGCGTGGGCGGTTTCCCCGTCCGATGTTGTCGCTTGGGGGGTGGGAAGCGACGATGTGGGGCGGGAGTCGGCGATGTGGGGTGGGTGCTGCGGGGCTGGAGTCGGCGGTGGTGGTCTCCCCGTCCGATCTTGTCGCCTCGGACTCGTGAAGCGACGAAGTCGGACGGGGCGCTGAGGCGTGGGCGGTTTCCCCGTCCGATGTTGTCGCTTGGGGGGTGGGAAGCGACGATGTGGGACGGGAGTTGCTGGCGCGGGGCGGGGCTGCGGGGCTCGAGTGGGCGGTGGTGGTCTCGCTGTCCGATGTTGTCGCTTCGGGCGCGCGAAGCGACGAAGTCGGACGGGGCGCTGAGGCGCGGGCGGTCTCCCCGTCTGATCTTGTCGCCTCGGGCGCGCGAAGCGACGATTCGGGCCGGCGTGGCCATCGTGTCGCCGATCTTCCGCCTCGCATTGGTGGCACAGGCGCGACGACGGGAAAGCAAGGGTGCAGCATTGACAATAGTGTGTGACACACAGTAACGTGTGATGCGTGAATGAAAGCCTCGAGACGCACCTGCAAGAGCTGCGACGCGGCACTGTCGTGCTCGCCTGCCTGCGCCTGCTCGTCGAGCCCGGCTACGGATACGGCCTGCTCGAAGAACTCGGGCGTCGCGGCTTCACCACCGACGCCAACACTCTCTACCCGTTGCTGCGACGCCTCGAGAAGCAGGGGTACCTGACCAGCGAGTGGAACACCGACGAATCCCGGCCGCGCAAGTTCTACCGCACCAGCCGCGCCGGCGCGATGCTCGCCGGCGCGCTCACCGAAGACTTCCACGCGATCGCGAGCGCGATCGCCGAGCTCCCGAAGGGGGACTGACATGACTCTCACCGACCGCTATGTCGACGCAGCGATGCGCACCGTCCCGGAGAAGCAGCGGGCAGACCTGTCCGCCGAGTTGGCGGCATCCATCGCCGACCAGATCGAGGCGCGCACCGACAGTGGCGAGGTGGCCGACACGGCCGAGCGGGCCGTGCTCACAGAGCTGGGCGATCCCGAGAAGCTCGCCGCCGGCTACACCGGACGCCAGCTGCACCTGATCGGCCCGCGCTACTACCTCGACTGGTGGCGGCTGCTGAAGCTGCTGATGTGGATAGTGCTGCCAAGCGTGGCCTTCGGTGTCGCACTTGGTCAGATACTGTCGGACGCCCCCGTCGGCGACATCGTGGGCAGCACGGTGGCAGCGGTGCTCACAGCGGTGCTGCACGTCGCCTTCTGGACGACGCTCGTATTCGTCATCCTCGAGCGCACGGGCCACGAGACGATGGATGCCGGTCCCTGGACGCCCGATCGGCTGCCCGAGCCGAAGCAGCACGGCGCAACCTTCGCCGACATGATCGCGAGCATCGTCATGACGCTGATCCTCGTCGGCGCCATCATCTGGGATCAGCTGATCGGTTTCGTGGTGGGGCATCGGGTCTCGTTCCTGAACCCGCAGTTGTGGCCGGTCGCGATCATCGTGCTGTTCGTCATCATGGCCGCCGGTGCCGTGCTGGCGGTGGCCGTGCACGTGCGGGGCCGATGGAGCCTGCCGCTGGCGGCCGTGAATGCCGTGCTGGGTCTTGCTGTGATCGGTCTGCTCGTGTACGTGGGTGGCGCACTGCTCAATCCCGTGTTCTTCGAGATCGTCGCCGGGGCGGATGCCGCGCTCGTGCATCGCCTGGTGACGTGGATCATCGCCGGCGCGATCGGCATCATCGCCGGCGCGATCGGCATCATCGCCGTCTGGGACATCATCGACGCGTTTCTGAAGGCCGTCCGCGCGCAGCGGGTGGGTGGGCGTGCGCGGCGCGTGGGTGTCCGCGGTGTGTGAGGTCAGCGGGTGGGTGGGCGTGCGCGGCGCGTGGGTGTCCGCGGTGTGTGAGGTCAGCGGGTGGGTGGGTGCGCGCGGCGCGTGGGTGGCCGCGGTGTGTGAGGTCAGCGGGTGGGTGGGCGTGCGCGGCGCGTGGGTGGCCGCGGTGCGTGAGGTCACCGGGCCGATCGCAGCGGCACGGTCGCGCCGCGTAGGCTGAACCCGTGCTCCTCGACACCCCCGTGCGCATCGGCGTGCAGCTGCGTCCCGAACAAGTTCAGTACTCCGACCTGCGCGACGCGGTGCGCCGCCTCGAAGACGCCGGGGTCGACATCCTTTTCAACTGGGACCACTTCTTCCCGCTGTACGGCGACCCCGACGGCACGCACTTCGAGGCGTGGACCATGCTCGGCGCCTGGGCCGAGCAGACAGAGCGTGTCGAGTTGGGCACCCTCGTCAACTGCAACGGATACCGCAACCCCGATCTGCAAGCAGATATGGCCCGCACGCTTGACCACATCTCGGGCGGGCGGTTCATCTTCGGCACCGGGGCCGGCTGGTTCGAGCGCGACTACGACGAGTACGGCTACGAGTTCGGCACGCCCGGCACTCGCCTGGATGCGCTCGCCGAGGGATTGCGGCGGGTCGAGGACCGGTGGACGAAGCTGAACCCGGCACCGGTCCGCGACATCCCGGTCATGATCGGCGGCAAGGGCGAGCGCAAGACGCTGCGCCTGGTGGCGCGGCACGCAGACATCTGGCACAGCTTCGTCGGCGCCGACGACCTCGCACACAAGATCGACGTCATAGAGCGCTGGGCCGAGCGAGAGCAGCGCGACGTGTCAGGCCTGATCGTCTCGAACGAGCTGCACAATCGCGACGAGACGGATGCCACAGCCCTGTACGACGCCGGGGTGCGCCTTTTCACGCTCGCCCTGCAGGGCCCCGAATGGGACTATGAGCTCGTGAACCGCTGGCTGGCCTGGCGCAACGCGCGCAACGCCTGACGCGGACTACGCCACCTTCTGGCCGCACACCCCGCAGATGCCGCTGGGCGCCACGACCATGTAGCAGTCGGGGCAGACCACATCGGGCTTCTCGACGGGCTTGGGCACCGCGGCTCGATGGGCGCGCGGCGCGGCGGCGCGCGGCGTACGAGGCGCCGAGGCAGTGCCCCGATCGTGGGCCGACTGGGTCGCAGATGCCGCAGCGGCCGCAGATGCCACCGGTGCCGCGGCCTTCGGCGCATGCGCGGCGCAGTAGAGCCGCACCGATCCGGCCGGGTCGTGTGGATGCCGGTGCTTGACGGCCCACAGCTGCGTGCGGGGCAGCGGCTCGGTTTCGACGCCGCAGGTGACGCAGCGGGCGGGTTCGCCGGGCATGACGGTATCGGCGATCATCGGCGTTTCGAATGCCAGGGCGTCGCGCCAGTCGGATGTTCGGGTGATCTTCATGGGGCCTTCCCGGACGACGTTGCTGGTACGCACGCCCGGTCTCCAGTCTCGCACGCCGCGCGGCATCCCGCCGTGGCCCGGCAGTTCCTCGACGACTTCAGCGTCTCCCGCACCGTCCGCAGAGAGAATCCGTTCGCGACGCCCGCGTAATCTGGTCGGGTGAGCGTTTCCGAACTGTTCGATCCCGGCGAATGGATGTCGGCGCCCGGCGCCGATGCGTACACCGACATCACCGCGCATGTCTCGACCGACGGGCGCATCGCCCGCATCGCGTTCGACCGGCCCGAGGTGCGCAACGCCTTCCGCCCGCACACGGTCGATGAGCTCTATCGCGCGCTCGACGAGGCCCGGCAGGATCCGCGCATCGGAGTCGTGCTTCTCACCGGCAACGGCCCGAGCCCGAAAGACGGCGGCTGGGCGTTCTGCTCGGGCGGCGACCAGCGCATCCGCGGCCGTGACGGCTACAAGTACTCCGAGTCCGAGCAGTCGGTCGTTGAGCGAGCCGAAGGCGAGTCGAAACGCGCCGCCCGCGCCGGGCGCCTGCACATCCTCGAGGTGCAGCGGCTGATCCGCTTCATGCCCAAGGTCGTCATAGCCGTGGTTCCTGGGTGGGCGGCGGGCGGCGGGCACTCACTGCACGTTGTGTGCGACCTCACGATCGCCAGCCGCGAGCACGGCCGGTTCAAACAGACCGACGCCGACGTCGGATCGTTCGACGCCGGCTACGGCTCGGCGTACTTCGCCCGGCAGGTCGGCCAGAAGTTCGCGCGCGAGGTCTTCTTCCTCGCCGAGGAGTACTCGGCCCAGCGCGCCCACGAGATGGGCGCGGTCAACCGGGTCGTGCCGCATGCTGACCTTGAGCGCGAGGCTCTGGCGATGGCCCGCACGATCCTCACCAAGTCGCCGACGGCCATTCGCATGCTCAAGTTCGCGTTCAATGCCGTCGACGACGGCTTGGTGGGCCAGCAGGTGTTCGCCGGCGAGGCGACGCGGCTGGCCTATGGCACCGACGAGGCCGTCGAGGGCCGCGACGCGTTCCTGCAGAAGCGCGACCCCGACTGGTCGCCCTATCCCTGGCACTTCTGATGCGGCTCGAACCGGTCGGCAGTACCGCGGCCGAGGTGCTCCCGCGCCTGCGCGCGGTTCTGGCAGGATCGGGTCCGGCGCTCGGACTGGGAATGGTGGATGCCGCGCCCGGCGCGGTGCCCGAGGGCACGGCCGCCGTCATCACGACATCGGGATCGACGGGAGTTCCCAAGAGTGTCGTGCTCAGCCGTGGCGCCCTGTTGGCGAGCACGTCGGCCACGGCCGCCCGCATCGGCGAGGGCGCGTGGCTGCTCGCCCTGCCGGCCGGATACGTCGCGGGTTTGCAGGTGATGATCCGTTCACTGCGCGCCGGATACGATCCGGTCGTGCTCGAGGGACGATTCAGCCCGCAGGCGTTCGCCGCGGCGACGCTGGCGATCCCCACCATCTCGCGGTACACCTCGCTCGTCCCGGTGCAGCTGGCCCGGCTGCTCGACGCCGCCGAGACCGACGGGGGCGTTGCGGCCGCGC
The DNA here is from genome assembly GCF_004135285.1 of Microbacterium protaetiae. NCBI lineage: Bacteria > Bacillati > Actinomycetota > Actinomycetes > Micrococcales > Microbacteriaceae > Microbacterium > Microbacterium protaetiae. The sequence goes on from NZ_CP035494.1 coordinate 2,329,110, forward strand.
TGCGCGCGTACGACGCGATCCTCGTCGGTGGTCAGGCCCTTCCGGCCACGACCTTCGAGCGGGCGAGGGATGCCGGTGCCCGCATCGTGCGCACGTACGGATCGACCGAAACCTGCGGGGGGTGCGTGTACGACGGGGTGCCCCTCGATGATGTCGTCATCGACGTCGTCGATGGTGAAGTCCGGCTGTCAGGCCCGACGCTGGCCGACGGCTACCTCGGCGACGCCGAATTGACCGATCGCGTCTTCGTGCGCGATGCCACTGGTGTTCGCTGGTATCGCACCGGTGACGCGGGGCTTGTCGACGACGGGGTGCTGCGTATCCACGGTCGCATCGACAACGTCATCGTCTCGGGTGGGGTGAACATCTCCCTCGACCGTGTGGAGCGCGTCGTCAAGGATGTCCCCGGTCTGGCCGCGGCGGTCGTCGTCGGCGTGCCCGATGCACAGTGGGGTGAGGCATCCGTCATCGTCGTCGCCCAGGGCGACGCACTGCGCCGCAGCGAATCCGTACAGCTCCAAGAAGCGCGCGCCGCCGTCGGAGCGGTGCTCGGCGCGCCCGCACGCCCTGCGCGGCTCGTGCTCGTCGACGAACTCGCGATGCTGCCCAGCGGCAAACCCGACCGCGAGGCCATCCGTCGCGCCGTCGCAGCGCTACACAGACCGTAGTCATAGCCCTCGCACACGGTGCGCAAAGCCACAGCCCCGTAGACTGGGCGGCCGTGGCATCCTCCTCCCGCACCAAGCAGACCCGCAGGCGCACCGCCCCCCGTGGCAATCCGGCGAAAGCCCCGGCCCGCAGCATTCCGAAGCCGACTCTGGGTGACTGGATCGGCGCCGCCCGACTGCGCACCCTGCCGCTCGCGGTCACCCCGGTACTGATCGGCACCGGGGCCGCGCACGTCATCGACATCCGCTTTCACTGGGCGCTCGCGCTCGGGTGCCTCGCTGTCGCGGTATTGCTGCAGATCGGCGTGAATTTCTCGAACGACTACTCCGACGGCGTGCGTGGCACCGATGACTACCGGGTCGGGCCCACGCGGCTGACCGCGTCGCGCAGGGTGAAACCGCGCACCGTTCTCGTGGTCGCGCTGACGTTCTTCGCATTGTCGGGGCTGGCGGGCCTGGCGCTGGTGATCCGCACGCAGCAGTGGTGGATGCTGGCGGTCGGCGCCGTGTGCATCGTGGCGGCCTGGTTCTACACGGGCGGCAAGCGTCCCTATGGCTACAACGCGCTCGGCGAAGTGTTCGTGTTCGTCTTCTTCGGGTTGGTCGCCACTCTGGGCACGACGTGGATTCAGGTGCAGGCGGCACCGCAGGAAGCCTGGCTCGGCGGGGCGGGCGCGGGCCTGCTGGCCGTCGCCGTGCTGCTGGCCAACAACCTGCGTGACATCGAGCAAGACCGCGCCGCCGGCAAGAAGACCCTGTCGGTGCTGATCGGCAAGCGTGGCACGCAGATTCTGTTCACGATCTGCATCGTGCTGGCGTTCGGAATCGCCGCGCTCATCGCGGTGTTCTATGTGATCGCGTGGCTCGTGATGATGGCGCTGCTGGGGGCGATTCCCGCGCTGCTCATCGTCTGGATGTACCGCGAACCGCGCGAACTGGTGACGGCCCTGAGTGTGACGTCGTTGACGTCGGTCGCCTACGGCGCGCTGCTGATGTGGGCGTTCATCGGCTGAACTGGTCAGCTGCACGTCAACGAAGCGACTGTGCCTGTTACTACGCTTTTTCCCGTGTTCGGAGCAAGTGTGAATGCTGTCGTGGATCCGTTCTTCGCCGTCACGGTGCCGGCGGTTCGAGCGTTGGCCACGGAGCCGGGAGTGTTGCCCAGGGCAGATAGAGCGTGGGAATTACCACTGCAATCCGAGAAGGTGATTTTGCTGCCGCTGTAGTTCGTGCCGGAGAACGCGCAGTAAGAGCCCGTTGCGCAGGACCCGATAGATTGAGGAGTGAAGTCAGATGCCACGGTAAGGACAATCGCCCCATCGCTCCAGGCGATGGAGTCGGGCGAGATCTGGACTCCACCGGGGTACTTAGCCAGCGCCGCGTCGAGACGCAGCTGCACATCACTGGGTTGTGGAACCGCAGCGACGGCGGCTGGTGACGCCAGCATCATAATCGCTGTGGCAATAGCCGCAACAGCACCCACAAGGGAGTAGCCCTTCATTTGGTCGTCCTTTCCCAGGCCGTGTAGTCGAGGAGGTAGCCGGCACCGAGGGGAACCGGTGAATCACCGCCCTCATAGTGGGTTTCGGCCGCGATGATTTGCCCCGTCTCAGAGATCACCAGGACCTTCTTCAATACGGTTGCGCCGTTGTCTGTGGTCGAGAAAGCGAACCCCGGTCGGCCGACCCTATCGACAGTCCGTCCGCTGAAGCTGATGCCCGGGGTGTCTGCGAGGACGGCAATAATCGCACTCTCCTGCTTGGGTGTCGGTTGACGTTCTGAGAGAAACACGTTGATGTCGCGAAACAACGTTGAAGCCCGGGTGGCTCCGGCACGGCCACTCAAAGTCGTCAGAAGGTAGCTGCGCATCGCGTCCGAGGTCGTCGGAGGTTCTCCGCGGAAGATGAGAGGGTAGTCCCCTGCCGTATAGCTCTCGTGATAGATCGGAGTCCCCACGGGCAACGGGCCTGAATCGGTCGCGGCCGGCACCGGTGCTGCACTGTCGATGTACGGGGTGCCCGCAGTGATGGTCACGTCGCCAGACAGGTCGCTGCTCCAGTGCAACGTGAGTTGCTGCGGCTGAACGACTCCCGGCGTATCACTGCCCTCTTCGAGATTCGCGCCCCAAGACTGGAGAGACACCGATCCCGGATCGACATGTTCCCGGCGTGCGGTGGCGGCGGCGGCGAGCTTTTTCAGCATCGCCTGAGCAGAAGCGTCTGCCGGCCGATAGTCAGATGCGGGAGGCGACCCGGCCACCGCGTTGTTTGGCGTGAGCGCCGCGGGGATGATGCCGAGCAAGACGATGACAGCGGCGGATGCCGCAATCGAAAGAGAGGACGGCCAGATGCGTATGCCCGCACGCCGATGGCGTCGAATGGCGCGGCGCAATGCGACGGGTCGGGGGTTTCGAGCCATGATGCGATCACGGAGCGCCAGTGCAGTGGGACTCACTGCTTCGTCGAGCCGCGTCGTCGCCGGATCGCTTGATCGGATGAGTCGATCGAACTCTTCATCAGTCAGCGGCAACGTGCATCACCGCCCTTGAGCCTGCTGGCTCGTGCCGCTTGGGAAACGTGACGTCATCCCCGAGCGCACGGTGCAGTTTCGCACGCGCTCTGCTCACACATTTCCATACCGCGGTCACTGACATTTGCATGCGATCTGCCACCGCTTGCGCATCCAACTGCTCCCAGTACGTGAGAATGATCACCTCGCGTTCCCGTTGGGTGAGCACAGACAGAGCACGGTGAACAGCTATCTTGTCGAGGCTGTCCTCGGGCACTGCCGGCGGTGCTGCGACTTCAGCCGCACGCGACATCGCGAGCGTCCCCCTCTTCTGTCTGGTCCAGTAGTTGTAGATCTTTTGTTTCGCTGTTTTGTACAGCCACCCTGCAGGGTCGGGTGCAGCGGTATCGAGTTTGCACCACGCGATCTCGAACGTGTCCGCTGCGATTTGTTGGGCGTCCTCCCGGGGGGTGATGCGGCGCTCAACGTAGCGAACGAGCTTCGCGTAGTGCTCGTCGAACAGCCCTCGGTACCACGCGGCGCGCGCGGCACGAGTGGCTGAGTCTGATTCGTGTTCCATGCGCTCCGTCTGTCGCCCTCGTATAGGTAATCTACGGGCGCCCGGAATCCTGACATGGAGATTCTCGCAAGTTGGTGGAGAGGTTGAGTTCACTCGACGGCCCACACCCGGCGCAAATTGCCTTGTCAGGATCCGCGCGCGGCGTAGATGTTCCTGACAAAGGCCGCGACAGCCGCACCAGCGGGAGTCGGTGCGAGTCGCCGATCGCGAGGCCCGATTGAAAGGAAAATGATAGATGAAGCGTCGGCCTCTTGCCGCGGGACTCACTGTCGCTGCCGCACTTACTGTGGGCCTCGCTCTCGTGCCCCAAGCAGCGAACGCAGCGGCCAGCGATTGCCCTGTCGGTTACGCGTGCATCTGGGGCGATTCGATGTACAAGACCTCGGGTGTCGACACCGACTTCGTGAAGTTCGCGAACGGAATCCCCGACTACGGCGGGTGGTGGTACAACGCCGCGCACACCAAGAACGCCGGAGGCACCGCCACCTCGATCAAGGACGCGGGCAGCCGGACGGACTGCATCGTGCGCTGGTACACGAAGAAGAATTATCAGTCCGCTGGGGCCGACTACTTCGATGTGCAGAAGGGCGAGCAAGACGGTTACATCGTGGACGCCGTCGGGGCTGTTCCGGGTGGCTTCAACGACAAGATCTGGTCCGGCCAGTTCATCTGCCTGTGACATCGGGGCCGGCATTCTTGTGAGATGGGTACGGGAACGGATGCCCGCGCAACGCTGCTCTGGCGCTGCGCGGGGCATCCCTCTGGTGATCGTGCTGGTCGCCGGCATGGGACTGCTCAGCGCATGCAGCGGGGCGGCGGCGCCGAAGACGACGCCGCCCCCCGACACGGAGAAGGACATCGCTCGGTGGGCGCTGCCGTTCGATGGGTACAGCCCGACGAACGCGCAGACCATGGCGCTGCTCTACGCGAGATCGCTCGTGGCATCCCGATGCATGCAACGGGACAACGTGCCATGGGTGGTCCCGCCGATGAACCCCGAATACAGCCAGGGCGAGTCATACAACGACTACGGCTTCCGGCTGAGCTCGCCGGCGCTGGCGAAGAAGTGGGGGTTCCATCAGGCGCCTGCGCGCAACACGTTCGCATCGAACGGTCTCACCTACCCGGGGCGACCGACCGACCCGCAGGAGGGTGCGGTCTACGACCGGTGCTTCGCCGACGCCGAAAACGCGGTGCCGGCAGACGCACGGGCGGCGCTGCATCCCCCACGGATACCGTCGCAGGACACCACGGCAGACGTCCGCGCGGCGGCTGTCCGATGGCACACGTGCATGCTTCCAGCGGGCGTGTCGGATCTGCCGGACGACCCCCTGGACTTCCCGACGTCGTCCCTGATCGCGGAGTTCGGCCTGGATGGTGATGCCGCACCGGGGGCACCCGAGACGATCAGCATGGCCGAGCGCCGGCTGGCACTCAAGGATGCGCAGTGCCGTGAGTCCTCGGGATACCTGGACGCGCTGTACGGCGCGGAATGGGCGGCCGAAGAGGCCTACATCGCCGATCACGGCGATGAGTTCGCCCAGGCAGCTCAGAACATGCAGGCGCTGCGGAAGTACATCTCCGACACCATCGGTTCGCTGGGCGGGGCATGATGGTGTCGGTCGGGTGCGACTCGGGCAGGGCCGAGCCCCACCGATGCACCGGCGTGCGCAGGTTCGCACTGGGCATGGTCACAGCGGCGGCCGTGTTCATCGGTGTGACGGCGTGCGGCGCGCCGCCGGAGCAGCAGATGGTGGCGGTCGCGCCCACGGCTGATTCGCAGAGCGTCGCGAGCTGGACGCTGCCCTTCGATGCGTACCGGATGACGTCGGCGGATCAGGTGCAACCTGCCCGACGTCACAGCCCCGGCCGATTCCTCGGCCGCGGTTCGGAAGGCGGCGCGCCGATTGGTCGACCTGCATGTCGCCGCAAGGCATCAGCGACCTGCCCGACGACCCGGCCGAGTTCCCGACCTCGCGGCTCATCCACGAATTCGGGCTCGATCAGGACGAGCCGACCGACGGCGCCGTGAAGGTGTCGATGGCGGAGCGGCGCGTGGCGCTGGCGGATGCGAAGTGTCGCCAGTCCAGCGGTTACCTCACGACGCTCTACAACGCGGAGTGGGCGGCGCAGGCCGCATTCCTGCACGAGAACGAGGACATGTTCGCCGACCGACTGACCGAGATCAAGAAGTTCGATGACTACGCGACCGCGACGATCAACAAGCTGGGGGCACAGAGATGACGCTGACGCGCCGCTTGCGCGAGACCCGGGGATGAGAATGCGGCGAAAGATCGCGTGGTGGACGATCGCCGCTGTGGCAGTGGTCGCTGTTTTCGGTGGTGGCTGGTTCGCTGCGCGGGCGTTCGAATCACCCGCGCAGCGGGCGGCCCATGCGACCGCACCCCAGCCCGGCGTCGTCACTGCGGATGTCACCGAGGGTGACTTGTCGCGCACCGTGAGTTTCACCGCCGGGATCCAGCGCGCACATCGCACCACCGTCTCCCTGTCCGACGCGCACTCCGGCGTCGTCACCGCGCGCCTCGTGAAGAACGGGGCCGCCGTCAAGCCGGGCGATGTCGTTCTCGAACTGAACAGCCGGCCGTTGATCGCCGTGCCGGGGTCGTTCCCGTACTTCCGCGACCTCACTCTGGGACTCGAAGGACGAGATGTCAGGCAACTGCAAGCCGGGCTGACGGCGGCGGGATTCCCCGTCGGCGTTGATGGCGTGCTGGGCGCGGGCACCGTCCGAGCGGTCAAGGCCCTCTATGCGCGGATCGGCTATTCCGCCCCCGAGAGCCCGGATGACGTGGTCTCCGACCCGAGCGCCGGTGCGAACGACGACGCATCAGAAGCCACAGACACCGGTCAGCCCGACACCGCTCCGTCCGACACCGGGCGCGGAGAAGCGTCCGGGGCTCGCGAGGGCAGTCTGGTTGTGCCGATGGCAGAACTCCTGACCGTCCCGAAGCTGCCCGCGTACCTCTCCTCGCAGCCGGCCGTCGGGCAGCGGGTGAGTCCGGATACTCCGCTCGTCTTCGAGACGGGCGACGTTGTAGCGATCGGCGATGTCGAACCCGGAGTGAGCCTCGATCTGGCGGAGGGAATCGCCGGGAGCATGTCGCACGACGATGACGCCGCGACCGATGTCACCGTTGCGAAGGTCGGGCAGGCCGCGAAGGATGGCGACCCCGTGCCGGTCACCCTGTCTGCCGTCGATGACGGCATCCCCGCCTCCTGGCTCGGCCGAGAAGCCCTCGTCACTCTGACGCTGGAGAAGGCAGCGCAGGACTCCCTGCTGGTCCCGACGTCCGCCGTGGTGACCACGGGCGGAGACGATGCGTACGTCCTCAAACAGGTCGGCGACGGGACGTTCCGGCAGGTCGCCGTCGTGGAGTCGGCGCGGCTCGACGGGAAGAGCGCGGTCCGCCCCCTCGACGACCACGCCTTGCGCGTCGGCGACGCGGTGCAGGTCGGATGACCAGCCGGATGCTCGAGCTCCGGGGGATCACACGGGTCTTCGGAACCAGCACCGCCACGCAGGCCCTGCGCGGGGTGGACCTCGACGTCGACGACGGTGAGTTCGTCGCGCTGACCGGGCCGTCGGGCGGCGGCAAGTCCACCACGCTGAACATCATCGGCCTCCTGGACACGGCCAGTGGCGGCGAGTACCGGGTGCGGGGGCGGGATGTCTCGACGCTCACCGGCGCCGAGCGAGCGCGGATGAGATCCGACTGGTTCGGCTTCATCTTCCAGGGCTTCCACCTGCTCGATCGGCGCCCGGTTCTGGACAGCGTCGAGCTCGGCCTCGTCTATCGGGGCGTCGGGCGCAGCGAGCGGCGCCGCCGGGCCGGGGTCGCGCTGGAGCGCGTCGGGCTGGGCAACCGGGCCCACTCCCTGGCCGGTTCGCTCTCGGGCGGGGAGCGGCAGCGCGTCGCGATCGCGCGCGCACTGACGACGGGTGCGCCCGTCCTCATCGCTGATGAGCCGACGGGGAACCTTGACAGTGCGAATGCGCGACAGGTCGTCGATGCGCTGACCGAGGTGCACAGCGCCGGAACGACCGTGATCCTCGTGACGCACGACGCCGATGTCGCCGCGGTGGCCGACCGCCGCGTGCACCTGCGGGACGGGCGGGTCGAAGACGGCGCGGACGGCACGCCGACCTCGAGCGCGAGTGCGACTGCGGCCATCGGATGCCCGCCCGGGCGACCCTCGAAAGTGAAGCTGCGCGATCTGCTCAGAGACGCCGGCGCCAGCATCTCCTCCCGTGTAGGACGCACCAGCGGACTCGCCGCGGCCGTGGCTGTCGCCGTCGCCCTGGCGGTCGCGACCGGGGGCATCTCCCTCTCGGCACGAGCGCAGGTGGCAGATACGTTCGATGCCCACACGAGTCGCGACGTCACCGCGACGTGGAGCGCCGATGACGAATCCGCCCTGACGGCGCAGCAGCGCAACCCCACGGCGATCGCCACCAAGCTCGGCGAGATGAACGGCGTCGAGGCGGTGGGGATCGTGGGTAGCTACGGGCAGGCGACGATCTCGCCGTCGCCTGTCGCGCCAGACTTCAACACGAACGCGTACACGATGACGGAGGGCGCCCAGGTCGCCGGGCGACAGCGCATCACCTGGATGCCCCGGCACGATCACACCCTCGCCGACCACGACGCGGTGATCGGGCGCGGCCTGGCCGCACAACTCGAGCTCGGGCCGCTGGCAGGCGGCCCCCAGGTGCGGGTCGACGGCACCCAGGTGCGCGTCGTCGGCATTCTCGAAGAATCGCCGAGGATGCCGGAACTGCTCAGTGCGGTGCTCCTCGCGCCGGCGGCCTCTCGATGGCTCGGCTATCGCGGCATGGACACCGCGTGGCTGCTGACGCATGTGGGCGCGGCGCAAGTGGTTTCGCACCAGGTGGCGAAGTCGATCAACCCGTATCAGCCCGAAACCGTGGCGGTGCAGGCTCCCGTCGATCCGAGCACCGTAAGAGCTGAGGTCGAAGGCGAAGTGCAAGCCACGCTGCTCATTCTTACCGCGGTCGCGCTGCTCGCCGCGATTGTGGGGCTGGCGAACGCGATGCTGCTCTCCGTCATGGAACGCCGCTATGAGTTCGGATTGCGCAGCGCCCTCGGCGCCCGGCCCGCGCACATCGCCGGCCTCGTCCTGGTCGAATCCGGGGCGGTCGGGTTTCTCGGCGGCCTGGCCGGTCTCGCACTGGGGCTGGCGGCGACGCTCGCGGTGACGATCGCCCGGCACTGGAGCCCGGTCTTCGACCTGAGGCTCGCGCCGCTCGCCGTCGTCGGTGGCATCATGGTCGGCGCGCTGGGCGGGCTCATCGCAGCGTTCCGCGCCGCCCGGATTGAACCCAGTGATGCGCTCCGCCAGTAGGCGGGGATGCGTTCGACGGGCGACCTCGGCGGGCCTCAGACCTCGGGGTGGTCCACATCGACGCCGCGGGCGGCGTCGTTCGCGGCATCCTCGATGTCGGCGTCTTTCTCAGCGGCCGTCTTCTCCACCCGCACCTTGCGGCGCGAGGCGAGCCCTTGCGAGATGTCGTCGAGAGGGCGGCGCAAGAAGATGATCGACAGCGAGACGCCGATCAGCGCCGCGAAGATCAGCGCGATCCAGTACATCTCGCGGAAGATCGGGAACAGCATCATGATCCCCAGCGGCACCAGGAACGCCAGCAGGCGCAGCACCGAATAGAGAATGGCAGACCGGATCTTCACGCCCTCCAGTCTACGGGCGGACTCTGGGCGGGCGCCCGGCCCGTTCACCGCCGCGCGGCTTAGGATGAGGGCATGGCTCGCCTGCTTGTGATCCTCGCCGTTGCGGCGGTGATCTTCTGGGTGTTCAGCGTCGTGGATGCCGCGGTGCAGCCGCCGGCACGCCACCGGGGCGTGGGCAAGCCGGTGTGGGTCGTGATCACCATCGTCTTCCCGGTCGTCGGAGGTGTGCTGTGGTTCGCCGTCGGCCGGGTCTCGGCCCGCTCGCTGCGCGTGACAGCGCCCGACGACGACCCCGAGTTCCTGCGGGGGCTCGGCGGGGGACCCGCGCGGGGTTCGCACGGCGATCGACGCGTGATCGACGACCAAGACGAGCGCATCCGCCAGCTCGAGCAAGAGCTGGCGCGCCTCGACGATGACGACGACCCCTCGGCCGGTCCGCGACGTGGGCACTGAGCCTTGACGTCGCCGGCGATGGATGCTGCCGCCGCCCTGCTCACGCGTCTGGTCGATGGGGGAGTGCGGCACATCGTGCTCAGCCCCGGCTCGCGCTCACAGGCGCTCGCACTGGTGTCCGCCGAGCTTGAGCGGCGGGGGCGCATCAGCCTGCATGTGCGCATCGACGAGCGTGTCGCAGGGTTCACCGCGCTGGGCATCGGACGCGAATCCGGGATGCCGGCGGCCGTGGTCTGCACGTCGGGTACGGCCACCGCCAACCTGCTGCCGGCGGTGATGGAAGCCGACCACGCCGGCGTGCCGCTCCTTCTGCTGACCGCTGATCGTCCGCCCGAGCTGCGCGGCATCGGCGCGAACCAGACCACTCGCCAGTCCGGGATGTTCGCTGCGCACGCGCGATGGAGCACCGAGCTCGACACGCCCTCGGGCGCGCCGGGCGAGTCCGATGCCGTGCGGGATGCCGCGGACGCCGCGTTGGCTGCCGCCCTGGGCGCGCCCCACGGCCCGGTGCACCTCAACCTGCCGTACCGGGAGCCGCTGTCGGGCGCGCTCGGCGCCGCGGCGCTCGATGGTGCGGCTGCCGGCGCCCCGCTCGGCGATGCCCCGTTCGTCGAGACAAGGGATTCCTCCCGAAACCCAGGGCCACGCCCTGTGTCTGGGCGGGAATCCCCTGTTTCGGCGAGGGTGGAGGATGCGTCGGCGAGGGCGGAGGGTGCGTCGGCGGGGAAGCAGCGCCCAGGCGACGCGGGGGCGGCGCAGGCGGAGCCCCCCGTTGAGCGCGCGAGCGCCGCAGGAGCCGCCCCGGCGCTCGGCGCCCCGCTCGCCGGCGCCCCGCTCGCCGGCGCCCCGTTCGTCGAGACAGGGGATTCCTCCCGAAACCCAGGGCCAGGCCCTGTGTCTCGGCGCGAATCCCTTGTCTCGGCGGGGGCGGCGCAGGCGGAGCCCCCCGTTGAGCGTGTGAGCGCCGCAGGAGCCGCTCCGGCGCTCGGCGCCCCGCTCGCCGGCGCCCCGTTCGTCGAGACAGGGGATTCCTCCCGAAACCCAGGGCCACGCCCTGTGTCTGGGCGCGAATCCCTTGTCTCGGCGGGGGCGGAGGGTGCGTCGGTGGGCGAGGCGCGGACGGGGCACGCGTCGGCGGGGGCGGAGGGCGCGTCGGCGGGCGCGGCGCGCCCAGGCCCGGCGGGCGCGGCGCAGGCGGGGTCGCCCGCGATCGCGCTGCCGCGCGGCCCTCGCACGATCGTCATCGCCGGCGCCGACGCCGGCCCCGCCGCCGAGCAGCTCGCCCACGACGGCAGCTGGCCGCTGGTCGCCGAGATCGTCAGCGGCGCACGGTTCGGCCGGCACCTCGTCCACGGCTACCGCGCCCTGCTGCGCGAAAGCGCACTCGGTGGGCGCATCCAGCGTGCCGTTGTGTTCGGCCACCCGACGCTCTCCCGCGAGGTGACGGCACTGCTGCAACGCCGCGACATCGAGGTGATCGCCGTCGATGGGCCCGGTGAGCGGCTGAACCTGAACGGGGCCACCGCGGCCGCGGCATCCCTCACCGTCGGCGACGGCGCAGCCGATCGCGTCTGGCTGGGGGAATGGATGCGCGCGTCGCGGGCGCAGGTCGTCGACTTTGATCCGCCGGCTCCGGATGCCGCGGGCATGGCATCGGCGGTGCCGGCCGAGCACCTGGCAGCCATTTCGGCCGAGGTCGCCGCGCTGCGCACGCCGCTGAATCGCGAGCTGCTTGTGGACGCGGTCTGGCGGGCGACCTGGCCGCACGACCGGTTGGTGTTCGGCTCGTCGCGGCTCGTGCGCGTGGCCGACGACATCCTGCCCGGCAAGAAGGTCCCCGTGCACGCGAACCGCGGGCTCGCCGGCATCGACGGCACCATCGCGACCGCGACCGGCATCGCCGTCGGCAGCCTCGACGTCGGGGTCACCCGGGTGCTGTTGGGTGACCTCGCTCTGTTGCACGACGTGGGTGCCCTGTTGCTGCCCGACGACGAGCCGGCGCCGCGTCTGCAGGTGATCGTCGGCAACGACGGCGGCGGCACGATCTTCGACGGACTCGAGGTCGCCGCCACCGCCGATCAGGCTGCGCTGCGGCGCGTGCTGTATACGCCGCAGCAGGTCGAGCTGGCGCGCCTGGCCGACGCGTACGGCTGGGAATATCAGCGGGCGACCACGCGCTCCGCGCTCGACCAGGCGCTGAGCGCGGCGACCGAGCGGCCGCAGCTGATCGAGGTGCCCCTGGACCGCTGAGCCGCGCCCCGACATGATGGGCATGTGACACCGAAGAGCCAGAAGCACTGGACAGGCGATGTGAGCCACCTGCTGCGCGTGAGCGGAGGCTTTCGCCTCGACCGCATCGATGCCGACGCCACGCCCGGATACGGGCGGCGCAAGAAAGACTCGGTCGATGATCTCGTGGCCGGCGCCGACGAGATGAGCGAACTGCAGGAGCGGCTGTACGCGGCCAGCAGATCTGAGGCGACCGATGCCGCGGTGCTGCTCGTGTTGCAGGCCATGGACACCGCCGGCAAGGGCGGCATCATCCGGCACGTGGTCGGTTCGGTCGACCCGCAAGGCGTGCAGCTGGCGGCGTTCAAGAAGCCGACCGACGATGAGCTCGCCCACGATTTTCTCTGGCGCATTCGGGCTCGGCTGCCCGAGCCCGGCATGATCGGCGTGTTCGATCGCTCGCACTATGAGGACGTGCTCATCGGCAAGGTGCGCGAACTCGCGCCGTCCGATGAGATCGAGCGCCGCTACGGCGCCATCAACGACTTCGAGAAGCAGCTCGTCGACGGCGGCACGCGCGTGGTCAAGGTGATGCTGCACATCTCGTCGGACGAGCAGCGCGATCGGCTCATGGAGCGACTGGACCGCCCCGACAAGCACTGGAAGTACCAGCCCGGTGACGTCGACGAGCGGATGCTGTGGCCGGCGTACATGGACGCCTACCAGACCGTCTTCGACCGCACCTCGACCGCGTACGCACCCTGGTACGTGGTACCGGCGAACCGCAAGTGGTACGCGCGCCTGGCCGTGCAGTCGCTGCTGCTGAACGCCCTGCTCGACATCGACCCGCGCTGGCCCGACGCGACCTTCGACGTCGAAGCCGAGCGCGAGCGCCTGCACGCCACCTGACCGCGGCGGTCCACCTGGGCACAGGAAGATCCTGCGTCGTCAAGTACTTGATGTGATACAGTACTAGGCGTGACAAAAGATGATGCCTTCGCGGCCGACCTGATCCGCGGCCACACCGACACGATCGTGCTCGGCGTGCTGCGAAGTGGCGACAGCTATGGCTTCGAGATCTACAAGGCGATCCGCGAGGCGACCGGCGGTGACTACGAGATCAAAGAGGCGACGCTGTACGCGACGTACCGGCGTCTGGAGCGCGACGGCCTCGTCGAGTCGTACTGGGGCGATGAGACCCAGGGCGGCCGCCGCAAGTACTACCGCATCACCGATGCCGGGCGCGCCGTCTACCGAGGCAACGTCACCGCCTGGGTCGCCACCCGCCGCATCATCGACACCCTGCTGCACGTGACCGCCGAGAAGGGCGCAGAGCAATGAACACCGACATCCACCGGCTTCTCGACGAGGCCTTCGCGGGAGTGACGATGACTCCCGAAACTCAGGACCTGAAAGAAGAGATCCGCGCCAACCTCGTCGCCCGGGTCACCGAGCTCGAATCGACCGGTGTGCCGGCCACGGATGCCGCGGCCCGCGCTCTGGCCGAACTCGGCGATGTGCGTGCCTTGGTCAACGACGCCGGCGCCGACGCAGCCCCCGCCACCGGCGCCGACGCGCAGCGCGGCGGGTACGCCGACGCACTGGCGGCACGACACCGCGTGCGGCCCAAGCCCGGTTTCGTCGTGCGCGCGGTGGCGTGGTCGCTGGCGATCGTCGTCGGAGCCACGCTGGGCACGCTGGCCGCAACAGGCGTGCTCGAGGTGGCGCTCGGGTTCGTGTTCCTGATGCTGGGCATCACGGCGACGGGGGCCTGGATGCTGGTGGGCGACGCGCTCTCGCAAGAGACGACGACGAACCACCCCATGCCGCAGCCCCGCGCCGCCGGCTACGGCGTCGCGACGTTCCTCGGTGTGTTCGGGCTGGGCCTGGTCGGTCTCATCCTGCTGCAGACGCTGCCGGTGTGGACCGTCGTCTTCTCTGCGGTGGGGGTGATCGGCGCGATCATCCTGTTCGCGTTCCTCGGTGCCACCCAGACCAATCGGCACAAGGCCTGGACACGTCAGGCGCAGGCCAGCATGCCACCCAACCGCTTCGAGACCGAGCCCGAGACCGCCGCCCGCTTCGGCATCTACAGTGCCGTCATCTGGGTGGTCACCTTCGCCGTGATCGTGGTGCTCGTGTTCACCGTGGGCTGGTGGTGGGCGCCGCTGGCGTTCCTGGGCGGACTCGCGGCCATGATGCTCGTGCTCGCGCGAATGATGTTCGGCCCGCGCCGCGAGGGGTGAATGCGGGGCGGGCGCCGCGTTTCGACGCGCTGCGCTCGCTCAACGACCGGGGGCGGGGCGTTTCGACGCGGCGGACTCGCCGCCTCGCTCAACGACCGGGTGACAACGACCAATGAAACACAGAGAAGAAGGGATGCTTCGCCATGCCTGAAAACGCCATCACCGCCGACGACCTCGTCAAGGTGTACCCCGGCCGCGGCCGCCGGCCGGAAGTCCGCGCCCTCGACGGCCTCAGCCTCGCCGTGCCGGCCGGCCGCGTGTTCGGCCTGCTCGGCCCGAACGGGGCCGGCAAGTCCACGACCACGAAGATCCTCACCACGCTGTCGCGGCCCACATCGGGCACCGCGCGCGTCGACGGTCACGACGTGCTGCGCGAGCCCGATGCCGGGCGCGCGGCCATCGGCTACGTCTCGCAGGGAGCGAGCACCGATCCGATCCTGACCGCATCCGAGAACCTTCAGATCGCCGGACGACTGCGCGGACTGGCTGCGGTCGACGCCCGGCGCCGGGCGGCGAGGCTGCTCGACGAGTTCGGACTGGCCGAGGCATCCCGCCGGCCCGTCTCGACGTTCTCGGGAGGCATGCGCCGCCGGCTCGATGTGGCCGCGGCTCTCGTGCACCGGCCGCGCGTGCTGTTTCTCGACGAGCCGACCACCGGTCTCGACCCCGAGGCGCGTGCGGCGATGTGGGGCGAGATCCGCCGGCTGTCGGCCGAAGAGTCGCTGACCGTGGTGCTGACCACGCACTACATGGAAGAAGCCGATCGGCTCGCCGACGCACTGCTGCTGGTCAACCGCGGCCGCGCCGTCGTGCAGGGCACGCCCGCCGAGCTCAAGGCCGCCCTGCACGGCGACTCGCTGCGGGTGACTCTGATCGAGCCGGATGCCGCAGCCGTGCGCGCCGCGGTGAGCCGGGTGCCGGGGCTGCGCGGTGTCGTGGTCGAGGCATCCGGTGTCGACGGACTGCTGGCCGCACGCACCGACGACGCCTCGGCGGCTGTCGGTGCGGTGATCGCCGCGCTGGATGCCGCGGGCATTCGCTACGGGCAGGTCGCGGCATCCCACCCCACTCTCGACGACGTGTACCTGCACTTCGTCGGCCACACCTTCGGCGAGCACGCCGACACTCAGGAAGGAATCGCCGCATGAGCACGGTCGTCGTCTCCGCCGGATCGGCGGGATGGTTCGCGCAGACCGGGCAGGTGCTGCGCCGCTGGTTGATCTCCACGTTCCGTCAGGTCTGGGGACCCGTGATGAGCCTCGTGCAGCCGATCATCTGGATCGTGCTGTTCGGTCAGGTGTTCCACTCGCTGGGTGCCCTGCCGCAGTTCGGATCGGCCGGCTACATCGCGTATCTCGTGCCCGGCATCCTGATGATGACGGTGCTGTACTCGGGTGCCTGGGCAGGCACCGGGTATATCGACGACATCGGCTCGGGTGTGATGGACCAGTACCTCACCTCGCCGATCTCACGCTCGGCGATCATCACCGGGCAGCTGGTGCAGCAGCTGATCATCAACTTCGCGCAGTCGCTGGTCGTGCTGGGCATCGGCGCGCTAGCCGGCGCGCGCTTTGCCGGCGGGGTCGGCGGGATGCTGCTGACATTGGGGGTGGCGACGCTGCTGGCGACGATCTTCTGCTGCTGTTCGACCGCGGTGGCACTGATCTCGCGCAGCCAGATAGCGCTGATCAGCCTGTCGCAGCTGATCGTGCTGCCGGCGACGTTCCTGTCGACCACGATGATGCCGGCCGCGCTCATGCCCGACTGGGTGCAGGCCGTCTTGCGGTGGAACCCGATGACCTGGGCCGTCGAACTGGGGCGCGGCGGGCTGGCCGGATCGTTGCCGGATGCCGGATGGTGGCAGGCCGGAGGGCTCGTGCTGCTGGCTGCGCTGGCGTTCTGGTGGGCGGTGCGCTCGCTGCGCAGCTATCAGCGTTCGATCTGAGCGGCCGGGGCAGCGCGGGCTCAGGGCACAGCGGGCTCAGGGCAGCAGCGGGCTCAGGGCAGCAGCGGGCCGATCGCCACCATGACGCACAGCGCGAGGATCATCACCATCGATCCGCGGAACATCTGGTGCGACCACGCCACGACGTCGCGGGCGCGCAGCCCGGCGATGCCGAGCACGATCCAGGCCAGGCCGAGCAGCCCCATGACCACCGTGTACGTGATGCCGACATAGCCGAACAGCGGCAGCAGCATCGACGAAGCGACGAACAGCACGGTGTAGACGAGGATCTCCCACACCGTGCGGCGATTGCCGCGCACGACGCTGATCACGGGAACCCCGGCACGCGCGTACTCGTCTCGGCGGTAGATGGCGATCGAGTAGAACTCGGGCTCCTGCCAGAAGAACACCATGAGAAAGACGGCGACGGCGGCCATGTCGAACCGGCCCGAGGCGGCCAGGTACCCGCCGAGGATGGGTGCTGCACCCGAGATCGAGCCGACGAGGGTGCCGTGCACCGACATGCGCTTGGAGAGGGCGCCGTAGAACCAGACGTAGACGATGAACCCGCCCACACCGGTGCCCACGACCCACCAGTTCGTTGTGACGATCAGCAGCAGCGTGCCCAGCACACCGAGCACGATCGAGAAGATCGTGGCGGGCGTCTTGCCGATCGCTCCGGTGACGGTGGCGCGGGTGCTCGTGCGCTGCATGAGCGTGTCGATGTCGCGGTCGAGCACGTTGTTGAGCACACATGCTGAGGCGATCACGAACGTGCTGCCCACGACGACGCCGACGAACACCCGCCACGAGAAGCCGAACCAGGCGGCGGCCAGCAGATACCCGGCGACAGTGGTCAGGACGTTGCCGTACAGCACGCCGGGTTTTGTCAGCGAGTAGTAGCGGGTGATGGTGCTCAGAATGCCCGGACGCACTGCTCTTGCCGCCAATGCGGCGTCGCGCCCAAGCTGAGGCGACGTGCCGGTGTGGCTCATGGCTCCCCAATAGGCCTGGAAATTCAGCCTTCAGTTTACCGGACGCGCACTCGTCGGGACTGCGCGACCGCTGCGAGCGTGGCCCTCAGGCCAGGGCGTCGACGATGGGGCGGAACTTGACCCTCGTTTCCAGCAGTTCTGCCTCGGGTTCGCTGCCGGCCACGATCCCTGCGCCGGCATGGGCGGCGACCGGGATGAGGCCGCCCACGGCCTCAGGCTCGAACTGCGCGCAGCGCAGCGCTATCGCCCACTCGCCGTCGCCGGCGGCGTCGATCCAGCCGACCGGCCCGGCGTAGCGGCGGCGGTCGAACGGCTCGATCCGCCGGATCGCCTCGATCGCGGCATCCGTCGGCGTGCCCGCCACCGCGGCGGTCGGGTGCAGCGCGCTCACCAGGTCGAGCGAACTGGAGCCGTTCGACAGAACGCCTTCGACATCGGTGGCCAGGTGCCACACGTTGGGCAGTTCGAGGGTGAACGGCTCGGCATCGGCCGACAGGGTCGTCGTGTGCGGGCCGAGCGCCTCCACGACGCTGTGCACCGCATAGGAGTGCTCGTCGAGGTTCTTCGCGCTGGCCGCGAGCGTCGCGCGAGCCGCGACATCCTCGTCGGCATCCGCCCCGCGCGCGAACGTTCCCGCCAGCACGCGCGCGGTGAGGTTGCGGCCGTGCGAGGTGACGAGGGTTTCGGGGCTCGCACCGATGATGCCGTCGACGGCGAACACCCAGGTGTCGAGGTAGCCGGTCGACAGTTCGCGGGGCAGGCGCCGCAGGTCCGACCCCTCGGGAACCGTGCCGACGATGTCGCGGGCCAGCACGACCTTTCCGACCTCGCCGTCGGCGATGGCTTGTAGGCCGGCTTCGACCGCGGCTTGATAGCCGTCGGGGTCGAGAGCACCCGGGCCGAGGGTGGCCGACCAGTACGGGCCGTACGGAATCGGCGCGGCAGCGGCATCCTCACCCTCGTCATCGTGCAGTCGGATGCTGGTGACCCAGCTGCGACCGCCGCGTCGGCCGACGATCAGGGCCGGGACGATGATCGAGCTGTCGGCCGCCGAGCGCTCGTCGAAGGTCAGCGCGCCGAAACCGACCAGCCCGGTGCCGGGAAGCCGCACCTCGTCATTTATCTCGGCGTCGGCGGCAAGCTCAGCCCACGCGCGGGCCAGGGCCACGGTGCGCGGCTCGGTCGAGGCCGCGCCCACGTCGAGCCGCAGCACCGTGCCGCGCGCGACCATGCCATCGCCGCGGCGCAGCCACACCAGCGGTGCGTTCGGGTCGGTGTATTCGACGAGGTCGTCGATCGGGTCGATTTCGCGCGTGTGCACGCGCAAGCGGGCAGGGGCGGAACCGGTCACCCCTCCAGCCTATTCCGCGTTGACCGGGAGCCGTCCCCGAACGGCCAGGCACCCAGCCCGAACGGCCAGGCACCGTCCCCGAACGGCCAGGCGCCCTCCCAGAAGGGTGCGGCAAAAGCGCAACGGCCGCCATCACGGCGAGCGCAGTGGCCGCCATTGCTGTGAAGGCCGCTGCATGCGGGGGTTCTCGCCCGATCGCTCACCATCTGATTCGCCGGGCGGTTCAGATGGTGAGCGCGCGCCGCAGCGTTGTCTGCCACGGCCATCTGCCGCAGCGTTGTCTGCCACAGCCATCCGCCGCAGCGTTGTCTGCCACGGCCCTCCGCCGCAGCGTTGTCTGCCACGGCCATCCGCCGCGCGGCGGCGGCGCGGTAGCGTCGGGGAGTGACCACCGCGCAGCGCCCCGAGCCGGGCACCCGCCTCATCTTCCGCTGGCGCAAGTGGGACGGCTCGCCGCACTGGGAGCACGACTGCGTCTATCTCGGATCCGACGAGCTGGGCGATTGGGTCGGGCAGCCGACCGGGTGGCACAGTCACCGCCCCGGCAAACAGTTCACCACTGAGTCGCCCAACGTCACCCTGATCACGCCCGATCCCACCTGGGCAGGCACGTTCTACGGCGGGATGCATCCGCGTCACGTGCGCATCTACATCGACATCGCCTGGGACGTGCAGTGGACCGGCGCCGAGCCCACCGCCATCGACATGGACCTCGACGTCGTGCGCTGCGACGACCAGCGCGGCATTTGGATCGACGACGAGGACGAGTGGGACGAGCATCGCGTCCTGTACGACTACCCGGCCGATGTGCAGGCGACCTTGGCAGCGAAGGCGATCGAACTCAAGGCACAGGTCACCGCTGAGACGCCGCCGTTCGACGATGCGACGGCGCAGCGCTGGCTCGACCGCCTGGCTGCGCTCACACCCGACGCGCCTAGACTCGACGGGTGAGCACCGAGCCCAGGAGCACCGAGCCCAATCGCGCCGACCTCGGCAAAGACCCCGCCCGGGTCAGCGGCATGTTCGACCAGGTCGCCGGTGGCTATGACCGCACCAACACCGTGCTCAGCCTCGGCAACGACAAGCTTTGGCGCGTGGCCACCACGCGTGCCGTCGCCCCGCGACGCGGCCAGCGCATCCTCGACCTGGCGGCCGGCACCGGGGCCAGCTCGGTCTCGCTCGCGCGCAGCGGCGCCGAGGTCGTCGCAGCAGACTTCTCGCAGGGGATGATCGCCGAGGGCAGGCGCCGGCACGGCGGCATCCCGAATCTCACTTTTGAGCAGGCGGATGCCACGGCTCTGCCGTTCGATGACGACGCCTTCGACGTGGTCACCATCTCGTTCGGTCTGCGCAATGTCGTCGAGCCGAAAAAGGCGCTCGCCGAGATGTTCCGGGTGACCAAGCCCGGCGGCCGGCTCGTCGTCTGCGAGTTCTCGCACCCCACCTCGAAGGCTTTCGCCGGGCTTTACGGCTTCTACAACAACCGCGTGCTGCCCCTGGCGGCCAAGGCGGTGAGCACGAACGCCGAGGCGTACGACTACCTCAACGAGTCGATCCGCGACTGGCCTGATCAGCCCACGCTGGCGCGCTGGATCCGGCAGGCTGGATGGACGGATGTCGCGTGGCGAAATCTCACGTTCGGGATCGTCGCCCTGCACCGTGCCGTCAAGCCCGCCGCCGACCCTGCCTGACGGCAGGCTCGGTCATCTCAGACAGGTAGGCTGGAACGCGTGACTGGGCGTCCCTTCGTGCCGGGCTCGCGCGTGGCGAGCCGCCTCGGCCTCACGGAACGGGTTTTCGCCGGTGCCCGATCCCGTCGACTCATGCGCACCGTCGAAGACGGCCTGGCGCGCGTCGAAGACGATCTGGCCGGCGAACTGCGCGTCTCCGACCCGCTGGTGGACGCCACCAGCCGCTACCTGTACGAAGCCGGCGGCAAGCGGGTGCGCCCCATGCTGGTGCTGCTGACCTGCCAGCTCGGCGACGGTGTGACCGACGATGTCATCCACGCCGCCACGGCGCTCGAGCTCACCCACCTCGGCTCGCTCTACCACGACGATGTCATGGACGACGCCGATGTGCGCCGCGGCGTTCCCGCCGCGCACTCGGTGTGGGGCAACAGCATCGCGATCCTCACCGGAGATCTGCTGTTCGCCCGCGCGAGCCAGATCATGGCGCGGCTGGGCGAGCGCGCCATCCGCCTGCAGGCCGACACGTTCGAGCGCCTCGTGCTCGGGCAGATGCACGAGACGATCGGCGCGCAGCCCGGCGACGATCCGGTCGCGTTCTACCTGCAGGTGCTCAAAGACAAGACCGGTTCGCTCATCGCAGCCGCGGCCCAGGCCGGCATTCTCTTCGGCAACGCGCCCGCCGAATACGAGCAGGCGATGTTCGACTTCGGTGAGAAGACCGGCGTCGCCTTCCAACTGCTCGACGACGTCATCGACCTCAGCGACGATCCGGGTGAGACCGGAAAGGTGCCCGGCACCGACCTGCGCGCGGGCGTGCCCACCATGCCCTATCTGCTGCTGGGCGAGCGGGAGGATGCGGCATCCACCGCGCTGCGCCGGCAGATCGACGACGGCGTCGCCGAGATCGCCGCCGGAGCCGACCCGGCCATCCTCGACGGTGCGCTGGCGTCGCTGCGCGACCATGACGCCACAGCGCAGACCCGCGCCCTGGCGCACAGTTGGTCGCGCGACGCGGTCGACGCGCTGTCTCCGGTGCCCGACGGCCCGGTGCGCGAGGGGCTCGCACGCTTCGCCGAGGCCGTCGCCGACCGCAGCAGCTGACAGCACCGGCAGCGCGCGGCATCCGCTTTCGAAAGGACCCTATGACCACGCTTCGATTGGCGATCGTCGGTGCAGGCCCGGCGGGCATCTATGCTGCCGACAACCTGTTGAAGGCCGAGCGTAAGTTCGACGTGTCGATCGACCTGTTCGACCGGCTGCCCGCCCCCTACGGACTGGTGCGGTACGGCGTGGCCCCCGACCATCCGCGCATCAAGGGCATCATCACGGCGCTGCGCGACACCCTCGACCGCGGCGACATCCGCATCTTCGGCAACGTCGAGTTCGGCACCGACCTGACCCTCGACGATCTGCGCGACCACTACAACGCCGTCATCTTCGCCACCGGATCATCGCACGACGCCCCGCTGGCGATCCCGGGCATCGACGCCGCGGGCTCGTACGGGGCCGCCGACTTCGTCAGCTGGTACGACGGGCACCCCGACGTACCGCGCGAGTGGCCGCTGGATGCCGCCTCGGTCGCCGTCATCGGCAACGGCAACGTCGCCCTCGATGTGGCCCGCATGCTCGCCAAGCACGTGGAAGACCTCGTGCCCACCGAGATTCCGCAGAATGTGCACGACGGACTGGCCGCCTCGCAGGTCACCGACGTGCACGTGTTCGGGCGCCGCGGCCCCACACAGGTCAAGTTCACCCCGCTCGAGCTGCGCGAGCTCGGCGAGCTGCGCGATGTCGACATGGTGCTCGACGATGAGGACTTCGACTACGACGAGGCATCGAAGCAGGCAGTGGCCACCAACAAGCAGGTGCTGGTCATCGACCGCATTCTGCAGTCGTGGCGCAAGCGGGCTGCCGAAGAAGGCCGGGCTCCGGCATCCCGTCGCCTGCACTTTCACTTTTTCGCCAAACCGGTGCAAGTGCGAACGGATGCCGCCGGCCGGGTGGCCGCGTACGTCTACGAGCGCACCCGTCCCGACGGGCAGGGCGGTGTCGTCGGCACCGGTGAACTGCGCACCATCGAGGTGCAGGCGCTGTACCGCGCCATCGGGTACTTCGGCAGCCCGCTGCCGGGCGTGCCCTTCGACAAGCGGCACGGGGTCATCCCGAACCGCGAGGGACGCGTGCTGCACAAGGACTCGAATGAGTACGTGCCCGGCGTCTATGCGACCGGGTGGGTCAAGCGCGGGCCGGTGGGCCTGATCGGGCACACAAAGTCAGACGCCATGGAGACGGTGCGAAACCTCATCAACGATCAGGCGTTCTGGTGGCATCCGCACCACCCCGAAGAGGGCGCGATCCCCGCGCTGCTCGCCGCGCGGGGAGTGGCCTGGACCGACCTGGAAGGCTGGCACCGCCTCGACGCGTACGAGATTGCGCTGGGCGAACCGCACGAGAGGGCGCGCATCAAGGTCGTGCCGCGTGACGAGATGGTGCGCATCTCGCGCGACGAGCGGCACTGACGCTGACGCCACTCAGCGCAGCGGGTACAGCATCCTGTCCACACCCAACCACACGAACCCCGCGGTGATCAGCATGCCGTCGAAGGCATGCAGTGCACCGAACCAGGCGCTCACGCCGAAGCCAAGGCCCACCAGCGGCCCCTGCACCGCGAACAGCAGCACGGCCATCACAAGCGGCAGCACCCAGCATTTCCAGCCCGAGCGGGCCAGCAGCCCGCACACCAGCAGTGCGGCGGCCAGGTACTGCAGCACTTCACCGGTGACGGTGTGCATCGTGAACGCCGCGCGTCCGACGGCCTCGTCGCCACCGCTTTGCGTCGACACCCAGAAGCCGTAGGCGGCGAACGCCACCTGCAGGGCGCACAGCGCCATGCCGATGATCGCGCCGATCCGCTGTGCGCGGTCGAATCCGATGCGCCAGCCGGCGGTGCCGGTCGTGACGAGCGGTCGAGCCGCGTGTGTCGTTGTCATGATCGATTCCCCTCCTCGGGGGCGGCATCCACCCGCCCCGTGGTTCCGTCGACGGTCACGATCTGGCCGTCGTGCAGCGACGTCGTCGCATTCCCGGTGCCCAGCACCGCGGGGATGCCGTTCTCGCGTGCACCGATCGCCGCGTGCGAGAGCGCGCCGCCGTGGTCGGTGACCACCGCGCAGGCGATGGCGAACACCGCCGCGAACGTCGGATCGGCGGTGCGGCACACCAGCACGTCGCCGATCTCGACGCGGGCGAGGTCGGGGGCCGACAGCACGACCCGCGCCGGACCGGTGGCCGTGCCGGGCGAGGCCGGCGCGCCGTGCAGCAGCGGCATCGCCGCCGCTGGATCGATGGGGGATGCCGCGGCCACAACGTCGTCATCGCGCATCCACAGCAGCGCGGCGTTGAGCTCGCGCGCGGCGCGCGGCAGGCCCCGCAGATCGGGTGGCGGCGCAACGGGGCCGACCCGCTGCGGTCCGGGGTGGGCACGCACCCATGCGCGCTCACCGAGCGCACGGGCCACGCGGGCGGCGAGGTCGTCGTCGCGCTGGCGGCGCAGCGCGGCCTGCAGCGTCGCGAAGTCGAGCTGAGCGGCATCCTCTCGCCGGCCCAGCGCGTCGCGCGCGACAAGCCGTGCGCCCGCCTCGAGCGCGGCCCGGCGCAGCAGTCCGCCGAAGGTCGCGCCGGTACGCACCGCGACGTCGTCGCGCACACCGTGTGCGGCGCGGGCGTGCCGCAGCGTCGTCTCGAACAGCTCTCGGTCGGCCGCCGGTGCGCCGGCAAGGGCTGCGCGCGCATCGGCGAGCGCGCCATCGGCTGCCGCGCTGGCGTGCCCGGCCGCGCCAGCGTGCCCGGCTTCGGCGCCGGCGTTCCCGGCCGCGCCAGCATGCCCGGCTTCCGCGCCGACGTGCCCGGCCGCGCCAGCCGGCATGCCTGCGGTGCCGGGGCGCTCAGCCGCCGCGGCGCGGATAAGCCGCTCCAGAAGCAGCGGCTGCTCCCACAGCACGGGCGAACCGGGGTCGTCGGTGAGCCCGCGGAACGCGAACCGCTCGCACCACGGCGCGAACGCCGCCGCGTAGCTCGGGGCGATCTGGGCGAACCGGTCCCACAGAGCGCCCGGCGGTGTCTCGCGCACCGCCAGGCGCTCGGCATCGGGCACCCGGGCCGCGAGGGCGCGCAGGGCGTCACCGGGCTCGGAACTGGCCGGCGAAGAGCCGGCCAGCAGCATCAGCGACCGGTTCTGCGACCATCCGAGCAGCGCACGGCACACGCCGACGAGACGATGGATAGGCACGGTCACGGCCACGGTGAGGGCGAAGTGCACCCTCATCGCCTGCTCGAGCGCGTCGCGCACATCGTCGAGGTGATCGGCCAGGGCATCATCGTCGAGCGTGGTCACCTCGACGGCGCGCAAACGGGCGGCTGCGGCATCCAGGTGCACCCCCTGCACCTTCTGCCACCGATCCGTCGCCGCTTGCGCATGTGCAGGGTCGACGGCGTGCACGGCGCGCGCACACCGGGCGCGCAGATCGGGGTTGATGCGGGACAGCACCCCCAGCATCCACCACGGCGGGGGAGCAGAGGCCGGCCGACCGGGCGTGATGACCGAGGTGTACATCTCACCGGCGATCATGCGCGCGTCCACGCGGGAGACGAGCGCCCCTGCCTCGGTGAAGGCGCGGGTCAGTCCTGCGGCCACCATCGCGGGCGCCAGCGATGCGCCCAGCGCTGAGAACGGCTCGGCGTACCGCGCGCTGTCTTTGACCCAGGTGCGCCCGGGCGGCAGCGTGTCGCGGGGAGGCACCGGCAGCGCCGTGATCGGTCGCGCCTGCAGCACGACGGGGCGGCCGGATGCCAGGGCCCACTCGACATCCTGCGGGCAGCCGGTGATCGCCTCGATGCGGCGGGCAAGAGCGGCCAGCTGCCGCACCTGCTGTGCCGTCAGCGCGCGATTGCGCCCCCGCACCAGGAGGGCCTGTTCGCCGTGCACGGTCCACTCATCGGGGTCGGCGGACCCACCGGCCACCACGTCGCCGAGACCGGGCACGGCCGAGATCATGACACTGTCGCGCTCGCCGGTGATGGGGTCTGCCGTGAACGCGATGCCCGCGGCATCGGCATCCACCTGCCGCTGCACGATGACCGCCATCGGGGTGCGGGCGCCGCCGTGTTCGCCGAGGCGCGGTTCGCCGGCCGAACGCCGGCACGCGCGTACGGCGCCCCGCAGCGCGTGCGGGCCGCGCACGCCGAGAGTGCTGAGGTATCGACCGGCCAGAGAGGCGTCGGCGCGATCCTCCGCGACGGCGCTGGAACGAACCGCGAAAACGGCGTCGGGCATCGCCGCGTCGATCTCATCGACGGTCGCGTCGAGGTCGGCGTCCGAGCCGGCAAGCGCGGTCGTCGTGAGCACCCAGCCCTCGGGAACGGGAAATCCGGCGGCCACGAGCATCCCCAGGTTTGCAGCCTTCGCCCCGACGAGGCCGCGCCTCCACCGCGCGGCCTCGGCCAGGGGCACAGCGCGAACAGCCGTGGTCTTCACCTCACGAGTCCCCATGTCGTGTGCCTCCGATGAGCATCCTCGTCCGGCGACGGGCCGAGCGCGATCAGGAGAATTACGTATCCGTTCCTGCGGCGACGAATCCCTCGGCGACGAACCCTGCGGCGACGAACCCTGCGTCGACGAACCCTGCGTCGACGAGGTAGCGCGTCAGACCGACGCGTGAGCGAAAGCCGAAGCGCCGATAGATGTGGTCGAGATGCGTCGACACCGTGCGCGGACTGATGCCCAGGCGGTCGGCGACCTGACCGTTCGTGAGCCCCGCAGCGACCAGCCGCGCGACATCGAGCTCACGGGCGCTGAGCGCCGGTGCGACGACGGATGCTGGGGGAGTGTCACGTCGCACCAGGGTCGTCAGCCCCAGCTCGGCGAAGCCGGCGGCCGCCTGCGAGAACAGCGGGCTCGCCGCGGCATCCGTGTTCGCATGCAGGGCCCGCAGCCACGTCGCCACCGTGTGTGCGAGCGTGGTGCGACATGACACGACCGCGTCGACCCGGTCGATCAGCGCCGCGATCCGCGGTCGGTCGCCGACCGCCGCGAGCGCGCGGCCGAGCACCGCGATCGAGAGGAGCGGCAGCCAGCCGGCGGCGGGGTCGTCGATCACCGTGACCCGCGCGAGCGCGGCGTCGGGCTGCCCCTGCGCGAGGGCGACGCTCAGGTCGGCCAGTTCCAGGGTCGCGACGACGTTCTTGTCGCCGTCCAATCGGTCCGTCGCGATGTGGCGGGCCTCGTCGATCGCCGCGCGGGCTGCGGCGGTGCGACCGGCGTGCACGAGGGCGAGCCCGTGCAGGCTCAGCGCGCCCAGACGCGCGCGGGGGTCGCCCTCACGCACGACGTCTTCGACGAGCCGGGCCGTCGCCCGCAGTGCGGCGTCGGCATTGCCCCGGGCGAGATCGACGATGGCGAGCCGGCCGATCGGCCAGCCCTGCAGCAGCGGGATGCCGCGGCCCAGTCGCGCGCTGGCGAGGCTGTGCACGCGCAGCGCGTCGAGGTCGCCCTGCGCGGCGGCGACGACGGCGAGTTGATCGTGCGCGCGCATGCGCAACAGCAGATCGTCGCTTCCCGATGCCGACGCGAGCGCGGCCTCGGTCGCCTGCTCAGCGGCGACGAAGTCGGTGCGTGCGAAGTGTGCCGCACCTTCGACGAGGCGGATGCGCGCGGCGACGTCGGGCGTGCCGAGCCGTTCGGACAGCCTCGTGAGATGGCCGGCGAGCTCTGCCAGCCCGTTCACGTCGCGCCGTCGCATCGCGTGAACGGCCTGTGCGTGCAGCACGCCGGCGAGCGCCTCGGATGGTTCGAGTCCGTCCAGACGTGCCCGTGCCGACTGCAGACGCGTCTGTGCGGCGCCGAACTCCCCGTGCGCCCATTCCAGTTCGGCGTGCTCGCGGTCCACACCCGCGCGACCGATCGGGTCACCGGCCGCGTCGAAGGCGTCGGCGGCGTCGTCAAGAGCCCGACGGGCGCCGTCATCGTCGCCCGCGTGCCGGCGGCAGCGGCCGAGCAGCAGCAGCACGCGCGATCGCGTCTCGGGCAGCATCCGGCCGAGGTGTGCGCTCAGCGCCTCCACGAGGCGCAGCGCCGGCGCCGCCGCGCCGAGGCGGTCGAGCCGGTCAGCCTCGGCCAGCACTATCCGCGCCGCCTCGTCAGGGTCGAGAAACCCGATCCCTGCGACAGCGTGCGTCGCCGCACCCGGGGCGTCGGTGGCGCGCAGCGCGCGGGCGAGACGGGCGTGCACGGCCTGGGTGCGGGCCTCGGGCAGGGCGGCGATCGCAGCATCGCGCAGCAGGTCGTGGGCCGGCATCCATCGTCCGTCGTCGAGGCGGATCAGCCCCGCGCGCTGCAGTGCGGCCAGGGGAGCGGCGACCTCGTCGGGTGGGCACGCACACACCTCGGCGATGACATCGACCGGCAGCCCGCCGCCCACGGCGACGGCCGTCATGATCTCGCGCGAGGGCTCGTCGAGCCCGTGCATGCGCATGCGGACCCGGTCGCGGATGTCGGCGGGCAGCGGCAGCGCGTCGTCCTCGGCAGGGCGGGCGGCGAGATCCCGGCCGACGGCGGCCACCAGCAGCGGCAGCCCCGCGCACGCGGTGACCGCTCGGCGCCGCGCGCCCGATGCCAGCGGTCGGCCCGCACAGGTGGTGAGCAGAAGATCGGCGTCGGCGTCGTTCAGCGGGGGCAGCACGTGTCGGTGCGCCGTCCACCCGTCGCGGCGCAGCGTGCTCAGAAGCGTCGCGAGCGCCGGCGGTGCCTCGGCGTGTTCGGTGACCAGCAGCATGCCGCCGTGGTCGGCGAGGGCGGTGGCGGCGTCGTCGAGCACCGCGAGGGTGGCGTCGTCCAGAAGCGGCGCATCGTCGAGCAGCAACAGTGCCGGCGACCCACCAAGAACAGCCTCGACCAGCCGTGCGAAGGCCTCGTGCACGCGCGCCCGTTCGAGCGCGGGATCGGCCAGGGGGGTTGGTGCGGGTCCGTGCAGCCCCGCGACGAACCCGCGCAGTGGTGCGTATGCGTCCGCCGACCGAAGGCGATCGTCGGCGGGCAGCGCGCGCACAGCGGCAGCGAGAGTGCGCACCAGGGCGGCGTAGGGCCGGTCCCGTGTCAACGCGTCGGGACGCAGCACCAGCGTCGTGATTGCGGCAGCCGCGGCATCGGTGACAAGAGCTTCGGCGAGCGCTGTGGCGCCGATCCCCGGCGGGCCGATCAACTCGATCAGCTGCGGCGTGCCGCCGGCCGCGTCGGCCAGCGCGGCATGCAGCATCGCCGTCTGGGCGGCGCGCCCGATCAGGCGCGCAGCCGAGTGCGCGTCGCCCGTGGCCACACGGGTCCCCATGTCGGCATGTTATTCCCGCGGCGCCCTACGCTGGGGTCATGAGCGACTGGCAGCCCGATATTCTCGGCCCGCCGTTCGAGCAGAAGACCCTGGTGTTGGGGCGTGACGACGAAGGGCCCATCGTCGCGACGCTGGTGCGCAGCATCCCGCGCCGCACCCTGCGGCAGCAGCCGTTGGCCGATGTCGACGTGCTGAGCGTGCACGGCTGGTCGGACTACTTCTTCCAGCCGCAGCTGGCCCAGTTCTTCACGGCGCGTGGCGCGCGATTTCACGCCCTTGACCTGCGCAAATACGGGCGTAGCCTGCGGCCGGGGCAGACTCCCGGCGACGTGGCGAGCCTCGACGACTACGACGCCGACATCGGCGCTGCCCTGCGGGAGATGGGGCAGGGGTCGGATGCCGCGCCGCGCCGCAGACTCGTGCTGCTGGGGCACTCCACCGGTGGGCTCGTGCTGGCGCTGTGGTCGGCACGCCACCCCGGGCGGGCGAAAGCTCTCGTGCTGAACAGCCCCTGGCTCGAGCTGCAGCTGGGCGCGATCGGGCGCAACGCCCTGGCGCCGCTGGTGAATGCGCGGGCGCGGGTCGACCCGCGTGGGCTGCATCCCGTCGTCGACTTCGGCTTCTACACGCGCGCGCAGCGTGAGGTGGGCGTGCTGCCGGTGGTCGGCTATCGCCAGGACTGGCGGCCCGAGCGGGGCTTTCGGGTGCACGCGGGGTGGCTGGCGGCGATTCTGGAAGGTCATCGCCGCGTCGCCGCGGGAGTCGAGGTGGGATGCCCCGCCCTGGTGCTGCTGTCTGCCCGGTCGACCCCGCCGCTGGCGTGGTCGGAGCAGATGACCACGACAGACTCCGTGCTGGTCGTCGACGACATCGCCAAAGCGGCGACGCGCATCGGCCGGCTCGTGACCATCGCACGCATCGACGGGGCACTGCATGACGTCTTCTTATCGCGCGTCGCACCCCGTGCCCAGGCATATGCGGCGCTGGAGCAGTGGCTGGTGCCGATGCTGCGTGCGCAATCGCAGCGCGCTGAGTGATCTCTCGGAAGGTGGCAGGTTGGCTCGACAGGATGCCGGTGGGCAACTACCGTTGAAAGTGGTTCCTGCGTATGCGGCGCACCGAGTCCCCAGCTTGGTGTCGTGCCTGTTCCCCAGACGGGACCGCTGCGAGCGCACAACCAGCGTGGGTGCCGCGAGACTTCGTTTCCCCAAAAATCGACAGCTCGCGGTACCCACGTCCTCTCTGCTTCGAACACGCTGATCGACGGCGCCCTGCCGGTCCGGTGACTCCCCAGTCAGTCTCGGCGGCGCAGGCGTCCAGTGAATGTTCGCCCCGTAGCTTCAAGTGCTCTCAAGCTACCTGGTGGAATCTCGCGTGTCCACCGAATGGGGGACACAGCCGCAGGTCTTCAGCGAATCTTAAGATTGCGAGGCGACGGACGAGGGGATGCCCCGCGGTGCCCGTCAGCGGTAGTTGACGAACTGCAGATCGACGTCGAGGTCGGCGGCCTTGAGCAGCCGGATGACCTCTTGCAGATCGTCGCGGCTCTTGGACTGCACGCGCAGCTCGTCGCCCTGGATCTGTGCCTTGACGCCCTTGGGACCCTCGTCGCGGATGACCTTGCTGATCTTTTTCGCGGAATCCTGCGAGATGCCGTCCTTCAGGCTCGAGGTGATCCGCACCTCTTTGCCGCCCTGGACGGGCTCGCCGACCTCGAGGCTCTTCAGCGAGATGCCGCGCTTGATGAGCTTCGACTCGAAAACGTCGAGCACGGCCTTCGCACGCTCCTCGGTCGAGGCCTTGATCAGGATCTGCTCGCCGCTCCATTCGATCGAGGCGCCGGTGCCCTTGAAGTCGTAGCGCTGCTCGACTTCTTTGCGCGCCTGGTTCAGAGCGTTGTCGGCCTCTTGGTGGTCGACCTTGGAGACGATGTCGAAGGATGAGTCAGCCATGCCGCGAGTCTACTCAGCAGGCGGCGGCATCCACTGTCTTATCTCATGCAACCGCTTCCATGACCGGCTGTGGCTGGACGGAAATGTCACGACGCGATATCAGTAGCATCGCGAGATTGTGCGAAAGCCACTCGTGAGCAACAATGTAAGCGCTTGCAAATCGAGCATCCCGAGCGTGACGCATCGCCGCCCGCTCATCCATTCCAGAGAGGCACACACCGATGAAGGTGAACAAGAAGAGCGCCGTGGCCATTGCGGCGCTGATCGCCGGAAG
The DNA here is from genome assembly GCF_004135285.1 of Microbacterium protaetiae. Taxonomy (NCBI): domain Bacteria; kingdom Bacillati; phylum Actinomycetota; class Actinomycetes; order Micrococcales; family Microbacteriaceae; genus Microbacterium; species Microbacterium protaetiae. Next base: position 2,360,109 of record NZ_CP035494.1, read on the forward strand.
CATGCTGGGACTTGCCGGCTGCGCGAGCAGCGACTCGCCTGCCAGCGATGGCGACAAGCCGGCCGCGACCACATCAGGCACCCTGACGGTCTGGGTCGACGCCGACCGGGCGCGCGCGCTCAAGGACGTCGCTGCCCAGTTCCAGAAGGACAAGGGCGTCAAGGTCGATCTCGTCGTCAAGGACTATTCGAAGATCCAGCAGGACTTCACCGCACAGGTGCCGACCGGCAAGGGCCCCGACCTGACCATCGGCGGTCACGACTGGACCGGGGGCTTCGTGCAAGACGGCGTCATCGCCCCCGTCGAGCTGGGCGACAAGGCGTCGCAGTTCGAGAAGGTCGCCGTGCAGGCGGTCACCTACGACGGAAAGACCTACGGCCTGCCGTATGCCATCGAGAACATCGCGATCCTTCGCAACACCAAGCTCGCTGACGCGACACCCGCGAGCTTCGACGACATGATCGCGCAAGGTGAGAAGGCCGGCACGAAGTATCCCTTCCTGGTCGGGATCGACCCGCAGGGCGCTGACCCGTACCACCTGTACCCGTTCCAGACCTCGTTCGGCAACTCCGTCTTCGCGCAGAACGCCGACGGCTCGTACGACGCCAGCAAGCTCACGATCGGCGACGCCTCGGGTGAGGCCTTCGCGACGTGGCTGCGCTCGCAGGGCGACAAGGGCACCAAGGTCATCAACCTGAACCTCTCGCAGGACCTGGCCAAAGAGGCCTTCCTCGCCGGCGAATCGCCGTACCTGCTGACCGGTCCGTGGAACGTGGCCGACGCGCAGGCCAAGGGCATCGACGTGTCGGTCGACGCCATCCCGTCGGCCGGCGGCGAGACGGCAGCACCCTTCGCGGGTGTGCAGACGTTCTTCCTGAGTGCGAAGTCGAAGAACGCGCTGGCGGCCACCGACTTCCTGGTCAATTACATCGCCACTGAAGACGTGCAGACCGCTCTCTACGAGGCAGGTGGGCGCCCGCCGGCACTGACCAGTGCCTATCAGGCCGCGCAGTCCGACCCGATCATCGCCGGGTTCGGCAAGGTCGGCGAGAATGCCGTGCCGATGCCGTCGATCCCGCAGATGGGCGCTGTCTGGGACGACTGGGGCAAGACCGAGGCCGCCATCATCAAGGGCGGCGACGCGGTCTCCAGCTGGCAGAAGATGACCTCGAACATCGAGGCGAAGCTCAAGTAGTGCGCCGGGTGGGGCGGTGCCACATGCACCGCCCCACCCCGTACCTTCGCAGACGGATTCTGCAGACAGGAGTCGATGATGACAGCTCCCACCCTTCGTGACGCACCCGCGACCGACGCCGCCACGCAGCGGCGCGGCAAGCGTGCGGCCGCCGTGGCCGAAGCCGCCTCGGCGGGGTGGAAGGTGTGGCTAGCCAAGATCGTGCTGCTCGGCATCATCGATGCGCTCGCGATCTATGCCGTCCTCGTGCTGATCGGCCAGGGGCAGTGGCTGGTTCCGGCGATCGTCGTCGTCGTCGCCGTGGCGATCAACATCGTTTACCTGGTGCCCGGCCTGCTGCCGGCCAAGTACCTCACACCGGGGCTCGTCTTCTTGTTCGTGTTCCAGATCTTCGTCGTGCTGTACACGATCTACATCGCCTTCACGAACTACGGCTCGGGCCACATCTCCACAAAAGACGACGCCGTCAACGCGTTGATGCAGCAGTCGCAGTCGCGCGTGGAGAACTCGCCCACCTTCCCCGTGAAGGTGCTCGAGCGTGACGGCGGGTTCTACTTCTTGACCACCGACCCCGACACCGGTGCGTTCGTCATCGGCGGTGAAGATCAGCCGCTGGCACCGGTCGCCGGAGCCGACGCCGCGGGCGCACCCGGGTTCACCACTCTCGACTTCGGGCAGATCCTGGCGCACCAAGACGCGATCGGCGAGCTGTCGGTGCAGCTCGACGCCGACCCCAACGACGGCTTCCTGCGCACCACCGACGGCTCGAACGCCTACCTTTTCACCTCATCGCTGACGTGGGATGCCGCCGCGGGAACGATGACCGACACCACCACCGGCACGGTCTATCGAGATACCGGGCAGGGCGCCTTCACGGCCGACGACGGCACACAGCTGCTGCCGGGATGGCAGGTGTGGGTGGGCGGCGACAACTTCGTGCGCGCCTTCAGCGACCAGTCCATTCGTGGGCCGTTCTTCACGGTCTTGATCTGGACGTTCGTGTTCGCCGTGCTGTCGGTGGCTACGACCTTCATCCTGGGGCTCTTCCTGGCGATTGTGTTCAACGATCCACGCATGAAGAGCAAGAAGTTCTACCGGGTGATCATGATCCTGCCCTACGCGTTCCCGGGGTTCCTCTCGGCGCTGGTGTGGGCGGGCATGTTCAACCAGGACTTCGGCTTCATCAACCAGGTGCTATTGGGCGGTGCATCGGTTCCCTGGCTGCAAGACCCGTGGCTGGCCAAGATCGCCATCCTCGTGGTCAATCTCTGGCTCGGCTTCCCCTACATGTTCCTGGTGTGCACCGGGGCGATCCAGTCGATCCCCGACGACATCCAAGAGGCCGGCCGGGTCGACGGAGCCAGCGTGTGGCAGATCTTCCGGCATATCAAATTCCCGCTGCTGCTGGTCTCGGTGGCACCGCTGTTGATCTCGTCGTTCGCGTTCAACTTCAACAACTTCAACCTGGTCTACATGCTCACCGGCGGCGGGCCGCGATTCGCCGACGCGAGCATCAACGTCGGGCAGACCGACATCCTCATCTCGATGGTCTACAAGGTCGCATTCGTCGGTGCGAACCGGGATTACGGTCTGGCCAGCGCGTTCTCGATCATCATCTTCGTGCTGGTGGCGCTGATCTCGTACTTCAGCTTCCGTCAGACCAAGGTCCTGGAGGAGCTGAACTGATATGACCACGCAGTCCACCATCGTGCCGATCACGCCCGCTCAGGCCGTTGCGGCCGAGCCGGCACCCCTGCCCCGCCGCCCGTTCGGGCGCTGGTTCCGCGAGACCGGCTGGCGGCACCTCATCGGCATCGTCATGCTGGTGTTCGCCGCTTTTCCGCTGGTGTACGTGCTGTCGGCGTCGTTGAACCCCGGCGGCACGCTGCTGACCGCGAACGGCCTTTTCCAGAACTTCGATCTGGGCAGCTACATCGACCTTTTCGCCGATCCCACGCGCCCGTATGGCGACTGGTTCGTGAACACGATAGTGATCGGCGTGTGCAGCTCGGTGGGAACCGTCATCCTGTGCGCGCTGGCCGCCTATGCCTTCTCGCGTATGCGGTTCACCGGGCGACGCTTCGGACTGCTCACTCTGCTGCTCGTGCAGATGTTCCCGCAGCTGCTCGCCTTCGTCGCGATCTTCCTGCTGATGTCGGCGATCGGCGACATCTTTCCGGTGCTCGGGCTGAACTCGCAGATCGGGTTGATCATGATCTACCTGGGCGGCGCGCTGGGGGTCAACACCTTCCTGATGTACGGCTTCTTCAACACCGTTCCCGCATCCATCGACGAGGCGGCCAAGATCGACGGCGCCGGGCACGCCCGCATCTTCTTCACGATCATTCTGCGGCTTGTGGCCCCGATCCTCGCCGTGATCGGACTGCTCGCGTTCATCAGCACGACCAGCGACTTCGTCATCGCCTCGGTCGTGCTCGTCGATCCCGACAAGCAGACGCTGGCGGTCGGTCTCTACCAGTTCGTCTCCCAAGAGACGGCGCGCAACTGGAGTGTCTTTGCGGCCGGCGCGGTGCTGGCCGCCATCCTGCCGATGGCGCTGTTCCTGTCGCTGCAGCGCTACATCGTCGGGGGTCTGACCGCCGGCGCCGTGAAGTAGACACCCCGCAACGCGCCCGCCCGGCCGCACGGGGTGGCCGCCGCGCGCGGTCACGCGGGGGCGCGGCATCCGGCCTTTCTAGACTGTCGTCATGGAACAGCGCACCGCCCGCGTCGTCGTGATCGGCGACGCGCTCATCGACGAGTTGCGCGACGGGCGGTCGGTGAAAGAGCTCGTCGGCGGGGCCGCGCTCAACGTCGCGGTCGGTCTCGTGCGGCTCGGGGTTGCGGCGACACTGATCGCCATGGTCGGCGACGACGAGGCAGGCGAGCACATCCGCGCGTATCTGCATGACTACGGCGTGCAGTTGCTGGCCACGCCCGGCCCGCGCGGATCGTCACGGGCGGTGTCGACTCGCACGGCCGGTGAGCCGGTGTACGCGTTCAACGCAGCGGCCCAGCAGCGCCGGGTCGACTTCGGGCCCGACGAGCGTGCCGCCATCGCGCAAGCGCCGCTGACGGTGGTCAGCTGCTTTCCGTTCGACGACGCCGAGCAGGTCGCCGCACTGGCCGAGGCGGTCGGCGACGGGCCGCTGGTGATCGACCCGAATCCCCGGGCGGGCATGCTGCACGACCGGGCGGCATTCGTGCGCGGATTCGGCTCTCTGGTTCCGAGCTGCCGGCTCGTCAAGGTCGGCGACGATGATGCCCGGCTGCTGTACGAGAGCGACCTCGACACCGTACGGGCGCAGCTGGGGGCAGCCGGTGCCCAGGCGGTGCTGGCCACCGCCGGTGCGGCAGGGGCGGTTCTGGATGCCGCGGGTGCCGACGTGGCGGTGCCGGTGGCCGCAATGCCCGGCCGGATCGTCGACACGATGGGTGCGGGAGACGCCGTACTCGCGTCGATCGTCGCATCGCTGGTGAGGGATGCCCCGGCCGACCCGGTGGCATGGGAAGAAGCGCTCGAGCGGGCCATGCGGGTGGCCGCGGCCACCGTGCGGTTCGAGGGCGCTCTGCTGCGGCATCCCGACGCCGTCACCATGGATTTGGACCGGCTGGGAACGTGAGCCCCGCCTGATTCGCGAGGGGTGCGGCGGACGGGTAAGATAAATGATCGCGCCTCTGGTCGACTGAAAAAGCCGGGCGGGTGCGCACCCGGCAGGTTACCCAAGCGGCCAAAGGGATCTGACTGTAAATCAGCCGTCTTCGACTTCGGGGGTTCGAATCCCTCACCTGCCACCATGTCCTGAGTCGCGACATCGTTTACGAACGAGTTGCGGCTCAGGACTTTTTTGTGGGTTCGGGGGTGTTGACGTCACGGCCCGGCAGGCCCCAAGCGGCACGGCTGTCGTTTCCGATTGCGGGCTGAGTGCAGCCAGGGTGCCCGTCACGGAACACCCACCCCCATCAGCCACGATGGCACTCGTCCGCGACACGTAGACGGAATTCTGGTTCGACGACCTCACCGGGCCAAGTTCGGACCTTGCGCCCGCGACAAACGAGATCATTCGCCCTCCGTGTTCCCGCGTGATTATGCATGCGGCGCTGACGCCTCGCTCTCACGAATGAACGCGAGTTTGCCGAGTGTAACCTGTCACCCTTCTTGCGCGACACGCTTCGCACCTGAAGTTCACGCTGCCGTCGCGGCAGTAGCAGTGCTCGGCGGGGTCCGAAAATCGTTAGAGCCGAGACCGTTCCCGGGCTTCAGCCGTGTCTTTCGGCCCTCTGCGACGGGTGCTCTTGCAACGCTCCGTGGCGCAGCGGCCCGGACGCAAGCGGATTCCTCAGAGGGCACTGGTGGTTCGGCTGCGTGATCGTCGGAATAGTATGGGCGGGTGTCGCCGCCGGATCTCGAGCAGTTGCGCGATGTGCCACCGTTTCGCCGCGACTATCTCGCGCACGCGTGGATTGTCATGCGGGGCATCTCGGACGCCGGCGACGCGATCTGGTCCGTTGCGCTGGCCTGGACCGCCGTCCAGGTGACGACGCCCGCATTGGCGGGACTGGTTGTGGCGGCTGGCTCGGTGCCGCGTGCGTTGGCGTTGCTGTTCGGCGGTGTGCTCGCCGATCGGCTCAACGCCCGCAAGCTCATGGTGCTGTTCAACATCGTCCGCACCATCGTGCTCGTCGCGGTAGCGATCTGGTGTGCGCTCAACGTGCCGTCGGTCGTCATCCTGCTGCTGGCCGCTCTGGCCTTCGGTATCTGTGACGCGTTCTACGAGCCGGCCGCGGGGACGATTTCACGGCAGATGGTCCGCAAAGCAGATCTGCCCACGTACGGCGCGGCCATGCAGACGTCGGCCCGGCTCGGCGGCATGTTCGGCTCTGCCGTTGGCGGTGTGATCGTCGCGCAGATCGGGATGTCGGGCTCGGCGTCGTTGGATGCCGTCTCGTTCGCGATCGTCGTCGCGTTCATCGCGATCTGGTTGCGCCCGCGCTTCGAATTGCCCCGCGCCGCACGGGAATCGGTGTTGCGCGGCATAACGTCGGGTTTCCGGCATCTTCGCGACGTTCCCGCCACCCGTACGCTCGTGATCGCCCTGGCCAGCCTGAATCTGGCCGCCGCTCCGGCGATGGGCATCGGCGTCGCACTGCGGGCGACGGCAGAAGGGTGGGGCGCCGAAGCCGTCGGCTGGTTCGGCGCGTTCGCCGGCGTTGGTGCAACCGTCGGGGCTGCGATCGTGATGAAGTGGCGTCCGCGTCGCGAGGCGTTCGCCGGGTTCTGGGCGTTCAGCACGCAGGGCGTCGCGATCATCGCGGTCGGCCTGGGGCCGTTGTGGCTGGTCATCGCGGCGGGCGTCGTCATCGGTTTCGGCGCCGGGTTCGGGTCCGTGCTGCTGGGCGCGACCTTCGCCGGCACGACCGACCCGAGCTACCTCGGCCGGATGGGCTCGATCATCAGCATCGGCGACGACAGCCTGCGTCCCCTGACGATGGCGCTGTTCGGCATCCTCGCATCCACCACCGCGCTCTGGGTCCCCTTCGTCGTCTATGGCCTCGCCATCACCGCACTCATCACCGTGCTGCTGAGCAACCGGCAGCTGCGCACATTGTCACTCAAAGATCCCCCACCTGAGTAGGCGCCACAGGTAATGCGAGGTGGGCCCCTGGGCTTGTGTGCTCTGGGGGTGTCGGTGGCCCTCGCCATACTTGGATTCGAGTGCAGCGACCGTCACTGGCGGTCGCGCTTCCGCAGCGTAGATGGCTGGGGGAGTCGATTGGGGTGCACCTGTTGGTGGACGGTCAGTGGGGAGACAAGTGGCGATGGAGCATGCAGCCGAGGCGGGGCGAGACTGGTATCTGCTCGCTCAGGTGCGAGAGGCGTTTGGGCGAGTGGTCTACAGCCACAAGACGCACGAGAAGCAGGCGGACATTTGCTTTGTGCGATACCGGTGGCAGCAGGGAGTGCTGATCGCCTTCACCGCGATCAGCACCGGAACCTTCCTCGTGTCCTTGCTGGGGCTAGTGGGAAACCAAGTGCTAACAAGCCTCACCACCTCGTTCATCGCGCTCGTCGTCAGCGCGCTGAGCCTCGCCTCGAAGAGCTTCAAGTTCAGCGAGGAGTCCGCGGCGCACCGGGACATCGCCGCCCGGCTCTGGGACGTGCGCGAGTCTTACCTGTCCCTGATCGCCGATCTCATGTCCGGGGCGACGTCGCCGACGGATGGACGCAGGCGCCGCGACGAGCTCCAAGAGGCGGCGCGCGCTGCATACTCCGATGCTCCTCGGAATACGTCGAAGGCTTATGGTCGGGCGCAGGATGGACTCAAAAACAACGAGGAGCTCACGTTCACGTCGCACGAGATTGACCTCTTCCTCCCAGAGTCGCTTCGTCTCAACGAAGGCGAGGTCTGACGATGAAGGTGGACGAGATCTTCGACACGCTGCTCGAGAACCTGAAGGTTGGCGACGCCAATGATCTCATCGCCGCGCGCCGCGATGAGATCACGAAGGCGCTGAACAAGGACTTCCGGTCCGTCGTAGGTTCCACGGCGAACCGCTTGATGGTGGGCTCCTACGGTCGGCACACGGCTATCAAGGGAGTCTCCGACCTCGACATGATCCATATCCTCCCGGCGTCGCTGCGCTCGAACTACAGCAGTGAGACAGGGCCGCGACGCATGCTCAACCGTGTCCGGGATGATCTGAAGGCGCGATACCCCGGCACCGACATAAAGGTCGACCAGTGTGTCGTGCGGGTGACGTTCGTCAGCAGCAAGTTCAAGTTCGAGGTGCAGCCAGCGTTCGAGAACGACGATGGCAGCTTCGAATACCCGGACACGAAGTCCGACAGCTGGAGGACCACAAAGCCGCGCGAGGAGATCGCCGCGACAAGGGAGTGCAACGATCGCACGTCCAAGAACATGCGCCACCTCGCCCGGATGGCCCGGGCGTGGAAGGACGCGAACGGAGTTGCCATGGGCGGTCTGCTCATCGACACGCTGGTACACCGGTTTTTCGAGGGCACCGGTGAGTATGACGACAAGGGGAGTCTCTGGTACGACTTCATGGTCCGAGACTTCTTCGAGTTCCTCATGGACGAGCCGGACAAGGACTACTACCTCGCGCTGGGCAGCAATCAGCGTGTTTATGTGAAGAAGCGGTTCCAGGCCAAGGCGAAGAAGGCGTACAACCGGTGCCTCGAGGCGATCGCTGACGAGGGCAAAGCGGCGGCGAACAAGAAGTGGCGCGAGGTGTTCGGCACCGCGGTGCCTCTCGCGGCGAGTAGCTCGGCCCGCGCTTTCAAAGACACGGAGGAGTTCATCGAGAGCCGGTACCCGGTTGATATTCGCGAGTCGGTCGCAATTGATTGCAAGGTCTCCCAGAACGGCTGGCGAACGGCGTCCCTGCGCGAGATGCTCGTCAACAAAACGCTCTTGCTTCCGAATAAGGAGCTTGACTTCAGCATCATAGATTGCACGGTCTCACCGCCGTACGACGTGAGGTGGAAAGTTCTGAACCGCGGCGATGAGGCTGAGCGCCGCGACAACATCCGTGGCGGCATCATCCCGCCAAACCGTGCCGGTCACGCCCACCACGAGCGGACCAGCTTCCGCGGTGAGCACGTCGTTGAGTGCTACGTGATCAAGGACGGGATCGTCGTAGCGCGGGATGTGATCGACGTGCCGATCAGCGCGAACGCCGCGTAGCACGGGTAGTCGGCGACGAGGCACGCGGTTCCCGCCGGCTGGGCCGCAGCAGTCGGTGTCTGGGGGGGGCGTCCCTATCCTGATGAGGTGATTCGTCTCTCCGCACCGTCTGGGATGTCCGTGTACCTCCGTGCGACTCGCCAGCACGTCGAAACGGGCGAGTGGCAGACGCTTGGCACGGGGACCGGCTTCGTGGTCTTCAGTGACAGCAGATCGTATCTCGTGACCAACTGGCACGTCTTGACTGGGCGGGACCCGTTGACCGATGAACAGATCGGTAGTTCATCGGCAAAGCCGAGCCGTCTCGAGGCCCATGTGATCGTCGAGTCCGAAGCCGACCAACGACTCGGCAAGGTGCGCTACGACCTGCAACTCTACGACGACCAAGGGCGAGCGCGGTGGCTCGTTCACCCAACACTTGGGCGAGCGGTCGACGTTGTCGCGTTTGAGTTCGGCCCGTCTTACCCGGCTCGCGCCGAGGACTTCATGCCGTACGACGCAACGGAACCCGAGGACCCTGCGGCTTTCACTCCGACCTCGGAAGTGAGCATCGTCGGGTATCCATTCGACCTCGATCAGCGAATCGATCTTCCTGTTTGGACGCGTGCGAGCATCGCGACCGAGCCCGAGTTGGATTTCGAGGGGAAGCCTTGCTTCCTCGTGGATGCGAGGGCTCGCTCGGGTCAGTCAGGCTCGCCCGTGATCGCGTACTGGACGCCGGAGCGGACCAAGCTCACGCAGCGGGGAAACATTCAGATCGGCTCCGCAGAGTCGTGGGAGCTTCTCGGGATCTATTCGGGACGCATCACGGATACCTCGGACCTCGGCCGAGTGTGGAAGCGCGAGGCAATCCGGGCAGTGTTGGAAGGCGGCACTGTGGACGACTACGCATTTGACTGAGGTGGCGTCATTGACGATATGTCGCCGTGCGGCGAGACGAATCGTGGTGCGGAGCGCTTCGTGAGCGGGCATGACCTGATGCGTTCAGCGTCGGCGGGGAGCGCTACCGTGACGACGTGGACATCGAGTGGGCGATTTCGAAACTGAAACGGTATTTGAACCTCTGTCGGGCTGTGAAAGCAGCGGTGCCACCGGGCGAGTACTGGAGTGATCGGGCGAGCCCGATCAACGACGACGCAGAACTCATGCTCTCTACAGTTCAGCGGGTCCTGTTCCAGGTTGACCCTGCAAATACCAATCCGCTCTTGCCCCCAAACTACAGCGACAGCGACACGGAGCTTCGCGTTCGGAGGGCGCTCGGCGCATTACAAGATATTGAGGAGACGAACGAGCACCTCGCACCGGAGGCGCCCGAGTTTGTAGCGGATCGCCTGCATCCGAGGGTTTGGGGTGCGGCGGCCGTCATCTGGGACACGGGTGAGTATCGAATCGCCGTCGGCCAGGCTGCCCTGGCCCTCGCAATGCACCTCAAGGCGAGATCCAAGTCGAAGCTGTCCGACCGCAAGCTCGTGCAGGACGTCTTCAGCCTCGACCCGCCGAAGCCCGGAGGGGTCCGGCTTCAGTTTCCCGGCGAGCGCGACGACGAATCCTGGCGATCGCGTCAGTCCGGCTTGCACCTGCTTGCGCAGGGCACATTCGCGGGGATCCGCAACATTGCCGCCCATGAGGATGAGCCCTGGCCTGAGCAGGTCGCGCTGGAGTTCCTCGCAGTGCTCTCGGTGGTCGCTCGTTGGAGCGACGAGACGGAAGCGGTCGAAGCGTAGCTGTCCTTGTTCCGACGGATGCCGTCCTTGCCGGTCAAAACAGTGCGTCGGGGCCCTTGACGTCGGCAATGCACAACCCGGCGAACGCCCCTGTGGACTCGACGATCAGACCTACGTTGAGGCAACACCATCGATCATTGATGGCCACACCGTTGACTTGCCCGTCGAAGAATCGTCTGGGGTGCCGTCTCCGGTAATTGACCTCACTGGACCGCGGAGGATTAGCACGGAGGAAGCAGAGGATCTGTGTTGGAAGCGGCGAATGGAACGTCCGGAATCACGCGGCTGTATGAGTTTCCTGTACAACCCACCACGTCCTGAGTCGCGACATCGTTTACGAACGGGTCGCGGCTCAGGACGTTTTTGTGGGTTCGGGGTGTTTGTGGGTTCGCGGGAGGTGTCGACGCGCTCCGACGGCGTCGTCAGGAGACCACTCCGTGTTCTTCAGGCAGACCGCCCCGGTGTTCACTCCGCGAAGTAGTCGCGAGCGAGCACGCTCATGATCAGCTCGTCGTGGAACCGACCGTCGTGAAAGACGGCCTCACGACGGCGCCCCTCGACGACGAACCCTGCCTTCTCGTAGGCGCGGATAGCACGTGTGTTGAACGCCCAGGCGTGCAGCTCGACGCGATTCAACCCGAGCTCGCGAAAGCCGTATGACAGTGCGAGAAGGGTTGCTTTCGGTCCGATGCCGTGTCCCACGTGTTCGGGACCAACCATGATCGCGAACGACGCAGAGCGTGCGGGCAGCGATGCGCCGTAGAGCGTGAGATGGCCGAGCAGATCACCCGAGTGATGGCTGACGATGCTGAAGCCGGTGTCGCCCAGTGGCTTGTTGGTGCTCCAGGTCTGGAACATCTCCTCGATCGGTGTGTCGGGCCTCGGCTTGATGATTCGCTGCTGGAGGCTGGCCCACTCAGGGCTGTTCCACCACGTGACCAACTCGCTCAGATCCGCTGGTCGCAGGGCACGTAAGGCGACTGTGCCGTCGGTCAAGAGGCCGCTGCCGTACTCGAATGCTTCGTCGCTCGAGGACCATTGCGCTTCACTCACATATTCACCTTAGGTAACCGTCCGCAGCGAAAGCGTTCTCAGCTGCCGATTGCTCAAGAGCACGACGATCAAGCCGGTGATGCCGGTGCCGTAGACGACGAACAGAACCCAGAGCACGGTCGCCGAGGCGAGTGCGCTGAACGCGGCCATCGTCAGCGGGCGCAGGCTGTCGTCGCCGACCTTGATGATCGAGCCCATGCGGCCGAGATAGCTCGGGTCGGTGGGGCCGGCGAACGTTGCACCCAGGAGCACCAACCCGAAACCCGACTTGTCCACAGATCCGCGCGAAACCCTCTCATCTTGTCGGGGGACCGTGTCAGGATGGGAGCGCGGGTCGACATCCGCTGACGAGAGGACATCCATGACTGCGCCACAGGTGACACCTCCTGCCCATGACACGTCCAACTCCAAGATCCTGCGCGCTGCCATTTGGGTGGCCATCGGCGCACTGATCGCGGCGGCGGTCGTCTGCGTCATCATGGTGCTGGTCGGCTCGGCCAACGGCATCGTCGGCCGAGCGTTCCTGACCATCCTGCTCATGGTGGCGTTCTCCGGCGTCGCATTGCTCGACACCTACCTCGCTCCGCGCCGCCCGGTGTGGTTCGCGCTGACCAGCATGGTGGTGTGGGTCATCACCCTGCTCATCGGCGCGGTGATGATCTGGCTGCCTTTCCGGGGGTTCAACGAGTCGGAGTTCGGCGGCGGCGCAGGACGCTTCTTGTCGTTCCTGGTGATCGTGCTGATTCTGCAGCTGGCGGTGCTGCATGTGCGGTTGTTCGTGAAGGCGTGGGACCGACACCGCACGACGTTCACCGATGTCGTCGCGTGGATCACTATCGTGCTGGTCGCGCTGCTGGCACTGATGCTGGTCTTCCCCTTGATGCTCAAGGAGTGGGTGCATTTCCATGACCTCTATTGGCGACTGACGGTCGCCGTCGCGATCCTCGCCGCCGTGGGCACCGCGCTCGTGCCGCTGGTGAACGCCCTGTTCGCGCCGCGGCGCGAGCGTCATGCTGTCGCCCCGCAGGGATGGCCCACCTACGCCGACGGCATCACGCCGCTGCCGGTGCTGCCCGACGGCCAGCCTGACTGGAACGCCTATTACACCGGATATCCCAGCGTGCCCCAGCCCGCAGTCTGGGCGGGTCAGGATGCCGCAGCCCCAGCAGTCGCGGCGGGGTGGCCCGCGCCCGAACAGGCGCCCGCCATCGCTCCCGAGACGGTCGCTCAGCCTTACACCGACGCGTATGGCACCCCGGCGGCACCGGACTGGCCGGCGCCCGAGCCGGCGCCCGCGCCGGCTCCGGATCCGTACCCGGCCCCGGATCCGTACCCGGCCCCGGATCCGTACCCGGCCCCGATTCCTGAGCCCGCACCCGAGCCGAATCCGGTGCCCAGTCCTGAACCGAACCCGGTGCCGCCCAGCCCCGAGCCGAACCCGGTGCCGCCCAGCCCGCAGCCCGGTCCGCAGTGGGCGCCGCCTGCAGCGCCACCGCAGGCGCCGGCACCCGGATATGAAGGGTTTCCGCCTCCGCCGCCGCTGCCGCGCTGAGGCCGAGGGCCTGCGGCGCGAAGGTCTAGCGTGAGGGGATGACCTCGCCCACTGATCTGACCCGACTGGCCACCGACATCGCCCGCGAAGCGGGCGAACTCGCGCGGCGACGCCGTGGCGAGGGCGTGCGCATAGCGGCGACGAAGTCGGCTCTCGCCGACATCGTGACGGCGGCCGACCGCGAGGTCGAAGCACTCATCCGCGGTCGGTTGGCGCAGGAGAGACCACGGGACGGGTTCTTCGGAGAAGAATCCGGCGCTGAGCAGGGCTCGTCGGGCATCACCTGGGTCGTCGATCCCATCGACGGCACCGTCAACTACGCCTACGGCATCCCTTCTTATGCGGTGAGCATCGCCGCGGTCGAGGGCGAACCAGACCCCACGCGGTGGCGCGCCCTGGCCGCGGTCGTGTTCGCTCCCGCGCTGGGCGAGCTTTTCCAGGCGAGCGCGGGGGAGGGCGCGTGGCTGGGCACGGGCCCCGACGCCCAGCTGCTGGCAGTGCGCGCGCATGCGCCCGAGGCGGGCGGACTCATCGCGACGGGCTTCGGCTACGACCCGGCCACGCATGCCGGTGACCTGGCGCGTCTGACGCGGGTGATGCCCCTGGCCCGCGACATCCGACGCATCGGATCTGCCGCACTCGACCTCAGCTATGTCGCTGCCGGACGCCTCGACGGTTACTTCGAACGCGGCCTGCACCCCTGGGATCACGCGGCCGGCGCCCTCATCGTCGAGGAGGCCGGGGGTCGCGTCGGCGGTCTTCCCGGAGGTCGTCCGGGCAACGACCTGACGATCGCGGCCGGCCCGGACCTCTTCGTCGCGCTGGAGGCGGCCATCGCCGCACGTGACTGATATATCGATGTGCGTGCATGGCATTTTCAGATTCAGCGGGGTAGTGTTTACCCATTCGTTATCTTCGTCGGCCCGAACGACGAGGATGATCAGACCCCGTCGTCCGACCGTTGCCCCCCAGCGACCTGACCCGAGAGATCGCCTTTCCCCTTGTCTCTTGACGCCCCTATGGCCGAGCCTGCGCGCACGCGGCGCTCGACCCGTACCGCAACCACGCCTGTTCCGGCGACGGATGCCGCGGCGCTGAGCAGGGCGGAACTTCGGCGTCGGGCACCCCAGCACTCTCCGGCCGAGCGTCCTGCGGTCGTATGGGGGCGCTCGGTGAAGGGCGAGACCGCGCCGGTCGCGACAGAGGCGCCGACCGCGTCACCAGCCGCCAGCGCATCCGTCCCGATGCCTGCCGCCCCGGAGAAGACGGCCGCGGCCACGCCGCCTGCGAAGTCCGCGACCACCACGCCGCCTGCGAAGTCCGCGGCCGCCGCGCCGCCTGCGAAGTCCGCGGCCGCCGCGCCCCTCACGCGCCGCCAGCGTCGGATGAACACGCAGCCCACTCCCGTCATCCCGCAAGCGGGGCCCGAGGTGCTCAGCGTGCTGTCGACGGCTTCCCTCTCCTTGCCCACCGCTTCGGTTCCGGTGCAGACAGCGTCAGTGCCGGTCGTCGAGCGTCCCGCGCCCGAGCGCAAGACCCAGCCCGAATGCAAGGCCGAGCTCAAGGCCCAGCCGGAGCGCAAGGCCCAGCCCGAGCGCGAGACCCAGCCCGAGCGCAAGACCCAGTCTCAGTCCGAGTCGGTCGCTCCGCCCGAGCCCGTCGTCGAGGTCGAATCACCCGCCGCGGCATCCACCGCCCGAAAGTCGGTCGATGAGTTCGCCGAGGCCGCACGCCTGTTCGCCTTCACGGGCGAGACCCCGGTGCAAAGCGCCGACGACGAGCTCACCGCCGAGCCGGTCCTCACACAGGACGATGCCGATGAGGCCGTCGCAGCCGAGGGTGAGAAGAAGCACAGCGCACCCCGCCGTGCGCATTCCACTCGCTCGTCGCTCAAGCGCATGGCCGCGGCATCCGCGTCGTTCGGAGTCATCGTCGCCGTAGGCCTGCTCGCGGTGAGCACCACGATGCCGGCCGAGGCTGTCGCCGCCGTCGACACTCAGCTCACCGGCGTGGCTCCGCTGCAGCAGGCGGGCGATGTCTCGGCCTCAGCCAGCGACGAGATCCAGGCTTATGTGGCGCCCGGCGACACCCAGCCCGTCGCCGACGACCTTGACCGCACCGCCAACTACAGCACCGCGACGCTCGTCGAGATGGCCGGGACCACCGGCATCCAGAACGTATCGAGCTCTGTCTACACGAACAACCCACTGTGCGATGTGCAGTGGCCGTTCGCGATCGGCGTGCCGATCTCGTTCGGGTTCGGCCCGCGCCCCGGAGAGTTCCACGAGGGCGTCGACTTCACGCCCGGAAACGGTGCGCATGTGCAGGCGATCGCCGACGGAACCGTGCGCATCGCCCAGGAGGGCTACCAGGGCTACGGCGTCGCCGTCATCATCGATCACGTGATCGACGGGCAGCACGTCGCCAGCCTGTACGGGCACATGCAGTACGGCTCGTTGCAGGTGCACGCGGGCGAGAAGGTCAAGGTCGGCCAGTACATCGGCCGCACCGGCAACACCGGCTTCTCGTTCGGCGCGCACACGCACGTCGAGATCCGTCAGAACGGCGTCACGCCGATCGATCCGCTGCCCTGGTTGCGCTCGCACAACAAGTGCTGAGCGGGCTGCGATTGCGAGCCTTCTGGTTCGGTATTCACGCTTCGCTCTGATATTCTTTTCTGGTTGCCCGGAATGGTCCGGGAACGCCCCGATAGCTCAGTGGCAGAGCACTTCCATGGTAAGGAAGGGGTCGTCAGTTCAATCCTGACTCGGGGCTCGCATGCATCACGATTTGGTTCGGGATGCTTCGCGGCAGGGTAGCTCAGTTGGTGAGAGCGCACGACTCATAATCGTGAGGTCGCGGGTTCAAGCCCCGCTCCTGCTACATCAAGCCCCCGAAGAACCGCGGAATCACGCGGATCTCGGGGGCATCTGTGTCGGATCGAGGGTTTCAGGTGAGGTCAGGCAGTGGCGGGAGAGCGTGTGGCGGGAGGCCCGCGTCCAAGACGTTCCGCACGCGTTCGTAGGTCTTCGGCGTGAGGTCGTCTCCGGGGAAGAACTCGTTCAACAGCTGCTCGGCTCCGTCACACGCTCGCGAGCTCGCCTTGCTCAATGGCGAAGGTCTCGGTGATCGTGTCGAGCGCGAGGTCGCCGAGGTGCAGCACGACCGCATCGGCAGAGACGACATCGTTCCACCGGCGCACCATCTCGGCGTCCATCTCTTCGACCGCAGAGAATGGCCGCCCGGCCAGCTCGATGATGCGTGCATGCCCGAAGTGGGTGTCAGACGTGACGAAGTCGACGTCGTCGCACGAGAAGTCGTTCATGCCGCCCCTTCCCTGGGCTGCCACGTTAGCGTGTGGCAGCCCAGGGCGACGCCTGCCGTGCCCGAGCTTTCCTCAGTCGTGGGTGGCCACGGCGGTCATGATGTTCATTCCGCCGTTGATGCGGACCGTGCCCCGAGCCGATGAGATCGATGGGGACTGACTCCGTCCTCACACGATCATCAGCAGACCGTGCTCCCGGCCACGCTTGGCGACGACCGCGGTGAGAGCGAGCAGTCCGGCGCCGGAGATCGCCAGGCCCGACCAGAGCCCATAGCCGGTCGCATCATCGAAGTTGCCGGCGGCCAGGGAGTGGGCGGTGACGTCCAGAATGGGCGCCACGATCGCGGTCACTGCCACGATCCCGCTCGTGATCACCGAGAACGACACGATCAGGCCGACGAAAGCCGCTCCCAGCACGAGCAGGGGAATCGCGCTCACCGCGACGAGGCCACTGGCCGGGGGCAGCGCGCCGTTGTCAGTGAGGAGGGTGAGCGCGGCGGCCGTCAGCCCCGCGATGATGACGAAGACCGTCCAGCCCGAGGTGCGCATGCCGTGACAGTATCCCTGTCGGGCACCACAGCTCAAGCACCCCGTCTGCCCACCCCGCTACACTCGCGGCATGATCGACGCGCGAGAGCTGCTGCAGGGGCCTCGCGGCCGTGCGCTGTGCCTCGAGCTGGCCTCGCGTAGCGACCAGCGGGTGCGGCAGCTCGCCTTCGACCTCTCGTATGAACTCGATCCCGGTAAGGGCACGTCGGTCGTTCGTCTCATGATCGGCGAAGAGGTGGGTGAGCCACCGCCCGCCGGCAGGGTTGAAGACCTCGTGCGCGCTGTGCAGCGCGTCGCGCCCGACTCGATCGCTCTCGCCGACCTCGATGCGGCGTTGGCCGCCTCGGTCGACGGGGCGCGGTACTGGCAGGAGCCGTCGGGTGAGGACGTGCTCGCGGCTCTTCCCGAGGTGGTCGACGCGCTTCGTCCCCTCGCCGAGGCTGTTGCGCAGCATCCACCCGCGTGGTGGACGGCCGATCGCCGCACCGAACAATGGGCGATCGAATGGCGCGATCCCGGCGATTCAGCGTCGCTCGAGCGCAACCCGGCATCTGCACTGCAGAAATGGAAGCGCGAGACGCTCGCCGAAGAGCGACGGGCCGAGCGCGAGCGACCGCGTGAGCCGACCGCGAACTGGTCGGGAACGTGGTGGTCGACACCGGGCGGTCTGGTCCCGACAACAGGAGTGACGGATGCCCGAGAGCCAGTGGGCCTGCGGCACGTCGAGGACTCACCGGGCTGGAATATCGCCACGGCCATTCCCGTGCGCGGTGTCGGCCGCACCCATGAGATCCACCGGGCAGAAGACTGGGCGCAGCTGTGCCGACGGTTCCCGCTCGAGGTCACGGCGTCGCGCCGTCACGACTGGTATCGCACCACCGGGCGCGACGGGCGATGGCTGATCCCCGATTGGCAGCGCGTGGCGCAGGAGTGGGATGCCGTGCACCTGAGTGCGTTCGGATACGTGCACGCCGCCACCCGGGCGATCCCGATCGACGACGAGTATGCGAGCGTGGTCGCGGGCTGGGGCCCAGATGTCACCGTGTGGCTGACCGACACCGTGCGTGAGTGGGAGGGGGAGCGCATTGTGTGGCGGCGCGACGACGACGTATGGGTGCGCGTCGACCATCCGAACTCCCAGCGAGGCGTCGTTTTGTGACGGATCGCGCTGCGCGCACGTCTCATTGTCGAGTCCCGACTCTGGGGGGTCGGGTTCTTCACCTGTGGGGTCGCTCGCGAGGGGGCTGAGCGACCCCACTCTTCTTCGCAGCCTCGATCGGTGGCGCGTCGGCCTGAGACGCGAAGTACGCCTCTGCCGCGGCCTCGACGCGCTCGCGGTCGCCGGTGGTGAGAAGGTCGAGGAGCAATCCGCGCAGCATCGCGATCACAAGCGTCGCGCCGCGTTCACCTTCTGCCGGCGAGGCGAACGCCTCAAGCGGGTCGGCGATGACGTGGTCGAGAAAGTCCCCGAAGACATCAGGCGTCTGCAGAGCCTGCCCGTATACGGCGAAGAAGAGGCGGAACTCGGCCTCGCGGCTGGGATCAGAGACGCGCCGCCATATCCGCCGCGCCATGGCCGACGGATCCGCGTCGCCGTCGTCTGAAGCCGCCGTCTCGTCGAGAATGCGTTCGCGCAGCCGCCGCTGCACCGCCTGGATCATCCGTTCCTTGCTGCCGAAGCGGTGCACGAGGGTGGTCGGCGTGACACCGAGGGCCCCCGCCAGCGGCCGCCAGGTCAGGGCTGCGAGGCCGTGGTCGACCGTGTAGGCGACGACAGCGTCGAGAAGCTCATCGCGCCGTTGCTGATTCACGGGTCTGCCGGCCATGCCCCGCCCCCTTGCATTTGTTGAACGAGTGTACCAATAATGGGACCTCGACCCCAAACAGGAGGGACCCATGCACATCTTCATCACAGGGGCGTCGGGATGGGTGGGCTCAGCTCTCGTCCCTGAACTCATCGCCCACGGTCACACCGTCGCGGCACTGGCCCGCACCGATCGCTCGGCCGCACGGGCACGCTCGCTCGGAGCGGATGTCGTGCCCGGCACGCTCGACGATCACGACCTCGTGGGCGATGCGACCGCATCGGCCGATGCGGTCATCCACTTGGCCTTCAAACATGATGTCGCTTTCGCCGGGGACTATGCCGGGGCCGCGCACGATGACCGCGCCGTCATCGATGTGTTCACCGAACGCCTGGCCGGAACCGGAAAGGCCCTTGTGGTCGCGTCGGGCATTCTCGGTGTGCTGGGTCTTACCCCCGGCGTCATCGCGACCGAGGCGGACGGGCGCTTCTCACACGAGCAGCCCGGACCGGTCAGCGGCGGCAGCGACCGTGCCGCCACCGCCCGGCACGTGCTCACGCTGGCCGAGCGCGGCATCCGCTCGAGCGTCGTCCGCCTGCCCCCAGCCACGCATGGGCGGGGCGACAACGGGTTCACCGCGACCGCCGTCAACGCGGCGAAGAAGGCCGGTGTCTCGGTGTATGTCGGGGAGGGAGCCAACCGGTGGCCGGCCGTGCACCGCGACGACGCCGCGGAGCTGTTCCGCCGTGCCGTCGAATCGGCGCCGGCCGGCGCGGTCGTGCATGCGGTCGCCGAACAGGGCGTGCAGATCCGGCAGGTCGCCGAGACGATAGCCTCGCGACTCGATGTGCCGGCGATCTCGGTCGATCAGTCCGATGTCGGCCGATACCTCGGATTCCTCGGTGGATTCTGGTCGGCCGACGGCCCGGCATCCGCCGAAGTCACCCGTGAGCTGTTCGGCTGGGCGCCGTCACGGCCGAGCTGGCTCGACGACCTTCGCAGCGGCGCGTACGACCCGGTGTGAGCACGCCTGCGGCGGCGCCGAAGCCGATCTGTGACATTTTCGCCGGTGCGCGCGTCTGATCAGTGAGCCGACCGTGAAGCCTCGTAGCTTCAGGGCACGGGGTACCGACGCGAAGGAGATCATGATGGCGAACGCAGACAGCCGGGTGCAGGCAGGCGCAGCGACACAGGCGGGAACGCGGCCGAGTGCTGCACCCGGCGAGAACAGCGGGGCCCTGGGCGGCAAGACGACCATCGAAGACGCCGTGGTCACGAAGATCGCGGGCATCGCCGCCCGCGAAGTGAGCGGCGTCTACGCGCTCGGCGGCGGTGCTGCTCGCATGGTCGGGGCGATCCGCGAAGCGCTGAACACGACCGATCTCGGCCAGGGCATCAGTGTCGACGTCGGCGAAGAGCAGGTCGCCGTCGACGTGACGATCGTCGCCGAGTACCCGGTGTCGTTGCAGAAAGTCGCGGACGATGTGCGTCAGGCGATCTACCGCGCCATGGAAGATCTCGTCGGCATGGAGGTCACCGAAGTGAACGTGACGGTCAACGACGTGCACATTCCCTCGGACGACGACGATGAGCAGCCCGAGGCGCGAGTCCGATGACGACCGCCTCGGTCGGTGCGGCGGCGGGGGCGGTACTGGCCATCGCCTGGGTCGTGCTCGGGTTCTGGGCGTTCGTGCTGGTCGCGGTCGCCATGCTCGTCGGCGCCGGAATCGGCCGCATCGTCGATGGCCGACTGGATGTGCGGGCCGTGGCCGATGCGTTCCGCGGACGGCGCTCGTCGTCATGACCTCGGTCGACCGGCTCGTTCCCGGCAGAACGACCATCAGCGCGCGGGCGCTCGAGCATCTGGTGACGGGAATGGTGCGGGATGCCGCATCCGCCCGCGTCCGCGACATCGAGGTGTCACTGGCCGACGCCGCCGGTGCGCTGCGGGTCTCGGTCACCGTGCCGCTTCTGGTGGGCGCACGCCCCGCAACACCGATCTTCGAGCAGGGCGCACTCGTGCGCAATCACGTGATCGCGGGAATGAAGACGCTGAGCGGCCGCGCCGTCGGCGCCGTCGACGTGCGCTACGCAGGTGTACGCATGATGCCGGCGCGGAGGGTGCGATGACTGCCGAATCGGCCGTGTACCGACGGGTGCTGCGCCGCCAACGGTATTCGCCCCGCACCGGCGCCGCAGTGGTCGTGGCTGCCGCAGCCAGTGTTCTCGGCGCCGCCGGGATCGTGCTGGCGATGTGGTGCTGGGCAGATCCGGCCGTGCGCGAACGTGTCGACCGCCTGGTCGGGTCGCTGTCGCAGCTCGGCGGCGATCGGGCCGTTGTGACGGCGATCGGGGTCGTGGCCGTGCTGCTCTCACTGCTGCTGATCGCCATGGCCGTGCTGCCCGGGCGGCGGGCACGCCACACCCGCATGACGGGGCGCGTCGCGCTGTCCGCCGACGACGGCGTGCTGGCCGATGCCTCGGCCGACGCGGTCGCCGCCGCGTGCGGGCTGAGCTCCGACCGCGTCTCGGTCAGCGTGCGGCCGCGGTCTGCCACCGTGCGGGTGGTTCCGCTCAGCGGTGTGCGGGTGCACCGTGACATTGCCGCAGAGTCGGCGAAGCAGGCCATCGCGGCGGCGGGCTTCGCGGTGACGTCGCGAGTGCTCGTCGACCACCGGGCGGTCGTGGCATGAACGCCACGAACCGCGTCCTCAATCGCGCGGTGCTGCTTGCGGCGGGCATCCTGCTCTTCGTGATCGGCGCGAGTGCGATGCTCGCCGGCATACGGCCCACAGGGGCAGAGCCGATGATCGCCGGCGCGACGAGGGGGGTTGCGGATGCGGCATCCCGCGCCCGCGCATGGCGCATGGCGCTGCCCGGAGGCGGCACCGTCTCGGGCGCCGAGGTCGTCGTCGTGGCTGCGCTGGTGGTGGTTGTGGCACTGCTGGCCGTGTTCCTCGCCACGCGCGGGCGGGGAAAGACGCGCACGGTGCTGCGGCAGGTCACCGGCCAAGGACGCACCTCGGTAGACCGTGGCATCGCCGCCACGATACTGACCGAACAACTCAGCGCGCGCGCCGACGTGCTGTCGGCGACCGTGGAGGTGTACCGGGTCAGGCGGGCCCCCGCGATAGCACTGACGGTGCGACCGCGACGGGGAGCGGATCTCGCACGGCTTCTGGCTGCCGTCGAAGACGTCGTGCACGACTGGGACCGGCTCGCGGGTGTCAGGGTGCCGGTGGCGGTGCATCTGGCCGACCGCCGGAGGGTGGACGGCCTGCGATCGGCTGCCCGCGTGCGATAGCGGGAACGAAGACGAACGAAAGGAACAGGATCGGCGGCTGAGCCATCACGACACGGCTTCCGGGCACCGGAGGCCTCGACCATCAACGAAAGGGGCACCCCATGGGGTTCTTCAGCTTTCTTCTGCTCGGTCTGATCGCGGGGGCGATCGCCAAGCTCATCATTCCGGGCAAACAGCCCGGCGGTTGGTTCGTCACTCTCATCCTCGGCGTCATCGGTGCGATGCTCGGCGGATGGCTGGGCGGGCTCATCTTCCACGTCGATCTGCAGTCGTTCTTCAGCCTCTCGACGTGGCTGTTGGCGATCGGCGGGCCGCTGATAGTGCTGCTGATCTACGGGCTCATCGTCGGGCGCCGCGCCAGCGAATGAGAAGATCGCACAGAACCCCCGACCGGGGGTGTTCTCGTGAGGGATGCGGGGGACGAGGCGGCGATCATGAGCCGCCCTTGTCCCCCCGGGGAGAGCGGGATCGCATGCAGAGGTCAGGGGGATGACCGGTGACCGATTTCCGAGCGCTCTCGAGCGCGCGGATGACTTCATCGTCGCCGGCCGCGCCGCCGACGGCGACATGGCCGCGTTCGGGGTGCTGGTGCGCAGGTACACACCCATGATGCGGGCGTACAGTCGCCGCATCCTGAATGCCTCCGCCGACGTGGATGATGTCGTGCAAGAGGCATTCGTGACGGCATGGCAGCGGCTGCCTGAACTGGATGACCCGGCCAAGGTCAAGAGCTGGCTGATGCGCATCGTGAGCCGTAAGGCCGTCGACCGCATCCGTGCCTCACGCCCGCAGAGCGACATCGATGATCTGGATCATCCGGCGCCCGCGCACGCCTCTCCCGCACGCATCGCCGAGACGCATGCTGGAGTCGAGGCGTTGCGTCTCGTGCTGCAGGAGTTGCCCGACGAGCAGCGGCAGTGCTGGGTGCTGCGCGAGATCGCCGGATACCCGTACGACGAGATCGCCGAGCAGCTCGAGCTTCCGCTCTCGACGGTGCGCGGCCTGCTGGCTCGGGCGAGAAAGTACATCATCATCCGGATGGAGGAGTGGCGATGACCGCAGAACGTCCGGATCCCCGACGGCTGGGCGTGGAGCCCGGCGACCTCGACGGCCACACCATCGAGGAACTCACCGACTATCTCGAGGCCGGTCGCTCGCCGTCCGATCCGTCCATCGAGCAGTCCGCCGGCTGCCAGCTCGCGCTCGAGGCGCTCGAACGGCTGCACTCGCTGACACCTGAGCTGATGGCAGCGGATGCCGCGGCCGAGCCGGCTGCCGACGAGAGCTGGGTGCAGAAGATCCTCAGCGGCATCGCCCTGGACGCCCGGGCCGGGCGACGCATTCCCCTCACCCCGCCGGCCCCGGGTGCCGAGATCGCTCTCACCGAAGGCGCTGTGCGCGGACTCGTGCGGGCAGCCGAAAACGCGATTCCAGGGGTGCTCATCGGACGCTGTCGCCTCAACGGCGATGTGACGACCCCCGGTGCGCCGGTGCGCATCGAGATCGATGCCAGCGTGCCGTACGGCGAGCCGCTTCCACGGCTGGCCGATCGGCTGCGCGACGAGATAGCACGGCGACTGGCGGTGCACACCGAGTTGAACGTCACCGGAATCGACATCAGGATCCACGACGTGCAGCTCATCGTGCCGGCGGCCGACGAGGAGGACGAAGGATGACCACGGAAGACAGCGCGGTGCTCGCAGCGGCCGTCGAGGCGGCTGCGCGGGCCGTCACCGGTGTCATCACGCTGTATCGGCCGGGGTCGCTGGCGGCGAACCTTCTCGACGCCGGCGCCGAGTTGCTGGGTCGGTCGCCCTCGCTGGTGGCGATCGACGAATCCGGGGGCGAGCTGCGCGTGCGCGTGGCCATCGGCGTGCACGCCGCGCAGGGCGCGCCGCAGACGGTTCGTGCCGTGCACGACGCCGTGCGGGCTCTGCTGGAGCCGCGGCATCCCGATGCTCAGATCGAGGTGACGGTCGTGCACATCATGGACGCCACCGCGTAGGCGGCGCGACTCCGCAGAACGGGATGCGCGGCGCGAAAGCATAGGCTATCGTTTCTCGATAGATAACGCTCGAGAGACGATAGGGATCATCATGCGCGATGTGGCCGTCATCCTCACGAAGGCGCTCATCGTCGTGTTGTTCGCGGCGCTGCTGGTCTGTCAGATCGTGCTGCTGCCTGTGCTCGCGGGCGACGTCGCGCATGATGCCCCCGAGTTCGCGGGCCTGCAGGTGCCGGGAGTCGTGCTCACCGTGCTGCTGCTGGTGTGTGTCGAGGTGATGCTCGTATGCGTGTGGCGGTTGCTGTCGATGGTCGCTGAAGACAGCATCTTCCGACCCGCGGCGTTCCGGTGGGTCGATGCCATCATCATCGCGGTACTGGTGGCAGTCGTGCTCGTGGTCGCAGGCATGATCCTCATCGACCGGGCGGGCGCCGGAACGCCGGTGGCGCTGATCGGCGGCATCCTGGCGATCATCGTCGGCCTGGGCATCGCGCTGGTCGTCGTCGTCCTGCGCGAGCTGCTGCGCCAGGCCGTGCAGCTCGAGCAGGACATGTCGGAGGTCGTGTGATGCCCATCATCATCGACCTCGATGTGCAGCTCGCGCGCAAGAAGATGAGCGTGAACGAGCTCGCCGCGGCCATCGGCATCACGGCGGTGAACGTGTCGGTGCTCAAGAACGGGCGCGCCAAGGCCGTGCGCTTCACCACCCTCGACGCCATCTGTCGCGTGCTCGAATGCCAGCCCGGCGACATCCTGCGCTGGGAGCCGGGACCGTGAGCATTGTGCCGGGGGCGCGCTCATCGCGGCGTATGGCGCTGACACGGCGTGCGGCGAATTCAGTCGTCACGAATGGCCGCCTGACTGCCCGAAAAGTGGTCATATGTGACGACTGAACGAACAATGCCGCGACCGCGCGGCGACCGTTCATCGCCGCGGCGCCGCCCCGCGGCATCCTCCCGCAACAGCATCCCCCGCAATAGACCCGCAACAGCATCCCCCGCAATAGACCCGCAATAGCATCCCCCGCAATAGATTGGTCGGGTGACGGACACTTCTGGGCGCGGCCATGCCGACGAGCCGCACGCCCCGGGCCTGGCACAGCGACTCAATTGGCTGCGCGCGGGTGTGCTCGGCGCGAATGACGGCATCGTCTCGACGGCCGCTGTCGCGGTCGGGGTGGCCGGGGCGACGGATGCCGTAGGCCCGGTCTTTCTCGCCGGCGCGGCCGCCCTCGTGGGCGGGGCCATCTCCATGGCGCTCGGGGAATACGTCTCGGTCTCCAGCCAGCGTGACACCGAGCGGGCGCTGATCGCGAAGGAGCGCGGGGAGCTCGCCGATGACCCCGAGGCCGAATTCGAAGAGCTCGTGGGGCTGTACGAACAGGAGGGGCTGTCGCACGAGACCGCGCGCACGGTGGCGAGGGAGCTGACCGAGAAGAACGCTCTGCGGGCACATCTGTCGATGGAACTGAACATCGACCAAGACGACGTGGTCAGCCCGTGGCATGCCGCGCTTGCCTCGGCAGTGTCGTTCACGGTCGGCGCGATGCTGCCCGTGCTGACGATCCTGCTCACGCCACCCGCGGTGCGGGTCGCGTGGACCTTCGTCGCGGTGCTGCTCGCGCTCGCTGTCACCGGCCACGTCGCCGCGTGGATCGGCGGAGCCGTGCGCTGGCGATCGGTCGTACGCACCGTCATCGGGGGCGCGCTGGCGCTGGCCGCCACCTTCGCCGTCGGCACGCTGTTCGGCGGGGTGGGCTGATCGCGGCGATATCGGTGGCACAGCCCGCGCGGGCCGAGCGGGGCATAGCCTGGCCTCGGGGGCAGAAGATGGGCACACAACGCACGTGGCCGGGTCGCAGGATGCCGCAGCCCCGCGCCGATTCCGAGCGCCGCCGGGCACCGACGGCAGTGTTGCGCCTCGTGCGCGCCGTGACGATGGTTCTGGGCGCCGCCGCCGGTCTTCTCGCGGCGGTCGCGGCGATCACGACCGCCGAGGGACTTTTCGCGCGCGAGCGACTCGCGCCCACGCGCCTGGGTCCGATCAAGCCGCGCAGTGGAAGATTCGGCGTGCACCGTCCCGGAACACCGCTGCAGCTCGGGATGATGGGCGACTCGCTGGCTGTCGGCTACGGAGCTTTCGATCCCGAACAGACGCCGGGCACGCTGCTGGCGATGGGCCTGGCCGACGCGGCCAATCGCCCGGTCGAACTGACGAACGTCGGAGAGGTGGGCGCCGAGGCGACGGCGCTGATCGCACAGCTCGCGACGCTTCTCGACGAGCAGCCGGCGCTCGACGTGGTCGTCATCGTCATCGGGGCAAACGATGTGATGCGGCTCAAACGGCTCACCGATGCGCTGTGGCCGCTGTCAGAGACCGTGCGGGAACTGCGCCGGCGCGGAGTGCAGGTGGTGGTGGCGACGTGCCCCGACCTGGGAACCGTGCAGACGTTCTCGCAGCCGCTGCGGTTCTTCGCGCACTGGTCGAGCCGCCTGACCGCGACCGGTCAGGCGATAGTGGTGCTGCGCGCCGGCGGCCGGACGGTCTCGCTCGCCGACACGCTCGGACCGCTGTTTCGCCGGACTCCCGAGGAGATGTTCTCGACGCACGACCATCTGCACCCCTCCGACGCGGGCTATCGCGCGGCAGCGCGGGCGATCCTGCCGAGCGTGTGCGCGGCCGCCGGCTATACGCGCCCGCAAGACGCGCATGTGCCGCACCGTGTCTACCGCAAGGGCAGCCGGCATCCCCTCGCCTGGCTGGCCTTCCGCGCGTCGCGTCGCGTCGGCGCACGACTGACAGCGTCCTCCGGCGTGCGGGCGCAGGCGCCGACAGCCTGAGCGGTCACGTCATTCCGCCACGCCGCTGCGCGCCGGCTGCGGCACCGGCGTGGTCGCGCCGAGACGGTAACGATAGGCGAGCAGATCGAACACCCGCTCGCCGCCGATCCAGAGCCCATCGTGCTCGGGCGCACGCTCGAATCCCAGCGCTTCGTACAGCCGGTGCGCGCCATGCATGTCGGGGCCGGTCTTCAGCGTCACATGCGCGTACCCGGCGGCTGCGGCATCCCGTATCACCTGCTGCATCAGGGCGGCAGCCACTCCCTGCCGCCGAGCGGTGGGAGCCACACCGAGCAGGCGCAGATCGGCATCGTCATCGCCGAAGTCTTCGTGCAGCACCGGGCCACCGCGCCGGCGCACCGTCACGCTGCCGACCACCGCTCCGTGCTCGTCGACGGCGACCAGAACGTCGTAGTCACGTGCACGGACGGCCGAGCGATGCATGTCGTCGTGGTGCTCACGCGGGCCGTAGTCGTGTGCATATGCGTCGTCGATGACACGGTCGATCTCCTCGAACTCCTCGGGCCGGGCGCGGCGCACCTGCACACTCATGCTGCCTGCTCACGGCGCTCGGCAGCCGGCGCCCAACCCAAGGCCGGGCCGACCCGGGTGGCCAGCTGATGCAGAATGTGCTTCCAGTCTTCGAGTTCGAGCTCGAACGGCAGCTCGAACAGGTAGTCCTCCGCCGCACGGAAGGCGGCGTCGGCCCGGATCACCTCGACGATCTCGTCGGTGGAGCCCAGGATGTCGAGCGCGATGATCGTGTTCTTGCCCTGGATCTGCCTGGTGCGCGGGGTGCGCCGTTGCACGTACTCCCGGTATCGCCGCAGCTGCGAGCCTGTGGCAGCGTCGGTGGGAACGGCCACCCGGGCCACCGTGGCGTGCGCTTGCTCGCCGGCGGGGTGGTGCGCGCGGAAGGCATCGATCTGCCCGCGCTGCACGCGGGCGAAATCCGTGTCGCCGTCGGCGGTCGTGCTGATGTTGCTCACCAGCCAGTTCAGCCCGGCGTGCCCCGCCCATTCGGCCGACCGCAGCGATCCGCCGCCGTACCAGAGGCGGTCGGCCAGCCCGGGACTGTGCGGTTCGACACGGTCAGAGTCGAAGTCGCCGCCGATGCCCTGATACGGCGGGATCTCGCGCACGGCGCGCCCCGCCAACAGTTCACGCAGCAGCTCGATGCGGCCGTACCCGTAGTCCTGCTCGCGCCATCCGCGGTCGAACACGATGTCGTTGACATCATCGGCGAACTTCGGCGGATGCACGCTGAGGCCGGGCTGCAGGCGACCGCCGCTGAGAACATCGACGGTGGCCAGGTCTTCGGCCAGCCGGAACGGGTTGTCGTGCCCGACCGGGATGACGGCGTGGCCCAGCTTGATGCGCTCGGTGTGCTGCGAGATGGCGCCGAACAGCACCGGCGACGACGAGACGCCGTGCTGCAGGTGGCGGGTGCGCAGCCACCCGCTGTCCAGGCCCAGCTCTTCGGCATAGCGGAACAGCTCGATCGCATTGTCGAGCCCCTCGCGGGGTGAATCACGGTCGAACGGGGCGATGTGCACGAAGCCGAGGCTGCGTACCGGGCGGGGCGTGTCTGTCATGTCGAACTCCTAGATCTGGTAGGTGCCGTGTGCGTGGTGGTACTCGCGCAAGAAGCCGCGAGTGCGGTCGGATGCCGCGGCGCCGAAGAACTCGGCAGGTGCGGCGTCGTCGATGATCCGGCCGCCTTCGAGGAACACGATGCGCTGGGCCACCTGCCGCACGAAATGCATCTCGTGCGAGACCAGCACCATCGTCTGACCCTGTTCGGCGATGCTGCGGATCGTGGCGAGCACCTCGCCGACGAGTTCCGGGTCCAGGGCCGAGGTCGGTTCGTCCAGCAGCAGCACCTCGGGCTGCATCGCGAGCGCACGGGCGATGCCCACCCGCTGCTGTTGCCCGCCCGAGAGCTGACTCGGGTACTGGTCGGCGTGGGCGGCCAGCCCGACCCGGTCGAGATGCTCGAGCGCGAGCCGCTCGGCATCGCGGCGGTCGATGCCGCGCACCACCCGTAGACCTTCGGCGACGTTCTCGGTCGCCGTCTTGCGGGCGAAGAGGTGGAACTGCTGAAACACCATGGCGGTGCGCCGACGCAGCTCGCGGATCTCGCGTGCGGTGGCTCGTGTGGTGTCGACTCTCAGGTCGCCGATCGTGATAAAGCCGGCCTGCGGGCGCTCGAGAAGGTTCACGCAGCGCAAGAGCGTCGATTTGCCGGCGCCCGATGACCCGACCACAGCGGTGACGGCACCGGGGGCGAACTCGAGGTCGAGACCGTCGAGCACGCGTCGCTGCCCGAACGTCACCTGCAGGCCGCTGACGCCGGTCATGCCGCCACCTCGACGGGGGAGGGATGCCGCGTGACCCGGCGCGTCGGCCGGGGTCGCAGCATCCGCTTCTCGACACGTGCCGTGATCTGCTCGATCACGACCGTCAGCGCCCAGTAGATGATCGCCGTCGCCAGATACGCCTCGAAGTAGCGGTAGTCGCGCCCGCCGAGGATCTTCGCATATGCGGTGACCTCGACGACCGACACCACGAACGCCAGCGATGAGGCCTTGAGCATTCCGATGAACTGGCTGACCAGCGTCGGGAATGCCACGACGGCCGCGTGCGGGATGATCACCCGCCGCAGCGTCTGCCATCCGGTCATGCCCAGCGCGTGCGCCGCCTCGATCTCACGCTTGTCGACCGACAGCAGCGCGGCGCGGATCGTTTCGGACCCGTACCCCGCTTCGTGCAGGGCGAAGGTGAAGGTCGCGATGAGAAAGGGCGAGAGCGCCAAAGCGTCGAAGTCGGTACCCAGCCAACGGTTGCTCAACAGAATGAGGATGGGCGCCGCGTTCACGTTCAGCAGCAGCTGCACCAGGGCCGGCGTGCCGCGCAGGTACGACACCAGCACAGCGTTCAGCTGCGAGAGCACCGGCACGCGCCCCATCTTGATGAGGGCCATGACGAGGCCGATGATCACTCCGAGCACAGTGGCCGCGATGCTCAGCAGCAACGTGACCGGGATGTACGGGATCAGAGCGAGCGTGTACCGCAGCAACGCTCCAACGTCGACGATGTCGTCCATCGGGTCACTGCTTGGGCGTGAGGTCGAGCCCGAAGAACTTCTCGCTGAGGCTTGTCAGCGTGCCGTCGGCGTTCAGCTTCTGCAGCGCGCCGTTGATCTCCGACTCGATGGTGGTGGCGTTCTCGGTATGCCGTGAGACCGCGAACGCCGACTTCAGGCTCGTGCCGTAGGTCGATTCGAGATAGTCGCCGTCCAGCGGCACGAAGGTGAGGCCGAGCTTGGCGGCACCGTAGCCGTCGAAGACCACGCGCTCGGTGAAAAGAAAGTCGACGGCGCCGGCGGCGAGGTTCTTGTACTGGGTCTGCAGATCGGCCTCGGAGTAGGTGATGTCGATGGTGTGGCCCGGGTTCGCGTCGTTGTACTGCTCGAGCACGCGGGTGAAGTTCAGACCCGCCTGACCGTAGGTCTTCTTGCCGGCCAGGTCGTCGATCTTCGTGATGTTCGTCAGGCCGCTGTCGGGCCGAACCCCGACGCCGAACTGCGCCTGCAGGTACGGGTCGGTGAAGTCGTACTTCTCGCGACGCTCGGCCGTGGCCGACAGGTTGTTCGCGACGATGTTGTACCGCCCCGAGTCCAAGCCCGCGAAAAGCGCGTCGAACTCGGCGACCTGAAAGTCGAACGACACATCAGGCAGCAACTTGTCGACGGCGCGCAGCACCTCGATGTCGTAGCCGGTGAGCTGGTCGTCGTCATCGAGATAGGTGTACGGCTTGGGATTCGCACCGGTCGCCACCACGACCTTCTGCACGCCGGGCTCGGCGTCGGCTTCGGCTCCGGATGCCGCGCACCCGGCCATCCCCATCGCGGCAACGACCAGGCTGCTGGCGATCAGGGTGCGGCGAATGCGTGACATGGCTGTCCTCTCGAAGGGCGCGTGGTGCGCGATGTGATCAGAACGCTAGAAGCCGCGCCGACGAACCGGCGAAATGTGCGACGCTCTCTTACCCAGAGTGACGAAGTGTGTCGCGGCGCCGACGCTTCGGCGTCGGGCGATGCTCGGCCGGGACACAGCCACGACCGGTCGGTCATGGATAAAATCGAACGTTGGCACGCGCACGCGTGCCCGCGAGCAGAGCGGCCGGATCCGCAGCGTGCGCCGCACGCTCGCCCACGATCCTGCTGCGCGCCCGTGTTCCAGACCTCAGGAGACGACACATGGCCGGCGTGACAGGTCGCGTCTGGGAACCGTCGACGCGACCGGCCTCGACGATCGGTGCGGCGCCGGCCGAGGCCACGGCCACCGCTCATGCCAAGGTGATCCTGCTCGGCGAGCACGCCGTCGTGCACGGTGCTCCGGCCATTGCTCTGCCGGTTCACGGCCTCGCGCTGACCGCCACCGTCACCCGCACCGACCGACCGCTGTGGATCGACTCGGTGCTCTACCGCGGTCCGATCGCCGCCGCCCCCGAGCTGCTGGCGGCACCCGTGACGGCCATCGTCGAGACGCTGCGCCACGTCGGTGCGCCGGCGACCGGGCGTGCGGTGCGCATCGACGGCGAGATCCCCGCCGAACGGGGGCTCGGCTCGAGCGCGGCGGTGGCGGCGGCGATCGCCGCGGCGGTGGCACGCAGCTGCGGCGTCGAACTCGATGCCGCCGAGCGCTTCGCCCTCATCCAGGCCGCCGAGCGTGTCGCACACGGCACGCCCAGCGGGCTCGATGCCCGCTCTGTCGTCTCCGACACGCCGGTGTGGTTCCAGGCGGGCCAGGCGCGCGAGCTGCCCTCCGCCCTCGGCGGCGTGTTCGTGATCGCCGACACCGGGCTGCGCGGCCGCACCCGTGAGGCCGTCGCCGGCGTCGCCGCGCTGAAGGCGGCCGAACCCGACCGGGTGGCCGGCATCCTCTCCCGCATCCAGGAGTGCACCCAGGCCGCCGTCGACGACCTCGCCGGCGACGACCGTGCCGCGCTCGGCGCGCGGATGAGCCAGGTGCACGCTCTGCTGCGCGAGCTGACCGTCAGCAATCCGCATCTCGACCGCCTGGTCGCCTCTGCCGAGGCCGCGGGCGCCCTGGGCGCCAAGCTCACCGGCGGCGGGCGCGGCGGCTGCGTGCTCGCCCTGGCCGAGACGGCGCAGAACGCCGAGACGATCGCGGCGGCGATGCGCGAGAACGGCGCCGAGCGCACATGGATGCTGCGCCCCGAAGAGACCACTGCATGAGCACCGCCGTCGCCCACCCGAACATCGCCCTCGTCAAATACTGGGGCAAGCGCGACGACTCGCTCATCCTGCCCCTCACCGGCAGTCTCTCGCTGACTCTCGACGTGTTTCCGACCACGACCACCGTCGTCGTCGACCCGCACGCCGAGGCCGATCAGATCGTCTTCGACGCAGCACCGGCCACCGGCTCGGCCGCCGCCCGCATCACCGCCTTCCTCGACCTTGTGCGCACCCTCGCCGGCACGAACGCCCGCGCCCGCGTCGACACGCGCAACTCCGTGCCCACCGGCGCGGGGCTGGCCTCGAGCGCGTCGGGCTTCGCGGCGCTCGCCGTCGCAGCCGCCGACGCCTACGGCCTCACCCTCGACCAGAGGGCGCTGAGCAGGCTGGCTCGCCGCGGCTCGGGCTCGGCGTGCCGCTCGATCATCCCGGGAGCGGCCATCTGGCATGCCGGCCTCGACGATGCCACCTCGTTCGCCGAACACGTCGACGGTCCCGACCTCGGCATGGTGATCGCCGTGGTGGATGCCGGAGCCAAGGCTGTCTCGAGCCGCGAAGCCATGCGTCGCACCCGCGACACTTCGCCGTATGCCGACGCATGGGTGCACGCGGCCGAGGCCGACCTCGCTCTCATGCAGCAGGCTTTCGCCGCCGGTGATATCGGCATGATCGGCGAGGTGACCGAATCCAACGCGCTGCGCATGCACGCGGCGATCATGGGATGCCGCCCGCCGATCCGCTACCTGGCGCCGCAGAGCGTGGCCCTCTTCGACGCCGCCGCCCGCCTGCGGGCGCAGGGTCTGCAGGCGTACGCCACCGCCGACGCCGGGCCCAATGTCGTGTTCGTCTGCCCGGCCGGCGAGGTCGATGCCGTGCGCGAAGCGCTGACCGCCGACATGCCGGGCGAGCGACTCATCGCCGCCCGTGCCGGGGCCGGCGCCCACCTCGTCGAGGTGACGGCATGATCCGCGAGCAGGCGCCCGGCAAGCTGTTCATCGCGGGCGAGTATGCGGTCGTCGAGCCGGGGGAGCCCTCGGTGCTGGTCGCCGTCGACCGCCACATCACCGTCGAAGTCGAACCGGCCGACACCCGCGGCAGCATCTCTTCCGATCAATACGGTCGCGCCCCGCTGCTGTGGACGCGCGACGACGGCGTCGTCGTGCTCGACCAGGACCACGCGCCCTATGACTACGTGCTCTCGGCACTGGGCGCCGTCGAGCAGCTCGCCGCGGCGCGCGGCATCCCGCCCCTGTTCTGCGACATCCGCATCTCCAGTCAGCTCGACGACGTGTCGGGGCGCAAGTTCGGTCTCGGGTCGTCGGCGGCGGTCACCGTCGCCACGGTGCGTGCGCTCGACCGGCTGTACGGCCTCGAGCTCACGCCGATGCAGCTTTTCAAGCTCGCCCTGATAGCGACCGTGCGCGTCTCGCCGGCCGCCTCGGGTGGCGATGTCGCCGCCAGCGCCTTCGGCGGCTGGATCGCCTACAGTGCCCCCGACCGCGCGTGGGTGCGCAGCGAGGCCGAGACGCAGGGGGTCGCTGCGCTTCTCGACCAGGACTGGCCGGCGCTGTCGGTGCACCGCCTGCCGGCCCCCACCGGCCTGCGGCTTCTGGTGGGCTGGACCGGACAGCCGGCCTCGACCGAGCGTCTGGTGGGCAGCGTGCAGCACCGCAAGCCTGCCGGCGAGAGCCGGTATCGCGAGTTCGTCGATGACAGTCGCGCGGCCGTCGAGCAGCTCGTCGACGCGCTGCAGCGGCGCGATGCCGCAGGCACTCTGCACGCCATCCGGCTTGCCCGCACGGCCCTGGGCGATCTGGCCCGGCACGCCGGGTTGCAGATCGAGACGCCCGCGCTGACGGCTCTGTGCGAAATCGCCACCGCGGCCGGGGCCGCAGCCAAATCGTCGGGTGCCGGTGGTGGTGACTGCGGCATCGTGTTGGCCCCGCCGGAGGCCGACATCCACCGAATGCTGACAGAGTGGGAGCTGAACGACATTCGCCACCTCGATCTGAAGGTGTACGACGTTCAGGGGGCCATTCGTGAGCAGTGAGCGCAGCAGCGATGAGTAGCGGGCGTAAAGACCAGCACGTCGACCTCGCCGACGCACAGCAGCAGGACCGCCCGGCGCACAACGACTTCGACGATGTGCGGTTCGTGCACCACGCGCTGGCCGGCATCGACCGCGAGCGGGTGAGTCTTTCCACCGCGTTCGCGGGGATCGACTGGCCGGTGCCCCTCTATGTGAACGGCATGACCGGCGGCAGCGCGCGCACCGGTGAGATCAATCGCTCGCTGGCGATCGCCGCCCGAGAGACCGGCGTTCCGATCGCCACCGGCTCGATGAGCGTCGCGCTGCGCGATCCCGACATGATCGGCACCTTCCGGGTGATGCGTGACGAGAACCCCGGCGGGTTCGTGATGGCCAATCTCAGCGCCGATGCGACGCCCGACGATGCCGCGCGCGTGGTCGATCTGCTGCAGGCAGACGCTCTGCAAGTGCATCTGAACAGCGTGCAAGAAACGGTCATGCCCGAAGGCAGCCGCGACTTCTCGGCCTGGCCGGGCAATCTGGCGGCGATCGTCGAGCGGCTCGAGGTGCCGGTGATCGTCAAAGAGGTCGGTTTCGGCCTCAGCCGCCCCACGCTCGAACGTCTCGCGCAGCTCGGGGTCGCCGTCGCCGACGTCAGCGGCGCCGGCGGCACCGATTTCGCGCGCATCGAGAACGCGCGGCGCGCCGAGAACGACTATGCGTTCATGACCGGGTGGGGGCAGTCGGCCGTGTGCAGTCTGCTGGATGCGGGGGATGCCGCGCCCGGCGGCATCCCGGATCTTGTGGCATCGGGGGGCGTACGCACACCGCTCGACGTGGTGCGCGCGCTGGCGCTGGGTGCGCACGCGGTGGGCGTGTCGGGTGTGTTCCTGCACGCGGTGCTGCGCGGTGGAGAAGACGCGCTGATAGCGCGCATCGGCGCCTGGCTGGAACAGATCGCCCAGCTGCATGCGCTACTGGGGGCATCCACTCCGGCCGAACTGGCGCGCACCGATCTGCTGCTGCGCGGCGATGTGCGTGAATTCTGCGAGCTGCGCGGTATCGACGCGGCCGCCTTCAGCCGGCGCGGTGAGCGCCACACAGGGAGTTCAGATGAGGGATGACACCGTCAGCGCGGCCCCGGTCCCGCTCAAGTGGGTGGGGCCGATCTCGATCAGCGGCAACGTCATGAGCGGGCTGCACGAGGTGCCGCTGGCCACCTATGAGACGCCGCTGTGGCCGTCGGTGGGTCGCGGGGCGAAGATCTCCACGCTCTGCGAGCGCGGCATCGTCGCGACTCTCATCGATGAGCGGATGGCCCGGTCGGTGCTGTTCGAGGCAGATGACGCCGGCACCGCATTGGCGGCCGTGCAGGCGCTCGATGCCCGCCGCGACGAGCTGCAGCAGGTCATCTCGCGAGCCAGCCGGTTCGCCAAGCTGCTCGATCTGCACCACCAGATCGTCGGCAATCTGCTGTTTCTGCGTTTCGAGCTGTCGACGGGGGATGCCTCGGGTCACAACATGGTCACCCTGGCCGCCGACAAGCTGATGGACCACATCCTGTCCACGATCCCCGGCCTGCGCTACGGGTCGATTTCGGGCAACTACTGCTCCGACAAGAAGGCCACCGCCGTCAACGGCATTCTCGGGCGCGGCAAGAACGTCGTCACCGAGCTGCTCATCCCGCGCGAGGTGGTCACCCGTCGGCTGCACACCAGCCCCGAGGCGATCGCCGAGCTGAACGTGCGCAAGAACCTGATCGGCACCATCACCGCGGGCGGTCTGCGCAGCGCCAATGCGCACTACGCCAATATGCTGCTGGCGTTCTACCTGGCCACCGGGCAAGATGCCGCCAACATCGTGGAGGGCTCGCAGGGCATCACGCATGCCGAAGTGCGCGGCGGCGACCTGTACTTCTCGTGCACGCTGCCCAACCTCATCGTCGGCACCGTCGGCAACGGGAAAGACCTCGCGTTCGTCGAGCAGAACATCGCACGGCTCGGCTGCGCCGACGACCGGGAGCCGGGAGAGAACGCCCGCCGACTCGCGGTGCTGTGCGCGGCCACTGTGCTGTGTGGCGAGCTGTCGCTCATGGCCGCGCAGACCAATCCCGGCGAGCTGATGGCCGCCCATGTGAACATCGAGAGGAAGAACGCACGATGACGATCGGCATCAGCGACCTCGCCTTCGCCACCGCCCACCAGGTGCTCGACCTGCAGCAGCTGGCCGATGTGCAGGGCATCGACGTGGGCAAGTTCTACATCGGCATCGGGCAGAGCCAGATGAGCGTGCCCACCGCCGACGAAGACATCGTGACGATGGGCGCCGAGGCGGCCGCGCAGATTCTCGCACGGCACGGATCCGACGGCATCCGCACGCTGCTTTTCGCCACCGAGTCGGGCATCGACCAATCCAAGTCGGCGGGCGTGTTCGTCCACGGCCTGCTGGGCATGGGTGAGCATTGCCGTGTGGTCGAGCTCAAGCAGGCCTGCTACTCGGCCACGGCGGCTCTGCAGTTCGCCCTGGGCATCGTCGCCCGCGATGCGAGCGAGAAGGTGCTGGTGATCGCCAGCGACGTCGCCCGGTATGCGCTGGATTCCAGCGGCGAACCCACCCAGGGCGCCGCAGCGGTCGCATTTCTGGTCACCGCCGACCCCGCTCTGATCGAGATCGAACCGGTCACCGGACTGCACACCGACGACATCCACGACTTCTGGCGGCCGAACTACCTGTCAACGGCGCTGGTCGACGGCAAGTACTCGCTGGCCGCGTACCTCGGGGCCCTGGAGGGGGCATGGAACGAGTACCAGTCTCGCGGTGGCTTCGCCTTCGCCGAGATGGCGAGGTTCTGCTATCACCAGCCGTTCACCAAGATGGCGGTCAAGGCGCATGACCGGTTGTGCAAGATCGTGGGCGCCGACCTCGACAAAGATCAGCGCCTGGCGCAGATCTCCGCGAGCCTGGAACTGAACCGCCGCACCGGCAACAGCTACACGGCATCCATCTATGTGGGCCTGCTCTCGCTGCTTGAACATGACGATGCCGACCTCGCCGGCGAACGCATCGGGTTCTTCAGCTACGGCTCGGGCAGTGTGTCGGAGTTCTTCACCGGTGTGGTGCGCCCCGGTTATCGCGAGCTGCTGCGAACGGCACGGGATGCCGCAGTCCTCGACAACCGCCGCCCCGTCGACTACCCGCGCTACCGTGCCCTGCACGAGAGCGTCGACGCGGTGCAGGGCGCCGACTTCGAGACGGCCGCCGAGACCACGGGCCCGTATCGGTTCGCCGGTGTCGTCGACCACGTGCGCCGGTACGAGAAGCTCGGCTGATTCTGAGAGCATCCTGACGCTGCATCAAGGCCTGGTCCCGTAGAATTCCGATGCGCCGCGGGGTCGCGGCGCAGCATCCCCCTCGCTCTCAGACTCGCCGAGAGGACCGGCCATGAGCCCGAAGACCCCCCGCGCACCTCTTGCGCGCCACGGGCGTCTTCGCTCGCCCCACCCCATCGCGCAGATCGCCACGATCATCGGCGCGGCCTTGGCCGTGGTGGTTCTCGGCGTGGCCGGCACCGCCGCCTTCGCCGCCTGGAACGCCACCGATCTGGTGCACGAGAACGCCATCACGCTCGAATCCAGCAAGCCGCTGCCTCCGACGATCGGCGAGATCGAAGGCGGCGTGAATCTGCTGCTGGTGGGCACCGACTCGTGCGAAGGGCAGGACCTCACCCTCTTCCCGCGCTGTGCGCACGACGACGGGGGTGAGCGCAACGACGTCACGATGCTCATCCACATCGGCGACAACCCGCGGCGGGTCACCGTCGTCTCGTTCCCCCGCGACATGATCGTGCCCATTCCGTCGTGCCCGTCGGCCGATGGCGGGCGCTACTCGGCCATGAGTGCGCAGATGCTCAACGTCTCGTACAGTTACGGTGGCCTCGCCTGCACCGCCCTGACGATCCAGCAGCTGACCGGGGTCGACATCCAGTTCGCCGCGGCCATCCGCTGGACCGGAGTGATAAACATGTCGGATGCCATCGGCGGCGTTAAGGTGTGCGTGGCCGGTGACATCAGTGACCGCAACACAGGGCTGCATCTGACGGCGGGCGAGCACACGCTCAAGGGCGCGCAGGCGCTGCAGTTCCTGCGCATCCGCCACGGCATCGGTGACGGGTCCGACCTCAGTCGCATCTCGAACCAGCAGCAGTTCATGTCTTCCCTGGTGCGCAAGCTGCAGTCGGGCGGGGTGCTGGGCGACCCGACCAAGCTGTTCGCACTGGCAACGACCGCACTGCAGCAGGTGTCGGACAAGCAGCTTGTGCTCGATGAGAACCTGTCGAACCCCACGCGCATGGTGCAGATAGCGATGGCGCTGAAGTCCGTGCCGTACAACGACATCGTGTTCGTGCAGTATCCGACCTCGTACGACCCTGCCAATGCATCACGGGTGCTGCCGATCTATGAGTCGGCGCAGACCCTGTTCACCGCACTCAAAGAGAACAAGTCGCTGAACCTGACCGGCAAGGCCAGCCCCGCCGACGGGGTGGAGATCACTGAAGACGGCACCCCGAGTGCGAGCGCCAGCCCGTCGCCCGACTCCGATGCCGTCGATCTGCCCTCCAGCATCACCGGCACGACGGCCGCCCAGACCACCTGCACGGTTCCGGACCATCAGTGATCCGGCCGGCGGGCACCGGGTGCGGTGCACGGTAGATTCATAGGACGATGACCACGAATCCACGCACGCCCCGAGCCGTTCTGCTGTACCTGGTCATCGGGTTGGCCGCCGGTCTGCTGTCGGGTCTGTTCGGTGTCGGTGGCGGAACCGTCATCGTGCCCCTGCTGACCTTGTTGGGCGGTTTCGAGCCGCGCCGGGCGGCCGGCACCTCGCTCGCGGCCATCGTGCCCATCGCGACGATCGGGGTGATCTCGTACGCGGTGCACGGCGCAGTGGCCTGGATCCCGGCGCTGATCCTGGCGGCGGCCGCCGTCGTCGGGGCGCAGCTGGGCACCTGGCTGCTCGCCCGGCTGCCGGTCGGCGTCGTGCGCTGGGCCTTCATCGTGTTCCTCGCCGTGGTCGTCGTGGGCCTGTTCTTCGTCATCCCCTCCCGCGACGCGCATCTCGAGCTGACCGTGCTGTCGACCCTTGCGCTGATCGCGACAGGTGTGGTCACCGGCATCCTCTCGGGTCTTCTCGGGGTGGGAGGTGGGATCATCGTGGTTCCCGCGCTCATGCTCGGCTTCGGCGTGAGCGACCTTGTCGCCAAGGGCACCTCGCTGCTGACGATGATCCCCACCGCGATCTCGGGCACGGTCGGCAACATCCGGCGCAAGAACGTCGACCTGGTCGCCGCCGCCTGCGTCGGCCTCGCGGCCTGTACGACCACGGCGCTGGGCGCCTGGCTGGCGACGCTGCTGAACCCGCAGCTGGCCAACATTCTGTTCGCGCTCTTTGTGGTGTTCATCGCCGTGCAGATGGCGGTCAAAGCGGTGCGCGGGCGGCAGAAGGTCTGATCGCCCAGCCGCGGGGGCTGCGCTGCGCGGCATGGCGCGCAGCGGGCGGCGGCCTGCGCGCAGCGCGCGGCGGGCGGGCGCGCCGTGCCGCGCAGCGCGCGGCGGCCTGCGCGCAGCGCGCGAGGGGCGGGCCGTGCGCGCCGCCGCGCGAGACTCAGCTCAGCGCGCGAGACATAGCGCGTTGCGAGGTGTTTCGCGCGAAAGCATGAGTCTCGGGCCCGGTAGGGCGGGGAAGTGTCGATGGTGGGCGTGGGTGTCGTCTGCGAGACTCACCCTGGCGCGGGGCGTTGTGCGCGAGACTCAGCTCAGCGCGCGAGACTCACCCTGGCGCGGGGCGTGGTGCGCGAGACTCAGCTCAGCGCGCGAGACATAGCGCGTTGCGGGGTGTTTCGCGCGAAAGCGTGAGTCTCGGGGCCGGTAGGGCCGGGAAGTGTCGGTGGTGGGCGTGGGCGTCGTCTGCGTGACTCACCCTGGCGCGGGGCGTATTTCGCGAGACTCAGCTCAGCGCGCGAGACATAGCGCGTTGCGAGGTGTTTCGCGCGAAAGCGTGAGTCTCGAGGCCGCGCGTCGCGAAAGCGCGAGTATCGGGCCGCGCGTCACGAACCCAAGCGCCCCGTAGCCACACGCCTGCGTCTGGGCGGGGAACGCGCGCCTTCCGACCTGCGCGCCGCGGCCCCACCCGCGGCATCCCCGCAATTCGCACGGCTCCGGTCGCTCAGCCCTCGCGTGCGCTCCTCGGTAGGATGGCCTGGTGCCCGTGAACCCCGATCTGGTTGGCCGTGCCTTCGCCCCGACCGTCCCCTACCTCGTGGGTCGCGAGAAGGTGCGCGAGTTCGCGCGCGCCGTCTTCGCCACCGACCCGCAGCACACCGACCCTGCCGCGGCGCGCGCGCTCGGCTACGCCGACGTGATCGCCCCGCCCACGTTCGCGATGGTGGTCCAAGACCTCACGCTGCAGCAGCTGCTGGCCGAGCCCGATTCGGGCATCGCGCTGGAGCGCACCATTCACGCTGAGCAGCGCTTTCGCTACACGCGCCCGATCGTCGCCGGCGACGAGTTGACCGCCCAGCTGTCGATCACCGGCGTGCGCGCTGTCGGCAAGGGTGCGATGGTCACCAGTGAGGCAGAGATCCGGGATGCCGCAGCCGCGCACGTTGTGACCGCGACATCCATTCTGCTGATCGGGGGAGACGAATGAACCCCGCGACACCTCCACACGCCGCTGGCGCGTCATCCGGCGCCGCCGGGCACGGGGATGCACAGCTCGCCGTCGGCGATGTGGTCGCCGAGCGCACCGTGCACCTCGAGCGCGAGTCGCTCGTGCGTTATGCGGGGGCCTCGGGTGACTTCAACCCGATCCACTACCGCGACGATGTCGCCGAGCGGGTCGGTCTTCCCGGCGTGCTCGCGCACGGGATGCTGACCATGGGCCTGGCCGTGGAGACGATAGTGCCGTGGCTCGGCGATGCCGGCCGCATCCTCGAGTATGGCGTGCGCTTCACCCGCCCGGTCGTCGTCGACGCCGAGAGCGGCGCCGACGTGACAGTGGTCGCCAAGGTCGGCGCCGTCGACGAGGAGTCTGCCCGCATCGATCTGACCGTCACCTGTGCCGAGGTCACCGTGCTGGGCAAGGCCCAGGTGCGCGTGCGCGTGCCCTGACATGCCGAAGCGAACACCGTGCCCTGACATGCCCGAAGCAAACACCCTTCCCTGACATGCCCGAAGTGACTCCCCTTCCCCTGGCGCGGCTGACCACCCTGCGCACCGGCGCGGCCCCCGCGCGCATGTACGACGCGCACACTACTGCCGAGCTCGTCGACGCGCTGCGCCGGGTGTGGGACGACGGCGACGAGTGGTTCGTCATCGGCGGCGGGTCGAACCTGTTGGTGGGCGATGAGCCGTTCGAGGGGAGCGTCGTGCGCATCCTCACCCACGGGATCGAGCCGGTCAGCGGCGCCCGCGACGGGTATGCGCGACTGCGCGTGCAGGCCGGGCAGAACTGGGACGAGCTTGTCGCCTTCGCCGTGGAACACGGGCTGGCCGGAATCACGGCACTGTCGGGCATTCCCGGCACGGCCGGCGCCGCTCCCGTGCAGAACGTCGGCGCGTACGGCCAGGAGATCGTGCAGACCCTCGTCGAGGTCGAGCTGCTCGATGAAGACACCGGCGAGGTCTCGACGGTTCCGGCATCCGAACTCGAGCTCGGTTTTCGCACCTCGGTGCTCAAGCACCACTACGGGTCGGTGGCGCGCCGCCGCGCGGTGATCGTGTCGCTCACGCTGGAACTCGCTGAATGGGGGGATGCCGCGGCCCCGGTTCGTGGCGAGCAGCTGCGTACCGCGCTCGGCCTGGCGCCCGACGACGCGGTCACACTGGCGTGGGTGCGCGAGCGCATTCTCGACATCCGCGCCCGCAAGGGCATGGTGCTCGATGATGCCGACCCTGACACGCACAGCGCCGGCTCGTTCTTCCAGAACGCCGTGGTCTCGGCATCGTTCGCCCGCACCCTGCCCGACGCCTGCCCGCGCTGGCCGATGGCGCCCGATCCGGCGCCCACCCGCGTCATCCCGCTGGACTCGTATGCCGGACTGGCGCCGATGGCGCCGCTGCCCGAGCCCGAGGTGAAAGTCAGCTCGGCGTGGCTGATCGAGCATGCCGGGTTCGGCAAGGGCTTTCGACTGCCGCGCTCGCGCGCGGGCCTGTCGACCAAGCACGCGCTGGCCCTGACCAACCGGGGTGGGGCGACGGCGGGCGAGGTCGCCGAACTCGCCCGCTACATCCGGCTACGCGTCAGCGCCGAGTTCGGCCTGATCCTGCAGCCCGAGCCGGTGCTGGTGGGCGTCGAGATCTAGCGCGGCGCAGCGTCCTCGCGTCGCCGCCGCGGCCGGGTCGGACCCGCCGCCGGGTCGGACCCGCCCCCGGCGAGGAGTCGACCCGGGCCGGAACCGCCGCCGGGCCTGACCCGCCCCCGGCGAGGAGTCGACCCGGGTCGGAACTGCGGCTGGCCTGACCTGCCCCGGCGAGGAGTCGACCCGGGCCGGAACCGCCCCGGCCGGGGATCGAACAGCCCGGAACCGCCCCGCGCCGAGCGGCGTCTCATACCCTGGTGAGTATGGCCGAGGCACCAGCATCCATCGTCCGAATCACTTCTCTGCGCGCCGTGCCGGGCGAGCGGGCCGGACTTGTCGCGGCCGCGCACGAGAATGCGAGCGCCGCGCGTGCGGCAGAGGGATGCCGCAGCGCCGAGGTCTGCGAAGACTCCAGTGACCCGCAGGCTCTGGTGGTCATCTCACGGTGGGAATCCGAGGCAGCGTTGCAGGGCTTTCTCGCCTGGCATCGCGGCATTGCGCACGCGAGCCTGGCCGACTATGCCGCCGCCGCGCCGGTGGAGCGGCATTTCGCGGTCGTCTCCTGAGGCGGCTCGCCTAGGCGAACAGCTTCTGCAGGCGCTGCACGCCCTCCAGCAGCTGGTCGTCGCCCAGCGCGTACGAGAGGCGCAGGTAGCTGCTCGGCCCGAACG
Source organism: Microbacterium protaetiae (assembly GCF_004135285.1). Taxonomy (NCBI): domain Bacteria; kingdom Bacillati; phylum Actinomycetota; class Actinomycetes; order Micrococcales; family Microbacteriaceae; genus Microbacterium; species Microbacterium protaetiae. The sequence goes on from NZ_CP035494.1 coordinate 2,403,489, forward strand.
CCTCGCCCGGTACGACGGCGACCTCAGCCTCGTCGAGGATGAGGTCGGCCAGCTCGAGCGAGGTGGTCGGGGTCTTTCCCGCCCAGGTGCGGCCGAGCAGTCCCCGCACATCGGGGTAGACGTAGAACGCACCCAGCGGCGTGGGCACTGCGACGCCATCGATCTTCGACAACTCGGCGACGATGAGCCTGCGGCGGCGGTCGAAAGACTGGCGAAACTGCTCCGCGGCATCCTGCGGGCCGGAAAGCGCCGCGATAGCTGCGCGCTGCGCGATGTTGTTGACGTTGCTCGACAGGTGCGACTGCAGGTTCGCGGCGAGAGTGATGGCATCGCGCGGGCCGACCATCCAGCCCACGCGCCATCCGGTCATCGCGTAGGTCTTGGCCACGCCGTTGACCAGGATCGTCTGGCCCGCGACATCCGGCACTGCCTCGACGATCGAGGTGGCCTTCGTGCCGTCGTACACGAGGTTCTGGTAGATCTCGTCGGTGATCACCCAGATGCCGTGCTCAACGGCCCACTGTCCGATCGCCGCGGTCTCCTCCCGCGTGTACACCGAACCCGTCGGGTTCGAGGGCGAGACGAACACCAGCGCGGTCGTCTTGTCGGTGCGGGCGGCCTCGAGCTGGGCGACGGTCACCTTGTAGTTCTGATCGGCACCGGCGAACACCTCGACAGGGATGCCGTCGGCCAGCGCTATCGCTTCGGGATACGTCGTCCAGTACGGTGCCGGCAGCAGCACCTCGTCTCCGGGGTTCACGACGGCCTGGAAGGCCTGGTACACGGCCTGCTTGCCGCCGTTGGTGACCACCACCTGCGCCGGGTCGATCTCAAGGCCCGAGTCGCGCAGCGTCTTCGCGGCGATCGCCTGCCGCAGTTCGGGAAGGCCGGCCGCCGGCGTGTAGCGGAAGTTCTTCGGGTCGCGCAGGGCGTCGGCTGCGGCATCCACGATGAACGACGGTGTGGCGAAGTCGGGCTCGCCGGCGGCATACGAGATGACGGGCTTGCCTTCGGCCTTGAGGGCCTTGGCCTTGGCGTCGACCTTGAGCGTCGCCGACTCGGCGATCGCGGAAAGTTTGCGGGACAGTGGAGCGCGTTCGGTCACCCTCTCAGGGTACGCGTCGCGCCCCCGCGTCGCCCCACGACGCCGCCCCCGCGACGGCAATTCGATATGGATTTTCCCAGACCACATCAAACCGCCGGCAAACTGATGTGGTTCAGGAAATTCCATATGGAATTGACCATGCCGGAGGGGTGAGACTGAGTCTCGCGTATGATGGTTCCCAGTCCCACACAAGGAGTTCCGCATGGCCGAATACACCCCGCCCGTCGACGACTACGCGTTCCTGTACGGCGAGGCATTCGGGTTCGATCTGGTCGCCCGCGCCACTGACGGCGAGCTGTCGGCCGACGACGCCACCGAGATCATCGCGGGCGCGGGCGAGTTCGCCGCCTCGGTGCTCGCGCCCCTCGAATCGGTGGGCGACCGCATCGGCGCGCAGCTGACCGACGGCCAGGTGCATCTTCCCGACGGGTTCGCCCAGGCCTACCAGGCATTCGTCGAGGCCGGCTGGATCGCCGCCGAAGCGCCCGCCTCGGCCGGCGGCGAGGGTCTTCCCGGCGCTGTGCGCGCCGGCCTCGGCGAGATCTGGAACGCCTCGAACGCCGCCTTCGCCCTGTGCTGGCTGCTCACCGCCGGTCAGATCCACGCGCTCGACGCCGCGGCCTCCGACGAGATCCGCGAGACGTACCTGACCAAGCTCGTGTCGGGCCAGTGGACCGGCACCATGAACCTCACCGAGCCGGATGCCGGCACCGATCTCGGCGCCATCCGCACGATCGCCGCGCCGCGCGGCGACGGCACCTGGGCGATCAAGGGCCAGAAGATCTTCATCACCTGGGGTGATCACGACGTCGCCGAGAACATCGTGCACCTCGTCCTTGCCCGCACCCCGGGCGCCCCTGAAGGCGCCAAGGGGCTGTCGCTGTTCGTCGCCCCGAAGTTCCTCGTGAACGATGACGGCACGCTCGGTGACCGCAACGCGATCACGACCGTCGCCATCGAGCACAAGCTCGGCATTCACGGTTCGCCCACCTGCGTGCTCTCGTACGAAGACGCCACCGGCTATCTCGTCGGCGAGGTCGGCGGGGGACTTGCGGGCATGTTCGTGATGATGAACTCGGCGCGCACCGGCATGGGCTTTCAGGCCACCGGCATCGCCGACCGTGCCTACCAGCAGGCCGCGGGCTACGCGGCCGAGCGGCTGCAGGGCGCTGTGCTCGACCGGCCGGCCGGCACTTCGATCGCCGAGCACCCCGACGTGCGCCGTCTGCTGCTGTCGATGGCCAGCCGCATCTTCGCGATGCGCGCCCTCGACGTGTACGTGGGTGACCTGTTCGACGGCGACGACACAGCCCTCGCCGAGTTCTTCGTGCCGATCCTGAAGGGCTGGACCACCGAAGACGCCGTGTTGATCACCAGCGACGCCATCCAGGTGCACGGCGGCATGGGGTTCATCGAAGAGACCGGCGCCGCCCAGCACTACCGCGACGCCCGCATCATGCCCATCTATGAGGGCACGACGGCCATCCAGTCCAATGACCTCATCGGCCGCAAGGTCATCCGCAACGGCGGCACGACGGTGCAGCAGCTGCTGGGCCTGATCGACGAGACGATCACCCGGCTGCGCGAAAGCGAGCATCCGGTCGCCCAGCGCACGGCCGGTCGGCTCGAGCGTGCGGCCGAGGCATCCCGTCGCGCCACTCAGGCGGTGCTCGGCTTCGCCGACAAGCCGCGCGATGCCGCCGCGGTCAGCGTGCCGTATCTCATGCTGCTGGGCACCCTCGCCGGCGGCTGGATGCACGGCCTCGCCGTCGTCGCCGTGCTCGCCCACGAGAGCGAGCAGGAGAGGGATGCCGCGCGCCTGACACTCGCCGACTTCTACGGCGCCCACCACCTGCCGCGTGTGCACATGCTGGCCGAGACCGTCGCCGGCGGCGAGGTGCGCTAGCCGTCCCCCCACGGTGCGGGGAGACGCCGGTACGATAGCTCAACATCATTTCCGGTGATGCTATGCTGTCAAAATGCGCACCACGGTCACTCTCGACCCCGACACGGAGGCAGTGGTGCGCCGGCTGATGGCGCAGCGTGGTGTCTCGTTCAAGCGTGCTCTCAATGATGCGATCCGAGCAGGAACCAGCCCCTCGGCGGACTCGGAGCCGCACGCCTACACGCGCCCTCGCGAGCTCGGTGTGCCCACCGTCGACCTCACGCACGCCCTGCGGCTGGCGGCAGAGAGCGAAGACGAAGAGCTCGTCAAGCGGATGCAGGCCGGGCGTTGAGAGTCGTCGACGCGAACGTGTTGCTGTACGCGGTGAACCCGGCCACCGAGCACCACACCGCATCGCTGGCCTGGCTGGACAGGGCCCTCGACGGCGAAGACAACGTCGGGTTCACCTGGAATGCGCTGCTGGCCTTCGTTCGCATATCGACCAATCCGCGCATCATGCCGAGCCCTGCCGACCCCGCCGCAGCAATGGCCCAGGTGCACGATTGGCTCGCCGCCCCCAGCGCTCACGTCCTGAACCCCGGGGCGCGGCATCCCGAAATCCTGGAGCGGCTGCTGGTCACCCGTGGCGTGGCCGCCAACCTCGTGAACGACGCACATCTCGCGGCGATGGCTATCGAGCATCACGCGACGATCGTCAGCTATGACAGCGACTTCGATCTCTTCGAGGGGGTACGTGTGAACCGCCCCGACGACCTTCTGCGCAACCACAGACAGCGCTGAGCGTGCGAGGTCCCCGCCCCGATGAACCAGGACGGGGACCTCGTAGCGAGCGCGTCAGTCCTCCTCGACGAGGTACTTCGAGTACGCACCCTGCGTGAGGAATGCGGGGAACTCCTCGCGCAGCGACACCTCGCGGAACACCTCGGCGGCGTCGTCGAACCGGTCGCCGTCGAAGCGTGGCGCCGAGGCCAGCACCTGGTCGATGAGTTCTTCGACGTACTCCTTCGTGATGGCCGTGCCCTCGGCGGTGACCCGGTCCTGGTGGATCCACTGCCAGATCTGCGAACGCGAGATCTCGGCGGTGGCGGCATCCTCCATCAGATTGTCGATCGCAACCGCTCCCAGCCCCCGCAACCACGCCTCGATGTAGCGGATGCCCACCGACACGTTGCCTTGCACGCCCGCCTCGGTGATCGGCCGCCCGATGCGCAGATCAATCAGCTGCCGAGCCTCGACGTGCACATCATCACGCTGCCGATCGATCTGGTTCGGCTTCTCGCCCAGCACGGCGTCGAACTCGGCCTGCGCGGCGGGGATCAAGTCGGGATGGGCCACCCAGGTGCCGTCGAAGCCGTCGCCGGCCTCGCGGTTCTTGTCGGCGGCGACCTTCTCCAACGCCTGTGCGGTCACCTCGGCATCGCGTCGGTTCGGGATGAAGGCGCTCATCCCGCCGATCGCGAACGCCCCGCGGCGATGGCACGTCTTCACCAGCAGCTCGGTGTACGCCCGCATGAACGGCACCGTCATCGTGACCTCACTGCGATCGGGCAGAACGAAGCGGGCCCCCCGGCCGCGATAGTTCTTGATGATCGAGAAGATATAGTCCCAGCGTCCGGCGTTCAGGCCCGCGCAGTGCTCGCGCAGCTCGAACAGGATCTCTTCCATCTCGAACGCCGCAGGCAGCGTCTCGATGAGCACCGTCGCCCGGATCGTCCCGTGCTCGATGCCGATGTAGTGCTCACTGAAGGTGAAGACGTCGTCCCAGAGCTTGGCCTCTTCGGCGCTCTCGATCTTCGGCAGATAGAAATACGGGCCGGTGCCGGCATCGATCAGCGCCTGCGCGTTGTGGAAGAAGTACAGCCCGAAGTCGACGAGCGAGCCGGATGCCGCCATCCGGCGCCCGGCACGGTCGGTGAAGCGGATGTGCTCCTCGACGAGGTGCCACCCGCGGGGGCGCATCACGATCGTCGGCGTGCGCTCGGCCGTGACCCGATACTGCTTGCCGGCCTCGTTCGTGTACTCGAGCTGCCCGCGGATCGCGTCGAACAGCGACAGCTGCCCCTCGATGACGTTGCGCCAGGTGGGGCTGGTGGCATCTTCCTGGTCGGCCAGCCACACCCGCGCTCCCGAGTTGAGCGCGTTGATGGTCATCTTCGGGTCGGTGGGACCGGTGATCTCCACGCGGCGGTCGACCAGCCCGGGGGCGGTGCCGGCCACCCGCCAGTCGGGGTCGTTGCGGATATGCGCGGTGTCGTCGCGGAAGTGCGGGTCGTGCCCGTTGCCGATCTCGAACCGGCGCCGCATCCGCTCGGCCAGCCGGTCGTGCCGGCGGCCGCCGAAGCGGTGATGCAGCTCGGTGAGGAAGGCCAGCGCGTCGGGCGTGAGGATCTCGTCATACCGATCGCGGAGGGGGCCTTCGACCTCGATCTGCGGCTCGTGTGTCTGGGTGGGGATGGGGGTCGTCGTGGGCGGAATGCCCGTGGTGGTGATGCTCATGATGTGCTCCTGTCGGAAGGTTCGGTCGTTGAGCGAGGGAGCGAAGCGACCGAGTCGAAACGTGGTCGGTGCGTTTCGACTCGCTTCGCTCGCTCAACGACCGAAGGAAAGAGAGTCGGATGCCTCGGCCCAGGGATTCGACTCGAAGGCCGAGGCATCCGTGACCGGGATCGCCGGTCGGTCTGTGGGGAACTGTCACGTCAGGTCGACGAGACAGCTCAGTGGAACTGTGCGGCCTCGGTGGAGCCGGCCAGGGCGAGAGTGGCGCTATCGGGGTTGAGCGCGGTGGAGACCACGTCGAAATAGCCCGTTCCGGCCTCGCGCTGGTGCTTGGTGGCGGTGTAGCCGTCGGCTTCTGCGGCGAATTCGGCCTCTTGCAGGTCGACGTACGCGCTCATGGCGCGCTGCGCGTAACCGCGGGCGAGATCGAACATGGAGTGATTGAGGGCGTGGAAGCCGGCCAGCGTGATGAACTGGAACGCGTAGCCCAGCTCGGCCAGGTCGGACTGGAACCGCGCGATCTGCGCGTCGTCCAGCTTGCTCTTCCAGTTGAAGCTCGGCGAGCAGTTGTAGGCCAGTTTCTTGCCGGGGAACTGCGCGTGGATCGCGTTCGCGAACTCGCGGGCCAGTTCGACGTCGGGTTCACCGGTCTCCACCCACAGCAGGTCGGCGTACGGGGCGAAGGCCAGGCCACGGGCGATGACCGGCTCGATGCCGGCGCGCACCCGGTAGAAGCCCTCGGTGGTGCGCTCGCCGGTGAGGAAGGGCCGGTCGCGCTCGTCGACGTCGCTGGTGATGAGGTCGGCGGCCAGCGAGTCGGTGCGGGCGATCATGACGGTGGGGACACCGGCGACGTCGGCGGCCAGCCGCGCGGCGTTGAGGGTGCGGATGTGCTGCTGCGTGGGAACGAGCACCTTGCCGCCGAGGTGGCCGCACTTCTTCTCGCTGGCCAGCTGGTCTTCCCAGTGGATGCCGGCGGCCCCGGCTTGGATCATCGACAGTGCGAGCTCGTAGGCGTTCAGCGGGCCGCCGAACCCGGCCTCGGCGTCGGCGACGATGGGGGCCAGCCAGTCCTGGGTGATCTCGCCCTCGGCGTGCTCGAGCTGATCCTGACGCAGCAGCGCGTTGTTGATGCGGCGGACCACGGCCGGCACCGAGTTGGCCGGGTACAGGCTCTGGTCGGGATATGTCTGGCCGGCGAGGTTGCCGTCGGCGGCCACCTGCCAGCCCGAGAGGTAGATGGCCTTCAGGCCAGCGCGCACCTGCTGCACGGCCTGCCCACCGGTGTAGGCGCCCAGGGCCCGCACATAGTCTTCGGTGTGCAGCAGGTTCCACAGCGTCTCGGCGCCGCGGTGTGCGAGGGTCGCCTCTTCGCGGACGCTGCCGCGCAGCCGGATGACGTCCTCGGCGGTGTAGGTGCGCTCGATGCCGTCCCACCGCGGGTCGGTGTCCCAGATCTCCTGCAGCTCGGCGGCGGTCTGAACCTGGTCGCCCGCGCGCAGGGGGCCGGAGGTGGAGGTGAATGTCATGGCGTTCTCCTTCGAGTGCTTCGGGCGGGATGCCGCGGCCTGTCGTGTGACTCCACTCTCAGTGAAGATCGGCGGTAGCCATGACCAAATCTCCGGAGAAGTTTGTGCGTATTTCTGTTTTCGTGACATCATCGCGGGATGACTGACGTGATCACGGCGGAAGCGGCATCCTCCCCCCTCGAAGATCAAGAGGTGGACGCACTGACCATCGGCCGTCGCATTCGGCAGCTGCGCACGGCGCAGCAGATGACCCTGGAGACCCTCGCCAGCGCCATCGGGCGCGCCCCCAGCCAGCTGTCGATGGTCGAGAACGGCAAACGCGAACCCAAGCTCACGCAGCTGCGTGCCATAGCGCGGGCGCTGGGCACGACGCTCGACGCCCTCCTGGAGTCGGAGCCGCTCGACGAACGCGCCGAGCTCGAGATCGCTCTCGAGCGCGCCATGAGCGGCCAGACGTTCCGTGCCCTGGGGATCGCGCCCTTCCGCATCGGCAAGAGCGTGCCCGACGACGCTCTGCGGGCCCTGGTCGCGCTGCAGGGCGAGATCGACCGGCTGAGGGATGAGCGCTCGGCGACGCCCGAAGAGGCGCGCCGCGCCAATGTCGCGCTGCGCCGGCTGATGCGCCGGCAAGACAACTATTTCCCCGAGCTCGAGGCAGAGGCCGGCAGGCTGCTGCAGGCCGTGGACCACCCGGGCGGACCGCTCACGCAGCGCACGGCATCCGACATCGCCGCCCACCTCGGGTTCACGCTGCACTACGTCGCCGATCTGCCGCAGACCACGCGCAGCGTCGCCGACCTGCGCAACGGGCGGCTGTATCTGTCGAACCGGCTCACGGCCAAGGGCGACCCGCGCACCGCGGTGCTGCAGGCGCTGTCCAGCCGCATCCTCGGGCACGACGAGCCGACCAGCTACGCGCAGTTCCTGCGCCAGCGGGTGGAGACGAACTACCTCACCGGAGCCCTGCTGATTCCCGAGGCGCACGCGGTGCCGTTTCTCAAAGACGCCAAGAACGACAAGGCGATCTCGATCGAAGATCTGCGTGACGCCTATTCGGTGTCGTACGAGACGGCCGCGCATCGGTTCACCAACTTGGCGACCGTGCACCTGGGCATCCGGGTGCACTTCCTCAAGGTGCATGAGTCGGGCACGATCACGAAGGCCTACGAGAACGACGACGTGAACTTTCCGACCGACCGGCTGGGTTCGATCGAGGGGCAGATGTGCTGCCGCAAGTGGACCAGCCGCGTCGTCTTCGACGTCGACGACTATTTCAACCCGTACTACCAGTACACCGATACGGGCAACGGCACCTACTGGTGCACGGCGCGCGTGCAGTCTTCCAGCGAGGGCGCGCACTCGGTGTCGGTGGGCGTGCGCTTCGACGACACGAAATGGTTCCTCGGTCGCGACACCACCAACCGCGGCGTCTCGCCGCACGCCACCGAGGTGTGCTGCCGCCGTGCCCCCGCCGACCTCGAGTCGACCTGGCGCGGCAGCTCGTGGCCGAACGTCGCTACCCCGCGCACGCTGCTGGCCACTCTGCCGACCGGGGCCTTCCCTGGTGTGGACACGACCGACGTGTACGAGTTCCTACAGGCGCACGCGCCGGCGTGAAAACCATGGGGGCACACTGGGGGTATGCCCAAGGTCAGCATCTACGTTCCCGATGCTCTCTACGATGAGGTCCGCCGCAAGAAGATCCCCCTGTCGACGGTGGCTCAACGCGCCTTCGAAGATGCGGTGAACGCGCGTGGCAACACCGAGTGGATCGCCGCTGCTCGCAGCCGCACGCCGCGTACCGATGACGTCATCGACGTCGTCGCGCTGCTCGACGACGTGCGCGGCGAGTTCGGGGCATGATCGTCCTGGACGCCTCTGCGCTGGTCGATGTCGTGCTCGATCAACCCGCCAAGTCGCAGATCCTCGAATACCTCGACGACGAGATCTTCGCCCCGGCACACTAGATCGCCGAGGTGCCGGGCCGGTGCGATCGATGTGACAGCCGCCGAGGCCGCCGTGCACGAGGCGATGACCCTCGTCCAAGAGTTCGTGACCCCGGATGTCGGGCTCATCGACCGCGCTTACCAGCTGCGAGAGGGCATCCGTGTGCGTGATGGAATCTACGTCGCGCTCGCCGAGAGACTGCGGTGCCCGCTGTTGACCTCCGATAAGCGGCTTGCGGCGGCGCACCTCCCGTGCACGGTGGTGGTCCCGGCATCCTGACCGGCCACGTGCCACACTCGGACTATGGCGAGCGAACCGGCGACGACTACGCCCCACCAGTCCCCGCGCCCCTGGCAGATCTGGGCGATCGCGGCGGCCATCGCGCTGGTCGTCGGCGGCGGAGCGGCGTGGGGGACCACCGCGATAGTGTCGGCGGTCACGCCGGATGCCGTGTGCAATGCGCAGCGCGTGGCCGACAGGGTGCTTCCCACCGTCGTGACGCTCGATGTCACGGGGGCTTCGGGTTCGGGGAACGGCACCGGCGAGGTCATCCGTGATTCGGGCTACATCCTCACCAACAGCCACGTCATCGCGATGACCGCAAGCGGAATCACCGTCACGTTCTCGAACGGGCAGACCGCGCCGGCGACGCTGGTCGGCCGTGACACCCGCAACGACATCGCGGTGGTCAAGACCGAAGCCGACACGGCGCTGCCGGTCATCGACACCGGCGACCGCCACGCGCTCGCCGTGGGGCAGCCGGTGGTGGCCCTGGGGGCTCCGCTCGGACTCTCCAGCAGTGTGACCGCCGGAATCGTCAGCGCACTCGGCCGCAACGTGCCCGTCCCCGTCGACGACACGCGCTCCACGGTGCTGGCCGGCGCGATCCAGACCGACGCGGCGATAAACCCGGGAAATTCCGGCGGACCGCTCGTCGACTGCGCGGGACACATGATCGGCGTCAACACGGCGATAGCCACCGTGCCCGGCGAGACCGGCGCCAGTGGCGGATCGGTGGGCATCGGGTTCGCGGTGCCCGTCGACCTTGCCATGCGCATCGCCGACGAGATCATCGCACACGGGTCGATCTCGTATCCGAGCCTGGGCGCGCAGGTCACCCCGGTGCCGCCCGCGGCCGCCAAGGCTTGGGGCATCCCGCACGGGCTGTTCGTGCAGGCGGTCACGGGAGCTGCGGCGACGGCCGGTCTGCAGGCCGGCGACGTCATCGTGTCGATCGACGGTCGCGCGATGGACAGCATCGACGCCCTGAATCTCGTGCTGATCACCAAGACGGTCGGCGACGACATCGAGATCACCTATCTGCGCGACGGCGATCAGCGCACCGCGACAGCGACCCTCACCGCGGCGCCGGCGGGCTGAGCGTCTGCAGCGCCGCCCACAGCTCCGCGCGCGCGGGGAACGTCGACAGATCGAGCCCCAGAAGCTGCTCGGCCTGCGCTATCCGCGCACGCACGGTGTGCCGGTGCACGCCGAGAGCGTCGGCGGTGACGTCGTGCCGCGCGTCGTGGGCGAGCCATGCGCGCAGGGTCGCCGTCAGCGTCGGATGCTGTGCGAGCGGCGCGAGCAGTTCCGCCGCCAGGGCCCGCCCTGCCGTGGTGTCCAGCGCCGAGAGCACTCTTGCCCGGTTCAGGTCGACGAAGCGGGTGACCGGTTCGCTCCCGCGCTGCAGCGCTGTGCGCGCCTCGTCGAGGCCGCGCGAGAAGGCCGCATACGGCACCGGTGTCGACACCCCGATGCGCACGGCGAATCGTCGGGCCAGATCGTCGAAGAGGGATGCCGCGGCCTGCGTGCTGGCCAGCACGAGGCCGTCGTCGTCGCGGCCGAAGAACAACGTGCCGCGCTCATAGTCCGTGCGCAGCTCGAGCCACTCGGTGACCGCGTCGTCGGCGGCATCCGTCGCCGCCACCACCACCGGGGCCTCCGGCAGCCCACCCCACATGTCGCGTGCTATGCGGCGGGCGAGGGCGGGGTCTCCCGAGACGAGCGACTGCAACACGCCGCTGCGCAGCAGAGTGCGTGCCCGGGCGATGCCCGAGCCCTGCTCGAGTGCCAGCCCGGCCATCGCAATCACCGAGGTGACAAGGCCGCGGCCCTCTTGATCGAGATCGCTCGTGGCGATGGCGATCACGCCGCGCAGATGCCCGGCGTGACCGAGCGTCTGCAGCGTGAACGGGGTCTCACCAACGGCGAACGACGAGCCGGCGCGCGCTCCGCGGCGCAGCACCCGGGCGACATCGTCGGTCAGCGCGGCGGTGGTCGCGGCATCCAACACCCCCGCCGGATGCTCGCGTGTCAGCACACCCGCGGCGTCGAACAGACCGACCCAGGCGTCCAGCTGCTTGGCCAGTTCGGCCAGCGTCGCCCCCAAACCGTCGGGCCGCAGGGCGGCCAGGGCTATCGCCCGCTGGGCCGCCAGGGCCCAACTGCGCCGCGCGAAGGCCTGCGCTGCCATCGCCTCGGTGTGCACGCGCGCCACCGCGATGAACGGCGTGCGGTATGGCACCTCGAAAAGCGGCATACGCGCGGCGCGGCACGCGTCGATCAGCAGAGACGGGATGCCGGCACGCACGACGTCGGTGCCGAAGCCGAGTCCGCACACGCCCGCCTGCTGCAGCCGTCGCACGTAGTCGCCGACCTCGCCCGCATCCTCGCCCAGTTGTGTGCCCGTGGTCAGCAGCACGAGCTGATCGGTCAAAAACGGCGTCGGATCGGCCAGGTCGGTGCCGTGCACCCACCGCACGGGAGCGTCCAGCGCGCCCGGCTCCAGGTCACTCTCGTCGATGGCCAGACGCAGATGCAGATCGCGTTGCGCGAATAGGCCACGCAACGTCGTGGCATCCATCACAGCGCTGTATACGCGGTGTCGTTTCGCATGTGCTCACTGTACTTGGCGGAGGGTGTCGATCTGCGCATCGGCGACCTACGCTCGCAGTATGAGCACTGTGGCTACCAACACCACCTCCGTCGGCGGACCCACGCTCCCTCAGGAGCGGCGCCTGGTCACCCCGATTCCCGGACCGCGCTCGCAAGAGGTCCTCGCGCGCAAATCCGCAGCGGTCGCGGCGGGCGTCAGCCACACGGTCCCGATCGCCGCGGTGGCCGCGGGTGGCGGGGTCATCGTCGACGCCGACGGCAACTCGCTCATCGATCTGGGCAGCGGCATCGCGGTGACCACCGTCGGCAATGCCCATCCGAAGATCGTCGCAGCCGTGCAGGAGCAGGTCGCGCAGTTCACACACACCTGCTTCATGATCTCTCCGTACGAGTCGTACATCGCCGTCGCCGAGGCGCTCAACCGCATCACTCCCGGCGACGTCGCGAAGAAGAGCGCGCTTTTCAACTCGGGGGCCGAGGCCGTCGAGAACGCCGTCAAGATCGCTCGCAAGCACACCGGCCGGCAGGCCGTGGTCGCCTTCGATCACGGCTATCACGGGCGCACCAACCTCACCATGGCGCTCACCGCCAAGGCCATGCCGTACAAGAGCGGTTTCGGGCCGTTCGCCGGTGAGGTGTACCGCGCGCCGACGTCGTATCCGTTCCGCGACGCTCTGAGCGGGCCGGATGCCGCGGCCCGCGCTATCGCGCAGATTGAGAAGCAGGTGGGGGCCGAGAACCTGGCCGCGATCATCATCGAGCCCATCCAGGGTGAGGGCGGCTTCGTGGTGCCCGCCGACGGCTTCCTGCCGGCGCTGGTGGACTGGTGCCGCGCGAACGGTGTCGTCTTCATCGCCGACGAGGTGCAGACCGGCTTCGCACGCACGGGCGCCATGTTCGCCAGTGAGCTTTTCGGCATCGTCCCTGACCTGATCACCACGGCCAAGGGCATTGCGGGGGGCCTGCCCCTGGCCGCGGTGACCGGCCGCGCCGAGATCATGGACGCCGCCCACCCGGGGGGACTGGGCGGCACCTACGGCGGCAACCCGGTCGCCTGCGCGGCGGCGCTGGCCGCGATCGACGTGTTCGAGAACGACGGTCTCATCGAGCGTGCGCGCCAGATCGGCGACATCCTGCTGCCGCGCCTGACGGCCCTGCAGGCAGCCGATCCGCGCATCGGCGACGTGCGCGGGCGTGGCGCCATGGTCGCCGCCGAGTTCGTCGACCCGACCACCGGCGCGCCCGATGCGGCGCTGACCGCCGCAATAGCGCGGGACTGCATCGCGCAGGGCGTCATCGTGCTCACCTGCGGCACATTCGGCAACGTCATCCGGTTCCTGCCGCCGTTGTCGATCCCCGACACGCTGCTGAACGAGGGCCTGGACGTCGTCGCGGCAGCCTTGACAGCGCACTGATTCGAGAAGGAACAGAGGAGAACGTATGACCGCCGAACAAGAAGCCGAACTGCTCAGCCGGGTGCCCACCGGACTTTTCATCGGAGGGGAGTGGATCGACGCCGAAGGCGGCAAGACCTTCGACGTCCACGATCCCGCCACGAACGCCGTCGTCCACACCATCGCCGATGCGTCACCGGCCGACGGCATCCGGGCGCTGGATGCCGCCGTGGCCGCGCAAGACGACTGGGCGGCCACGCCGCCCCGTCGCCGCAGCGACATCCTGCATCGGGCGTGGGAGCTTGTGCAGGAGCACAAGGACGATCTCGCGCTTCTGATGACGCTCGAGATGGGCAAGCCCCTGGCCGAGTCGGCCGGCGAGGTCGTCTACGGTGGCGAGTTCCTGCGGTGGTTCAGCGAAGAGGCCGTGCGCATCAACGGGCGGTACGGGCTGAACCCCGAGGGCACGGGGCGCATGATCGTCTCGCAGCGCCCGGTCGGCCCGTCGTTCTTCATCACACCGTGGAACTTCCCGTTCGCGATGGCCACCCGCAAGATCGCGCCGGCCCTGGCCGCCGGATGCACTGTCGTGGTCAAGCCCGCGCAGCTCACACCGCTGACGACGATGTTCTTCGCCACGTTGCTGCAAGAGGCCGGTCTTCCCGCGGGTGTCGTCAACATCGTCTCCACGACCACCTCGGGCAAGGTCTCGGGCCCGATCATCGCCGACCCGCGCCTGCGCAAGCTGTCGTTCACCGGCTCGACCGAGGTCGGGCGCCGGCTCATCGCCGACGCGGCGCAGAACGTCTTGCGTGTGTCGATGGAGCTCGGCGGCAATGCGCCGTTCGTGGTCTTCGATGATGCCGACCTCGACAAGGCGGTCGACGGGGCGATGGCAGCGAAGTTCCGCAACATCGGGCAGGCCTGCACCGCCGCCAACCGCTTCATCGTGCACGAGTCGATCGCTGACCGGTTCGCGAACCGCCTCACCGAACGGGTGAAGGCGATGAAGATCGGCCGTGGCACCGAAGAAGGCGTCACTATCGGCCCGCTCATCGACGGGGACGCCGTCGCCAAGGCGGGAGCCCTGGTCGCTGACGCCGTGCATCGCGGTGCCATCGTGCACACCGGCGGTTCGGCGATCGAGTCCGAGGGCACGTTCTTCCAGCCCACCGTGATCAGCGACGTGCAGGGCGGCAGCGACATCCTGCGCGAAGAGATCTTCGGACCGGTGCTGGCCATCGCCACGTTCCGTGATGAAGACGAGGCGGTGCGCCTGGCCAACGACACCCAGTTCGGTCTTGTCTCGTACGTGTTCACCGAGGACCTTGCACGCGGACACCGCATGATCGACCGTCTCGAGTCGGGGATGATGGGCCTGAACGTCGGCGTGATCTCCAATGCCGCCGCACCCTTCGGCGGGGTGAAGCAGTCGGGGCTCGGGCGCGAGGGCGGCGCCGAGGGCATCCACGAGTATCTGTCCACGAAGTACACGATGATCCCCGTCGACCCGGGAATCCCGTCATGACCGACTACGCCGTCGTCAATCCCGCCACCGGCGAGACCCTTGCCACCTACGACACTTTCACCGATGCCCAGGTCGATGCGGCTGTCGCATCGGCGGATGCCGCCTTCCGCGCCTGGTCGCGCACGCCGGTGGCCGAGCGGGCCGCAGCGGTGCGTCGCATCGCGCAGATGCATCGCGATCGTCGTGACGAGTTCGCCGACATCATCGTGCGTGAGATGGGCAAACCGCGCACGGCGGCGCTCGGCGAGGTCGATTTCGCGGCCGACATCATCGAGTACTACGCCGATCACGCCGACCAGATCACCGCCGATCGGCCGATCGACATCGTCGGGGACGGGTCCGCGGTCATCCGGCGGTCGCCCCTCGGTGTGTTGCTGGGCATCATGCCGTGGAACTTCCCCGCCTACCAGGTGGCGCGCTTCGCGGCGCCCAACCTCGTGCTCGGCAACACGATCCTCCTCAAGCATGCGCCGCAGTGTCCGCAGTCGGCGGCGCTGCTCGAGGAGATCTACGAGGCGGCGGGACTGCCCGCCGGCGGGTATGTCAACGTGTATGCGAGCAACGAACAGGCCGCCCGCATCATCGCCGACCCGCGTGTGCAGGGCGTGTCGGTGACCGGTTCGGAGCGCGCAGGTGCTGCCGTGGCCGAGGCGGCCGGCCGCCATCTGAAGAAGGTCGCACTCGAACTGGGCGGTTCAGACCCCTTCCTCGTGCTGTCCACCGACGATCTCGACGCGACGGTGCAGGCTGCCGTCGACGCGCGGCTCGACAACAACGGGCAGAGCTGCAACGGCGCCAAGCGGTTCATCGTCGTCGACGAGCTTTACGACGACTTCGTGCAGCGTTTCACCGCCGCGATGGGCCGCATCGAGGCATCCGACCCGACATCCGACGACACGGTCCTCGGGCCGCTGTCATCCGAAGCGGCAGCCGCGCGCCTGCAGGAGCAGATCGACGGCGCGCTCGCGCAGGGAGCCACGCTGCTGCTGGGCGGTCAGCGAACGGGTACCTACTTCCCGCCCACTGTGCTGGCCGATGTCACGCCCGAGATGGACGTATATCGGCAGGAGCTGTTCGGCCCGGCTGCGGTGGTCTACCGGGTCGCCGGTGAAGACGAGGCCGTCGCGCTGGCCAACGACACGCCGTTCGGCCTCGGTTCGTACGTGTTCACGACCGACCCCGAGCAGGCCCAGCGCGTGGCCGACGGCATCAGCGCCGGCATGGTCTATGTGAACCTCGTGCTCGCCGACAGCCCGGAACTGCCCTTCGGCGGGGTCAAGCGCAGCGGCACCTCGCGTGAACTGGGACTGTTGGCGGCCGACGAGTTCGTCAACAAGAAGCTCGTGCGCGTCGGCCCATAGCCGAGTGTTCTCGTGGGGTGCCTGAGCCGGCGGATGCCGCAGCTTCGGCGAATCGCCCGAGACTGCGGTCCGGTTCGCGCCCCGCGAGGGCATGCCCTACACTGGAGGGGCAGCTGAAACTGCATTCTTTCGCCGTGCCCGGGTTCTCGGGCAGACCCCACGTTCACGGACACGGTGCAGGATTGCGGTCGCAGCGAGATCCTTCCGGGTCTCTAGGGCGGTAGCTCAATTGGCAGAGCAGCGGTCTCCAAAACCGCAGGTTGCAGGTTCGATTCCTGTCCGCCCTGCGCGTCAGCGCATGCTGGCAATACGAAGACGATTCAGGTGGAGTCGATGGTCCAGGACGAGCCGAACGGCGAGATCGTCGCCGCAAGCGACCGGCCGCGCGAGAAGAAGCCCAACTTCTTCCAGCGCATCGCCATCTTCATCCGCCAGGTCTTCGCCGAACTTCGCAAGGTCGTCACGCCGACCCGCCAGGAGCTGGGCAAGTACTCGCTGGTCTCGCTGGGATTCGTCGTCGTGATGATGGCCATCGTCTACGGACTCGACGTGCTGTTCGTCTGGATGGTCAATTGGGTGTTCGGCACCCCGGGTGGCGCGTGATCCGCGCGTGACGCGCGGTTCCCGGCCCCTATCAACGGAAGAGAATCAAGTGCCAGACAGATACACCGACGACGCCGATTGGGCGACCGCCGCCGAGCAGTCCAGCGAGGACGACGAGGCGCAGGACGGCCCCGTGCTTGAGGCGCAGCAGCGCTCGGCCGACGCCGCGGAGCACACCGCTCTCCATGTCGAGGAGGAGAGCGACGACGACGGCGCAGACGACGAACTCGACGACATCGACATCGAAGACCCGGAGGCGGACGCGATCGTGAACGACGCACTGCACATCGACGAGACGGCCGAGGCCGAGGCTGCGGCCGAAGTGCTCACCGACGACGCCGCAGACGAGCAGCAGCGCCGCGCCGCTGAGGCTGACGACGAGGTGGCCCCGTACGATGGGCCCGACGTGAACGGCGAAGAAGACCGCCCGGTTCTCGACGAGGAATTCGTCGACGAGGTGGATGCCGCATCAGCGGTGGTCGACGAGGCCGAAGAAGACGCCGCTGACGAGGAAGACCCCTACGAGGCCTTCCGTGCCGAGCTGCGTTCGCTGCCGGGAAAGTGGTATGTCATCCACTCGTACGCCGGCTTCGAGCGCAAGGTGAAGGCCAACATCGAGCAGCGCAAGTCGACGCTCGAGGTCGAAGACGACATCTACCAGATCGAGGTCCCCATGGAGGACGTCGTCGAGATCAAGAACGGGCAGCGCAAGATGGTCACGCGCGTCCGGATTCCCGGCTACGTGCTCGTGCGCATGGAGCTCAACGAAGACACCTGGTCGGTCGTGCGGCACACGCCCGGTGTGACCGGCTTCGTCGGCAACGCGCACAACCCCACGCCGCTGCGCTTCGAAGAGGCCTTCACGATGCTGAAGTCGCTCGTCGAGGTCAAGGAGGTCGCTCCGGCCAAGGGCGCCGCTGCCAAGGGCGGTCAGGCCGCTGCGCGCGTCATCCCCGCCGAGATCGACTTCGAGGTCGGCGAGACCATCACGATCAAGGACGGCTCGTTCGCGGGCCTGCCGGGCACGATCAGCGAGATCAAGCCCGAGAGCGGCAAGCTCACCGTGCTGGTCTCGCTGTTCGAGCGCGAGACCCCGGTCGAGCTGAGCTTCGACCAGGTCACAAAGATGTTGTAGCGGCTCGAAGCCCCACAGACACCGCACCCCGGAACCGCCGGGTCTGCGGGAGAGCGGATGCCTCGCGGCATCCGATTCGTTGAAAGGAAAGAAATGGCACCGAAGAAGAAGGTGACCGGCCTGATCAAGCTTCAGATCAACGCCGGTGCAGCCAACCCGGCGCCGCCGATCGGGCCCGCGCTCGGTCAGCATGGCGTCAACATCATGGAGTTCTGCAAGGCGTACAACGCGGCGACCGAGTCGCAGCGCGGCAACGTCATCCCCGTGGAGATCACCGTCTACGAGGACCGCAGCTTCACGTTCGTTCTGAAGACCCCGCCGGCCGCCGAGCTCATCAAGAAGGCCGCAGGCGTGGCGAAGGGCTCGTCCGTTCCGCACACCGACAAGGTCGGCAAGCTCACCAAGGAGCAGGTCCGACAGATCGCCGAGACCAAGCAGCCCGACCTGAACGCGAACGACATCGAGGCAGCCTCGAAGATCATCGCCGGCACCGCCCGTTCCATGGGCATCACGGTCGAGGACTGAGGGGAGTAACGAACATGGCTACCAAGTCCAAGGCCTACAAGGCCGCCGCTGAGAAGGTCGGCACCGACAAGTTCTACACGCCCACCGAGGCCGTCGCGCTCGCGAAGGAGACCGGGTCGAAGAAGTTCGACTCGACCGTCGAGGTCGCCCTCAAGCTCTCGGTCGACCCGCGCAAGGCTGACCAGATGGTGCGCGGCACCGTCATGCTGCCGCACGGCACGGGCAAGACCGCCCGCGTCATCGTGTTCGCCAACGGTCCGGCCGCCGAGGCGGCCATCGCCGCCGGCGCCGATGAGGTCGGCAGCACCGAGCTCATCGAGAAGGTCGCCGCCGGCTGGACCGACTTCGACGCGGCCGTGGCCACCCCCGAGCTCATGGGCCAGGTTGGTCGTCTCGGCAAGGTGCTGGGCCCCCGCGGCCTGATGCCGAACCCGAAGACCGGCACCGTGACCCCCAACCCGGCCAAGGCCGTTGAGGAGATCAAGGGCGGCAAGATCGAGTTCCGCGTCGACAAGCACGCCAACGTGCACTTCATCGTCGGCAAGGCCTCGTTCACTGCCGAGCAGCTTGACGAGAACCTGAAGACCGCGCTCGAAGAGATCGTGCGTCTCAAGCCCGCCAGCTCGAAGGGCCGCTACATCCAGAAGGGCGCCGTGTCGACCACGTTCGGCCCCGGCATCCCGCTGGACGTCAACGCCATCTGAGCCTGACGCTCACGAAGGACCCCGCCTCACGGTGGGGTCCTTCGTCGTTGCCGGCAACAGTGCGTAACGCATGTGCCGAGAGAACGCGGCGCGTGCTGTACTGAGTCGTCGCCGTGGTCCACCCCGCCACGCAGCGTTCACACGCCCCATACGAAGGAACCGCATGTCTCGTCGCTCGATCCTGGCCGCCACCCTCGCCGTCACCGCAGCGCTTGCGCTCAGCGCGTGCAGCACCTCGGCTACTCCGGCGTCCTCGGCAGCCGCCGGTGGCGAAGATCTCGGCCTCGTGAAGGCCGGCACCCTCACCGTCGCGACCGAGGGCACGTACCGCCCGTTCAGCTACCACGACGAGTCGGGCAAGCTCGTCGGCTTCGACGTCGAGATCGCTGAGGCGGTCGCCAAGAAGCTGGGCCTGAAGGTCTCTTTCCAAGAAACCCAGTGGGACGCGATCTTCGCCGGCCTGGATGCCGGCCGATTCGACCTGATCGCGAATCAGGTGTCGATCAACGCCGAACGCGAGGCGAAGTACCTCTTCAGCGAGCCGTACACCGTCTCGCCGGGCGTCATCATCGTGAAAGACACCGACGACTCGATCTCGAGCTTCGACGACCTCAAGGGCAAGACCACGGCGCAGTCGCTCACCAGCAACTGGTACGAGCTGGCGCAGGACCACGGCGCGAAGGTAGAAGCGGTCGAAGGGTGGGCGCAGGCGGTTTCACTGCTCGAGCAGGGCCGCGTGGACGCGACGATCAACGACAAGCTGACCTATCTCGACTACGTGAACACCAAGGGGTCCACCGGTCTGAAGATCGCGGCTGAGACCGACGACCCCGCAAAGAGCGCGTTCGCCCTCACGAAGAAGAAGACGGCGCTGGTCGATGCCATTGATGATGCGCTCACCGAACTGCGCGCCGACGGCACGCTGACCACGATCAGCAAGAAGTACTTCGGCACCGACGTCACCCAGTGAGGCGTATCCCGCTCGAGCCGGCCGACGGCCGTCTCGCAGAGAGCGGGTCTGACGTGAGGCGAAGGGAGTGCCCGTGAACGATACCTGGAAGCTGGTTCTTGACTCGTTCTGGCCGCTCGTCCTCGCCGGTCTGCGCGGCACCATCCCGCTGGCACTGGCGTCGTTCGCGATCGGCCTCGTGCTCGCGCTGGGGATCGCGCTCATGCGCATTTCGACGAATCCGGTCGTGTCTGGTATTGCACGACTGTACGTCTCGGTGATCCGCGGCACCCCGCTGCTGGTGCAGCTGTTCGTGATCTTCTACGGGCTGCCGCAGCTGGACATCCGCATCGATCCCTGGCCAGCGGCGATCATCGCGTTCTCGGTGAATGTGGGCGGCTACGCAGCCGAGGTCATTCGCGCCGCGATCCTCTCCGTTCCCAAGGGCCAGTGGGAAGCGGGCTTCATCGTCGGCCTTTCGCGAACGAAGACGCTGCAGCGCATCATCCTTCCGCAGGCCGCGCGCGTCTCGGTTCCGCCGCTGTCGAACACCTTCATCTCGCTCGTGAAGGACACATCGCTCGCCTCGCTCATCCTCGTCACCGAGCTGTTCCGCGTCGCGCAGAACATCGCGGCATTCTCGTACGAGTTCATGATCGTCTATCTGGAGGCCGCGTTTATCTACTGGATCTTCTGTCTTGTGCTCTCGACCGGGCAGAGCGCGCTGGAGAAGAGGCTGGATCGTCATGGCGCACACTGAGGAACCGCTGCTGCGCGTCAGCGGAATCACGAAGAGCTTCGGCGACAATCGCGTGCTCGACGGTGTCGACTTCGAAGTTGGGCGCGGCGAGGTCGTCTGCCTAATCGGACCGAGCGGTTCGGGAAAGACGACCGTCCTGCGCTCGCTCAACGCCCTCGAGACGCCTGATGCCGGCGTCCTCGAGTTCGCGGGAGGGCAGCGCATCGACTTCGGCGCGCGGCAGTCCAAGCAGCAACGAGCAGCCCTCCGCGACCGCTCGGCGATGGTGTTCCAGCACCACAATCTCTTTCCGCACCTCACGGTGCTCGAGAACGTCATCGAGGGTCCCGTGCGTGCACACGGTGTCGCGAAAGTCACCGCCGTCACCGACGCCGAACGACTTCTCGACAGGGTTGGGCTGAGTGCGAAGCGCGATGCCTATCCGCACCAGCTGTCAGGCGGCCAGCAGCAGCGCGTCGGCATCGTCCGTGCCCTTGCACTCCAGCCCGACCTGCTGCTGTTCGATGAGCCGACCAGCGCACTGGACCCGGAGCTGGTCGGTGAAGTGCTGATTGTGCTCAAAGAGCTTGCCGATGAGGGCTGGACGATGGTGATCGTCACCCATGAGCTGGGTTTCGCGCGGCGCGTGGCCGATGAGGTGCTGTTCTTCGATGGCGGCGTCATCGTCGAGCGCGGCGCGCCGAAGCAGTTGTTCGCACAGCCCCGTAACGAGCGCACCCGCCGGTTCCTCGACCGCATTCTGCGGCCGTTGGACGAGTGACATCGCGTGCGGCGCGGAACACGGTGCGTGCTGCGGGATGCCGCTGACGGTGCCGCCCTCACACGGTTGTTCGCACCTCGAACCCGCGCGAGCCAGTTGGCGCGGCATCGGTCACTCGGGCGTCGGTGACGCGAGACCCGGGTGGGCCCTCGGCCATCCAGGCCAGCACGCTGTCGACTTGCTCGTCGGTGCCCTCGAGCTCGGCCTCCACCGTGCCGTCGCGGCGGTTGCGCACCCAGCCCGCGACGCCGGCCTCGGCTGCCTCCAAGCGCAGGGTGTATCGGTAGCCGACGCCCTGCACTTCTCCCGAGACGATGACATGAACGCGCCGCATCCCTCCATCGTGCCAGGATGCCCTCATGGGCACTATCGATGAGTATCTGGCCGGGCTCGAGCCTGCCGACGCCGCCGTGGTCGCGCAGATCTACCGGGTCGCCGCGGCGGCCATCGGCGAGACCGAGCAGGGTACCGGCTACGGCATGCCGGCGTTGACGTACCGGGGCAAGCCCTTGCTGTCGGTGATGCGCACGAAGAAACACATCGGTGTCTACCCGTTCAGCGGACGTGTACCTGAGGCGGTCGCCGCATCCCTCGGCGATGCGGAGTTCGACAAAGGCACTATCCGGTTCCAGCCCGAGAGCCCGCTCTCCGACGAAGCCGTGCGGGCGATCGTGGCCGCCCGCCAGGCTGAGATCGACGCGACGTCCCGGTAGGCCCACGCCTTCACGCCGATGCGATGAGCGAGGCGGCCAAGCCCAGCATCACGACACCGATCGCGGCATCCACGATCCGCCACGCGCGCGGCGTCGCCAGGCGACGCCCGAGAAGGCGCGCGCCGTATGCGAGGGCGAAGAACCAGAGGGCGCTGGCCAGCCCCGCACCCAGCGCGAACCACCAGCGGCCCTCGCCGTGCGTGTTGGCCACCGAACCCAACAGAAACACCGTGTCGAGATACACGTGCGGGTTCAACCAGGTCAGCGCGAGGCACGTCGCCACGACGGGGGCCACCGCGGTGCGCGTCGCGAGCGACGCGGTGCCTACCGCCGACGGCGGCCTACCGAGCGAGGCCTGCAGAGTCGCCCCGGAAGGACGGATGGCGCGCCGCAGCGCGAGAACCCCGTATCCGACGAGGAACGCGGCGCCGACCCAGCGCACCGCCTCGACCAGCCCCGGCAGCGCACGCAACGCGAGGCCGACGCCAGAGACGCCCAGGATGATCAGCAGCACATCAGAGGCTGTGCAGATGAGCGCCACCGTCAGCACGTGCTCGCGGCGCAGCCCCTGCCGCAGCACGAACATATTCTGTGCGCCAATGGCGACGATGAGCGAGAGGCCGAGACCGAGACCGGCGAGAACCGAGGTGAGCACACCTCCACGTTATGAAGCGCCCCGTCTGAAGTACAGATGAAGAAGTTGATGCACCATTAGCATGGCTTACGATGCGTATTCCGTTCGAGCTCGCTGAAACCCTCGCCGTCGTCGTCGAGGAGGGAACGCTGGATGCCGCGGCGCGGCGCCTGCGGCTCACTCCGTCGGCGGTGAGCCAGCGCATCAAGGCGCTCGAAGAGCAACTCGGGCGGGTCATGCTCGTGCGCTCCAAACCGGCTCGGGCGACGGCGGCGGGCGACGCGGTCGTGCGGCTGGCCCGTCAACTCAACCTGCTCGAGCACGATGCGTTGGGAGAGTTGGGCGACGAATCGGTGCGCATGAGCGTCGCGCTCGCGGTGAACGCCGACTGCCTGTCGACGTGGTTTCTCGACCCTCTCGCGCGGCTCGGGCAGCGGCATCCGCTCGTCTTCGACCTGCACCGCGACGACCAGGACTTCACCGCGGGGCTTCTCGAGTCGGGCACGGTCATGGGCGCGGTCACCTCGCGCGCCCGCCCGGTGGCCGGCTGCCGCGTCGTGCCGCTCGGGGTCATGCGCTACGAAGCCGTGGCCACGCCGCAGTTCGTGGCCGAGTGGCTGCCGGCCGTGACGGCCGCCGCGCTCGCGCAGGCTCCGGTCGTCTTCTTCGACCGTCGTGATGAGCTTCAAGCCATCTGGCTGCGGGCGAGGGGAGTGGATGCTGCGCCTCCACGGCACTACATCCCCGCCTCAACAGACTTCGCCCGCGCCGTCGAACTCGGCATGGGCTGGGGACTGCTGCCCACTCTGCAGTCCGAGGCGGGCCTGGACGACGGATCGCTGGTGCGACTCGGGGGAGAGCCGGTGGACGTCCCCCTGTATTGGCAGCAGTGGAACCTGCGGTCTGCCCTGCTCGACGCCGTCGCCGACGAGGTGATCAGCGAGGGGCGTCGGGTGCTGCGCCGCGGAAGTCCGTCTGCGGGATGATGTTGTTCGCCAGCGCCCCGAGCAAGCCGCTGAGCCGCTCGATCGACTCCATCGGCCACTCGCTGAGGGCATCTTCGAGGCGGTCGATGAAGGGGAAGCGAATGGCGCGCAGCCGCTCCTGGCCGAACGGCGTGACAGAGATCAGGCGGATGCGGCCATCGGTGGCATCGGGAGTGCGTTCGATGAGGCCGAGACCTTCCAGCTCTGCCACGGAGCGGCTGATCATCCCCTTGTCGGTCGTCATCCGTTCGGCAAGGGTCGACGCGCTGACCGGGCCGATCTGATTGATCACAGTGAACACCTTGAACGTTCCGGGGATCATTCCGGGGCTCACTGCTTCAGACGCCTGCGCGTAGGCGTGGCGCAACTGCGTGAACAGCAGCGAGAACGCGCCCTCCAGGTCGCGGACGGCGTCGCGTCGGGGGT
Source organism: Microbacterium protaetiae (assembly GCF_004135285.1). Taxonomy (NCBI): domain Bacteria; kingdom Bacillati; phylum Actinomycetota; class Actinomycetes; order Micrococcales; family Microbacteriaceae; genus Microbacterium; species Microbacterium protaetiae. The sequence goes on from NZ_CP035494.1 coordinate 2,427,845, forward strand.
CCCGCTCTGGGGCGGCGTCGTGAGACGCCGCCCCAGAGACGGATGCCGTGGTCATGATTCGTCGGACCTCGCAGAACGGCGGGTGGCTGCCTGGGCTCCGCCGGCGACGGGGATGCTGCCGGTGGCAGACAGCGCGTCCATGCCCTCGGCTACCGAGACGGTCGCGAGGTCGGCTTCGCCGGCCTGCATACGCTCGACGTTCGTCATGCGGGTCAGTGGCTTGTTCGGAATGAACAGGATGGCCAGCAGACTGAGCACCGCGAACGGCACCGCGATCAGGAACGAGTGCGAGATGCCCTGGGCGTAGATGTCCTCGATGATGATGCGCAGCGCGTGCGGCATCGTCGAGACCTCGGGGAGCGTACCGGACTGCAGCTGCTGACCCCAGTACTGTGCCTTCTCAGGACCGAGGCCCTGGATGGCGGCGGTGATGTCGCCGAGGTGGGTGGTCATCAGATCGACGACCTTGGTCGCCAGCGCCGCGCCCATGACCGACACACCGATGGTGCCGCCCAGGGTGCGGAAGAAGGTGACACCGGAGCTTGCGACTCCGAGTTCCTCGGGCTTGCAGGTGTTCTGTACGACCAGCACGAGGTTCTGCATGGTCATGCCCACGCCTGCACCGAGCAGGAACATGTAGACCGAGACCAGCACGAAGTTCGTGTCGTAGTGGATCGTCGACAGCGTGTACGAGCCGGCGATCAGCAACACGCCACCCAGCAGCAGGTACGGCTTCCAATGCCCGTACTTCGAGATCAGCATGCCGATGAACACCGACGACAGCAGCAGGCCGCCGATCATCGGGATCGTCATCAGGCCGGCCTGCGTCGGGGTGGCCCCGCGGGCCAGCTGCATGTACTGGCTGAGGAACACCGAGGCGCCGAACATTGCGATGCCGGTCGAGATCGAGGCGACCACGGCGAGCGTGAAGGTGCGGTTGCGGAACATCGCGAGCGGCACCAGCGGTTCGCGGGCGCGCAGTTCGAAGACGACGAACAGCAGAGCCGCGATGATTGCGCCGCCGACCATCCAGACGGTCGTGAAGCTCCACCAGTCGTTGGAGTGCCACCAGTCGCCGGTCGTGTCGGTGCCGGCGTTGCTCACCCAGATCATCAGCAGTGCTGAGGCAGCGGCCAGCAGGACGATGCCGACGTAGTCGATCGTCACCTTGCGCTGCTTCTGCGGCGTCAGGTGCAGGGTCTTCTGCACGATGATCAGCGCGATGATGGCCACAGGAAGGGCCACGTAGAAGTTCCAGCGCCAGCTGAGGGTGTCGGTGAGAACGCCGCCGAGCAGCGGGCCACCGACGGTGGAGACGGCCATGACCGCGCCGAACAGGCCCATGTACTTGCCACGTTCACGCGGGCTGAGGATGTCGGCCATGATGACCTGGCTGAGAGCGGCCAGACCACCGGCGCCGAGGCCCTGCACCGCACGGAAGGTGATGAGCATCTCGGGGTTCTGCGAGAAGCCCGCTCCGGCGGTGGCCAGGACGAAGATGACGATCGCGAGCTGGAAGAGCACCTTGCGATTGAAGAGGTCGGCGAGCTTGCCCCAGATGGGGGTGGCGATCGCCGTCGCCAACAGGGTCGAGGTGACGACCCAGGTGAAGGCGGCCTGGTCGCCCTTCAAATCGTGGACGATGACCGGAAGGGAGCTGGACACGACGGTCGACGCGAGCATCGACACGAACATGCCGAGGATGAGGCCGGAGAGGGCCTCGAGCACCTGGCGGTGGGTCATGGCCGGCTTGGCGCCGGCCACAGAGGGAATTTCGGACATGCAGATCCTTCAGAGAACAGAGCGGATTTCACAATGGGATTTTGTTGCGCGACGACGATGGCGCAGATGGTTGACGATCGTCAACAGTTGAGATTCGTCAACTATATATCCGATCGTTGACGTTCGTCAACTAACGGTGCCTGGCGGCTGGGGGAACGAAGTCGCCGTTCGTTGAGCGAGCGAAGCGAGTCGAGACGCCGCTTCAGTCCGCGAGAGCCAGCGCTCGATGTACCTCGCGGGCGGGGGAGGGATGCGTCACCCGGTGCAGCTCGTCGATCAAAGCCGTCGCCAGTCGCACCAGCTTGCCGATCTCGATCTCGTCGCGGTCGACCCAGGCGCATTTCGGCTCGTCGTCGACCGGCACGAAGTCGACGTGCTGCTCCCAGATCACGAGGGTGCGCTCCGCACCGAGCACATGCTGCTGCCACCACACCTGACGAAGATAGGAGCGCGGGATGCTGCGCCACGCCTTGTTCGTGGTCTTGATCTCGGCGAGGGTGATGTGCCCAGCACCGTCCTGGGTGATCCCGTCAGGGGTGGCCAGGTGTCGCGGCTCCACGACCGCGCGGAAGAGCGCCGAGGAAGGCTGGATGCCGTGGGTTGCAGCCACCCATGCAGCGATCTCGGGTTCGCGGCGACGTCCGTGGTCGGTGTACGCGTTGCCGGTGAAGCCGCTTCCGCGCAGCTTCGTCTGTGCCGCGCGGGCAATCGCGCGCTCGCTGGTGAGGTGCGCGACATCCGTCGCTGTGATCCCTCGTGAGCGCGCTCGCAACCAGGCGACCCGATCGCGCGAGTCCGCGACGATGCGCTCGGCCAGTTCAGGGGTCACCACTCGAGGGTAGCCCCGGGGGCAGACGGTTGCCGCACGACGCTCCGCATCCGAGGGCGAAGCTCCCGCGCGCTCGCCCCGCCGTCTCGTGCATCGACATTCTGCTCTGGGTGCCTGGCGCTGGAGCGCAAGGGGCTTGCGCTCCAGCGCTGCGGTGCCAGGGTCGAGAGCATGGACACCATCACTCAGGAGCAATTCCAAGCGTTTGCCGGTGTCGAGGGCTGGCGCTTCGCCGCCGACGCCGTGCGTGCGCAGTTTCGCACGGGCGACTTCGCGACCGGCGCGCGTCTGTTCACGGCGATCGCGGACCTCGCCGAGGCAGCCAATCACCACCCCGATGTCGAGGTCACCTACCCGAGCGTGCGTGTGACGTTGACCTCGCACGATGCGGGCGGAGTGACGGGGAAGGATGCCGCGCTGGCCGCCGCCATCTCGCAGGCGGCCGGCGATCTCGGCATTGAGATGGAAGACGCTGCCGGTCGCTGAGCCACGACCGCGACCCGGCCGATGCGCGTCGTCGTCCCCGTGACGCCGTAGTGCGTGCCGGGCTGGGCGTCGCCTTGCCGGCTGGGCGTCGTCGTGCCAGCTGGGCGTCGTCGTGCCAGCTGGGCGTCGTCGTGCCCGGCTGGGCGTCATCGTGCCGGATGTTTTCGCGGTCGGTGATGTGCGCGCGCAGTCGGTCAAGCGTGTGGCGTCCGCGGTTGGCGAGGGGTCGGTCGCGGTGCAGTTCGTGCACCAGGTGCTGCGCGGCTGACACGGGTCACCCGGTTCGCTGCGCGGCTGGCAGGGGTCACCTGGTTCGCGGTGCGGCTGGCAGGGTCACCTGGTTCGCGGTGCGGCTGGCAGGGTCACCTGGTTCGCGGTGCGGCTGGCAGGGTCACCTGGTTCGCGGTGCTGCTGACGGGGGTTATCTGGTTCGCGGTGCGGTTCGTGCGCCAGGTGTGGTGCGGCCGGCAGGGGTTACCCGGTTCGCGGTGTGGCTGGTTCGCGTTGTTTTGCCAGTCGTTGTCTGAGCCGGTTTTGTGCGCGGTGGAGTGATCCGGTGGTGGGGTGCCATGTGCGGGTGGGGTCGAGGTTGCGGGGTGCGCGGATTTCGGGGATGCCGTTGATGATGCGGATTTCCCATCCGCTGGTGTCGATGGTGCGGTGGTGCCACCAGCACAGGGGGACGCCGTTGTCGGTGTGGGTGGGTCCGCCTTTGGCGTGGGGTGTGACGTGGTGGATTTCGCACCAGGTGGCGGGCATGTGGCATCCGGGGATGGCGCATTCCCCGTCGCGGGCGATGATCGCCCGGCGTTGCTGGGTGGTGAAGGTGCGGTTGGGGGTGCCGAGCTGGATGATGCGGCCGTTGTCGGCGACGATCATGTGTTGGGTGCCGGCGTTGCAGGCGGTGTGCCGGGCGACGAAGGCGGGGACGGTGCAGTTTGTTCCGTTGAGGAATGCGACCCCGTTGTCGCGGTTCAGGTCGTCGGCGTTGATGGTGACGATGACGGCCGGTGGGGCGCCGCCGATGGTGGGGGTTTCGGTGGAGCGGGCGGCCACGTGCAGGATGGTGGCGAACACGTCGTGCATCTTCTGCGCCCGCGTGCGCGGATCCGGCGGAACATCCTCCCCAGCATCCGCACTGTCGACGTTCTCACGGAACGCGACCGCCTCGCCTCGAGTGCGGTCTTGCACGCGGGGGTTGGTGTGTGCGTCGTAGAGCAGCCGGAACTGTTCGTATACCTCGGTGAGGATGTTGCCGTTGACGGGGACGAGCCCGCCGTTTTCGTGTCCGAAGTGCAGGCCCCGGTTGCGGGCGGCGTGTTGGTCTTTGGGGAGGGTGCCGTCGGGGTCCAGGATCAGCTCCCATACCTTGGCTTGCAGGCGGGTGTCATCGGCGGTGCACGGTGGCGCCCCGTCGGGGCCGGTGCCGGTCGCGGCGGCGACAAGTTCGGTTTCGGCGGCGGCCAGCTGGGCGGGGTGGCACCGGTCGGTGATCGGGCCGAGCACGGAGATGATCGCCGCGATGCTGTCGACCCCGATGACACCTGAGGTCAGGGCTGCTGCCACGGCGGGGAACGGGGCGGGCAGGCTCTGCCCGGTCAGGGTGGCCCGGCCACCTGTCGCGCGGGCGTAGCGTGCCCGGGCGCGGGCGGTGACCGCAGAGACCCCGGTGACCCGGCACAGCAGGTCGACCGCGTTGATGCACCCGTTGCGTGCACAGAGGCGGTCTTCGCCCAGTTCGCTGCGCGACCGGTTATCGACCTGCCCGGCAGCAGCGATCCGCAACGCGTCGATCCGGCGGCCCAACGACTCGACCACCCGCGTCAGAGCGAGCAGCTCGTCGTCACCCAGAGCTCGCACACGATCGTCGTCGAGCGTGTCGTGCACGGCATCGCTGAGCTGCTGGTCGAGACGGGTCAGCGTCTCCAACAGGTCATCCGGTGCCGTGGTCATACCCCCATCATGGTCGCCACCACCGACATTGACCCTCCACATTCCCCAGGTCAGCGCTAGTTTCTGTGGATAACCATCCACGCCCCTCGCCTGGGGAGGAAACGACGGCACTCGCCCTCACCAGAGGGAGGGCTGTGATGGGCACGTCGGGCAAGACGCGCGTTTCGACTCGGTCGCTTCGCTCCCTCGCTCAACGACCGAGACGGGGTGCGCCCGCGCTCAGTGACTGGGACCGGTCGGGTCCGCGCTCAACGACCGAGACGGGTCAGGCCCGCTCAGTGACCGGTCCGCTCAACCGCACCGCTTGGCTCAGCACACGAACGTCCAGGCATACTCCCGCCCGTCGGGGCGACGCCAATGCACGGTGACCTGGCCGGACTCCAGGGCCCGCTCGCCGAAGAAGACGAACCGCAGCCCTTCGCCGGGAGCAAGGCTGGCGCGGGGTACCGCCGGCTCTGCCCAACCCTCGCCGAAGAATTGCGTCGAGATATCGGTCACCCGTTCGGTGCCGACGTTGCGCAGCGTGCACCAGGGCAGCTGCTCACGATCGACGAGCCACGGCACAAGGTAGGCGCGTTCTGCCGAGCGAGGTGCGACGTCGGTGAGGTGTGGCATGTCGGCGACGGTAAGGCATGCCTCGGACTCGCAGCGGCGGAGGACGCGGCATCCTGCCCACATCTGTGGACAGAGGGCGAATGCGTGCTTCTGTGGAGGAATCGCCGCAGCCCACCCGTCCGCGATTTTGTCGCACCAGCGGCATCCCGTAGACTTATCGGTGCCGAAGACCGCCGGTCATCCGTCCGCGCAAGCGAACGGATCGAAGCACTGCACAGCAGGGGCCCGCGCAGGTGACACGATCGATTCTCTCGCTCCGTGCGCCTTGCGCCGGAGCTTTTTTGTTGGGCTCGAAGGTCTGAAGCAGGCGCCCCGCCATCGCGGGACGCACAGTACAGACAAGGAGTGGCCATGGCGCAGAAGGACCAGGCGGTCGCCGAGCTCACGAAGAACTTCGAGGACTCGACTGCCGTTCTGCTCACCGAGTACCGCGGCCTGACGGTTGCCGAGCTCAAGGAGCTTCGCAACAGCATTCGTCAGGACGCGGAATACGCCGTGGTGAAGAACACGCTGACCAAGATCGCTGCCAACAAGGCGGGGATCGAGTCGCTGGACGACGAACTGAAGGGTCCGTCGGCCATCGCATTCGTGCACGGTGACCCGGTCACCGTCGCGAAGGGCCTGCGCGACTTCGCCAAGGCACACCCTCTGCTGGTCATCAAGGGCGGCTTCTTCGATGGAGCACCCCTGAGCCCGGCCGAGGTCAACCAGCTCGCCGACCTCGAGAGCCGTGAAGTCCTGCTGGCGAAGCTCGCCGGCGCCTTCAAAGCCTCGCTGTTCCAGGCGGCATATCTCTTCAATGCGCCGCTGTCGAAGGCCGTTCGCACGGTCGACGCGCTGCGTGAGAAGCAGGAGTCCGCTGCCTGAACAGGGCACGGCTAGAACAAACCCCGATCAAGGAGAAACATCATGGCAAAGCTCAGCACTGACGAGCTGCTCGACGCCTTCAAGGAGCTTTCGCTCATCGAGCTCAGCGAGTTCGTCAAGAAGTTCGAGGAGACCTTCGAGGTCACCGCCGCCGCTCCGGTCGCCGTGGCCGCTGCCGGCGCCCCGGCTGCCCCCGCCGAAGAGGTTGAGGAGAAGGACTCCTTCGACGTCATCCTCGAGTCGGTCGGCGACAAGAAGATCCAGGTCATCAAGGTCGTCCGCGAGCTCACCTCGCTCGGCCTCGGCGACGCGAAGGCTGTCGTCGACGGCGCCCCCAAGCCGGTCTTGGAGGGCGCGGCCAAGGACGCGGCCGAGAAGGCCAAGGCTGCCCTTGAGGAAGCCGGCGCCACCGTCACCCTCAAGTAGTCTCCGCTGCTTCACGAATGCCCCGGTCATCACGACCGGGGCATTCGTGCATGTGTGGGATGCCGCATCCTAGAGAGCTCTGATCAACTCATGGGATCGCTCCCATGAGTTACCAACACGTTATGCCGCTGCGGTTGATATGCGTATGGCGCGCCGGTACGTTCGATGTAAGCGCTTGCGCCGACGGGGATCGTGCGCACGTGCTTTGCACCCTTAACGAGGAGGACCACATGGGCAAGTCCATTCGACGCTCGGTGATCATCCCGCTCGCACTCGCGGGCGTGGTGGGAGTCGTGCTGACCGGCTGTGCTGAGACCGGTACGGGCGGCGGCGGCAACGGAGACGATCTGAAGGGTCAGACCGTCCGGCTCTCGGGCGGCATCACCGGTTCCGAAGCCGATCTGCTGAACAAGTCGTTCGAGCAGTTCACCAAAGACACCGGCATCAAGGTCGAGTACACGGGTGACAAGAGCTTCGAAGGCAACATCGTCACCAAGGTGAAGGGTGGCTCTGCGCCGGATATCGCCATCGTTCCGCAGCCCGGTCTGCTGCAGTCGCTGATCGCCACGGGCGAGGTGCAGAAGGCCGACGACACCGTGAGCGCGAACGTCGACCAGTACTGGGGCCCGGACTGGAAGGGCTACGGCACCGCCGACGGCACTTTCTACGCCGCGCCGATGCTCGCCAACGTCAAGGGCTACGTCTGGTATTCGCCGTCGGAGTTCAAGGACTGGGGCGTGGAGGTTCCCAAGACGTGGGATGACCTGCTCGCTCTGACCAAGACGATCCAGGAGAAGACCGGCAAGGCGCCATGGTGCGCCGGGTTCTCGTCGGGTGATGCATCCGGCTGGCCGGGCACCGACTGGATCGAAGACCTCGTGCTGCGCCAGTCGGGCCCCGATGTCTACGACCAGTGGGTCGACGGCTCGGTGAAGTTCACCGACCCGCAGATCAAGCAGGCATTCGACGCCGTGGGTGAGATCCTGCTCAACCCCGACTACGTCAACGCCGGGTTCGGCGATGTCAAGAGCATCAACTCCACTGCCTTCGCCGATGTTGCGGCCAAGGTCGCCGACGGTACCTGCGCACTGACCCACCAGGCCTCGTTCCTCTCGTCGAACTTCCTCGACGTGAAGAACAAGGACGGCGAGGCCCCGACGATCGCGCCCGACGGTGACGTGTACGCATTCGTGCTGCCGGGTCTGAAGGAAGACGCCAGCTCGGTCGAGGGCGGTGGCGAGTTCGTCGCGCGCTTCTCTGACAGCGCTGCCGCCAAGAAGGTCCAGGAGTTCATGACCACCCCCGACTTCGCGAATGCACGCGTCAAGCTCGGCGGTGTGATCTCGGCGAACAAGGGCGCCGACGCGACCCTGGCTTCCAGCGAGTTCCTGACCGAGGCGATGCAGCTGCTGCAGAACCCCGACACCGTCATGCGTTTCGATGCGTCTGACCTGATGCCGGCCACGGTCGGTTCGGGTTCGTTCTGGAAGGGTATGACGAGCTGGATCGACGGTATGTCGACGGCCGACACGCTCAAGGCCATCCAGGCGGGTTACGAGAACTAGCCGATTGTCAGTACGACAGGGTGGATGTCCTGACCCGGACATCCACCCTGTCGTACACTCCTCCCGAGGCTTGAGGGCGCGCCCAGAAAGGCAGGAACATGGCGACCGCGATCGAGCAGGACACTTCCACCCGTCGAGGACCGCGGCTTTCGCGGACGGTCACCGGCATCATCATCCTCGTCGCCGCGATTCTCATCGTGGCTGCCTTCGTCTTCTTGATCGTGGGGGGACCTGACGAGGATGCCGTCCCCACCACCCTCGGCTTCTCGCTGAACAGCTTCTTCGTGTGGATCGGCGCGCTGCACCCGCTGCTGCAGATCCCGATCATCGTGGTGCTGTTCGCAATGGTGGTGGGCGTCATCCTGTTGCTCATCGAATACGCCCCGCGCCCCGGCCGCGGCTATTTCTGGATGCGGGTGGCGGCCTGCTTCCTGATTCCCGTGCTCGCCTTCATGGTGCTGCGGCCGTACCAGAACTCGGTCGTCTATGTCGTGGCGATCGCGCTGCTGGCCGGCGCCATCCTCTTCTTCGCCGACTACCGTGCCCGCGAAGGCGCGGGTTATGTGTTCCAGCTCATCACCTTCATGGCGCCGGCCGCGATCCTGCTTCTCACGGGTCTGGTCTACCCGGCGATCTCGACGTTCATCCAGTCGTTCCTGGACAAGTCGGGTAAGCAGTTCGTCTGGTTCGACAACTATGTGTGGACCTTCACGAACCCCTACGGCTTCTGGTCGGTGATCAACACTCTGATCTGGGCGTTGCTGGCGCCGACCATCGCCACGGCGATCGGCCTGGTCTATGCCGCGTTCGTCGATCGGGCGCGGGGCGAGAAGTTCCTCAAGCTCTGGGTGTTCATGCCCGTGGCGATATCGTTCGTGGGCGCCGGCATCATCTGGAAGTTCGTCTACGACTACCGCCAAGGTCAACAGGTCGGTCTGCTCAACGCGATCATCACCTGGTTCGGTGGCCAGCCGGTGGGCTGGCTCGACGCACAGCCGCTGATCAACACCTTCTGCCTGCTGGCGGTGTTCATCTGGAGCCAGACCGGGTTCGCGATGGTCATCCTCTCGGCCTCGATCAAGGCTGTTCCCGCCGACCAGCACGAGGCAGCACAGCTCGACGGGGCGAGCGCCCTGCAGCGGTTCTTCAACGTCACGATCCCCGGCATCCGCGGCTCGCTGATCGTGGTGCTGACCACTATCACCATCGCCGCGCTGAAGGTGTACGACATCGTCGCGGTCATGACCGGTGGTCGGTCGAACAGTTCGGTGCTGGGTTTCGAGATGGTCAACCAGCAGCAGCGTTTCCAGAGCTACGGACACTCGTCGGCGCTGGCGGTCGTGCTGTTCCTGTTCGTGCTGCCGCTGATCGTCTACAACGTCATCCAGATGCGCAAGCAGAAGGAGATCCGCTGATGGCCACGATCGACCTCGACACGCATCCCGACACGGCGGCTGCCCGCACCGTCGGGCGCAGCAATCGCAAGGCCGAGCGCGACGCGCGCAACAAGCTCACCTCGCGCGGTGCCACGCTGGCGGCCGCGATCATCGCGATCGTGTGGACGATTCCGACGTTCGGCCTCTTCGTCACCTCATTCCGTCCCGGTGCCGATTCGAACACCAGTGGATGGTGGACGTTCTTCGTCAACCCGAACTTCACGCTGCAGAACTACTTCGACGCGTTGACCGCGGGCGGTACGGCACTGACCCTGGGGCAGTCGTTCATCAACTCCCTGGGCATTGCCATCCCCGCCACAGTGATCCCGATCGCGCTGGCGGCTCTGGCCGCCTACGCGTTCGCGTGGATTCCGTTCAAGGGCCGAGGGCCGCTGTTCGTGGCGGTGTTCGCGCTGCAGATAGTGCCCATCCAGATGGCGCTGGTGCCGTTGCTGAGCCTGTTCTCACGGGGCCTGTCCATCGGCGGTGTGGGGATCTTCCCCGGCTTCACGCTGCGCGATGTCGACCACAGCTTCGCGACCGTGTGGATCGCACACGCCATCTTCGCGATGCCGCTGGCGATCTTCCTGCTGCACAACTTCATCTCCGAGATCCCCGGCGAACTCATCGAGGCTGCGCGCGTGGACGGCGCCGGACACGGGCAGATCTTCTTCCGCATGATCATTCCGCTGGCCATGCCGGCCATCGCCTCGTTCGCGATCTTCCAGTTCCTGTGGGTGTGGAACGACCTGCTGGTGGCGACGATCTTCGCGCCCAGCTCGTCGTTGCCGCTGACGCAGACATTGAACTCGCTGTCGGGCACCTGGGGTGATCGCTGGTACCTGCAATCGGCCGGCACCTTCATCTCGATCATCGTGCCGCTGATCGTCTTCTTCGCGCTGCAGCGGTTCTTCGTGCGGGGGCTTTTGGCCGGCGCGACGAAGGGCTGATCAGACGCGACCCAGTTCGCGCACCGGGCGCAGTCGGAACAGGCGCACGGTGCGGCCGGAGTCGCGTTCGTACGACCGGTAGTTCGGCCACTGCGCCTCGATGCGCACCCACGCGGCATCCCGCGCGGCGCTGTCGGCGATGCGTTCGGCATGCACGGCAAGGCGACGCCCGCGCACGACGATCTCGGCGTCGGGGTGTGCGATCAGATTGGCTGTCCAGGCGGGATGCCGCGCCCCGGCGAAGTTCGTGCCGGCAACGATCGCGCTTCCCCCGCCGTCGGGGGTGTACATGAGCTCGACGGCGCGTGGCTCGCCGCTGCGCGCGCCGATCGTGTGCAGCGTGAGGGAGGGGACGAGGATGCCGCTGATCGGCATCTTGCCCCTGCTGACCACACGGAACGCCGCTTCCAGCACCGGCATCAGGTGGCGCCCGACGCGTCGGAACAGCGCCGTCTGGGTGAGCGGGGCCAGAGTGCGGCGCACCGCCTGGCGGATCGAAGGCATGCCGCCATCATGCCGTATCGCCGAAGACGGCGGCGTGGCTAGGCTGAGCGCATGACCGAGCCGGCAGATTCCGACGTCACCGCCGCCGAGGCAGAGCTGGCTCGGCTGCGCGCCGAGGCAGAGGCGGCCGAGGCGGCACTCAAGGCCGCACAGGCCAAGGCAGCGCTGGCCGCCGCCGAAGCAGAGGCGGCGAAGGCCAAGGCTGCGGCGGGGGATGCCGCGGCCGCGCCGCGGGCGCAGGCCGCACCGCCCGCGCCCGCGGCCGCATCGTCTCCGGCGGCCGAGCCCGCCCAGCCCGCGGCCGAGGCCGCGCCGTCTCCGGCGGCCGAGCCCGCCCAAGCCGCGGCATCCGCAATTCCCGCACCCCAGCCACCCGCGGCCGCACCACCGGCATCCCCTGCTCCCGCTGCCGCGGGAGGGCCCCTCGACGCCGACGAGGTGCAGGCGATCGTCGACGGCTACACGTTCAACGCGGCCACTCTCGATCTCGGGGCGCTGGTGAACACCGACCCGGTTCCGGCCGCGCAGATTCGCATTCCCCTGGCGATGCTCAACCGTCACGGACTGGTCGCCGGTGCGACCGGCACGGGCAAGACCCGCACGCTGCAGGGTCTGGCCGAACAGCTGGCCGCCAACGGCGTGCCGGTGTTCGCTGCCGACATCAAAGGCGATCTGTCGGGAATTGCCACTCCCGGGCCGTCGAGCGACACGCTGCTCGAACGCACCCGTGGTATCGGCCAGGACTGGACGCCGGCGGCCTCGCCGACCGAGTACTTCGCCCTGGGTGGTATCGGCAAGGGCGTGCCGGTGCGCGCGACCGTCACCGGGTTCGGTCCGCTTCTGCTCAGCAAGGTGCTGGGACTTAACCAGACGCAGGAGTCGAGTCTGGGCCTCGTGTTCCACTACGCCGACGAAGCCGGGCTCGCGCTGGTGGACCTCTCCGACCTGCGCGCGGTGCTGACCTATCTCACCGGCGACGAGGGCAAGGCCGAGCTCAAAGGCATCGGAGGGCTGTCGGCGGCGACGGCCGGTGTGATCCTGCGCGAGCTGATCACGTTCGCCGATGCCGGCGCCGATGTGTTCTTCGGCGAGCCTGAGTTCGATGTCGCCGACTTCTTGCGCACCGCGCCCGACGGGCGGGGGATCATCAGCCTGCTCGAGGTGCCCGGAGTCATCGACAAGCCCGAGTTGTTCTCAACCTTCTTGATGTACCTGCTGGCGGAGCTCTTCGAGATCCTCCCCGAGGTCGGCGATGCCGACAAACCGAAGCTGGTGTTCTTCTTCGACGAGGCGCATCTGCTCTTCGCCGACGCCTCGAAGGACTTCCTCGCCTCGATCACGCAGACGGTGCGACTGATCCGGTCGAAGGGTGTGGGCGTGTTCTTCGTGACGCAGACGCCGAAAGATGTCCCCTCCGATGTGCTGGGGCAGTTGGGCTCGCGCGTGCAGCACGCGCTGCGCGCGTTCACTCCCGACGACGCGAAGGCACTCAAGGCGACCGTCGGCACGTACCCGAGGTCGGGGTACGACCTGGAGCGGGTGCTGCAGGAACTGGGCACAGGTGAGGCCATCGTCACGGTGATGAGCGAGAAGGGTGCGCCCACGCCGGTGGCATGGACGCGCATGCGGGCGCCGCAGGGACTCATGGAGCCGACGCCCGACCCGCAGATCGTCGCGGCGGTGAACGCTTCGCCGCTGCTGGCGAAGTACGGCGCCGCCATCGACCGGGAGTCGGCGCGTGAGATCCTCACCGCGAAGATGAACGCCGCCGAGCAGGCGCACGCGGCCGAGCTTGCGGCCGCCGAGAAGGCCAAGGCCGATGCGGAGTACGCGAAGCAGAAGGCGGCCATGGACAAGGCCGAAGCCGCCGCGCAGAAGAAGGCGCAGGCCGAGTACGAGCGTCTGATGCGCAAGACCGCGGGCACCACGCGCACGTCACGCGCGAAGCGGTCTTCACCGTTGGAAGAGATCCTCGGTTCGAAGACCACGCAGAGTGTCGTGGGCGGCATCATCCGCGGCATCTTCGGCACCGGACGGCGGTGATCCGCCGCGTGCGCACGCGCGCGGCATAGGCTGGTGACATGCCATACGCCGCAGCCGTGATCACCGTGTCGGACCGCTCTTCGCGGGGCGAAAGAGAAGACCTCAGCGGACCGATCGCCGCAGCTGCGCTGCGCGAAGCGGGGTTCGTCTGCGATGAACCGGTCGTCATCCCCGACGGCGCCGACGAGGTCGAGGCGGCGCTTCGCGCGGCCCTGACCGACGGCATCCGGGTCATCGTCACCACCGGCGGCACAGGCGTCGGCCCGCGCGACGAGACGCCCGAGGGCACCGACCGTCTCGTCACCCACCGTATTCCCGGCATCGCCGAAGAGCTGCGACGGCGGGCCACCGCCGAAAAGCCGGCGGGCATGCTCTCGCGCGGCATCGCCGGCATCGCCGAGGGGGCCTTCGTGGTCAATCTGCCGGGATCGCCGGCGGCGGTGGAGGCGGGCATGCCGGTGATCATCGGGGTGGCCGCCCATGTGCTTGGTCAGCTGCACGGGGATGACCACCGCACCGACGAGCACGGCGCACACGAGCACGGCGTGGATCGGCACCGGTGACCGTTCGCCTCGCGCAGATCAGCAGCGCGCCGCTGGATGTGGCCGCGCACATCGCGGCGGTCGACGACCCGCGCATGGGAGCGGAGATCACGTTCGTGGGACGGGTGCGCGATCATGACCCGGATGCCGCATCCGGCGTGGTCGCCCTGGAGTATTCCTCGCATCCCGACGCCGAGAAGACCCTCGCCGAGCTTGCGGCGGCCGCTGTCGGGGGGGCATCCCGCGTTGGTGGCGGCCAGCCACCGGATCGGCCGGCTCGAGGTCGGCGACATCGCAGTGGTGGTCGTCGTGGCCGCCGAGCATCGCGGTGAGGCGTATGAGGTGAGCCGAGCGCTGATCGAGTCGATCAAGCACAGCCTGCCGATCTGGAAGCGTCAGATCGAGGCCGACGGCACCACGAACTGGAAGGGCCTGGGCGGCTGACGCGCCGTCCCCTTGCTCGGTCACCTCTCCTCGTCGTTTCTTCCCGTCGACTTCGCCGAAGAAGTTCGACTCCGCCTACCGGGCCGACGCCGTTCTGATGCTAACGTTACTTACACAAGATGAAATCGGAAGGAGCGTGAGATGCCTCAACTCGCATCGCGTCCTGAAGATGAGGTGCGCCACGCCCTCGATGTACTCGCGGCGGCGGACCTGGCGACAATCGAGCGCGTGATGTCTTCACCGGGCACGGACGTGCCTGCAGAGTTCTTCGTCGCCGTTCGCGACACTCTCGTACACCGTCGAGCGACTGACGTGCTCGCGTCGGCCATGGGTTCGCTTGCAACAGCGGTCGACCCTGCAACGGCCCGCGCGGTCCAGGCCACCGAGAATGTGTGGCGCCAAATCGACACCGAGTTCGGGCTGCTCTCCTCGTCTGAGGTTGGTGGATTGCTGGGCGCAAGAGGCGCCAACCGAACCTACGCAGCTGACCTCCGCAAACGCGGCGAGCTGCTCGGCGCCCAGCGTAAGAACGCCTACGTCTACCCTGGCTTCCAGTTCGACCACAACGCGGGCGCAGTGCGCCCGTGGGTCACCCGGCTGCTCGAGCTTGCCGACGAGCAGAAACGATCGGCTGCCGACGTCGTCATGTGGATGATGGCGCCGACGACATACTTCGACGGCGACCGGCCCGTGGACCACGTCGGCGACACTGAGCGGCTGCTCTCGGTCGCCAGCAGGTCCTGGGGAATCGTGTGGTGACCGGCGCAGAGATCCCCGGTCCTCCTACACCGTTCGACGCACTCACCCATGTGCTGCCCGGCGGCAGCATCCTGCATCGCGTCCACAACCAGAGGCGCGCCGGGAACATGTTCAACCCCGGGATCGGCGCGCCGACCCGTTTCGCGCCCTTCACCACTGCTACGGGACCCGTGCCTACGCTCTACGCTGCTGCAACGCCCGAGGTGGCCGTCAGCGAGTCGATACTTCACGGCGTGCCTCTCAGCGGGGGGATCCTTCCCTACGCCAGTTATGCAGCCTTGGTGGAGACCACGCTTGAGCTGCAGCGCCCGGTACGCCTGGCGAAGCTGATGGGCGACGGGCTGCGTCGATTGGGCATCACGCCCCAGCAGCTGACCGCGACCAGCGGAGATGTCTACGACCGGACCGTGCTGTGGGCACGAGCGGCACACGAGGCTGGCTTCGATGGACTTGCCTGGATGAGCGCGCGCGACAACACCGCGGAAGCGTACGTGCTGTTCGGCGATCGCATCAGCGCCGAGGACCTCGCGGTCACCGGCGCGGGCATCGGCCCATTCGCCAGCGGGACGGCCGGGTTCCCGTGGCTGTCCGCGTACTGCTCCAGGGTGAGGGTCGAGCTGCTGATCGCTTGATAACTTGCAATGACGCTCATCGACGCCATCGGGACGTGCCTGCGGGTCATCGGTCGGCAGACGCCCACCAGGGTTACCTGCTACGGCACTCTCGGAGAAACGAGCCGGCCAGAATGGCGACCCCGATCGGGTGGGACCGGAAGTTTCAGCTGCGACTGGCGCGAGCTGCACGAGCACCTCGCCTCGGACGACGAGCGTCCAGTGAGATGCGCAAGGGTGAACGTGCTGTGCATGTGAACCGTGGCGGGCCCCGCATCGCTGGAGTAGTTCACGGATTCATATGAAGCGGTCGTCGGGTGAAGCCGCGTCCAGTTGAAGCCGACACCGGCCAAAGGTGGCGGGAAGCGGGTCAGCCGCCGGCGAACGGGGGCAGTACGTCGACGACAGCGCCGGCCGGCAGCGGCTCGGAGTCATCGACCCGGGCTCCGTCGACCAGCACCGAGCACTTCGGCAGGATCGCCGCCAGAGCGGGAAACTGGGCCGACAGCGTGGCGCGCAGCGCGCCCAGGTGCGACGCCTCGATGAAGCGCTCGGCGGCGCCTGCGGCCTCTTCGGCCGCCGCGAAGAATCTGACCTGAGTCATGGTGTCTTCCACGTCGATGCGAGTTCCGAGACCGCACTCGTGGCGTCGCGGATGTCGTCGGCGCTGCCGCCGGCGCGCCCGGCGACAAGACCCGCGACGAAGGCGCTGAACGGGGCAGCGGGTCGTGCCACGCCGTCGGCGACATCTTTGGCGAGGTTGAGGATGAGAGCGATCGGCACGTCGTCCTCGCTGAGGCCGAAGCGCTCGCGCAGAGCGTCGGCCCACTCATCCAGGGCTTCGGGGGGCAGGTGCTGGCTCATGCGTTCTCCTTTGTGAACCTTCTGAAATCCTCCCACGTGTCGATGTCGCCGGCGCTGTCGGCGCGGTCGGGGAGGGAAGCGATCGCCACGTCGGCGAACAGCGCACGCATCGACTTGTCACGCCCCGCGTCGGGGAGGGATGCCGCGGCGCGCCGCAGCACGGGTGTGCGATAGACCGCGGTCAGCCATTGCGGCCGGCTCGAGGGATCGGACAGGCAAGCGCCCTCGGTGTCGGAGGGCAGGAGCAGAATGTCGTGCGCGAGCTGGCGCACAGCCGCATCGACGCGGGGAAGATCGCATGCCAAGACGAACGTCCAGTCGGGATCGGAGTCCGCCGCTGTGGCGGCGAGCGCCGCGACCACGGCGGCCGCAGGGCCGGTGAAGGGCGGATCCTCGCGGACCCAGCGGACGGGAACGGATGCCGCGTCTTCACGTGCGAGAGCTGCCGATGCGGTGTGGCCGGGGGCGCCACCAGCGGCGGCGACGTCGGCGACAGCAGCGTCGGCGGGGGCGCCAGCGGTGGCGGCGGGGGCACCAGTATCGCCAGGGGCAGCGGCGGCGTCGGCGGCCGGCGCGCCCGCCTCGGGCGGCGGTCCCACCGCGACGATCGGATCAGCGCCGACCTCCCGCATGATGGTGACGGCCCGATCGAGCATGCTCATGCCGTTGACGACCAGCCGCGGCTTGTCGATGCCGCCCATCCGAGAGGCGCGACCGCCGGCGAGCAGAATCGCGCCGAAGGTGCCGGGGTGGTGGGAGGTCATGGCTGCGTCGCCTGGGCGGGCCGCACCCACTCGCCCGACTTGCCGCCCGTCTTGGCGATCAGGCGTACGTCGGCGATCGAGGTGGACTTGTCCATGCCCTTGACCATGTCGACCACGGCGAGGGCGGCCACCGAAACGGCGGTGAGCGCCTCCATCTCCACGCCGGTGCGATCGGCGGTGCGCACGGTGGCCTCGATCTCGACCCCTGCATCCACGACCTGCAGATCGACGACGGCGCCGTGCACGCCGATCACGTGGGCGAGGGGGAGCAGTTCGGGCGTGCGCTTGGCGCCGGCGATGCCGGCCACGCGGGCGACCGCGAGCACGTCGCCCTTGGGAACCGAGCCGTCGCGGAGGGCCGCGACCACGGGCTCCGCGCAGCGCACGAAGCCGCGCGCGGTGGCTGAGCGCACCGTCGGCTGCTTCTCGGTGACGTCGACCATGCGGGCGTGGCCCGCGGCATCCAGGTGCGTGAAAGTCATGAGATCAGCATGACATCCACGATGTCACCGGCGGCGACGGCGTCGACGTCGGCAGGGATGACGGCATACGCGTCGGCGCGACCCAGGCTCGCCGCCAGATGCGAGCCTCCCGACGATGACGGGCGCACGCCCGCCGGCTCGATGTTCACCGGGCGATACTGGCGGCGCCCCGCGGGGGTGCGCCAGGGCTCGAGCGCGCGCATCGGCAGGACCGGTCGATCCAGCAGCGCGGCTGTCTGCAGCGCCAGCAGCGCGGGACGGACGAACACCTCGAATGACACGGCCACGCTCACCGGGTTGCCCGGCAGCCCGAACAGCAGCGGATCACCGTCGCCGAACCCCTGCGGCTTGCCGGGCTGCATAGCGACCTTCTCAAAGCGCATCGGCGCGACATTCTTGACCACTTCGTAGGCGCCGGCGCTGACGCCGCCGGTGGTGATCACGAGATCAGCGCCGAGGGCGGATGCCTCGTCCAGCGCGAGACGCAGGCCTTCGCCATCGTCGCTGACCTGCGTACGCATCACCACCTCGGCGCCGTTCTCCCGGCACAAACCGTCGAGCAGCGTGCTGTTCGACTCGGGGATCTGCCCGTGCTCGAGCGGGGTGCCAGGCGGTCGCAGCTCGTCGCCGGTGGAGATGACGGCCACACGAGGCACACGCGCCACGACGACCTCGCACACTCCGGCCGCCGAGACCGCAGCGAGCTGACGAGCGCCCAGTCGCAGACCGGCGCGGAGGATCTCGTCGCCGACGTGGTACTCCTCGCCCCGTGGGCGGATATGGGTGCCCGGTGCCGGCGGGGCGGCGACGACGCTGATGCGGCCGAGCGAATCGGCGAGGCCGCCGGCGGTGTCTTCGAAGGGCACGACCACGTCTGCGGAGGACGGCATCGGCGCACCGGTCATGATTCGAGCCGCCTGCCCCGTCTGCAGCGCCGGGTTCAGCGATGTGCCGGCGGGTAGATCGGCGACCACCTCAAGGGTCACGGGGTGGTCGGCCGACGCGGCGGTGACATCGGCATAGTGCACGGCGAAGCCGTCCATCGCGGAATTGTCGAACAGCGGCAGGTCGACGGCCGCACGCACCGGCTCACGCAGCACGCGCCCGAGTGCGGCGGTCACGGGAACCGTGAGTGCCTCCAGCGGCCGCACCGCGGCGAGAATGCGTTGCCGGTGCTCTTCGACAGTGATCATGCCTGCTCCTTCCGGCGGGAGTTCCACCCGTCCATACCTCCGCGCAGCACCGACACCTGGGCTCCGGCGGCCTGCAAAGCGAGCGCCGCTCGACGCGCACGAATGCCGACCTGGCAGACCATCACCGCGGGGCGGCCGCCCAGTTGCCCGGCGATGGTCTCGGCGTCGGCGAGCAGGGCCGCCAGCGGAACGTGTCGCGCCTGCGCCAGCATCCCGGTCACCACTTCGGCGTCTTCGCGCACATCGATCACCACCGTGTCCTCACCCGGCTCGTCGACCTCGGCGATCTCAGGCACCGTCGCGGGGGCGGGATCGGTCGCACGCGTGGTTCGCAGCGGCGCCTCGCGCTGTGTGCCGGCGAGGGCGTCGATCATGGCCACCCGGCCCAGCAGCGGGCGACCGATGCCGGTGATGAGCTTGAGCGCCTCGGCGGCCATCAGCGCCCCGACCTGCATGCACAGCGGACCGAGGACGCCGACGACCGAACACGCCGGCGCCTGACTACCCGACGGATACAGGTCGCGCAGCCGCACGGGCGCGGCGGGGGCCGGCGGCGCCGACCAGAAGATCGTGACCAGTCCGGCGAACTCCTGCACCGTGCCCCACACCAGCGGCAGATCGAGCCTTTCGCAGGCCGCAGCGACGATCTCGCGGCTGGCGAACGAGTCGGTGCCATCGAGCACGAGATCCACGCCTGCCATCAGATCGGCTGCGTTCTCGTGCGTGAGCCGGGTGCGCACCGGGCGCACACGCGTTTCGGAGAGATCGGATGCCACGCGCTCGGCGCTGTCGGTCTTGGGGCGTCCGACGTCTTGGCGGCGATGGATGACCTGACGCTGCAGATTCGAGGCGTCGACGTCGTCGTCGTCGAACACCACGAGTTCGCCGACACCCGCCGCCGACAGGGCCAGGATCACCGGCGAACCGAGCCCGCCCGCGCCGATCACCGCCACGCGTGCGGCGGCGATCCGTCGTTGACCATCGGAACCGAGCCCGGCCAGTCGTTGGTGGCGGGCGGTGCGCATCTGCTCAGCGTCGCTCAGGGTGGCAAGCGGCTCGACCAGCGGGGGCAGCATGATCCCAGCGTAGTCAGCGGCGGGCTGTGCGGGGCCGCACCCGACCGGGGAAATGGCGTCTCGCGCGGGACCAGGCATAATTCCGCAGCGGCGGAATAATCACGGTCTGTGTACCGCCTGTGCGGTGATAACTTGGCAACATGACCGCAAGCTACAAGATCGCCCAGGCCGCGACGTTGCTGGGTGTGAGCGATGACACCGTGCGCCGCTGGGTGGAGCAGGGGGTCCTCCCGGTCACCGACACGAGTCCGGCAGAGATCCCCGGCGAGGCACTGGCCCGCCGCGCGGTCGAACTCGCCAAGGCGGCGGAAGATCCCACCGATGTGCTCTCCAGCGCGCGCAACAGGTTCACCGGCCTGGTCACGAACGTCATCGCCGACGGGGTGGCCGCTCAGGTCGACATCCAGTCGGGACCGCACCGGATCGTGTCGATGATGACGGCCGAGGCCGTCCGCGATCTCGGTCTGGAGGTCGGTTCCCTCGCTGTCGCGGTCGTGAAGGCCACGACCGTCATCGTCGAAACCCCGCGCGGCTGACGACCGCACACCACGAAAGTGAGACGCACCATGCGCCGTATGACCGCACTTGCCGCTGCCGCGGCATCCCTTGCCCTGCTGCTGGCGGGATGCTCCAGCACCCCCGCGAACACTCCCGCCGCAGACGGCACCGCCGATACCATCAGCGGTGACGTGGCGGTCTCGGCGGCCGCCTCGTTGAAGGGGGCCTTCGACACCGCTATCGACGAGTTCACCGCCGCCCACCCCGACGTGAAGATCACGGCGAACTATGACGGATCGAGCACGTTGGCCACGCAGATCAACGGCGGAGCGAAGGTCGACGTGTTCGCCTCTGCCGACGAGGCGAACATGGCCAAGGTGACCGACCCCGGTCTGGCATCCGATCCGGTGATCTTTGCCCGCAACACGCTCGTGGTCGTCGTCCCGAAGGGCAACCCGGGCGGCGTCACGACGCTGCAGGACCTCGCGAACAAAGACCTCTCCGTTGTGCTGTGCGCACCCGAGGTGCCCTGTGGTGCGGCATCCCAGACGCTTCTGAAGAACGAGGGCGTCACCGTGACGCCGGCCAGTCAGGAGCAGAACGTGACCGCGGTGCTCACCAAGGTGAGCAATGACGAAGCCGATGCGGGCATGGTGTACAAGACCGATGCGGCCACCACCGACCAGGTGGACTCGTTCGTACCCGACGGGGCCGACCAGGTCGTGAACTCCTACCCGATCGTCGTGCTCAAGGATGCCCCGAACAAGGCGGCCGCGCAGGCGTTCGTCGACTTCATCACCGGTGCCGACGGCCAGAAGATCCTCGACTCGTTCGGATTCGACCAGCCATGAGAAAACGGGGATACGCGCCGCCGGTCCTCGCCCTTCCGGCGCTGATCGGCCTCGCGTTCCTCGTGCTGCCGCTGGTCGCATTGGTCGGCAAGGTGCAGTGGTCGACACTGTGGACCGACATCACCTCGGCCGAGGCGCTGGACGCGCTGAGCCTGTCGGTGACCACGGGCCTGGTCGCCACGATCGTCTGCATCATCCTCGGTGTGCCGCTCGCTCTGCTCATCGCACGAGCGGGCGGCCGCCTGGCCTCGGTGCTGCGCGCCGTGGTCACCGTGCCGCTCGTGCTGCCGCCCATGGTGGGTGGGCTCGCGTTGCTGTTCCTGTTCGGACGATCGGGCTGGCTGGGGTGGACCGGATGGCAGATTCCGTTCACCACGACGGCGGTGATCATGGCGCAGACTTTCGTGGCTCTGCCTTTTCTCGTGCTCGCCCTCGAGGGCGCCCTGCGCACCTCCGGCATCGCGTATGAGCAGACCGCCGCCGCCCTCGGGGCCGGGCGCTGGACGATCCTTCGGCGGGTCACCCTGCCGCTGGCAGCCCCCGGCTTGCTCTCGGGTGTGATCCTCTGCTTCGCGCGTGCGATCGGGGAGTTCGGTGCGACCGCACTGTTCGCCGGCAACGCCCCAGGGGTCACCCAGACCATGCCGCTGGCCATCTACACCGCCTTCAACGGTGCCGGGGTCACCCAGGGGTCTGCGGTCGCCCTCTCGCTGCTGCTGCTGGTCACCGCCATCACCGTGCTGCTGCTGGTGCGCGCGTGGCGGCCGAGCTCGCCATCCTCGGCCGTGGAGGGCGTGGGATGACCGGCGCGACGCTCGACGCCCACGTGCGGGTCGACCGGGGGCGCTACGTGCTCGACGCGCAGCTGCACGTCGACGCCGGTGAGGTCGTGGCGGTGATGGGTCCCTCGGGTGCAGGCAAGTCCACGCTGTTCGGTGCCGTCGCCGGATTCGTGCCGTTGACACAGGGGTCGGTGCAGCTGGACGGGCAGACGGTGGATGCCGCCTCCGGACCGCACGTCGAACCGCGCCATCGCGGGGTGGTGCTGCTCGGGCAGGAGCCCCGGCTGTTTCCGCACCTGTCGGCCCGGGAGAACATCGCGTTCGGGCCGCGGGCCCGGGGCGCGGCCCGCGCGGCCGCGCGCGGCGACGCCGACACCTGGCTGGAACGCGTGGGACTGGGCGGGCTGGGTGGTCGACGTCCGGCTGAGCTGTCGGGCGGGCAGCAGCAGCGGGTCGCTCTCGCACGAGCACTGGCCACCGCGCCCCGTGTGCTGCTGCTGGATGAGCCTCTCACCTCGCTCGACCCCGAGACGGCGGGAGAGATCCGTACGCTGCTGAGCCGCCAGATCGCCGACACCGGGACGACGGCCATTGTGGCCACGCACGACGCGGCCGATGCGGCATCCTTGGCCACCCGGCTGGTTGTGCTCGAAGCGGGTCAGGTCACGCAGGTCGGTGCGGTGCATGCGGTGCTGGATGCCCCGGCCACCCCGTTCGTCACGGTCATCGCCGGTACTCTGCCGCGCGCCGAGGTCGAGGGGTGGGAAGCGCGCATCGTGCGAGTCGAGCAGGACGGTGGCGCCGTCCAGGCGCATGCCCGCACGGCCGACGGTGGTGAGGTCGTGCTTCATCTGCCGGCCGGCACCGTCGTCGCCCTCGGTGCGACCGTCACGGTGCGCTGAGGGTTTTGCCCGGTCGTCGCCGGCAACCTCCGCCTCCCGCCGGTGGCTTCCGCCGGGTGGATGTCGTGCTCGACTCCCACTGAAAATCACGCCGCGGGGTTCGGCCCCGGCGGATCGGAAAGCGGGTACCGTGGGAACTGCCGAGGGTGCAGCGCCGCGCCCTCTCCGGAGGTTGAGATGGGCAGGATCACCACCCGTACCAAGATCGTCCGCGTCGTCGTCGGAGCCGATCCCGATGCCGCCATGGTGCGCCGGATGGACACCTTGGCAGCCGAAGAGCCGCTCGAGATCCGCGTGGGCGGCGCACCGCTGACCGTCACGATGCGCACGCCCGGCAACGACGTGGAGCTGGCCGCCGGGTTCCTCGTCTCGGAAGGCGTGATCTTCCGCGGCGAGCAGTTCGCCTCGGCGATCCACTGCGGTGGACCGGGCACCAGTGGGCCGGCAATCGGATCGCTCGGGTTGCGGACGATCGCCGGTTCCGACGGCGGCAACACCTACAACGTGCTCGATGTCGCCCTGGCACCGGGGACACCGCCACCCGATCCGGCACGAGCCCGCCATTCGTACACGACCAGCGCCTGCGGAGTGTGCGGCGCGGCATCCATCGATCAGGTGACCACCGCGTCGGCGTTCGACGTCTCGAGCGATCCGATGCGAGTGGATGCTGCGGTGCTTGCGCGGCTTCCCGAGGCCCTGCGGGCGCAGCAGGCCGTGTTCGACAAGACCGGTGGGCTGCACGCCGCCGCACTGTGCGACGCGCAGACCGGCGAGGTGCTCGTGGTGCGCGAAGACGTGGGACGCCACAACGCGGTCGACAAGGTCGTGGGCTGGGCCCTGCTGCACGATCGGCTGCCGTTGCGCGGCACGGTGCTGCAGGTGTCGGGGCGGGCCAGCTTCGAGCTCGTGCAGAAGGCCGTGATGGCCGGGATCCCCGCACTCTCGGCGGTTTCGGCCCCGTCG
Organism: Microbacterium protaetiae; assembly: GCF_004135285.1. Classification (NCBI taxonomy): domain Bacteria; kingdom Bacillati; phylum Actinomycetota; class Actinomycetes; order Micrococcales; family Microbacteriaceae; genus Microbacterium; species Microbacterium protaetiae. The sequence continues at coordinate 2,452,032 of NZ_CP035494.1, forward strand.
TCGCTCGCGGTGGAAATGGCCGAGCGGTCGGGGCTCACCCTGGTGGGATTCGTGCGCGGCGAGTCGATGAACGTGTACGCACGGCCCGATCGGGTGCGCACCGACGCGCTCGTTCCGGCATAAGCGGATGCTTGCAAATGCATAGGAACGTTGATATGTCTGAGGAAGAGAAAACCACCGGCGACTCGTCGCTGAGCCTCCGGCGGAGTGGACGTGCGAAGGAGCGTGGTTCACGATGACCGCGAAAGCGCTGGTAGACGACATCACCGAAGACGCCACGGCGATGGAGGTGAGTGAGCCGCGGCACTGGGCAGCGGGTTTGCCGGGGATCACGCATGCAATGGGCCCGGCCATGGCTGACATGGGGGTGGGCCGCGCGCTGACGCTGCTCACCGACATGAACCAGAAAGACGGCTTCGACTGCATGAGCTGCGCCTGGGCCGATCCCGAAGAGCGCAAGACCTTCGAGTTCTGCGAGAACGGCGCCAAGGCGGTGACCTGGGAGGCCACTCCGGTCACGATCCCGACCTCGTTCTGGGCCGAGAACTCGATCTCGAGCCTGTTGGACAAGTCGGAATACTGGCTGGGCATGCAGGGGCGGCTCGTCGAGCCGTTGTACAAGCCGAAAGGCAAGGACAACTACGAGCCGATCTCGTGGGACGACGCGTTCACGCTGATTGCAGATCGCCTGAAGGCGATGGACTCGCCGAACGAGGCGACTTTCTACACCAGCGGCCGCACCGCGAACGAGACAGCCTTCGCGTACCAGCTGCTGGCGCGTGCGTTCGGCACGAACAATCTGCCCGACTGCTCGAACATGTGCCACGAGTCGACGGGTCTGGCCATGGGGCAGACCATCGGCATCGGCAAGAACACCATCGCGTACAAGGACTTCGCGAAGGCCGACCTCATCATCATCATGGGGCAGAATCCCGGCACGAACCATCCGCGCATGCTCACCGCACTCGAAGAGGCCAAGGAGGCCGGTGCCGAGATCGTCGCGGTGAACCCGCTGCTGGAGGCAGGGCTGGTGCGGTACAAGAACCCGCAGAAGGTCAAGGGCATCATCGGCCATGGCACCGGGATCGCCGACCAGTATCTGCAGATCCGCGCCGGCGGCGATGGCTGGCTGATGAAGGCCATCTCGCAGCGCGTGTTCCAGGCCGAAGACGCGAACCCGGGCACGGTGCTCGATCACGCGTTCCTCGACGAGCACTGCTCGGGGCTGGAGGAGTTCCGTGAGCATGTGAAGGACCTCGACGCCGAGATGGTGCTGCGGGCGACCGGGCTGACCACCGCCGAGATCGACGAGCTGGCCGAACGCTACCTGCGCGCCGACAAAGTGGTCATCACCTGGGCGATGGGGCTCACCCAGCACAAGGACGCGGTCAACATCATCAAGGAGGTCATCAACCTGCTGCTGTTGCGCGGCAACATGGGCAAGCCGGGCGCCGGCGCATCGCCGATCCGCGGGCACAGCAATGTGCAGGGGGATCGCACGATGGGCATCTGGGAGAAGATGCCGCCCAAGTTCCTGGATGCGCTGCAGCGTGAATTCGGCTTCGACCCGCCCCGCGAAGACGGGTACGACGTCGTCAAGGCCGTCGAGGCGATGCAGACGGGCAAGACGAAGGTCTGGATCTCGATGGGCGGCAACCTCGTCTCTGCGGTCTCCGACACCCACGCGGCAGAGAAAGGCTTCAGCACGGTCGGGCTGAACGTGCAGATATCGACCAAGCTCAACCGCAACCACCTCACCGTCGGCGACGAGGCGATCATCCTGCCGGTGCTCGGGCGCACCGAGGTCGACATGCAAGAGGCCGGCGAGCAGATGCTGTCGGTCGAAGACTCGGTCTGTGCCATCCACGCCACGCGCGGCAAGGTGAAGCCGATCTCTGATCAGCTGCGCTCCGAGATGTCGGTGGTGGTCGGCATCGCGCGGGCGCTGTTCGGCGACTCCGGCCCGATCGACTGGGCGGCGTTCGAGAAGGACTACGACGTCATCCGCGACCACATCGAACACGTCGTGCCCGGATTCGACGATTTCAACAAGCGGCTGCACGAAGACAACGGCTTCATCCTGCCGCATGGTCCGCGCGACTCGCGCACATTCCCCACCGCGACCGGCAAGGCCATGATCACCGTCAACGATCTGGAGTACATCGAGTGCCCTCCGGGCCGCCTGCTGCTGCAGTCGATGCGCGCGCACGATCAGTTCAACACGACGATCTACAGCCTGAACGACCGGTACCGGGGCATCAAGAAGAGCCGCCGGGTGATCTTCGTGCATCCCGACGACGTGAAAGAGCTCGGCATCGCCGATGGTTCCCTGGTCGACGTGCACAGTGAGTTCTCCGACGGCGTCGATCGCTCGGTGCACGCGTTCAAGGTCGTCGCCTTCCCGACATCGCGCGGCTGCGCGGCGACATATTTCCCCGAGGGCAACCCTCTGGTCCCACTGGGATTCACTGCGATGGGCAGTAACACCCCGGCGTCGAAGTCGGTCGTGGTACGCCTCGAACCACTCCCCGCGGCAGGCGATTCAGACGCGACCAACGCGTCGGGCTCGCTTGCGACGGCCGAGCACTGAGCACGGAAGGGGCACCCGAACGGGTGCCCCTTCCGCGTGCTCGGTGATGTGATCCGCACAGAGAAAGGACAATGATGTCTTCGAGCAGGGATGCCGCAGTCCGAAAACCGACCGCCGGACGATGGTGGATCGTCATCGCCGCGCTGCTGCTGCAGTTCTCGATCGGCGCTGTCTACGCGTGGAGCGTGTTCGGCAAGGCGCTGGCCGAGCCGACGGCGATGAACCTCACCACTTCGCAGGCGTCGCTGACGTTCACGGTGACGATCGGCATGATCTTCATCGGCAGCTACGTCGGCGGCAAGGTGCAGGACCGCACCGGCCCGCGCCCGGTGGCGCTGACCGGCGGCATCATCTACGGCATCGGCTGCATCCTGGCATCGTTCGCGGTGTCGCACGATGCCAGCCTGCTGTGGCTGCTCGTGCTCGGCTACGGGGTGATCAGTGGTTTCGGGCTGGGCTACGCCTACATCGTGCCCATCGCGATGCTGCAGAAGTGGTTCCCCGACAAGCGAGGTCTCATCACCGGGCTGGCGGTGGCCGGCTTCGGCTTCGGCGCCGTGGTGACCGCCCCGGTCGCCCAGTGGCTGATAGCGATGACGCCCACCGAGCCGAACCGCGCGTTCCTGCCGCTGGGCATCGGATACATCGTTCTTGCGGTCGTGGGTGCGTCGTTCTTCCGCAACCCGCCGCAGGGCTACACGGTTCCGGGCTGGACGCCGGCGGTGAGCGGGCGCACCCGTGACGCCTACAAGCAGTTCACCGAGCAAGAGGCGCTGCGCACCCCGCAGTGGTATCTGCTGACGGCGATCCTCACCCTGAACGTGACCGTGGGCATCGCCCTGATCGCACAGGCGGCCGCCAGCGCGCGCGACATCGCCGGCTATGACGTGGCCGGGGCGGCGGCCCTGGTCGGCGTGCTCGCGCTGTTCAACGGCGGTGGGCGGATCTTCTGGGCGTGGGTGTCGGGTTTCACCGGCCGCATGACGGCCTTCGGTCTGATGCTGGGCCTGCAGGGGGTGTGCCTGCTGATAGTGCCGCACGCCACCAATGCGGTGCTGTTCTTCATCCTCGCGGCGGTGGTCTACCTCTGCTACGGCGGTGGATTCGGCACGATGCCGGCCACGGCCGGCGACTTCTTCGGGGTCAAACACGCCGGGGCCATCTATGGCCTGATGATCATCGGGTGGAGCCTGGGCGGCATCATCGGACCGCCGATCATCGCCGCGCTGATCGGTGAAGGCAAGAACTATGTGCTCGGCTACACCGTGATCGGCGTCATCGCTCTGGTCGCGCTGATTGTGCCGGCGGTCACCCGGATGCCGCGGCCGAAGGAAGGCGGAGGAACGGCACCGGCCGTCGAGGTCGAGACCGACGGCCTGGCCTCGGCCGACTGAGTCGGCCGGTTGCGGGCACGCGACAAGGCGAAGGGCCGGTCACCCCTTCAGGGGTGACCGGCCCTTCGCCTTGTGTCACATGCTCATGGTCGGCGCAGGCGCTCCGGGTCGGGGGCTGCCACCGGGTCCCAGCCGCGACGGGTCGCGCGGCTGCCGCTGCGGTGCTCGTCGCGCGAGCGGTAGACGATGTACGGGCGGAACAGGTACTGCACCGGCGCCGAGAACACGTGCACCAGACGCGTGAACGGCCACAGGATGAACAGGAGCGTGGCGGTCAGAGCGTGCAGCTGGAACATCAGTGGCGCCTGCTCCATCAGGTGCGGCTGCGGCTGGAAGAGAAGGATGCTGCGCACCCAGGGGCTGATTGTCGCGCGGTACTCATAGCCGGGGCCGAACAGCTGGTGGATGAAGGTGGCCAGTGTGCCGAACACGAGTGTGGCACCGAGGAACACGTACATCACCTTGTCCATCGTGGTGGTGGCCAGGAACACCGGCCCGACCGTGCGGCGGCGGTAGATCAGAATCGCCAGGCCCACCAGTGTCAGCACGGCCGCGGCTGTGCCCAGCACCGTCGCCCCGACGTGGTACATGTGCTCATCAATGCCGATCGCATACAGCCACTCGCGGGGGATGAGCAGCCCTACCGCGTGGCCGGCCACCACGAAAAGGATGCCGAAGTGGAACATCGGCGATCCCCAGCGCAGCAGGCGGTTCTCGTACGACTGGCTGGAACGCGTCGTCCAGCCGAACTTGTCGTACCGGTAGCGCCAGATGTGACCCACGATGAACACGGCGGCCGCGATGTACGGCAGCGCGACCCACAGCAGCATGGACAGGGGGTTCATGCGTCCTCCCTCATTTGGAACGGCGGCAGGTTCCCGAGAAAACTCAACCCCACCGTCTCGGTGGGCGGGCCCTCGTTGATCAGATCGAGATAGCGTTCTCGCGTGGCGTCGTCGATGGGTGGCAGCGAGAGCGTCACCGCGCGCACGATATCGGCCCAGGGGCTGTTCATGCCCTCCAGGGCCGCGCGCAGCACTTCAACTCCCTCGCGGTGGCTCGAAAGCACCGCCGACGCTATCTCGGAATCGCTCATGGCAGAGAACTCGAGCACGGCCGGCAGATAGTCGGGCAGCTCCGGTGCCTCGAACTCCCATCCGGCGGCGCGGTACGCCTCAAGAATCGTCACCATCGCCGTACCGCGCTTGCGTGTGTCGCCGTTGGCGTAATACGTCAGATACAGGCTGCACTTGCGCTTGAGGTCGAAGGTGTTCACATACAGGCGTTCGAAGTCGGTGGATGCTGCAGCCGTGTCGATGAACTGCACCAGCGGCGCGCGCACCGGGTCGGGGAGCGGTTCGATCAGGGCCCGCACGGTGGGGAGTTTGCCGAACCATTCGGCATCGGGGTAGTCCAGCAGCACCGAGGCGGCCATGTGCACGCGCTGCCGCTGTTCGCGGGTCAACTCCAGTGAGTCCAGGGCGGGCGGCAGCTTGCGTCGTGGGGTGACGCGGGTTCGGGAACGGGTCAGCAGTGCCATCAGGACTCTTCCTTCGGCGGGAACAAGCCGTCGGGCGAGCCGTTGCCATCCCAATTCAGCAGGTTGACCCGGCCCGGGGCAGCCGGACTGTCGGAGGTCTGCCGATCTGCCAGCGCGTGGAAGTTCTCCACCGCGACCGGCACCGGGTGGCCGCTGGAGAGCCCGAAGTGGTTCGGGCCGCCCATGCCGGGGCCGCCGTCGTAGTCCAGCGAGCACGCCAGCTCCTCCAGCTCGCGCGCCTGCTCAGCGTGGGCGGCAGGAATGACGTAGCGGTCGTTGTACTTGGCGATCGCCAGCAGCCGGTACATCTCCTCCATCTCGGTGCCGGTCATCCCGACCGCCGTGGCGATCGACTCGTCACGCTCGTCGTCGAGGTTGATGCCGCGCATGTACGACCGCATAGCGGCGAGCTTGCGCAGCGACTCGTCGACCGGCGCGGTGTCGCCCGCGGTGAAAAGCTCGGCAAGATACGAGATCGGAATGCGCAGCTTGTCGATGGCGGCGAACAGAGTGCGGGCATCCTCGCCGTCGTTGCCCGAACCGGTCACGACGTCGACGACCGGCGACAGCGGCGGCACGTACCAGACCATCGGCATGGTCCGGTACTCGGGGTGCAGCGGAAGGGCGACCTTGTACTTCTTGATCAGCGCGTAGATCGGGCTGTTCTGGGCGGCCTCGATCCAGTCCTCGGGAATGCCGTCGCGACGGGCCGCCTCGATGATCTCGGGGTCGTTCGGGTCAAGGATCACGCTGCGCTGGGCGTCGAGCAGATCGTGCTCGTTCTCGACGCTGGCCGCCTCGGCCACCCGGTCGACGTCATACAGTACGAGGCCCAGGTAGCGCAGGCGCCCGACGCAGGTCTCCGAGCAGACGGTGGGCAGGCCCACCTCGATGCGCGGGTAGCACAGCGTGCACTTCTCGGCCTTGCCGGTCTTGTGGTTGAAATACACCTTCTTGTACGGGCAGCCCGACACACACATGCGCCAGCCGCGGCACTTGTCCTGATCGACCAGCACGATGCCGTCCTCGGCCCGCTTGTACATGGCGCCCGAGGGGCACGAGGCGACGCACGACGGGTTCAGGCAGTGCTCGCAGATGCGCGGCAGGTAGAACATGAACGCCTGCTCGAACTCGGCCGAGACCCGCTCGCTCATCTTGCGCAGGATCGGGTCGTCCTGCATGGTCTCGGCGGAGCCGCCCAGGTCGTCATCCCAGTTGGCCGACCACGAGATCTTCATGTCCTTGCCGGTCAGCAGCGACTTCGGGCGTGCGACCGGGGTGTGCTCGCTCTGCGGAGCATTCAGCAGCATGTCGTAGTCGTACGTCCAGGGCTCGTAGTAGTCCTCGATCTCGGGCAGGTTCGGGTTCGAGAAGATGCGCGCGAGCTTGGCGAGACGCCCACCACTGCGCAGCTTGAGCCGGCCGCGCTTTGTGCGCACCCAGCCGCCGCCCCACTTCTCCTGATCCTCGTAGGTGCGGGGATAGCCGACGCCGGGGCGGGTCTCGACGTTGTTGAACCACACGTACTCCACGCCGGTTCGGTTCGTCCACGCCTGCTTGCAGGTGACCGAACAGGTGTGGCATCCGATGCACTTGTCGATGTTCATCACCATCGACATCTGGGCCATGACCTTCATCGGTACTGCACCTCCTGGCTGCGACGACGGATCGTGGTGACCTCGTCGCGTTGGTTGCCCGTGGGGCCGAGATAGTTGAACGCCCACGCCAACTGCGCGTAGCCGCCGATCAGGTGGCTGGGCTTGAGCAGGATGCGGGTCAGCGAGTTGTGGATGCCGCCGCGCTGTTTGCTGGTCTCTGTGATCGGCACATCCACCGTGCGGTCCTTCGCGTGGTACATGTACACCGTGCCCTCCGGCATCCGGTGCGAGACGATGGCGCGCGCCACGACGACGCCGTTGCGGTTGTAGGCCTCGATCCACTCGTTGTCGCGCACCCCGATCTTTGCGGCGTCTTCCAGACTCATCCAGATCGTGGGGCCGCCACGGCTCAGCGAGAGCATGAACAGATTGTCCTGATACTCCGAGTGGATCGACCACTTCGAGTGCGGGGTGAGGTAACGCACCGAGACCTCGGCGGCACCGGATGCGGCATCCACCCCCGTCGCCCCCGGTGTCGCATCGCCGAACAGGCGCGCCATGTCCAGCGGAGGACGGTAGATCGGCATGTTCTCGCCGAGTTCTTCCATCCAGTCGTGATCGAGGAAGAAGTGCTGCCGCCCGGTGAGAGTGTGCCACGGCTTGAGCTGCTCGACGTTCACGGCGAAAGCGGTGTAGCGGCGGCCGCCGTGCTCCGATCCCGACCACTCCGGCGAGGTGATCACGCTGCGCGGCTGCACCTGCACGTCGGTGAACGTGATGTGGGTGCCCTCGTGCTCTTCGGCCAGGAACGCCATCTTCTGGCCGGTCTTCTGCTCGAGCTGCTTGAAGCCCTGCACCGCCAGGCGTCCGTTTGTGGTGCCCGAGAAGGCCAGCACCATCTCGCAGGCGCGGCGGTCGGTGTCCAACCGCACGCGGCCGGCCATCGGCCCCGCCTCGACCACACCGTTCAAGCGCCCCAGCATGTCGATCTCGGGCTCGGGGTGATACGTGATGCCCTTGGTGACCATGCCGAGCTTCTCGGCCAACGGACCCAGGGTCTTCCACTTCTCGGCCAGCGCGGGGTAGTCGCGCTCGACGACAATGAGCTTGGCCATCGTCACGCCGGGCTTGAGCGGCAGATCCTGCACGGCGCCGTGTGGCGTGGCCATGACATCGGGCGTGTCGTGCTGCAGCGGTGCGGCCACCACGTCGCGGCGCACGCCCAGGTGCGTCTGGGCCAGCTCACTGAACTTCTCGGCGAGCACCTTGAACGTGTCGAAGTCGCTGCGGGTCTGCCACGGCGAGTCGATCGCCGGACTGAACGAGTGCACGAAGGGGTGCATATCGGTCGACGAGAGGTCGTACTTTTCGTACCACGTCGCGGTGGGCAACACGATGTCGCTGAACAGCGTCGTGCTGGTCATGCGGAAATCGCTTGTCATCAGCAGGTCGAGCTTGCCCAGCGGGGCATCCTCACGCCAGCGCACATCGCGCGGGCGCGAGCCCTCGGGCGTCTCGCCGACCCGCACGGCCGACTCGGCGCCCAGCAGGTGCTTGAGGAAGTACTCGTTGCCCTTGCCCGAGGACCCCAGCACGTTCGCTCGCCACATGTCGATGACGCGGGGGAAGTTCTCCGGCGCATCGGGGTCTTCGCAGGCGTAGTGCAGCGAGCCGTCGTTCAGGCTGTCGACGATGTACTGCGCGGGCTCTTTGCCGGCTGCCTCGGCCTCGTCGCACAGGTCGAGCGGATTGCGCGAGAACGTCGGATAGCTCGGCATCCAGCCCCGCTTGACCGACTCGACCAGGCAGTCGGCGGTGGTGCGGTCGTCGAAGACGCCGCGTGCCAAGGGGGAAGCGAGCTGATTCGCCGGCAGGCCGTCATAGCGCCACTGGTCGGTGGCCAGGTACCAGAACGCGGTGCCGATCGCCTGCCGGGGCGGGCGGTTCCAGTCGGCAGCGCCGGCGTACTGGTTGTAGCCGGTGAGCGGTCGCACCTTCTCCTGGCCGACGTAGTGCGCCCATCCGCCGCCGTTGACGCCCTGGCATCCGGTCATCATCGTCAGAGCGAGGAACGTGCGATAAATGGTGTCGGAGTGGAACCAGTGGTTCGTGCCGGCACCCATCAGGATCATCGAACGACCGCCGCTGCGTTCGGCGTTGTCGGCGAACTCGCGGCCGATGCGGGTGGCCTGCTCGGCGGGCACCGACGTGATCTCTTCCTGCCAGGCGGGCGTGCCCGGGGTCGAGGCGTCGTCATAGCCGGTCGGCCATTCGCCGGGAAGACCGTCGCGGCCCACCCCGTAGCGGGCCAGCATCAGGTCGAACACCGTCGTGACGGTCTTGCCGTTCACCGTACGCACCGGCACACCGCGGCCGACCACGCCGGCACCCCCGGCGTGCTCCTGGCCCGCGTCGGGTGCCACGTCGAAGCGGGGCAGGGCGACTTCGGCCGAGGCGCCGTCCCAACCGGCCAGGTCGGCGATCGACAGCTGCGGCACCACATCGCCCAGGTCGAGGTTCCACTTGCCCTCGTCTTCGGGCGAGAAGCGGTGCCCGAGCGAGCCGTTCGGCACGACCGGGGTACCGTCGGCGTCGAGCACCGCAGGCTTGAACTCCGCGTGCGCGGCGGAGGCGGCATCCTCACCCAAATCACTCGCGGTGACGAACTTGCCCGGCACCAGCCGATCGCCGTTGTGCTCGAGGGTCACCAGGTAGGGGGCGTCGGTGTACCGGCGCATGTAGTCCTCGAAGCGCGGTGTGCGCTTGTGCACGAAGTGCTCGGTGAGAATGACATGTCCCATCGCGATACCCAGGGCCGCGTCGGTGCCCGGGTGCGGTGAGGCCCACTCATCGGCGAACTTGGTGTTGTCGGTGTAGTCGGGTGAGACCACCACGACCTTCTGCCCGCGGTAGCGCGCCTCGGTCATGAAGTGGGCGTCGGGTGTGCGGGTGACCGGCACGTTCGAGCCCCACATGATCAGGTATGACGAGTTCCACCAGTCGGCGGATTCGGGAACATCGGTCTGGTCGCCGAACACCTGGGGGCTGGCCACCGGAAGATCGGCGTACCAGTCGTAGAACGACAGCATCGTGCCGCCCAGCAGGTTCAAGAAGCGCGAGCCCGAGCCGTGCGAGATCATCGACATCGCCGGGATCGGTGAGAACCCGGCCACGCGATCGGGCCCGTACTTCTTGACGGTGTGCACGTGCGCCGCCGCCGCCATCTCGATGGACTCCGCCCAGGTCGCGCGCACCAGACCGCCCTTGCCGCGGGCGCTCTTGTACGCTTTCGCCTTCTGCGGATCTTCGACGATCGACTCCCAGGCCTCGACGGGGTCGGGATGCTGCTGCTTGGCTGCGCGCCACAGATCGAGCAGCGTGCTGCGGATGTACGGGTAGCGCACGCGGGTGGGGGAGTAGGTGTACCAGCTGAACGCCGCACCGCGCGGGCACCCGCGGGGCTCGTACTCGGGCGAGTCGGGACCCACCGACGGATAGTCGGTCTGCTGCGTCTCCCACGTGATGATGCCGTCTTTGACATACACCTTCCACGAGCACGACCCCGTGCAGTTCACACCGTGCGTGGAACGGACCACCTTGTCGTGAGACCAGCGGTCGCGGTAGAACACGTCGCCGTCGCGGCCGCCGTCCAGAAACAGGGTGCGCAGGTCTTGCGATGTCTCGCCGGGTCGGATGAAGCGGCTCAGCGAAAGCAGCGTATCGGCGAGCGGTCCGTCGGTCGCGGGGTGCGCAGTGCGGATGTCGGGGGTCATGCCAGTTCCTCCAGCCTCACGGATACCCCCCAGTATGGAGCGGCACTGATCGGCTTGCTAGGGGCCTCGCCGTTTTTATTCCCGGACATATCCCACAACGAATAATCACGGTGCGGGGTGTAGATACGGCGCGGCATCGTCGCTACTCTGACGCGAAACGAGAGGAATCGTGATGGCTGAGGCATCGTCCACTCCCGCGTCGTCCACATCGACGAGCTCATCCCCCGATCTACGCGGGGGGATGGGCCAGGTCCTCCTGGCAACCCTTGCATCCACCGTCGGCTTCTGGGCGTGGATGGTGATCGGTCCGCTCCAGAACCTCTACACCGAGCAGATGGGCCTGGGCCAGGGGCAGGCGGCACTGCTGCTGGCCATGCCGGTGCTCGTCGGAGCTCTCGGCCGCATCGTGGTCGGTGCGCTCACCGACCGGCTGGGCGGCCGCAAAGTTTTTGCGCTGGTTCTGCTCGCCGGCGTGCCCGCCGTGCTGCTGGTGGCGCTGGCCGGCTCGATCGGCAACTACCCGCTGCTCTTGTTCGCGGCGTTCCTGCTCGGCATTCCGGGCACGATCTTCGCCGCCGGCATCCCCTTCTCCAGTGCATGGTTCACGCCTGCCCGCCGGGGTTTCGCCAACGGCGTGTTCGGCATGGGCATGATCGGCACCGCGGTCGCGGCGTTCTTCACCCCGCGGCTGCTGCGCTGGATCGGCTACTGGCCCACGCACCTGCTGGTGGTGGCACTCATGATCGTGATGGCGCTGCTGGTCTGGGTGATGATGCGCGATTCGCCGGCATGGACGCCCAGCCGTCAGCCGCTCGTGCCGAAGGTGCTGGGTGCGCTGAAGCTGCCGGTGACCTGGCAGATGGCGTTCCTATACGCGATAGTGTTCGGCGGGTTCGTCGCGTTCTCGACGTATCTGCCCAAGTACCTCATGACGATCTATCCGAACGAGGTCGATCCGGTGGGTGCCGGCACTCGCACCGCGATGTTCGCCGTCGCCGCGGTGATAGCCCGGCCCATCGGCGGTGTGCTCGCCGACCGGTTCGGTCCCAAGATCATCACGCTGTTCTCGCTGGCCGGAATCGTTGCCGCCGCGTACATCGTGGGCCAGGAGCCGCCCGAGGGGGTGCTCACGGGCGTCGTGTTCCTGCTCATGGCTGCCGCGATGGGGCTGGGCATGGGCGCCGTCTTCGCCTGGGTGGGCCCCTCGACGCCCCCCGACAAGGTGGGGGCCGTGACCGGTGTCGTGGCTGCCGCCGGGGGTCTGGGCGGCTACTTCCCGCCGCTGGTGATGGGTGCGACCTATCACGCCGACACCAACTCGTACTGGCTCGGCCTGTGGCTGCTGGTGCTGGTCGGAGCGCTCGCTCTGGTGGTGGCGGGGATGCTGCGCGACGCGCGCGCAGCCAAAGCCGGCAAATGACCGGCGGTGAACCGACCCTCGGGCCTGTGCGCATGGCTACGGTGGGGGTATGACCGTCGAGAGACTGCCCAGTGTGCACGACCAGCGCGGTCGCGGCCTGCGCGATCTGCGGATCTCGGTGACCGACCGGTGCAACTTCCGATGCGTGTACTGCATGCCCAAGGAGATCTTCGGCCGCGACTTCGCGTTCCTGCCCAAGGAGATGCTGCTCACTTTCGAGGAGATCGTCAGGGTCGCACGGGCTGGGATGGCGCATGGCGTGCACAAGCTGCGCCTGACCGGTGGCGAGCCGCTGTTGCGGCGCGACATCGAGGAATTGGTCAGGATGCTGGCGGCACTGCGCACGCCCGAAGGCGACAAGCCCGACATCGCGGTCACCACCAACGGATCTGCGCTCGCGCACAAGGCCGGAGCCCTGCGCGAAGCGGGTCTGGACCGGGTCACCGTCTCGCTCGACTCGCTCGACGACGCCACCTTCCGCGCGATGAACGATGTCGACTTTCCCCTCGATCGGGTGCTCGCGGGTATCGAGGCGGCCCGGGACGCCGGGTTCGAGACGATCAAGATCAACACGGTGGTCAAGCGCGGGCTCAACGATGACGACGTGGTGGCCATCGCCGAGCGGTTCAAGGGAACCGGCGTCACCGTGCGCTTCATCGAGTTCATGGATGTCGGGACCACGAACGGCTGGAATCTCGAGCAGGTGGTGCCCTCGGCCGAGGTGATCGAGCGGATCGGTGCCGTGCATCCGCTCGAGCCGGTGCCGCCGGCATACTCGGGTGAAACCGCCACCCGGTGGCGTTACCGCGACGGTGACGGTGAGATCGGCGCGATCTCGAGCGTGACGGCGCCCTTCTGCGGCGCCTGCACCCGTGCGCGCCTTTCGGCCGACGGCAAGCTGTTCACCTGCTTGTTCGCCGCGCGCGGGCACGACCTGCGAAAGCTGCTGCGCGGCGGCAGCACCGATGCCGAGCTCGAAGCCGCTCTCGCCGAGATCTGGTCGGGCCGCAGCGACAACTACTCCGAGGTGCGTTCGGCCGAGACCGCGCATCCGCGCGAGCGCATCGAGATGTCGTACATCGGGGGCTGAGCCTCGGGCGGGTTCTGCGCCGCGTCGCGCGGGGCGGTCGCTGGCGCTGCCCGTCTGGGCGCGGCGTCCTGGCTTGCGCTGTCCGGTTCTGCGTTCGCTGCTCGTTTCTGCTCGCGCTACCCGGTTGGGTTCGGCGTCCTTGCTCGCGCTGTCCTGTTCTGCGTTCGCGTATGTGATTTGCATGCGCGGATGCGGGTTGGGGTGGCGCGAGGTGTTGGGGATGTCGTCGCGCTGTTCGTTTCTGCGTTCGTTGCTCGTTTCTGCTCGCGCTACCAGTCTGGGCGCGGCATCCTCGGTCGCGCTACCCGGTTGGGCGCGGCATCCTTGCTCGCGCTGTCCTGTTTTGCGTTCGCGGATGTGATTTGCATGCGCGGATGCGGGTTGGGGTGGCGCGAGGTGTTGGGGATGTCGTCGCGCTGTTCGTTTCTGCGTTCGCTGCTCGTTTCTGCTCGCGCTACCCGATCGGGTGCGGCGTCCTCGCTCGCGCTGTCCTGTTCTGCGTTCGCGTATGTGATTTGCATGCGCGGATGCGGGTTGGGGTAGCGCGAGGTGTTGAGGATGTTGTCGCGCTGTTCGTTTCTGCTCGCGCTGCTCGTTTCTGCTCGCGCGACCTGTTAGGGCGCGGCATCCTTGCTCGCGCTGTCCTGTTCTGCGTTCGCGTATGTGATTCGCATGCGCGGATGCGGGTTGGGGTGGCGCGAGGTGTTGGGGATGTCGTCGCGCTGCTCGTTTCTGCTCGCGCTGCTCGTTTCTGCTCGCGCTGCTCGTTTCTGCTCGCGCTGCTCGTTCCTGTTCGCGTTACTCGTTTGGGTTCGGCGTCCTCGGTCGCGCTGTCCTGTTCTGCGTTCGCGTATGTGATTTGCATGCGCGGATGCGGATTGGGGTAGCGCGAGGTGTCCGGGATGTCGTCGCGCTGTTCGTTTCTGCGTTCGTTGCTCGTTTCTGCGTTCGTTGCTCGTTTCTACGTTCGCTGCTCGTTTCTGCTCCCGCTGCTCGTTTCTGCTCGTGCTACCCGTCTGGGCGCGGCATCCTCGGTCGCGCTACCCGGTTGGGCGCGGCGTCCTCGCTCGCGCTGTCCTGTTCTGCGTTCGCGGATGTGATTTGCATGCGCGGATGCGGATTCGGGTAGCGCTAGGCTCGTGCCGGTGAGCAGCATCCGCCCTTTCCGCACCGGTGATGAGCCGGCACTCGCTGAGGTCTGCGTGCGCACGGCCGCGTTCGGGGGCGATGCGACGGGTGTGCTGTCCGACGATGAGATCTGGCCGGCGATCTTCGCGTTGCCGTATGTGCGCCGGCATCCCGACGCCGCGTTCGTGGCCGAGACCGATGACGGGCGTGTGGCCGGGTACATCGTTTGCGCCCCGGATTCCGACGAGTTCGAGAACTGGTTCGCGGCCGAGTGGTGGCCGCCGCACGCCGAGCGCTGGCCTGACGCGGACGGCCGTTCGGCGACCGAACGCGACATCCTGAGCTATGCGAACGGACGAGGTCGGACTCCGAACCCGTGGCAGGCCGCCGGATATCCCGCACACCTACACATCGACCTGCTGCCCGAGCTGCAGGGGCAGGGCTTGGGACGCCTGCTCATCGAGACGCTGATCGCGCGGCTTCGCGAGCTTCATGTGCCCGGCGTGCACCTTGTGGCGCCTGCCGCGAACGCGGGCGCCGTCGCCTTCTACCCGCGGGTGGGGTTCACACCTCTGTTCGCCACGAGTGACGACGATCGCGCGTTCGGGAGGTTTCTCTGAGCGGTTTCCACCACGTCGAGCTGTGGGTCACCGATGACGAGACGACGTGGGCGGAATGGTCGTGGTTGCTGGAGCGGGTCGGGTTTCGTCTGGCCGAGACCTGGCCCGGCGGTCGGTCATGGGATGCCGGCCACGGATACCTCGTCTTGACGACCTCGCCGAACCTGCAGCCCGTCCCGCACGATCGAAGGCGACCCGGTATGAACCATCTCGCGTTTCAGGCCGGTTCGCGCGCGCACGTCGACGCGATCATGGCCGCCGCCTGCGCGCATGGCTGGACTGCGCTCTATCAGGAGCGGTACCCGCACGCCGGTGGCCCTGACCACTACGCCGGATGGCTCGAGAACTCTGCCGGGTTCAAAGTCGAGGTCGTGGCATCCTGACCTCACCGCGGCGTGGCAACCTAACCCCACCGAGGTCGTGGCATCCTGACCTCACCCCGGCGTGGCATCCTGACCTCACCCCGGCGTGGCAACCTAACCCCACCGAGGTCGTGGCATCCCGACCCCATCCCGGCGTGGCATCCTGACCCCATCCCGGCGCGGCATCCTGACCCGATCCCGGCGTGGCATCCTGACCCTGCCCCGGTGACCCGGCGTCAGGCCTCGGCATACCTCATGACGATGCGCCCTTCGATCTGACCGTGCTCCATGCGCTCGAAGATGTCGTTGATGTCATCGAGGCTCTCCACCGACGACACCGTGGGGTGGATGGCGCCGCGGGCGTAGAAGTCGAGTGCTTCGACCATGTCTTGCCGCGTGCCCACGATCGAACCGCGAATGGTGATGCGGTTCAGAACGGTGGAGAAGATGTCGGCGGGAAAGGTCCCGGGCGGCAGACCGACGAACACCACGGTGCCGCGCCGCCGGCACATCCCGGTTGCCTGACCGAATGCCTCGGCATGCACGGCCGTGACCAGCACGCCGTGGGCCCCGCCGGTCTGCTCCTGGATGGCGGCGACCGGGTCGGTCGTGGCGGCGTTCACGGTCACCTCGGCGCCGTGCGTGCGAGCCAGGGCGAGCTTCTCGTCGTCGATGTCGACGGCTGCCACGCGCATGCCCATGGCCACCGCGTACTGCACCGCGACGTGGCCGAGACCGCCGATGCCCGAGATCACGACCCATTCGCCGGGCGCGACTTCGGTCTCTTTCAGGCCCTTGTAGACAGTGATGCCCGCACACAGAATCGGCGCGACCTCGACAGGGTCCGACCCCTCGGGGATGCGGGCGGCGAAACGCTCGTCGACGAGCATGTACTCCCCGAAGCTACCATCGACGCCGTACCCGCCGTTCTTCTGCTGCAGACAGAGCGTCTCCCAACCGGTGCGGCAGTATTCGCAGGTTCCACACGCGCTCCACAGCCACGCGTTGCCCACCTTGTCGCCGATCGCAAGAGTGGTCACGTCCTCGCCGAGGGCGACGACCTCGCCGTAGCCTTCGTGCCCGGGGATCAGCTCGGGTTTGGGCGGCACCGGCCAGTCGCCGCGCGCGGCGTGCAGATCGGTGTGGCACACGCCGCTCGTGATGACGCGCACGAGTGCCTCACCGGGGCCGGGTGTGGGAATGGGCACCTCGCGGATCTCGAGGGGCTTGTCGGGGGCGATCACGACGGCCGCGCGCATCGTCGCCGGAAGCGACACCGGGGCCTGGCTCGGAACGGATTGAAGATTCGTCGACATGAGCTCTCACTTCCTCCGGGGCGGTCTGTCGCCGTCCTCTGAGACAGAGAATACCCGAATGTGGTCAGACCACACAAGAGACGTGCACAAGGGTGCCCCGACGCCGCGCTATCGCGGGACGTCGGCGCGCTTGGGCGATGCGCGATGCGGGCTATTCGGTCGGCGCACGCAAGTCACGCACGCGCCGGCGTTCTCGAAGAGCCGGGATGCCGGTGGTACCGACGATGCGCTCGTCGTCCTTCACCGTCCCGTCCTCATGCCATCCGTGCCGCTCGTAGAACGATGCCGCGCGCTCGTTGCCGTCGAGCACCCAGAGCGAAGCGGTGGGGAACCCCGACGCACGCAGCGACTGCTCGGCCGCGACCATCAGCGCATGCCCGACACCGGTCGACCAGTGTGCCGGCAAGGCGTACAGCGCGAACAGCTCACCGCGCACGGCCGCGCCCGGGTCATCGTCGCGGCACGCCCCCACCGATGCCCACCCGAGGGCCCGCCCCCCGCGCAGAGCGAGGAACTCGACGGCGCGGGGATCAGCGTGATACCGGGTCCAGTCCTGTGCGCGCCGGTGCGCTTCGGTGGTGATGTCGAGACGGCTCAGCAGAGCGTCGGGGATGAGCCCGTCATACGCGACGCGCCAAGAGGTCACCCGGATCGTCGCAATAGCGCGCGCGTCGGCCGCTGTCGCACGCCGTACCGT
This sequence comes from Microbacterium protaetiae, assembly GCF_004135285.1. Lineage (NCBI taxonomy): Bacteria > Bacillati > Actinomycetota > Actinomycetes > Micrococcales > Microbacteriaceae > Microbacterium > Microbacterium protaetiae. Next base: position 2,469,560 of record NZ_CP035494.1, read on the forward strand.
GAGCGTCATGAGCCGACAGTACTCGGGATGCCGCGCTAGGCGTACGCCGCTGCGCTCGCCTCATCGCTGACCGGTGCAGGACTCATCGTGAGCTGGATGTGGCACTGCGTCGGATCGCACGCCGGCAGCATCCCCTCGACCGCGAGCGGGCCGCCGGCCTCGCTCAGGACGCCCTGCATGAGGGCGATGTGTACCGCGCACAGCACATCGCGGTGCGCTGCCTGCGACCGCGCGTGCTCGCACGGAGTGAGATCGACGGTGAGCTCTTCGGTGTCGACGATCGGGTCGAATCCAGCGTCTTGCAGGTCTTCGACGAGGGCGTCGAGCTGGTGCTGGGCGTCGTCGGGCAGCTCCGACTCGGTCCATGGCATCACCCGGCGCATGAGGTCGCCGCGCTCGGCGGCTTCGCGCACTCGCTGCTGCGCGATCGGGCTGTGCGGGGCATCCGGCCCCGACACGGCGCTGTAAAGGATGCGGGGGCGCCCGCGGGTCGTGCGTCGCTCGGCCTCGGGCACGACGTAGCCGCCCTCGATGAGGCGCTGCAGATGCTCGCGCACCGTATTGGGATGAAGGCCGGTGGCCTTCGTGAGATCGCTGATGGTGACGGCGGGATGCTCCTGGAGCATGTGCATGATCTCGACCCGCGAGTAGCTGGAGATCGCGCTGTAGGCGGTGGCCATGGGTCCATTATCCCTGTCGCGCCGTGCCGGGGGCGCGTGGCGCGGCGTCGCGGATTGTTCCGGTGGGCACCGTGGCGCCGGGCCGTTGGTGCGCATAGCATTTCCCGTGTGGGAATACCCCACGCAGGCGTGGCCGTCCCGAGTGGGACACGAAGGGAATGATGATGGCGCAGAACAAGGCCCTCACGGCGAACAGCACGATCGGCGAGTGGCTTGAGCATCCGGTCGGCGGCGATCTTGTGCGTGGACTGCTGGCCGCCTCGGGCGCGAGCGAAGAGACCCTGGCACCGGTGAAGGGCCTTGCGCTGCAGCAGCTGGTGGCGATGAGCCAGGGGCAGATGCCGCAGTCGGTCGTCGACGACCTCGTGCTCAAGGCCAACGGCGGCGTCATGCCCGAAGACACCGAGAGCGGCGGCTGGACCGAGCGCGTGACCTCGGGCCGTTTCGCCGGAAAGACCGTGATCGTCACCGGCGCGGCATCCGGCATCGGGCGCGCCACCGCATCGCGGATCGTCCGCGAGGGCGGCCGGGTGGTGGCCGTGGATGTCTCGGCCGAGCGCCTCGCCGACTTTCAGGCATCGCTGCCCGACGGCGAGATCGTCACCGTCACCGGCGACATCACCGCGCAGGAGTCGATCGACGAGATCGTGGCCGCTGCCGGAGACACCATCGACGGGCTGGCGAACGTCGCCGGCATCAACGACGACTTCTCTCCGCTGCACGAGACCAGCGATGCCACGTGGGATCGTGTGCTCGGTGTGAATCTCACCGGCGCCTTCAAGCTCACCCGCGCGGTGCTGCCCGCGATGCTGAAGGCCGGCCGCGGTTCGGTCGTCAACGTCGCCAGCGAGGCGGGCCTGCGCGGAAACGCATCGGGCAACGCCTACACGACCTCCAAGCACGCCGTGGTGGGCATGACCCGCTCGGCCGCCTTCATGTACGGGCCGCAGGGCATCCGCGTCAACGCCGTCGCACCGGGCGGCGTGGCCACCGGCATCCCGTTCCCGCCGAACGTGTCGCAGGCGGGGTCGGCACGCCTGCAGCCGTTCCAGTCGGCGATCCCGACCGTGGCGACGGCTGAGCAGCTGGCGGCATCCATCACGTTCTTGCTCTCCGACGACGGTGTGAACATCAACGGCGCCATCCTGCCCTCCGACGGCGGCTGGTCGGTGCAGTAGGAACGTCGGCACGCGGCACCGGGCAGGATGGGGGCATGACCTCCGTCCTGCCCGACGCCGTCACCCTGGCCGCCGACATCCGTGCGGGGCGGGTGCCTGCCGCTGAGGCGGTCGATGCGCATCTGACGCGCATCGCGGCACGCAATCCGCACCTGAACGCGCTGACGGTCACCTTCGACGATCGCGCTCGCCGCGCCGCCGACGACATCGATCGTGCGGTCGCGGCCGGCCGCGACCCGGGGCCCCTGGCAGGGGTGCCGTTCAGCGTCAAAGAGAACATCGACCTGACGTGGTCGGCCACGACCGAGGGCTGGCGCGGCCTGGCCGAGGCGATTCCCGCGCGCGACGCGACGGTCGTCGCGCGTCTGCGTGCCGCGGGCGCCATCCCTATCGGTCGCGGAAACATGCCCGACTTCGGCATGCGCTGGGACACCGACAACGATCTTTTCGGACGCACGCTGAACCCGTTCGACGAGTCGCGCACGACGTTCGGGTCGAGCGGAGGGGATGCGGTGGCGGTGGCCACCGGCATGAGCACCATCGGCCTCGGCAATGACTTTGGCGGATCGATCCGGCTGCCCGCGCAGGCGCTCGGCGTGTGCGGGCTGCGGCCCTCGGTCGGGCGCGTGCCGCGCGCGGCTGTGGACGAGCTGCCGGTGGCGCTGACGCTGCAGAGGTTCGCGGTGAACGGGATGCTGGCGCGCAGCGTGCGCGATCTGCGGGCCGTGCTCGACGTGGTCGCCGGTGTCGACGTCGATGACCCGGTCTCACTCGCCCTGCCTGCCGTGGCCGCCTACGACGGGCCACACCGCGTGGCGGTGACGCGCGATCCGCTCGGGTGGGGCGTGCAGCCCGACGTCGCCGCCGGCGTCGAACGCGCAGCCGACGCGTTGCGCACCGCGGGGTGGCAGGTCGACGAGATCGAGCTGCCGCATCTGGAAGAGGCGTTCACGTTGATGCGCCGCCTGGCGGTCACCGATATGAGCGGTGGCGCCCTGCCCGCACCGCTGGGCCGGTCGGCGGATGCCTTCATGCGCGCCAGTATGCAGGCGACGGGCGTCTTCGAGACCGCCGCCGAGTATGGTGCGGCATGGGCGCGCCGCCTCGTGATCGAAGCGGCCTGGCGACGGCTGCAGGTCGAACACCCCGTCATTCTCGGACCGGTTTCGGCCGGCGGCATCCTGCCCATCGACTTCGACTTGGGCGGGCCCGAACAGGCCACCGCGGCATGGCGGATGTTGCGCCTGGTCGTGGTCGTGAACTTTCTCGGGCTTCCCGCGGTGGCCGTGCCGACCGGCCCCGGCGCCGATGGCATGCCCACGGGTGTGCAGCTGATCGGGCCGATGCACGGCGAAGCGGCGGCGCTCGCCGCCGCGCGCGTGGTCGAGGCGGCCTGATCAGCCTGCGGGCAGGTAGCGTGGCGTGATGACCGATACCGGCGAGCCGTTCCGTGCCCGCACGATCGCCGAGGGCTTCGGCGCCGACGCTGACGCGTACGACCGATTCCGTCCGCGCTATCCGCGCGTGTTCGCCGAGCGTGTGCTCGAGGGCCTGCCGGCCCCAGCCCGCGCCGTCGATGTCGGAATCGGCACCGGACTGTCGTCGTTGCCGTTCCGTGATGCGGGATGCCGCGTGCTGGGCGTCGAGGTCGACGAGAGGATGGCCGAGGTCGCCCGCCGGCGCGGATTCGAGGTGGAGGTCGCCCGGTTCGAGGAGTGGGATGCCGCGGCTCGCACCTTCGACCTCGTCATCGCCGGCCAGACCTGGCACTGGGTCGACCCCGCCGCCGGCGCCGCGAAGGCGCATGACGTGCTCGAACCTGGTGGCCGGATCGCCGTGTTCTGGAACGCGGGGGATCCCGCTCCCGAGATCGCAGCGGGCTTCGCAGAGGCCTACCGCAGCGTCGAGACCGGCCTGCCCTTCACGCCGTGGTCGGCGCCGCAGCGCGAGGGCTATGCGGCGTTTCTGGATGCCGCCGCCGACGGGATCCGTGCGTCGGCGGGGTTCGATGAGCCCGAGCGCGTGCGCGTCGACTGGCAGGCCGTCATCACGCGTGACGACTGGCTCGCGCAGGTGCCGACCTCGGGCGGGCACAACCGCATAGCGCCGGAGAAGCTCGATGCGCTGCTGGCGGCGATGGGCGCGGTGATCGACCGCGCCGGCGGCGAGTTCACCATGGAGTACGCGACCCTCGGTGTGCTCGCGCGCCGGCGCGCCGCCGATCAGGGCAGGTAATACGTCGGGTTCGGCAGCTTGACGGCCCGGTCGGCGTGCCCGCCGATCAGGTCGCTGAATTGGTCGCCGAAGTTCGCGACGATGTGGAAGTGCCCGCCTGCGCGCGTCTGAATGTGCGCGCGGGTCTGCGACTTGTACTCGATCGTGGTGCACTTCGCCGTGGCACACGTGATGTACGACGGTTGCTGCGACGCGCCCACGCCCGTCCACTTCGTGTAGTAGTTCTCCGAGGTGAATCCGCGATAGTGCACCGCCGACAGGTTGCCGAGGGTGGCGTCCTTCTGGTCGTCGTTGCGGCCGGTCAACCCGACCAGCGTGCACCCGGCCCTCTGCAGCGTCTTGGTGGCGCTCACCATGCCCGGCGTCGCGGCGAACTCCTCGTTCTGCACCCAGATGTCCTGCTCGGCAGGGCTGTAGACGAAGTGCATGTCGCCGACTTCCATGTCATAGGTGAACAGGGTGGTGTCGTCGGCGTCGAGCACGATGGCCGGATTCTGATGACGGCGCGCCAGCGTGCGGCATTCGCTCGCGATGGCCGGCAGCTGCCGGCGCAACAGGGCGTGCATCTCGCTGATGTACGGCGAGTGCTCTTTGTTCGCGATGCCGTCGCCGGTGTCGCCGTAGTAGGCGGCGATCGTCTTCTTCACGCTGTCGATGTTCGGGATGCCCTCGCCGCCCTGCGTGAGCCCGCTCGATCCATCGGCCTTCATCGTGAAGTGTGTGCGCGGTGAGAGCTGCGGCTCGTGCACTCCCGGCAGATCGGCCGACGGCAGGTAATACGTCGGGTTCGGAAGCTTCTGGATGTGGTCGGCGTAGCCGCCCTGCAGATCGGACCACTGGTCGCCGACGTTGAGCACGACGTCGTAGCCGAGATCCTTCTCGAGGTGCCGGCGGGTGCCGGCCTTGAACTCGACGGTGGTGCAGCTGCTGGTCGCGCACGTGATGTACGACGGCTGCTGCCCGCTCGCCCACTTCGTGTAGTAGTTCTCACTCGTGAACCCCGAGTAGCCGACGCTGTTGACGTTGTCGATCGAGGCGGCCTTCTGGTCGGCGCTGCGCCCGGTGATGCCGATGATCGCGAAGCCGAGCTTCTGCGCCTTCTTCACGAGACTCGTCATACCGGGGGTCGCTGTGTCGAACAGTTCTTGCTGCACCCATTCGTTCTGCCGCGCCGGGTCGTACACGAAGTGCATGTCGCCGACTTCCATGTCATAGGTGAACAGCATCGTGTCGTCGGTGTCGAGCACTATCGCCGGGGTCTTGTGATGGCGCTTGGCATCGCGCAGCCAGCCGGGCAGCTTCTTCTCGAGCTGTGAGACGATGCCGTCCATCTCGTCGATGTACGGCGAATCGTCTTTGTTCGCGATGCCGGTGCCGGGGTCGCCGTAGTAGGTCGCGATCGTCTTCTTGACGACGTCGATGTTCGGGATGCCTTCACCACCCTGTGTGAGTCCGCTCGAGCCGTCGGCGGCCATCGTGAAATGGGTGCGCGGGGCAAGGGTCTGCGAACTGTGAGAGGGGGAGTGCCCCGGTGAGAACGCCTGCGCGGAGGTCGCGCCGACCACAGACAGTGTCAGGGTCAGCGCGGCGGTCGCGGCGGCGGCTGCCATTCGGCGTGCACGGATCATCGTCGACTCGCTTTCGCTCGGGTGGGCCGGATCTCGGCCGCCCGTCACACTAGACCCGCACGGCCTGCGGCGGAAGGGCCGCGCGGATGAGGGTTCTCTCCTCGCATGTCAGCGCCGGGTGATTGACTGGAGGCATGACCGAGCTTCCCCGCCCCGCCAACGAGAACCTCACCCGCGATGAAGCGGCCGGCAGATCTCTCATCGTGCGCACACACGACTACACCGTTGACATCGACTTCTCGCGGGCGGCCGACCCCGCCGTCGACACCTACCCGGTGCGCACCCGGGTCACCTTCGACGCCGAGGCAGGGGCATCCACTTTTCTCGACTACCTCGGGGCGCGCGTCACATCGATCACGCTGAACGGGCGGGAACTGGATGCCGCGGCCGCCGTCGACGGCGCGCGCATCGCGCTCGCACCCCTGGCCGAAGCCAACGAGGTCGTCATCGAATCGGAGTCGATATATTCGCGGTCGGGGGAGGGCGTGCACCGGTTCGTCGACCCCGCCGACGGCGCGACCTACCTGTACTCGCAGAACGAGCCCGTCGACTGCCGGCGCATCTACCCGTGCTTCGACCAGCCCGATCTGAAGGCGCGGTTCCATGTGACGATCACCGCCGACGCCTCGTGGCACGTCGCCTCCAACGGGGCACTGCTGGCCGAGCATCCCGTCGCCGAAGGCGTGAGCCGCCGCGAGTTCGCGGTGACCGAACCGATGTCGACGTACATCACGACGTTCCTGGCCGGGCCCTACGCGCTCTGGCACGACGAATACGCCGGGCGCACGGCATCGGGTATCGAGATCACCATTCCACTCGGACTCGCGTGCCGCACGTCGCTGGCGGACAGCTTGGACTCTGACGAGCTGTTCGAGATCACCAAGCGCGGGCTGGACTGGTTCCACCGGCACTTCGACGTCGCCTACCCGTGGGGCAAATACGACCAGGTGTTCGTGCCCGAATACAACCTCGGGGCGATGGAGAACCCGGGTCTGGTCACCTTCACCGAGCGGTACGTGTTCACCTCTCCCGCCACCGAGGCCCAGCGCGAGCAGCGGGCGAACACGATGCTGCACGAGATGTGCCATATGTGGTTCGGCGATCTCGTGACCATGGTCTGGTGGGACGACCTGTGGCTCAAGGAGTCGTTCGCCGATTATGTGGGGACGCTTGCCGTCGATGAGGCGACCGAGTACACGACCGCGTGGACGACGTTCGCATCGCGGCGCAAGGCCTGGGCCTACCGGCAGGACCAGTACCCGACGACGCATCCGATCGTGGCCGACATCGTCGATCTGGAGGCGGCCGACCAGAACTTCGACGGCATCACGTACGCGAAGGGCGCATCGGTGCTCAAACAGCTGTCGGCGTATGTCGGGCAAGACACGTTCCTGACCGCCGCACGCGCCTACTTCGCCAAGCACGCGTGGGGCAACACGACGCTCGACGACTTCCTCGATGCGCTGGGTGAGGCATCCGGTCGCGACATGCGCCAGTGGGCGCACGCGTGGCTCGAGACCGCTGGCGTGAACCGGTTGCGCGTGTCGACCTCCGTGTCGGACGGCGTCATCACCTCGGCGACGCTGCATCAGGATGGAATCGACCCGCGCACCGGTGACCCGGTGCTGCGCCCGCACGTGGTGCGCATCGGCGTCTACGCGCCGGCGGAGGATGGGCCCGCCGAGTTCGAGGCTGCGCATGCCGTGCGGATCTCGGGCGCCTCGATCGACGTGCCCGAGCTCGTCGGTGCGGCCGGCGATCGAGTCCTGCTGCCCAACGACGGCGACCTGACGTACGCGAAGATCGTGCAGGATCCCCACTCGCTGGAGGTGGTCCTGGATGCCGGGCTCGACGACGAGCTCGCCCGGGCGACGGCACTGGCCGGCGCGTGGAACACGGTGCGCGACGGCGAGCTGCCCGCCGAGCGCTTCGTCGACGGCGTCGTGGCAGGCGAGTACCTCATCGACGACACGGGCGTGCTGGCCAACGTTCTCGCTCAGGCGACGGCGGCGCTGGCCGCGTATACGACGGCCGATACGCGGCAGCGGCTGCTGGCACGATGGGTTGCTTTCCTGATGGATGCCGTGGTCGAAGACCCGTCGCCGTCGGACCGCCGCACCGTGCTGCTGCGCACGCTCTTCGCAGCCCTGGGCGAGGCGCGCTCGCCGGTGCCGCCGGTTCTCGAGGTCGTGCGCTCCTGGATCGACGACTCCAACTTCGCGCTCGGCGAGGAGCTCACCTGGAGTGCATGGGTGGTGCTGTCCGCGCACGCGCGCGTGGACGAGGCGTCGCTGCGGGCAGCGCAGGCGGCGGCGCCGACCGCGGTGTCGGCGGTGGGCCTGACGCGCGCGCTGGCCGCGCGGCCGGATGCGGCGGTGAAGGATGCCGCGCGCGAGGCCGCGTACTCGGGCCGGGCCGCCGACGGCACGGTGCTGTCCAACGACCAGCTTCAGGCCACGATCGATGGGCTGGGAATCGACCCCGCCGGTGTCGGCGCCGGGCACGAGGCCGAGTACTGGCAGCGCATCGAAGACGTGTGGGCGGCGCAGAGCCAGGGGCAGTCGACGCGGGTCGTGACGGGGCTGTTCCCCGCCGACGCCGAACTGGCCGACGGTGACCAGGCGCGGCATCCCTTCGTCGTCGCCGCGCAGGAGTGGCTGTCGTCACGCGGGAACGCGCCGGCCGCGCTGCGCCGCATCGTCATCGAGCAGCTCGACGATCTGCAGCGCCGGCTGCGCGCTCAGGCTGCCTCGGCGGCGTGAGAGTCAGCGTCGAGCCGGGCGGACCATTGCCGTCTCGTCGGGCTCGGCGAAGCCGAACTTCTCGTACAGCCCGTGCGCGTCCCGCGTGAACAGGGTCCAGCGGAATTCGGCGCCCGGACCTTCGTCGATCATGAGACGCAGCATCCGCTTGCCGATCGCGGCGCCACGATGCCCGGGGTCGACGATCACGTCGGCGAGGTAGGCGAAGGCCACACCGTCGGACACCGACCGGGCGAAGCCCACCTGGGCCCCGGTGGTCTGGTCGTACGCGCCGACCACGCGCCACGCGCGATCGATCTGCAGGTCGACATCGGCGCGGGCGCGCTGGAGCCCCCAGTACGCCTCGGTCGAGAGCATCCGCCAGATCCAGTCGCGGTCGAGCCGTGCCGGGTCGGCACTGACCTCATAGTGCGATGCGCTCACACCGGCACCTTTGCGAACGCCCGCACCGTGAAGGTGCCGGTGCCCTCGAACTTCGGCGGCACCGCCGTGAACAGCGCGCCGCTGTCGGGCAGTTCGCCGAGATTGGTCAGGTGTTCGACGACGTGGATGCCGCGGGCCAGGAACGTCGAGTGCGCGGGGCGCTCTCCGGCCGCCGCGGGCGAGGTGTCGTCGATGTTCTGGGAGTCGATGCCGACCAGGGCCACGCCCTGCGAGACGAGATACTCGACGCCTTCGCGAGTGAGGTACGGCGCGTTCTCGCTGTAGGCGGGAGTGTTGAAGTGCCGGTCCCACCCGGTGTGCAGGAGCACTGCCTTGCCCTGCAGATCGCGGTCGGTGAACACATCGGCGGGGATGCCGCGGTCGGGCGCATCGCGCACGTCGAACACCTCGGTGGGCAGGTCGACGAGCGTGGCCAGGTCGAGGGCGGCCAGATCGTCGCCCCCTTCGAAGCGGTGCCAGGCAGTGTCGAGGTAGGTGCCGGTGTTGCCGGCGATGGTGAAGACGTCCATCGAGAAGCTCGTGCCCGGCGCGTAGTGGCCTTCGCCGCGGCGCACCAGCGGCGCAATCGTCGGGGCGGGAATGCCCGGGAGCGTCACGATCCCTTCGCGCAGGGTGTGGCTGAGATCGACGAAGCGTGGGCGGGGCGAGGTCATGCGTTCAGCCTATGGTGCACCTCGCCGCGCGCATCACACCGCCATGGACGTGATCGGCCATCTGCGTGAGGACGCCTACTTCTCGAACGTCGGCGTCCAGCCCAGCGCGGGCGCCACGTGGGTCGCGAAAGACTCGGCGATGTGCAGGTTGAACTCGACGCCCAGCTGCGAGGGGATCGTCAGCATCAGCGTGTCGGCGGCCTGGACCGCGGCATCCGCCCTCAACTGCTCGATGAGCACATCGGGCTCGGCGGCGTAGGTCTGCCCGAACGTTGCGCGCATCCCGTCGATGTAGCCGACGCCGCCGTGCTCCTGGCTGTGGCCGAAGAACATGCGGTCCTGCGCGGTGATGATCGGAAACACCGATCGGCTCACCGACGTGCGCGGCCGGCCCGGGTGCCCGGCCTCGCGCCAGGCGTCGTGGAAGGTCTGCAGCTGCGATGCCTGCAGCTCGTCGAACGGCATTCCGAGGTCTTCGGTCAGCAGGGTCGACGACATGAGGTTCACGCCGATCTGTCCCGCCCACGCGGCGGTGTCGTGGCTGCCCGCACCCCACCAGATGTGCGAGCGCAGCCCCTCGGAGTACGGCTCGACGCGTTGCCGGCCGACGCCGCCGCCGAACGGGCTGGCCGGGTCGGCATCGGCCATGCCCTCGCCCGAGATCGCCCGCAGGAACGTGTCGAAATGTTCGCGGGCGATGTCCGCGCCGCGCGGGTCCTGAGACCCGGTGTAGCCGAACGCCTCGTAGCCGCGCACGACCGACTCGGGGGATCCACGGCTCACGCCGAGGGCGAGTCGGCCGTCGCTGATCAGGTCGACGGCGGCAGCCTCTTCAGCCAGGTACAGCGGATTCTCGTAGCGCATGTCGATGACGCCGGTGCCCACCTCGATGCGCGTGGTCTTCGCCGCGATCGCGGCCAGGAGCGGCATCGGCGAGGAGTGCTGCTTCGCGAAATGGTGCACACGGAAATACGTGCCGTCGACCCCGAGCTCGTCCATCTGCTGGGCGAGGTCGATGGCCTGATGAAGATTGTCGCCCGCGGTCAAGTGACGGCCGCCGCCGAGCGGGCCGTAGTGACCGAACGAGAGCGTTCCGAAGCGCTGCATGGTGGATCCAACGGTACCTGCGATCGGTGTATTCCACTGAATGGATGCTGCGCGGCATCCGCTCACTATCGTGGACAAGTGATCATCATCGCGGCGTTTGCAGCCGTCGTGCTCCTCAACGTCTACGCCGCGGTGCTGATCGCGCTGCGCGCACTCGTGTACCGGGTGCCGATGTACCGGCCGATGCTGCTGAACATCGTGCTGTCGTTCGTGCCCGTCGTGGTCGCCGTGCTCGGGGTGGTCGGCCTGCTCGCGATCGGTGCGGTCGGTGCAGGGGCCGACCCGCCGTCGGGACTGGGCATCCTGCTCTGGGTGTTCCTGGTGGTCGGCACTCTGGCGTGGGTGCTGTTCTTTCCGAACGCCATCTATCTCATCACGGAGCTCAACTTCAGTCATCGGCGCGACGACGACCCGGTGCCGCTCTGGTTCGACATCGTGCAGACGCTCACGCTGACGCTGTCGGGCATCGCCAATGCGGTGCTGAGCATGGGTGTGGTCGAGTCGATGTTCACGATCGTGGTGTTCGACGCGTCCGAGGGCATTCCGCTGGCGAGCTGGGTGTTCGCCGGCGTGGTGATAGTGCTGGGTGCCATCGGCGTCTATCTGGGACGGTACCTGCGGTTCAACAGTTGGGACGTGCGGCATCCGTTCGGGATGCTGCGCAAGCTGCGCACGCACTTCGCCCAGCGAGGCAAGGCGCTCGAGGCATTCGGCTTCGTGCTCACGCACGCGGTGCTGATAGCGCTCGTCTACGTGCCGATCTACCTGCTCGCGTATCAGGCGCTGCGGGTGGGGTGAGCGCGGCGCGCGAGGAGCGCGGCGACCACGCGCCACCCTACGAGGGTCAGGAGCAAGAACACCCCGGCGACGAGGATGAACGGCAGCGCCGTGCCCTGCGCGCTGGCCACGCGCAGCAGCATCCCGCCCGCCAGCGTCACCGCCCACAGCGGCAAGCCCGTGCGCACCGGGCGCGTCGGCGCTCGCCAGGCGAACAGGGCGGCCCAGCCGACCAGCAGCGCTGCCAAGAAGGGCCAGGCGGTCGTGGCGATGCCGCCCAGATCGAGGTGCTCGCCGTGACTGGCGCGGCCGATGATCGCGAAGACCAGCACGATGACAATGTCGGCCACGAACGACCAGACGGCGCGTGTCATGAGAACCCCTCTTTTCGGCATCCGTCCATTCTCCCAGGCGCTCGCGCGTTCAGAACTCAGCTATGCGCGGCGGGGTGGGCCGTGGTGGATGGGAAATGTGGTGAGGTGGTCGCCTCTTGTGGTGCGGTCGCGAGGCGCGGATGCTGTTGGTAGCTGGTGGCTGATGCCGATTCAACTGTGGTGCGGAAAGTCCGTGACTCAGCTTGGTACGGGAAGCCGCCACGGGACCCGTGGATTGTCGCCTTAGAGCACGCGCGTCAGACTCCTGACCTTTCTGGCTCCCCGCCACCAGTAGTGAACAGGTGAGAGGAGATTGGGATGGATCTGTTGCATCCTCGAGCGGCGGGGATCGATATCTCAAAGAGGGATGCCAAGGTAGCCATTCGGGTGCAGTCCGAGGGTGGGAAGGTGTCCACGCAGGTCACGACGTGGGGCTCGATGACGGGTCAGGTCCTCGAACTCGCCGATTTCCTGCGCTCGCAGGGGGTGACCACGGTGGTGATGGAAGCGACCAGTGATTACTGGAAGCCGTTCTACTATCCGATGGAAGCGACCGGGCTGCCAGTGATGCTCGTCAACGCCCGGCAGGCCAGGAACATCCCGGGCCGGAAGTCGGACGTGTCTGATGCGGCATGGCTGGCGGATCTGGGTGCGCACGGGCTGTTGCGGGCCTCGTTCGTGCCCGCGCCGGATATCCGCCGGTTGCGGGACCTGACCCGGGCCCGTCAGATGCTCGTCCATGACCGCACCCGGGTCAAGCAGCGGTTGGAGAAGTCGCTGGAATCGTCCGGCACGAAACTGTCCGTCGTGGTGGCCGATTTGAATGGTGTCTCCGCGCGCCGGATGCTGGACGCGCTCGTGGCCGGGGAACGGGACCCCCGCTCGCTTGCCGCGCTCGCGCACCCGCGCATGAGAGCGACCCAGGACGAGTTGGCCGCCGCGCTTACCGGCAGGTTCACGGAACATGACGCGTTCATGGTCGGCCAGCACCTGACGCACTACGACTTGCTCACCGGTCAGATCGATGCGCTCACGGCGCGTATCGAGGAGGAGATCGCGCCCTTTCGTCTCGCCCGGGAGCTGTTGACCACGATCCCGGGAATCGCGGAACCGACCGCTGATGTGATCATCGCCGAGACCGGCGGGGACATGTCGATCTTCCCGACCGCGGCCCACCTCGCGTCCTGGGCGGGTGTATCGCCCGGGATGCACGAGTCCGCCGGGAAACGGAAATCGAGCACCACCCGGCCCGGGAACCGTTACCTCAAAGAAGCGCTCGGCAACGCAGCCAGCAGCAACGCGAAGAAGGGCTCCAACACGTACCTCGCTCGCCGTCAACGCCGCATCTCCGCGCGCCGCGGGAAAATGCGAGCCCTCGTAGCCACCGAACACGCGATCCTTACCGCGGTATGGAACATGCTCTCCCGCGGCGAAGCATTCACCGATCTGACACCCCCGCCAGCGAATACCGAACGCCAGAAGAAATCGCACCTCCGAGCACTCGAACACCTCGGCTACAAAGTCACCCTCGCACCCGCCGCCTGACCCAACCAGGAGCAGCCCGCACGTTCCCCATTTACACGTCAGAAGAAATCGCACCTCCGAGCACTCGAACACCTCGGCTACAAAGTCACCCTCGCACCCGCCGCCTGACCCAACCAGGAGCAGCCCGCACGTTCCCCATTTACACGTCAGCTCATTTCGGCCGCGACTCACAGTTGGGGCGTGTTTTGGGTGGGCTGGCGGCGGTTTGGGCTGAGTTCTGATCGCGGATCAAAGCGGCTCGGTGCCGGTGCCCTCGCCGCCGGCCGCCCCGGCGGGGCATCCGGGCGTCTGGCTCCCGGCGCCCGCAGCCCCGCCCGATGTCCCCGGCGGCCCTCCGCTCCATCGCGGTCCGCGCGTTCAGGACTCAGCCGAAAGCGCGCGCGGCCGCGCCGATGCGGCCGTTCTGACCCCGCGGCGCGCCCGATGAGCTGACGTGTAAATGGGGAACGTGCGGGCTGCTCCTGGTTGGGTCAGGCGGCGGGTGCGAGGGTGACTTTGTAGCCGAGGTGTTCGAGTGCTCGGAGGTGCGATTTCTTCTGGCGTTCGGTATTCGCTGGCGGGGGTGTCAGATCGGTGAATGCTTCGCCGCGGGAGAGCATGTTCCATACCGCGTTAAGGATCGCGTGTTCGGTGGCTACGAGGGCTCGCATTTTCCCGCGGCGCGCGGAGATGCGGCGTTGACGGCGGGCGAGGTACGTGTTGGAGCCCTTCTTCGCGTTGCTGCTGGCTGCGTTGCCGAGCGCTTCTTTGAGGTAACGGTTCCCGGGCCGGGTGGTGCTCGATTTCCGTTTCCCGGCGGACTCGTGCATCCCGGGCGATACACCCGCCCAGGACGCGAGGTGGGCCGCGGTCGGGAAGATCGACATGTCCCCGCCGGTCTCGGCGATGATCACATCAGCGGTCGGTTCCGCGATTCCCGGGATCGTGGTCAACAGCTCCCGGGCGAGACGAAAGGGCGCGATCTCCTCCTCGATACGCGCCGTGAGCGCATCGATCTGACCGGTGAGCAAGTCGTAGTGCGTCAGGTGCTGGCCGACCATGAACGCGTCATGTTCCGTGAACCTGCCGGTAAGCGCGGCGGCCAACTCGTCCTGGGTCGCTCTCATGCGCGGGTGCGCGAGCGCGGCAAGCGAGCGGGGGTCCCGTTCCCCGGCCACGAGCGCGTCCAGCATCCGGCGCGCGGAGACACCATTCAAATCGGCCACCACGACGGACAGTTTCGTGCCGGACGATTCCAGCGACTTCTCCAACCGCTGCTTGACCCGGGTGCGGTCATGGACGAGCATCTGACGGGCCCGGGTCAGGTCCCGCAACCGGCGGATATCCGGCGCGGGCACGAACGAGGCCCGCAACAGCCCGTGCGCACCCAGATCCGCCAGCCATGCCGCATCAGACACGTCCGACTTCCGGCCCGGGATGTTCCTGGCCTGCCGGGCGTTGACGAGCATCACTGGCAGCCCGGTCGCTTCCATCGGATAGTAGAACGGCTTCCAGTAATCACTGGTCGCTTCCATCACCACCGTGGTCACCCCCTGCGAGCGCAGGAAATCGGCGAGTTCGAGGACCTGACCCGTCATCGAGCCCCACGTCGTGACCTGCGTGGACACCTTCCCACCCTCGGACTGCACCCGAATGGCTACCTTGGCATCCCTCTTTGAGATATCGATCCCCGCCGCTCGAGGATGCAACAGATCCATCCCAATCTCCTCTCACCTGTTCACTACTGGTGGCGGGGAGCCAGAAAGGTCAGGAGTCTGACGCGCGTGCTCTAAGGCGACAATCCACGGGTCCCGTGGCGGCTTCCCGTACCAAGCTGAGTCACGGACTTTCCGCACCACAGTTGAATCGGCATCAGCCACCAGCTACCAACAGCATCCGCGCCCCGCGACCGCACCACAAGAGGCGACCACCTCACCACATTTCCCATCCACCACGGCCCACCCCGCCGCGCATAGCTGACGTGTAAATGGGGAACGTGCGGGCTGCTCCTGGTTGGGTCAGGCGGCGGGTGCGAGGGTGACTTTGTAGCCGAGGTGTTCGAGTGCTCGGAGGTGCGATTTCTTCTGGCGTTCGGTATTCGCTGGCGGGGGTGTCAGATCGGTGAATGCTTCGCCGCGGGAGAGCATGTTCCATACCGCGGTAAGGATCGCGTGTTCGGTGGCTACGAGGGCTCGCATTTTCCCGCGGCGTGCGGAGATGCGGCGTTGACGGCGGGCGAGGTACGTGTTGGAGCCCTTCTTCGCGTTGCTGCTGGCTGCGTTGCCGAGCGCTTCTTTGAGGTAACGGTTCCCGGGCCGGGTGGTGCTCGATTTCCGTTTCCCGGCGGACTCGTGCATCCCGGGCGATACACCCGCCCAGGACGCGAGGTGGGCCGCGGTCGGGAAGATCGACATGTCCCCGCCGGTCTCGGCGATGATCACATCAGCGGTCGGTTCCGCGATTCCCGGGATCGTGGTCAACAGCTCCCGGGCGAGACGAAAGGGCGCGATCTCCTCCTCGATACGCGCCGTGAGCGCATCGATCTGACCGGTGAGCAAGTCGTAGTGCGTCAGGTGCTGGCCGACCATGAACGCGTCATGTTCCGTGAACCTGCCGGTAAGCGCGGCGGCCAACTCGTCCTGGGTCGCTCTCATGCGCGGGTGCGCGAGCGCGGCAAGCGAGCGGGGGTCCCGTTCCCCGGCCACGAGCGCGTCCAGCATCCGGCGCGCGGAGACACCATTCAAATCGGCCACCACGACGGACAGTTTCGTGCCGGACGATTCCAGCGACTTCTCCAACCGCTGCTTGACCCGGGTGCGGTCATGGACGAGCATCTGACGGGCCCGGGTCAGGTCCCGCAACCGGCGGATATCCGGCGCGGGCACGAACGAGGCCCGCAACAGCCCGTGCGCACCCAGATCCGCCAGCCATGCCGCATCAGACACGTCCGACTTCCGGCCCGGGATGTTCCTGGCCTGCCGGGCGTTGACGAGCATCACTGGCAGCCCGGTCGCTTCCATCGGATAGTAGAACGGCTTCCAGTAATCACTGGTCGCTTCCATCACCACCGTGGTCACCCCCTGCGAGCGCAGGAAATCGGCGAGTTCGAGGACCTGACCCGTCATCGAGCCCCACGTCGTGACCTGCGTGGACACCTTCCCACCCTCGGACTGCACCCGAATGGCTACCTTGGCATCCCTCTTTGAGATATCGATCCCCGCCGCTCGAGGATGCAACAGATCCATCCCAATCTCCTCTCACCTGTTCACTACTGGTGGCGGGGAGCCAGAAAGGTCAGGAGTCTGACGCGCGTGCTCTAAGGCGACAATCCACGGGTCCCGTGGCGGCTTCCCGTACCAAGCTGAGTCACGGACTTTCCGCACCACAGTTGAATCGGCATCAGCCACCAGCTACCAACAGCATCCGCGCCTCGCGACCGCACCACAAGAGGCGACCACCTCACCACATTTCCCATCCACCACGGCCCACCCCGCCGCGCATAGCTGAGTTCTGAACATCGATACGGTAGGGCGGGTGGGCGAGTACCTGTTTGAGCATGGCGAGGACTTTCTCGGGGTTGTAGAGAATGTCCTCGGCGATGGGCCGGATGGTCACATATCCTTGTGCGGCCGCGGCGAAGTCCCGCCGGCGATCGCGCTTCTCGTTGTCCCAGCCCTCGTGGTACTTCTTGCTGTCGCACTCGACGATGAGCCATCCGTCGACGACGAAGTCCACCCGCCCGACCCCACGGATCTCCACTTGCACGTCAACGTGGCAGCCCAGACCCCGCAGCATCAGGCGCATGAGCGACTCGGGTCCCGACTCGGCGCGCCTGTCGAGCAGTGCGCGCAGCCGCCGGTAGCGGCGCGGCAGCAGGTCGAACACCCGCTTCACCTTCTCTTCGTCGACGACGCCGTGATGCCACGCGCTGTCGAGGGTGGCGATGGCTTCGCGCAGTGATTGACACCGGAACGACTGTGCGAGCGCCTCGACCACATCGGCTGTCAGATGGCCTCGATCGCGCGACGAGCGTCGCCAGTGCCGCACGACGCTTTCGTCTGGTGCGGGAAGCCGGGTCGAACCGTGTTCGACCTGCACGTGCAGCCGATCGTGGGTGTGGACGAAGATGCCGATGGCTCTCAACAGCGAGATGCAGTCGAGCCGCGCCCCCAGCCGGCCGGCACGCACGAGATCGACGCTCATTCCGGTCTTCACATACCGCCCGTTCCGCAGTCGGATGAGTTCGCCGTTGGCCACGAGGTGGGCGATGTGCCGCGCACGGATGCCCTCATCGATGAGGGCCGCGCGGCTCAGGAACGTGATCGGACGAATCTCCTCCGCCAGCTCGCGCGGCGTCTTCTCTTCTTCTTCTTCTTCTGCTGCCATGTCCCCATGACACTCACCCCGGGCCCCGCGCGGGGCGCGTGGGACGAATCTGTGGACAAGTCAGCGGGATGCCGCGGCTGGGGAGGAAACGGTGCGACGACGGTCGTCGTGGCTCGGCGACAGCTCGGCGAGGCGATCAGAACTCATCCCATCCGCGCGGATCGGGCCCGATCGGGCGCCGCACGGCGCCCCGGTGCGATGGATGGGATGAGTTTTGAACGCACGGCACGGCGCCGCACGGCGCCCCGGCGCGATGGATGGGATGAGTGTTGAACGCACGGCACGGCGCCGGACGGCGCCCCGGTGCGATGGATGGGATGAGTTTTGAACGCACGGCACGGTGCCGCACGGCGCCCCGGCGCGATGGGTGGGCTGAGTTTGAAACGCCAGTGCGCCCCACCGCCTCGACGCACCCGAGCTCGGCGCGCTACAGCCCGGCCTGACGCGCAGCGACAACCTCGCGCACGCGCGCGTAGAGGGGGTGGGATGCCGCGAGTCCGGTGACCTCGGCCGTGAAGGCGTCGGCATCCTGCTCGCGCAGCATGCGCTGCAGATCGACCGACTGCGGGTCTTCGGGGTCGTCGAAGGCCAGCGCGGCGCCGATGGCATCGACCAGCGCACCGACCGACAGCCCTCGCTCGGCGGCCTCGGCCGCCGGCCCGACGAACCGTTCGTGCCGCGACAGCTTGCGCAGCGGCTGACGTCCTACCCGCCACACGGTGTCGGGCAGTGCCGGGTTTCGGAAGCGGCCCAGGATCGTCGTGCGGTACTCGGCAAGATCGGCCGGGTCGAGGCCGTGCTTGGCCGCCAGCAGGGCCGAGGTCTCTTCGAGCGCGGCGGCGACATGCGTCTCGATCGCCTCGTCGGCCAGGGCGTCCGAGATCCGATCGATTCCGGCGGCAGCGCCGAAGTACGCTGTTGTCGCGTGGCCGGTGTTGACGGTGAACAGCTTGCGCTCGATGTAGGGCGCGAGGTCGGGCACGAAGTGCGCGCCGGGCAGGTGCGGCGGGTTCTCGCCGAACGGTGGAAGCTCGATCGCCCATTCGTAGAACGGCTCGACCGTGACATCCACCCCTGCACCCTCGGGCTGGGCGGGAACTATCCGGTCCACGGCGGTATTGGCGAACACCGCCCGCCCGGCCAGCGCAGCCCAGTCGTCGCCGGCGAGGGCGATGATCTCATTGCGCAGCACATCGGTCGCGCCGATCGCGTTCTCGCACGCCATCACCTGCAGAGGGGCGGATGCCGCATCCCGCCGCCGCAGCCCCGCGAGCACCAGCGGCGCCACGAACTTCAGGATCGTCGGCCCGACCGCCGTGGTCACGACGTCGGCGGCAGCCACCTCGTCGGCGACCTCGTCGGGGTGGTGCGCACTGTTTATCGCGCGGAACCCGGTCACCACCGTGTCGCCACCGCCGTCGCCCACCGCGTGCACGGTGTACGAGTCGACGGCGTTTATCGCGTCGACCAGGGCGCCGGCGACATCGGAGAAGACCAGCTCATACCCGCCCTCGTGCAGCAGCAGTCCGACGAAGCCGCGCCCGATGTTGCCGGCGCCGAAGTGGACGGCCTTCATGACTCGTTCACACTTGCCAGCATCGCGAACAGCTCCTCGGGCGACGTGGCCGCCTTCAGACGCGCCACGTCGTCTTCTTCAGAGAACACCAGCGCGATCTGGGAGAGGATCTCGAGGTGCTCGTCGCCCTTGCCGGCGATGCCGATGACGAACGTCACCGGCTCGCCGCCCCAGTCCACACCCCCGTCGTAGCGCACGACCGAGAGCGCCGAGTCGAGGATCGTCTCCTTCGTCTCGTTCGTGCCGTGCGGAATCGCCAGCTCGTTGCCCATGTAGGTCGACACGGTCTGCTCGCGCTGCTGCATAGCGTCGTAGTAGGTGCTGGTGACGGCGCCGGCGGCCTCGAGAATGTCGGCGGCCTCCTTCATCGCCTGCTCTTGCGTGGCGCCGTCGGAGTGGATGCGCACCTGCCCCACGGTGAGAACCTCGTGTGCCATCTCTGTCGCCTTCCCTTCGTCGTATGAAGCCGAGGCCACGGGACCGGGGGCGTTACGCCCGCCCGGCCCCGCAGCGGTTTCGGTTACTGCCCATCCTGGTGCTGCGAGCGCACCAGGTCCACGACCTCGTCGTACTTCGGCGAGTTCATGAAGTTGTCCACAGAGACGTGGACGGCATCGGGTGCCTGGGCCTTGGCGCGCTCGGTGAGCTGGTTCTGCGTGATGACCAGGTCGGCCGAGCCGTCGAGGTTCGCGATGGCCTTGTTGACCACGGTGACCCCGTCGATGCCCGCCTTCTTGATCTTGTTGCGCAGCACACTCGCGCCCATCGCTGACGAGCCCATACCCGCGTCGCACGCGAACACGATGCTGTTGACGGTGCGCTCGGCGACGTCGGTTGCTCCGGCGGCGGCACCGGCCGCGCTGCCGCGCAGACCCGCCAGGGCCTCGGACGACTTGCCCTTGTTGGCCTCGGTCTGGCTGATGGCGCTGCTGAACGCGTCGCTGCCGGCCGCCTCGGCGGCGAGGTCCTTCTTGCGCGAGGCGCGCAGGATGATGGCCGCGACGATGAACGTCACGGCTGCCGAGAGGATCACCGACAAGATCACGCCCAGATAGTCGGTCTGGTATGTCTGCGCTATCACTGCGATGATGCTGCCTGGCGCGGCGGGCGCTCGAAGGCCGGTGTTGAAGATCACGTTCGTGGTGACGCCGGTCATACCGCCCAGGATCAGCGCGATGATCAGCGTCGGCTTCATCAGTGCGAAGGGGAAGTAGACCTCGTGGATGCCGCCGATGAACTGGATGACGGCAGCACCGGGGGCCGACGCCTTGGCCGCACCGATCCCGAAGATCGTGAACGCCAGCAGCAGTCCGACACCGGGGCCGGGGTTGGCCTCGAGCAGGAACAGGATCGACTTGTGTGCCGGGCCGGTGGCCTGCTCCAGTCCCAGCGGAGTGAGCACGCCGTGGTTGACGGCGTTGTTCAGGAAGAACACCTTCGCGGGTTCGATGAGAATGCTCGTCAAGGGCAGAAGGTGCGCCGAGACCAGCCAGTTCACCGCGGCGCTGAGGATGTTCATCAGGCCGTTGACCAGCCACGCGATCGGGTAGAACCCGAGGATGGCCAGCGCGAAGCCCCAGATGCCTGCCGAGAACATGTTCACGAGCATCTCGAAGCCGGCCTTGATCTTGTTCTCCCACAGCTTGTCGAGCCACTTCATCGAGTAGCCGGCGATGGGGGCCATGATCATCGCGCCGATGAACATGTGGATCTGGCCGAGCTGGTTGTCGGCGGGCTGGGTCAGGTTGTACTGCGCGATGAGGTAATCCGACCCGGCGATGACGCCGAAGGTCGCTATCGCGGCGACGACACCACCACGCACCTGGTAGACGATGTGACCGCCGGTGTAGGCGATCAGGATCGGCAGCAGGTAGTGGATCATCGGACCCACGATCGTCGACAGCGCCGCCACCGGAGTCCACCCCACGTCTATGAAGAACGCGGTGAAGATGCCCCAGGCGATCAACGCCGGGATGTTCGGCATGATCATGCCGGAGAGGAACGTGCCGAATCGCTGAACGCCGACTCGGACCCCTCCCTTGCCCGCTGCTGCGGGAACGGACGCCGTTGTCATGTCAGTGTCTCTTTCTCTCGGGTTGCGACGGCTCACGCCGCCGCGGTCTGGGATGCCGCAGCCTGGGCGGCCGCGCGGGCAGAAGCGGCGCCGTCGGCGGCCAGGGCCGCCTCGGCGATGCTGCGGGCGTCGTCGAGGGTGTGCTCGGCCAGCGACGCGCGCACATCGGCCAGAGCCGACGGCGCCATCGACAGGCTCGTCGCACCCAGCCCGACGAGCACGACCGCCAACAGGGGATCGGCGGCGGCTTCGCCGCAGATTCCCACCGGCTTGCCGGCAGCGCGCCCGGCGGCACCGACCTCCTGCACGAGCCGCAGCACCGCCGGATGCCACGGATCCTGCAGCGACGCCACGGAACCGAGCAGCCGGTCGGCGGCCAGCGTGTACTGCGTGAGGTCGTTGGTGCCGATCGATGCGAAATCGGCCACGGCGAGAATGCGGTCGGCCAGCAGTGCACAGGCGGGCACCTCGACCATGACGCCCGGGGTCTTGATGCCCAGTTCGCGGGCGAGCGAGGTGAAGTACTCGGTCTCTTCGACGGTGGCCACCATCGGCGCCATGACCCACAGGTCGGCGCCTTCGCCGCGCGCGGCGGTGGCGGCGTCGGCCTGGGCGAGAGCGGTGAGCTGGTCGCGCAGAATCTGCTCGCGCGCGCGCAGCACACGAATGCCGCGCAGCCCGAGTGCGGGGTTCTCTTCGACGTCGTCATTGAGGAACGCCAGCGGCTTGTCGGCCCCGGCATCCAACACCCGCACGACCACCTTGCAGCCGGCGAACCCCGCCAGCAGTTGCTCGTACGTGGCCTGCTGATCGGCGACGGTGGGGGCTTCGGACGAGTTCAGGAACAAGAACTCGGTGCGGAAGAGGCCGACACCCTCCGCTCCCAGATCCCGCGCGGCGGCGGCGTCGTCGGACTTGCCGAGGTTGGCCAGCAGCGGCACGGCGGTGCCGTCCTTGAGCGCGCCGGGGGTGGCCGGGGCCGCTGCCGCGGTGCGCCGCTTCTCGGCGCGCGCCGTCGCTTCGGCCACTTGGTCGGATGTCGGATCGACCGTGACGGCGCCGGCTGCGGCATCCACTATCACTGTCTGCCCCTCGGCCAGCGATGCGGCCTCGGCGACACCGACCACGGCGACGATCGACTTCTCGCGGGCGAGGATCGCCGTGTGCGAGGTGGGCCCGCCCTCGGTGGTGACCACCGCGAGTACCTGGTCGAGGTCGAGCAGCGCCGTGTCGGCGGGGGAGAGGTCGCGGGCCACGAGCACGAAGGGATGCCCCGGATCGGGCACCCCCGGTGCGCTGACTCCGGCCAGCCGAGCGAGCACGCGCTGCGCCACGTCACCCAGGTCTGCAGCACGCTCACCGAGGTAGCCCCCCATCGCGGCGAGCGTCTCCTGGAATGTCGCGAAGGCGTCGTGCACGGCTCGCTCGGCCGTCTTCCCCCCGGCGATGCGGTCGTCGATGTCGTCGGCGAGCGACGGATCCTCGGCCATCATCGCCTGCGCTTCGAGCACCTCTTGGGCCGTTCCCCCGGCGTGCTCTCCGCGCTGCTCAAGATCGCGCGCCACGGCCTCGAGTGCCTCGTGCGCGCGTTGCTTCTCCTCGTCGGGAGTGCGTGTGCTGGGCTCATCGGCCGGCGCGGGAAGCGGGTCGGCCATGCGCGCGACCGGGCCGGATGCCACACCCAGCCCGACTCCCACTCCGGTCAACACAGCCATGCTCACTCCGCGTCGTGGTCGGTCAGCAGCAGTTCGCTGAGAGTGTCGACGACATCCTGGGCGCCCTCGCCGTCGGCAGACAGGGTCACTTCGTCGCCCTGATCGATGCCCAGAGCGATGACCCCGAGAATGCTGGCCGCATTCACCGGCTTCGCGTCGCCCTTGGCGATCGTCACCGGGATGCCGGCCTCCTTGGCCGCCTGCGCGAACAGCTTGGCCGGGCGTGCGTGCAAGCCGTGGGCGGAGCCGATCTTCACGGTCCTGGTCACCTGCGTCATGACATGTTCCTCTCGTCGTCGGTGCTGATGTCGTCGGGCGCGACGTCGTCTGACGCCGGCACGAAGGTCGGGCGCGTGCCGGCCGACGCCGACCCGCTCGCGGTAGCCAGCGCGAAGGCCCGTTCGCCGTCGCGGTCGCCGAAGATGTCGTCGGGAAGCATCGCCACGGCGATGCCGCGGGCTGCGGCATCCCGTCGCACGTCGTCAAGCCGGTCGACAAGGTGCGGTCCGACCAGCAGCACGTCGGTGCTCTCGAGGCAATCGGGGTAGGAAGAGAGCCCGGCCGCGTGCGCGGTGTCGGTGAGACCGCGGGCGGCTATCGCGCCGCGCAGGCGCTGAGCCACGAACGTGCTCGAGGCCCCGGCCCCGCACATGACGGTGATCCTCATCGGTCATCCTCCTGCGGCCCATTGTGCTGGGGATGCGCGCGACCCACAACCACATGTGTTTCCGCGGGGGCGGAAACGCGCTCGGGCGTGGTTGACTGGGATCGCGCCCCCACGCTCCGCGGGTCGCAAGGAGGAGAGCGGTGACCAGAGCGCGACAGGACCGTCTGCTCGGCCTGCTCGTGCGCCAGGGGGAGTGGGTCACCGCGGGGCGCCTGGCCGACACCCTCGGCGTCACCCCGCGCAGCGTGCGATCGTACGTGACAGCGCTGAACGGACGCCTGGCCGGCGGCGTGGTCGTCGAGTCGGGGCCGCAGGGGTACCGGGCGGGCGCGGATGCTCCGTCCGCGCTCCGTGCCGCCGTTCCCGATGCGGTGACGCCGCAGGATCGCCTGCACACTCTCATTCGCGCGCTGCTGGACCAGCCCGAGGGCATCGACGTGCACGAGACCGCCGAGGCGCTGCACGTGTCCAGCGGCACGATCGAGGCCGACCTCGGTCGCGTGCGCTCGCTGCTGACCGGTACGACGCTCGTGCTGGCCCGTGCCGGCTCGCGCGTGCGGATGCACGGAGCCGAGAGCGCGCAGCGCCGACTGCTGAGCAGGCTGGTGCACGAAGAGATGGATGCCGCGGCCTTCGACACGCACGGAATGCGGCGGGTCCTGGGCGAAGGGTCGCTGAGCGCGGCCGTGCACGGCGCGTTCGAGACCGCGCTGCGCTCGGGGCTGGGCACCCGAGGGTACTTCATCAACGAGCTCGGCATTGCCGATGTGCTCATGCACATCGCCATCGCCGCAGACCGGGTCGCGCACGGGCGCGCGCTCGATACCGCGTCGGAATCGGCCGGCGAGGCGGCCGACGAGATAGCGAGTCTGGTGGGCGCGCTGGTCGACGAGCACCTGGGTGTCGCCCTGGGGGCGGGCGACCGGCATCATCTGGCCATGCTGATCCTCACCCGGGTGGTCACACCCGGTTCGGCCGTGGCATCCACCCCGCCGGTCGATCCCGAGGTCGAAGAAGCCGTGCGCGACCTGGTGAGCGCGGCCGCCGAGGAGTTCCTCGTCGACCTGGTGCACGAGGACTTCATCCGGCGGCTGTCGATGCACGTGCAGAACCTGCGCCGTCGCGCGGCCGAGCAGGCCTGGTCGCGCAACCCGCTCGCCCGGTCGCTGAAGTCGACGTATCCGATGATCTTCGACATCGCGGTCTCGATCGCCAGCGGCCTGCGTGACCGGCTCGGGATGACGCTGCCCGATGATGAGATCGCCTACATCGCCATGCACGTGGGCGGGCGGCTCGAACGCAGCCGGCGGGCCGAGCAGTTGCTGACGGCGACCATCGTCTGCCCGGGCTATTACGAGCTGCACGAACTGCTGCGCTCGTCGGTGGACCGGTCGCTCGGGCAGGCGATCGAGGTGGTCGGGCTGCAGACACGAATGGATCCCGATTGGGCGGCGATCGACACCGACCTCGTGCTGACCACCGTCGATGCGCCGCCGGCTGTCGAGCGCGCGGTGCGCATCCAGCCGTTTCTGACCGATGCCGACGTCGAACGTGTGCAGGCGGCGGCATCCCGGGTGCGACGTGGGCGACGACTCGCGCGGCTGCGCGGCGAGCTGGAGCGCTACTTCGACGCGGCTGCGTTCGTGCCGGCGTTGAGCGCGAGCTCGGAGGAGGCCGCGATTCGCCTGCTCGGGGGAAAGCTGGTCGCGCTGGACGTCGTCGACGATGACTACGTCGAGCGCTCGATCGAGCGCGAGCGACTCTCATCGACGGCGTTCACCGATGCGCTGGCGGTGCCGCACGCTATCGGCATGACGGCCGTGCGCACGGTGATCGCGGTGGGTGTCGCCGACCCGTCGATCGCCTGGGGCGACTCGCGCGTGCAGGTGGTGGCCATGGTGGCGTTCTCAGAGGCCGACCGCGAGGCGTTCCAGACAGTGTTCGAGCAGCTCGTCGAGGTGTTCAGCGAGCACGACTCGGTGGCGCGGATCGTGCGCCGCGCGACCGACTTCTCGTCGTTCCTCGACGAGCTGGTCGCCGTGATCGACGGCTGACCCCGCCCCTGCGCGAGTTGTCCTCGTGTTGCGCGAGTTGCCCCCGTGTTGCGCGAGTTGCCCCCGTGTTGCGCGAGTTGTCCTTGGGTTGCGCGAGTTGTCCTGCCGTTGCGCGAGTTGCCCCCGTGTTGTGCGAGTTGTCCTTGGGTTGCGCGAGTTGTCCTGCCGTTGCGCGAGTTGTCCTGTTGCGCGGGTTGTCGTGTCGACACCCGCGGTCGTCTCGGGGCGCGGCGCCGCCGCCTTTTTCGTTCGCGCCCGTGAATCTCGGGCGCGAGCGCAGAAAACTAGCGCCCGAGCGCCGGGCCGCGGCATCCGGGGCCGCGCCCCTCAGTAGCGCTCAAGCCGAGCGAGCAGGCCGCGCTGCACCGCCGGCCATTCGTGCGGGAGGATCGAGTACATCACGGTGTCGCGCAGCGTGCCGTCGGGCAGAATGCGCGCGTTGCGGCGCACGCCGTCGAGCTTCGCGCCGAGCCGTTCGATCGCTGCGCGCGATTGGCGGTTGTGCCAGTGCGTGCAGAACTCGACGGCGATGGCATCGCATTGCTCGAACGCGTGGCCGAGCAGCAGCAGCTTCGCGGCGCTATTGACCTCGGTGCGCTGTGTCTCGATGCCCAGCCAGGTGTGTCCGATCTCCACGTGCCGGTTGGGCTGGTCGATGTTGCAGTAGCTCGTCATTCCAACGATGCGCCCCGTCGCCAAGCGCCGCACGGCGAACGGGTTCATATGTCCCTCGTCGTGCCAGCGCAGGCGCTTGGTGATCTCGGCCGGGATGTCGGCGGGCGATGGAACGCTCGTGTACCAGGCGGTATCGAGTCCGACGGCGGCCTCGGCGAGATCGCCGCTGTGTGCCTCGCTGAGCGGCTCGAGTCGGACGAACGGGTTCTCCAGGGTGACGCTTTCGGCGAATTTCACGCCCCGATCCTATTCCGCGAGTTGTCCCCTTGTTGCCCGAGTTGCCCCGTTGTTGCGCGAGTTGTCCATCTGTTGCCCGAGTTGCCCCGTTGTTGCGCGAGTTGTCCATCTGTTGCCCGAGTTGTCCACCATGGCCGGGGGTAAAGTCACGCAACCGGGGGTAAAGTCGCGCAACCCGGGGTAAAGTCGCGCAACGAGAGGACAACTCGGCGAAGGACGGCGCGCGGGGCGCCCGGCATGCGGGGCGCGGCCAAGGACGCGGCGCGCGGCCAAGGACGCGGCGCGCGGCCAAGGACGCGGAGCGGGGAAGGGCGGGGCGGGGCGCGTCAGCGGGAGAGAGCGTCGAACAGGGCGGAGACGGCGGCGCGCAGCGCCGCGAGACGGGATGCCGCTTCGGCAGCGGCATCCCCCCGCACATCCAGATACGCCTTGAGCTTGGGCTCCGTCCCCGACGGCCGCACCAGCACGCGCCCGCCGCCGGCCAGCTGCAGCCGCAGCATGTCGGTGGGAGGCAGCCCCTCGTGCCCGTCGCCGAAATCGTCCACCGCCTCGACATCGACCTCGCCGAGTCGCGCCGGCGGATCGGCGCGCAACCCCGTCATGATCCGCCCGATCACGGCGAGGTCATCGACCCGGATCGACACCTGATCGCTCACGAACGCGCCGAACGTCTCGTCGAACTCCTCAAGCAGGTCGGTGAGGGTGCGGCCCTCGGCCCGCGCCTCGCTGGCAAGATGCAGCACCGCCACGGCGGCCGAGATGCCGTCTTTGTCGCGCACCACGTCGGGATCGACGAGGTACCCGAGGGCCTCCTCGAAGCCGTACAGCAGCCCGGGCGCGCGCGATATCCATTTGAAGCCGGTCAGCGTCGCGTGGAACGCGAGCCCGTAGTGCTCGGCCACGGCCTGCAGCCCGGGGGATGAGACCAGCGAACACGCCAGCGAGGCGCCGGCCGCGGCATCCGCCGCCGCCGCAGCCCGAGCCGTTCGCCAGCCCAGCAGCAGCCCGATCTCGTTGCCCGTCATCCGCCGCCATCCGCCCTCGGCGTCTGGCGAGGGGATGCCGACGGCCAGGCGATCCGCGTCGGGATCGTTCGCTATCACGAGCTCGGCATCGGCCTCGCGCGCGGTCTCGAACGCGAGATCCATCGCCCCCGGCTCCTCCGGGTTCGGGAACGACACCGTCGGGAACGCGCCGTCGGGCTCGAGCTGGGCGGTCACCGTCACCGGCGCCGGGTATCCCGCGGCCTCGATCACGCGTGCCGCGGTCTCCCATCCGACCCCATGCATGGCGGTGTAGACCCAGCGCATCCCCTCGGCGCCTGCCGGAGCCGGCCCCACCGCCGCGGTCGCTGCGACGTAGTCGTCGACGAGCGACTCGGGCGCTCTCTCATACGCGGTCGAGCGTGGCAGTTCGCTCACCGTGCGCTCGTCGGCGATCCGCTGGATGTGCGCGGCGATTTCGGCGTCGGCCGGAGCGACGATCTGCGACCCCTGGTCTTCGCCCCCGAGGTACACCTTGTATCCGTTGTCGTCGGGAGGGTTGTGGGATGCCGTGACCATGACACCCGCGTCGGCGCCCAGGTGTCGCACCGCGAAGGCGAGCACCGGGGTGGGCAGAAGCCGCGGCAGCAGGATCGTGCGCAGCCCCGCACCGGCGAACAGCTCGGCAGAGTCGGTGGCGAAGACCTGTGAGTTGCGGCGGCCGTCGTATCCGATGACCACCGACGGCGGGGCATCCGGCCCGCCCTTCTCGTTCAGATACGCGGCAAGCCCGGCCGCGGCCTGCGCGACCAGCACCCGGTTCATGCGCCGCGGGCCCGCGCCGAGGCGTCCGCGCAGCCCAGCGGTGCCGAACACGAGCCGGCCGTCGAACCTGTCGGCCAGTTCGGCCTGCGCGTCCGCGTCGTCGGCACTGGCCCGCCCGATGAGGTCGCGCAACTCGGTGCGCGTCTGCCCGTCAGGGTCTTGCGCGAGCCACGCCTGCGCGCGCTCGAGAATCTCCTCGTCCATCAGATCGCCTCCACGACCCGGGCCAGCAGCCCGGAGATCACCGGTTCGGCCTCGCGACCGGCCTCGAGAACCTCGCCGTGACTGAGCGGGGTCTCTTGGATGCCGGCGGCCAGGTTCGTGATGAGTGAGAAGCCGAGCACCTCCATGCCCGCTTCGCGCGCGGCGATGGCCTCGAGCGCCGTCGACATGCCGACGATGTCGCCGCCCATGAGGCCGGCCATGCGCACTTCGGCGGGCGTCTCGTAATGCGGCCCGCGAAACTGGCAGTACACGCCCTCGTCGAGCGAGGGATCGACCGACCGGGCCACATCCCGCAGCCGCGCGGAATACAGGTCGGTGAGGTCGACGAAGGTGGCTCCTTCGAGGGGGGATGCCGCGGTCAGATTGATGTGGTCACTGATGAGCACCGGCTGGCCCGGCGTGAAAGTGCGCCGCACGCCACCGGCGCCGTTGGTGAGCACCATGATCTTCGCTCCGGCGGCGGCCGCGGTGCGCACGGAATGCACCACCCGACGCACGCCGTGCCCCTCATAGAAGTGAGTGCGGGCCCCGATGACGAGCACCCGTGTGCCGGACGGGGTCAGGATGCTGCGCAGCGTGCCGGCGTGTCCCTCCAGCGCGGGCTTGCTGAACCCGGTGACCTCGGTGGCGGCGAGGGTCGTCGTCGTCTCGCCGACCAGGTCGGCGGCCTTGCCCCAGCCGCTGCCGAGGGTCAGGGCGATGTCGTGCCGCTCGACGCCGGTCAGGCGCGCGATGTCGGCGGCGGCGATGCGGGCGATCTCGAACGGGTCTGCGGTCGGGTCGTCCAACGGATTGTCGGTCATGCCACAACGGTAGCGCTGGGTACCCCCACTCGCCGAGGATGCGGCACGTCTCGCCGGGCTCGCCCGCCGTCGACGAGGATCACCGAGGGCGTGCAACCCCGGTTTCCACGAGCGAGGGATGCCTGAGAGAATGGAGTCCATGTCGTTGAGCTTCGAGCGCACCCAGTCCGTCGCCATCCTCGGCGGGGGCCCCGGCGGGTACGAGGCGGCTCTGGCTGCGACCCAGCTCGGTGCCGAGGTGACCCTCGTCGAGCGCGCCGGCGTCGGCGGATCGGCGGTCATCACCGATGTCGTGCCGTCCAAGAGCCTCATCGCCACCGCCGACGCGGCGGTCGCGATAGCCCAGGCGTCCGATCTGGGCGTGCAGCTGTTCGCGAAGGGCAAAGAGGGCAAGCCGCTCAAGCCTGAGGTCGCAATCAACCTCGCCGCCGTCAACCATCGGCTGCTCTCGCTCGCGCGGCAGCAGTCCGACGACATGCGCGCGGCCCTGATCGACGCGGGTGTGCGCATCATCTCGGGCCATGGCCGGCTCGAGAGCCGCAACGCCATCGTCGTGTCCACGGCATCCGACGGCACCGACTTCGACCGCGTGGAGGCCGACACGCTCGTGGTCTCGGTGGGGGCGGCCCCGCGCGAGCTGCCCAGCGCACAGCCCGATGGTGAACGCATCCTCACCTGGACGCAGCTGTACGACATGAAGCGGCTGCCCGAGCATCTCATCGTCGTGGGCTCGGGCGTCACCGGTGCCGAGTTCGCGGGCGCCTATATGAACCTCGGCTCCGAGGTCACGCTGGTCTCCAGCCGCGATCAGGTGTTGCCGGGTGAGGACAAGGATGCCGCTGCCGTGCTGGAGAAGGTGTTCAAACGTGGTGGCATGCATGTGCTGTCGAAGTCACGGGCCGAGAAGGTCGTGAACACCGGAGACGGCGTCGAGGTGACCCTCACCGACGGGCGTGTCGTCTCGGGCAGCCACTGCCTGATGGCGGTGGGCTCGATTCCGAACACCGCGGGGATCGGCCTGGAAGACGCCGGGGTGCAGATGACCGACTCGGGGCACATCCAGGTCAATCGGGTCGCGCGCACCTCCGTGCCCAACATCTACGCGGCCGGGGACTGCACGACTTTCGTGCCGCTGGCATCGGTGGCCTCGATGCAGGGACGCACGGCCGTTTTCCACGCGCTCGGCGATGTCGTCATTCCGCTGGAGCGCCGCCGGATCGCCTCGAACATCTTCACCGCGCCAGAGATCGCCACCGTCGGCTGGCAGGAGGCCGACATCGAAGCCGGGCGCATGAGCGGTACGGTGCACAAGCTGCCGTTGTCGTCGAACCCGCGCGCGAAGATGATGGGCATCAAGGACGGCTTCGTCAAGATCATCGCGCGTACCGGCAGCGGCACCGTCATCGGCGGCGTGATCGTCGGCCCACGTGCGTCGGAGATGATCTATCCGATCGCGATCGCGGTTGAGCGGCGGCTGTCGGTCGATCAGCTCTCCCGCGTGTTCGCCGTCTACCCGTCGCTGTCGGGCATGATCACCGACGTGGCCAACGCGATGCACACGACGAACTCGCCTCGCGAGAACTGAGCGGGTCGACCGGGCCTGCGCGACCCGAGCGCTTTCGGTGCCGGTAGCGATCGCGTTGTGACCGACCGCGCGTGCGCGTGCATCCGCGCGTGCTGTGGGCGACCCTGCACGTGCGTTCGTCTGCCGAACGCGCGATCGATCACGTTGTGGCCGACCGCGCGTGCGCGTGCATCCGCGCGTGCTGTGGGCGACCCTGCACGTGCGTTCGTCTGCCGAATGCGCGATCGATCACGTTGTGGCCGACCGCGCGTGCGCGTGCGACCCTGCACGTGCTGTGGGCGACCCTGCACGTGCGTTCATGTGCCGAACGCGCGACGCTGGGCGCGACGTCCGGCTGGCGGATGTTCGAAGAGCGGTGCGCAGCGGCGCACCGAGTGCGGGCTGCGGCATCCCGTACCCGGCCGACGTTCTGCGCCGGCGTCTTCAGTCCTCGGGCGCGAACTCCTTGGGATCGACGCGCACGACGAAGCCGCCCGGTTCCCCGCGGCTGTCGAGTCGCACCACGAGACCGGGCTGCGTCGTGGTCAGCTCAAGCAACGCGATGACAGGGCAGTTGATCAGTGTCGTCTCGGCTGGTTCGCCTTCGCTCACCTCAGTATCGTCGCCGTCGTCCGCGATGGCGGCCAGCGTCACGGCGAGACTCCGTGGCCCGTCGCACTGTACCTGCACGAGGTGGTGCCCCGCAGACATCGACACGTCGGTGGTCTGCGCCACGCTGACCGCATCGGGTGGCCCGAACGACCCGCCGAACGAGAGCAGTGCCGGAGCGGGCTGATTCTGCATCTGATCGTCGTAATACCCCTCCCACGGGTCGGCTGAAGGGTCGGAGTCCGACTCGGTTTCGGACGTCGCCCGCCCGCCGATCGCCGCGACGACAACATACGTGGGAATCGTGCTCGTCGCAGTCAGACGTACCGACTGGGTGGCGAACGACTCGGGGGAAACCGTGTGGGGCTGCTGGTCGCACGACACCCGTGCGTGCGCCGACGAGATGCCCGCCAGCTCATAGCCGAAAAGGACGTCTGTGCCGCCGTAACAGGCGACTCGGAATTCTTCCAGCTGCATAGGCGCCGCAAAGTCGAGCACGACCGGGGGCTCGGCAGTGTGGCCGGGCAGGGTACTCAGAAAGGATGCCGTGGCGACGTAGCCCGCAGGTGGGTGCTGGTCGATCTGCTCCGCCCAGCGCCATGCGTCTTCGAGGTCGATGTGTGGCGCAGCGCTGCATCCCGCCGCCCCCAGGGTCACGAGCACGGCGGTGAGAGTGGAGAGGATGCGACGGTGCACGCACAAATCCTAGCGGTGCGCCTGGGCGGGCCGATGTCCCACCGAGACGCGTGATGTGCGGTTTGGCGGCGCGCCCGCGTGGGCGCGTCGGCGGGGCGCGTCGGTGGCTCGCGGGACGCGCGGCGGGCGCGTCGGCGGCTCGCGGGAGGTGCGGCGGCAGCTGCGATTCGCTCGCGCTGCTCGATTCTGCGTTCGCGCCTGCGATTGGCATGCGCGAACGCAGATCGGGGTAGCGCGAGGTCGGGCGGGGTGTAGATCGGGGTAGCGGACGCAGATCGGGGTAGCGGACGCAGATCGGGGTAGCGCGACGGCGGGCGGGATTCGGATCGGGGTGGCGGACGCGGATCGGGGTAGCGAACGCGGATTCGGGTGGCGCGAGGTGCGTCTGGGCGGTTCGCTGGAGGCGTCTCAGCGGGTACGTTTGGCTCGCGCTGCTCGATTCTGCGTTCGCGCCTGCAATTGGCATGCGCGAACGCAGATCGGGGTAGCGCGGGGGTGGGCGGGGTGCAGATCGGGGTAGCGGACGCAGATCGGGGTAGCTGACGCGGATCGGGGTAGCGGACGCGGATTGGGGTGGCGCGAGGTGCGTCTGGGCGGTTCGCGGAGGCGTCTCAGCGGGTACGTTTGGCTCGCGCTGCTCGATTCTGCGTTCGCGCCTGCGATTGGCATGCGCGAACGCAGATCGGGGTAGCGCGAGGTCGGGCGGGGTGCAGATCGGGGTAGCGGACGCAGATCGGGGTAGCTGACGCGGATCGGGGTAGCGGACGCGGATTGGGGTGGCGCGAGGCGCGTCTGGGCGGTTCGCTGGAGGCGTCTCAGGGGCGACGTTTTGTTCGCGCTGCTCGATTCTGCGTTCGCGCCTGCGATTGGCATGCGCGGATGCAGATCGGGGTAGCGCGAGGGCGGGCGGGATGCGGATCGGGGTAGCGCGAGGGTGGGCGGGGTGCAGATTGGGGTAGCGGACGCAGATTTCGGTAGCGCGTGCGAACCCCCAGCGCGCCCCGCCGACGCCGTGCCGGCAAGCCCCCGCCCCCCGCCGCTACGAGATCGTCAGCAGTTGGTGCCCGGCCGAAACCGTCGTTCCGGCGGCGGCGTTGATCGTGCCGATGACGCCGTCCTTGTGAGCCTGGATTGGCTGCTCCATCTTCATCGCCTCGAGCACGACGACCAGGTCGCCCTTCACGACATGCTGACCGTCTTCGACCGCGACTTTGACCACCGTGGCCTGCATCGGCGACTTCACGGCGTCACCTGACGCACCGGCGCTGGCGACCGTGGTGTGTGAGCGACGCGACGGCGGAACGACGGCCGGACGGCCGGCCGCGATGGGAGCGGCGGCGATGCGGTCGGGCAGACTCACCTCGAGTCGCTTGCCCGCCACCTCCACGACCACGGTGTGTCGGGTCTCGGCCGGCTCGGGGTCGCCGATCTCGCCGTCCCACGGCGGGATGTCGTTCTCGAACTCGGTCTCGATCCACCGGGTGTACACGCCGAAGACGCCGTCCTCGGCGACAAATGCCGGGTCGCGCACGACCTTGCGGTGGAACGGCAGCACAGTGGGCAGCCCGCCGACCTCGAACTCATCGAGGGCGCGACGGGCACGCTCGAGCGCTTCGGCGCGGTCGCGGCCGGTGATGATGATCTTGGCCAGCAGCGAGTCGAAAGCACCGCCCACGACGTCGCCGGCGGTCACGCCCGAGTCCAGGCGCGTTCCGGGGCCGCCGAACGTCTTGAAGACCTTGATCGGCCCGGGCTGCGGCAGGAACCCGCGCCCGGGGTCTTCACCGTTGATGCGGAACTCGATCGAGTGTCCGACAGGCTCGGGGTCGGCGTAGTCGAGCGTGCCACCCTCGGCGATGCGGAACTGCTCACGCACCAGGTCGATGCCCGTCACCTCTTCAGAGACCGGATGCTCCACCTGCAGTCGCGTGTTCACTTCGAGGAACGACACCGTGCCGTCGGCACCGATGAGGAACTCACACGTGCCCGCACCGACATAGCCGACCTCGCGCAGGATCGCCTTCGACGAGGAGTAGAGCACTTCGCGCTGCGCGTCGGACAGGAACGGCGCCGGAGCCTCTTCGACGAGCTTCTGGTTGCGGCGCTGCAGCGAGCAGTCGCGTGTCGAGATCACCACGACATTGCCCGCGGCATCCGCCAGGCACTGCGTCTCGACGTGACGCGGCTTGTCGAGGTACTTCTCCACAAAGCACTCGCCGCGACCGAACGCAGTGACAGCCTCGCGGGTGGCCGACTCGAACAGCTCGGCGACCTCGTCGAGTTCACGGGCGACCTTCAGGCCGCGCCCGCCGCCGCCGTACGCGGCCTTGATGGCGATGGGTAGGCCGTGCTCACGCGCGAAGGCGATGACCTCGTCAGCGCCAGAGACGGTGCCCTGCGTGCCGGGAGCCAGGGGTGCACCGACCTTTTCGGCCACGTGCCGGGCGGTCACCTTGTCGCCGAGCGCCTCGATGGCCGCCGGTGACGGGCCGATCCAGACGAGTCCCGCGGCGATGACGGCGCGGGCGAACTCGGCGTTCTCGGCGAGAAAGCCGTATCCCGGGTGCACGGCGTCGGCGCCCGAGCGGCGCGCCACCGACAGGATCTTGTCGATCGACAGGTACGTCTCGGCGCTCGTGGCACCTTCGAGGGCATATGCCTCGTCGGCGAGCTTGGCGTGCAGGGCGTCGCGATCCTGGTCGGCATAGACGGCGACGGAGGCTTTCCCGCTGTCGCGTGCGGCTCGGATGATGCGTACGGCGATCTCGCCGCGGTTCGCGATGAGCACCTTGGCGATTTCAGGCATGGACTTCAGCCTACCGAGCGTTTTCGGCCCTCTTTTGACTGCACCGCACAAGATAGCCGCGAAAATGTGTGGGGCGATCTACGAGGACGTCCACGTATCGGGCCACCGCACGCCGAGTTCGCGCACCAGTCGCCGAAGCGTCGACAGCGACATTCCGACCACCGTCGACGGGTCGCCGTCGACGCGGTCGATGAACGGCCCGCCGAGACTGTCGATGGTGAAAGCGCCGGCCACCAGCAGCGGCTCGCCCGTGGCCACATACGCGTCGATCTCGTCGTCGGTCACGTCGGCGGCGAAGGTGACGGATGCCTCGGCCGTGCCGTGCGCCTCGGTCGGCGACGCGCCGGGTCGCAGCCGATACACGCTGTGTCCGGAATGAAGGATGCCGGTGCGCCCGCGCATCTGCTGCCAGCGGGCCGTGGCCACCTCGGGTGTATACGGCTTGCCGTGGATCTGACCGTCGAGCACGAACATCGAATCGCCGCCGATGACAAGGCCGTCGAACGACGGGTCGTCGGCCGCGATCCGCGCGGCGACATCGGCTGCCTTGCGCCGCGCCAGCAGCAGCACGTACTCGGCAGGGTTGAGCGGACGGTTTTCGGCGGCCTCGACGGCGGCGATCACGGCCTCTTCGTCGACCTCGGGCGCGAGAGTGTCGGGTTCGATGCCGGCCTGCCGCAGCAGCATGAGGCGAGCGGGGGACGTCGAAGCCAGGCACACGCGCATGCGTCCACGGTAGCCGTGCGGATGCGCGGCGGGTACCGCGGCCGGTGCGTTCAAAACGCAGCCCATCCGTTGGTGGACGGGCCGAGAACGCCCCTCAGAGCGAGGCGAGAGCCAAGATGAGCGGAGTTTTGAACGCGGATGCCGCGCCAGCGGCGCGGTGCGACCGCGGATGCCGCGCCAAACCGGCGCGGTGAGACCGCGGATGCCGCGCCAAACCACCGCGGTGCGAACGCGGGCCCGCCCCAAACCACCGCGGTGCGACCGCGGATGCCGCGCCAAACCGGCGCGGTGCGACCGCGGATGCCGCGCCAAACCACCGCGGTGCGAACGCGAGCCCGCCCCACAGCACCCCCGCAGTCGCGTGTGAAACGATCGGGGGATGCAGCCTGGCGACCACATCGAGCTCGATATCACCTCTGTCGCCCACGGCGGCGTCTTCGTCGGAAGGCATGAGGGTCGTGTCGTGTTCGTGCCCGACGCCATTCCCGGCGAGCGCGTGCGGGTACGGCTGACCCAGACCGGCGAGAAGTCGTTCTGGCGCGGCGAGACCGTCGAGGTGATGGATGCCTCGCCGCACCGCCGTGCGCACGTGTGGCCTCAGGCCGACGTCGACGTCGCTCCCGAACAGCGGCCGGGTGGCGCCGACTTCGGACACATCGAGCTCGCGCATCAGCGCGCGCTCAAGCTCGAGGTGCTGCAGGACGCCCTCACGCGCATGGGCGGGCTCGACCTGCCCGCCCGCATGGTGCCGATCGCCGGCGACGACGGCACGCGCTGGCGCACCCGGGTGAGCCTGCACGTCGACGACGCCGGCCGTGTCGGGCCGTACGCCGCGCGCAGCCACCGGGTGATCCCCGTCGACGATCTGCCGCTGGCGACCGAGGCGATCGCCGCCGCTGCGGATGACCTCAGCGCCGATGCCCCCGGCCGCATCGACCTCGTCGAGCCGGCGGACGGGCGGGTGCGCGTGCTGCCCCGGCCCACCCGCGAGCACAACCCGGCGCGCGACCGCCGTGCCCGGCGCGACGCCGGCAAGGGCGCACAGCCCCCGCGGCTGCGCCGCAACCCGGCACGCGAGGTCGTCGTCGAGCAGGTCGGCGACCGGCGGTTCCAGGTCGACGCCGGGGGATTCTGGCAGGTGCATCGGCTGGCCGCGGCCACCCTGACCGACCTCGTCACGGCGGCGCTTCCCGAGGTCGACCCCGAGGGCCTGCATCTGGACCTGTACGGCGGGGTCGGGCTTTTCGCCGCGGCGCTCGCCGACGCCGGAGCCACCCGCATCGTCAGCGTCGAATCCGATTCGCGGGCCACCGAGCACGCGGGCGAGAACCTCGCCGCCTGGATCGGCGCGCGCGCCGAGACGGGGCGCGTGGACCGCTGGCTGCCGCAGTTGCGGCAGAGCGCGGGGGAGCGCGACCTGGCCCGGCTTCGCCGCGGCGTGGTCGTGCTCGACCCGCCGCGATCCGGGGCGGGAACCGAGGTGGTCCGCGAGCTCGCAGCCCTGGCACCGGCATCCATCGTCTATGTCGCTTGCGATCCGGTCGCGCTGGCCCGCGACCTGAAGACCTTCCGCGAGAGCGGTTACGAGGCGGCCGAGGTGACCGCCGTCGACCTGTTCCCGAATTCGCACCACGTCGAGGCGGTCACCGCGCTGCATCGCATCGCCGAGTGACGCCGCGCCGCGTCGCCGAGTGCCGCGTCGCCGAGTGACCTCGCATCGCGTCACCGCGCTGCACCGCGTCGCCGAGTGACCTCGCACCGCGTCGCCGAGTGCCGCGTCGCCGAGTGACGTCGCGCCGCGCGCGCGGGGCCGGCCCGCGCTAGCCTGAACCCATGACGCGCGTGGCTCTTATCGACGACCATGAGTCGGTGCGCCTGGGCCTGGAAGCCGCCTGTGCCCGGGTCGACGACATGGACATCGTGTTCTCGGGAAGCTCGGTGACCGAGTACCTCGACTGGCGTGCGCTGTCGGGTTCGGCGCCGGCCGATGTTGTCGTGCTCGATCTGACGCTCGGCGACGGCACCACGGTGACCGAGAACGTGCGCACTCTGGTCGTCGACGGGTCGAGCGTGATCATCCACAGCGTCGCCGACCGCCCCGCTGCGGTGCGCGAGGCGCTGGCCGCGGGCGCGGTCGGCATCGTCAGCAAATCGTCGCCGATCGACGAGGTGCTCGCGGCGGTGGTCGCCGTTGCCAGCGGCGAGCCCCTGAACAACGTGGAATGGGCCAGCGCCGTCGACGGCGACCGGGCGTTCGCCGACGCCCAGCTGTCGACACGCGAACGCGAGGTGCTGCGTCTGTATGCCACAGGCCTGCCGCTGAAGATCGTCGCCGACCGCCTCGGCATCGCCTACTCGACGGCGAAGGAGAACATCACGCGGGTGCGCGTGAAGTACGTCGACGTGGGCCGGCCCGCACCCACCAAGGTGGATCTGCTGCGCCGGGCGGTTGAGGACGGCATCCTCACCCCCATCGACGATGCCGGTGACAGCTGACACCGCGCAGGCCGCTCTCGACGCGGCCTGGCAGCGCGTTCCCCGGTCGAGGGAGGCTGTCGCGCGCGTCGGGGCGTTCACCCGCACGCGGGTGGAGCGGATCCTCTCGCTGGTCATCGCGGTCGGTTGCGCGGTGCTGGGCGCGCAGGGACTGCTCACCGCACTGAACACGTCGTCGGAGCGACCCGAGTGGCGGTCGGCGATGGCGTTGACGGTCTTCATCCCACTTGGGCTCATGCTGTTGGCGTGCGTGGTGGGGCGGTTTCAGCGCCTGCTGGCGGCGGTGTTCGTCGTCGTCTACACCGCGGCGCTGGTGATCTGGCCGGTGGCCGCCGCGGGCGCGCCGTCTTCGCCCGAGGTGGAGCCCTGGATCTTCTTTCTGCTCAACGTCGCCACCGTGGCATCCGTCCTGGCCTTCCCCCTGCCGTGGCAGGTGGTGTGCACCGCGGTGATCCCGGTGCTGTGGGGTCTGGCTCGACTCGTGCAGTCGGGCTTCGATCCGCGATTCGCGATACCGGTGGTCCTGGACGTCTCGTTCGCGCTCATTCTCGGCGGCATCCTGGTGGCCCTGGGATGGATGCTGCGCTCGGTCGCCACGAACGTCGACACCGCGCGCGCACAGGCGGTGGCCTCCTACGCGGCCGCTGCCGCGGTGGATGCCACCGAACAGGAGCGCGTCGCGGTCGGGGCGCTGATGCACGACAGCGTGCTGGCCGCCCTGCTGGCCGTCGAGCGCGCGCACACCGAACGCGAGCGGGGCCTGGCCGTCGGGATGGCGCGCGAGGCGCTCACGCGACTGGCCAACGCCGAACGCGACGCGGGAATGGGCTCGGAGGCCCCGGTGGACGCCGAGACGATAGCGCGCGAGATCGAGGTCTCGACCGCCGAGCTCGGCCACACCCTGCGGGTCGAGCGCACCCAGATCGACGGCATCCGCCTGCCCGGTGTCGTCGCCCGCGCCCTGGCGCTGGCGGCCGCGCAGGCCATCGCGAATGCCATTCAGCACGCGGATGCCGCGGGCCTGCGGGTGACGGTGCACGGTGAGCACGACCCGGCGCGCGTGGCGGTGCGGGTGATCGACACGGGGCCGGGTTTCGACCCCGACGCGGTGCCGGCCGATCGACTCGGAATTCGCGCGTCGATCCATGCGCGGGTCGCGGCCGTGGGGGGCCGGGCGCGGGTCTCGTCGGGCGCCGACGGCACACGCGTCACGCTGGAATGGGCGGATACGGCATGAGGGCCTCGGTTCGCGGCATCCTGACCGCCCTGGGCACCGCGTTCGCGGTGTATCTGGCCGCGCGCAGCCTTGTGTGGGCCGGCGGCACCGTGAACCATCCGCTTCTGGCGCTGATCACCACGGCGTTCTACCTCGTGGTCGTGGCCATCTGCCTCTTCGTGGATGGCACGCCCCTGCGGGGGGCGAGCGCCGGCCCGGCCGACGGCGACAGCCTGCTGACCGCCGGCGAGCGCGGCCCCACCCGTCTGCCCGCCTGGGTGTGCGCGGTCGCGCTGGTGGCCACCGTGCTCGTGCCCAACGGCGCGGCCGCCGCCCTGTCGGTCGACTCGCGCACGACATCGTTCGGCACCTGGTACGTGGGTGCCATCGGGCTGCTGATGATCATCGTCATGGTGCGTCGCCGCCCCTGGATCGCGTGGATCGGCATCGCGGCGCTCGCGGTGTCGACGTCGCTGTGGCTCGGCCCGCTGGCCGCGCTCACACTGGGGCTCATCGGCTCGTCGATGTGGGTGCTGGCCGCGCAGCTGCTGCTGCTGTCGATGGACCGCGCCGCTCTGGATGCGGCACGCCTCTCCGAGCTGCAACGCGCAGCCTCTGCCTGGCGCGCCGCGCAGCAGGGGCGTCAGCGCGAGCGGCGCATCCAGGTGCAGCGCGCGTTGGCGGTGGCGGGCCCCATCCTGTCTCGTGCCATCGAGCAGGGCGGGCTGCTCGATGAACACGAGCGCACCGAGGCGCGCATCGCTGAGGGCCAGCTGCGCGACGAGTTGCGCGGCGCGCGCCTTCTCGACGACGGGGTGCGGGCCGAATTGGATGCCGCGCGGCGGCGCGGTGCGACGGTGTCGGTACTCGACGAGGGCGGGTTGGAAGACCTCAGCGACGAGGAGCTCGAGCATATCCGCAGCGAACTGGCCGCCGCCGTGCACGAGGCCGTGTCGCATCGGCTCTACATTCGCGCGTCCACGCATCCCGAGATCGCCGTGACGGTCGTGGGCCGCTCGCCCAGCAGCACACCGTCAGACGACGACAGCGTCGACCTGTGGCACGAGATTCCGCGTCCGCGTCGCGGGTGAGCGCGGCATCCGTCTGCCACAGCCTGCGTGCCGCGGCCTGCGTGCCGCACAAAGGGCAAGAGAAAGGCGAGGGGCGGCGAAGCCGCCCGCCCCTCGCCGTGTGGACGGTTACCCGAAAACCATCCACGGTGGCCGAACCTGTGCTCATCTACCCTGGACGAGCAGGTCAGCCGAACGCAGAAGCGTTCCAGCACATCCAGTATGCGAGAGCGGTAGGGTGCTCGTCTGTAGGTATTTTGGGGGACAAATTCCCCCGTATCTGCGGCGAATCAGCCGGCGGTGTAATTGCGCCAGCCGAGTTCCCGGCGCAGCGGTTTGCGCAGGTGGCGCGCCGAGACCTGCCATGCGCTCAGGCTCTCGTCGGCGACGGTGGCCGACTCCTCTTCGCGTGAGTACGCCTCGCTGACCACGGCGATGAGCGCCGCGAGCTCTTCCTCGGTGGGATTGCCGCGCACGACGTCGATCTGCAGCGGTGCTGCCGTGTCGTCCCCCGCGCTCATAGCGGGATGTTACCGTGCTTCTTCGCGGCGGGGGTCACGCGCTTGCCACGCAGTGCGCGCAGCGACTTGGCCACGAACACACGCGTCTGGGCC
This sequence comes from Microbacterium protaetiae, assembly GCF_004135285.1. Lineage (NCBI taxonomy): Bacteria > Bacillati > Actinomycetota > Actinomycetes > Micrococcales > Microbacteriaceae > Microbacterium > Microbacterium protaetiae. The sequence continues at coordinate 2,510,939 of NZ_CP035494.1, forward strand.
GGCTCGATGATACTGTCCAGCTCTCCGCGTTCGGCTGCCAGGAACGGCGAAGTCACCGAGTAGGTGTACTCGTTCGCGAGGCGCGCGCGCACGGCCGCGACATCCTCTCCCGCCTCTTCGGCACGCTTGAGCTCGCCCCGGTAGAGGATGTTCACCGCGCCCTGACCGCCCATCACGGCGATCTCGGCCGTGGGCCAGGCGACATTCACGTCGGCCCCCAGCTGCTTGGAGCCCATCACGATGTAGGCCCCGCCGTACGCCTTGCGCAGAATGACGGTCACCAGGGGAACGGTGGCCTCGGCGTAGGCGTAGAGCAGCTTTGCGCCGCGACGGATCACCCCGGTCCACTCCTGGTCGGTGCCCGGCAGGTATCCGGGCACGTCGACCAGCGTGACGATGGGGATCGAGAACGCATCGCAGAAGCGCACGAACCGGCTGGCCTTCTCGCCGGCGTCGATGTTCAGGGTGCCGGCCATCTGGTTGGGCTGGTTCGCGATGATGCCGACCGAGCGCCCTTCCACGCGACCGAAGCCGATCGTGATGTTCGGGGCGAACAGCGGCTGCACCTCGAGGAACTCACCGGCGTCCACGACATGCTCGATCACCTGATGCATGTCGTATGGCTGGTTGGGGGAGTCGGGGATGATCGTGTTCAGGAAGCGGTCGGCGTCGGTGGTCTCCCACTCGAAGCCGCTCTCGTACACCGGCAGCTCGGCGAGGTTGTTGTCGGGCAGAAAGCCCAGCAGCGTGCGCGCGTAGTCGATGGCGTCGTCTTCGTCGTCGGCGAGGTAATGCGCGACGCCCGAGCGGGTGTTGTGCGTGTAGGCGCCGCCGAGCTCTTCCATGCCGACGTCTTCGCCGGTCACGGTCTTGATGACGTCGGGCCCGGTGACGAACATCTGGCTGGTCTTGTCGACCATGATCACGAAGTCGGTCAGCGCCGGGCCGTACACGGCACCGCCGGCGGCCGGCCCCATGATGATGGATATCTGCGGGATGACCCCCGATGCCGCCGTGTTCAGCCGGAAGATCTCACCGTACTTGCCGAGCGCGACCACGCCCTCCTGAATGCGCGCGCCGCCCGAGTCGAGAATGCCGATGATCGGGATGCCGTTGCGCAGCGCGAGTTCCATGATCTTGATGATCTTCTCGCCGGCCACTTCGCCCAGCGACCCGCCGAACGTGGAGAAGTCCTGCGCGTACACCGCCACAGTGCGACCGTGGATGGTGCCCACCCCGGTGACGACCGAGTCGCCGTAGGGCCGTGCCTTGTCCATGCCGAACGTGGTCGTGCGGTGGCGCACATACTCGTCGATCTCGGTGAACGAACCGGTGTCGAGCAGCATCTCGATGCGTTCGCGCGCCGTCATCTTGTTCTTGGCGTGCTGCTTGCTCTGCGCCTTCTCCTCGGCATAGGTGACCGCTTGCTGAAAGCGGGCACGCAGATCGGCGATCTTGCCGGCGGTCGTGGTCAGGTCGGGTTGCGTCACGCATTCCACCCTAACGATCAGCCCGCTCCGGCGGTTGGAGGGCGTACACAAGGGGTTGCCTCATCGGCTGTGCGCGCCCACCAGTGGGGAGGGGGCGTGCGGGCCGCCTATCGTGGGGACATGTCCGTCGACTATCCCCGCACCGAGAGTGTGAGCCCGCGGGTGCGGGTTGTGGCATCCACTGGTTCGACCAATGCGGATGCCGTGGCCGCGGCATCCGCCGATCCTGTGGGCTGGCCCCACCTGTCGGTGCTGTTGACCGGCGATCAGCGGTCGGGCCGCGGGCGGCTCGACCGCACCTGGAGTGCCCCGGCGGGATCGGCGCTGGCCCTCTCGGTGCTCGTGCGCATTCCGCGCATCCCGGCCGCGGCACGCGGGTGGGTGCCGCTGGCAGCCGGGGCGGCGATGACGCGTGCGGTGGCAGCACAGCTGCGCCCGCACGGGCACACGGTCGGCCTGAAGTGGCCGAACGACGTGCTCGTCGACGGAGGCAAGATCTGCGGCATCCTCGCCGAAGTCGTGCCCGGTGAACCGGATGCCGTCGTGATCGGCTCGGGGGTGAACACGCGCATGCCGGCGTCGGAGCTTCCGGTTCACACGGCGACCTCGTTCGCCGCACTCGGACGCGAGGCCGACGACGACCGTCTTGTCGCCGACTATCTCGTCGCGCTCGACGAGCAGCTGGCCGCCCTCGCCCGCGGCGCGGCCGGGGCCTCCGGGGTGCGCGGCGAGGTCGAGGCGCTGTGCCTGACGCTCGGTGCCGACGTACGGGTCTCGCTGCCCGATGGCCGCGTGCTCGAAGGGCGCGCACAGCGACTGGATGACGAGGGTCGCCTGGTCGTGGCATCCGGATCCGTGGAAACAGCCGTCTCGGCGGGCGATGTCGTGCACGTGCGCCCGAGCGCCGGCTGAGACCGGCCCCGCGTCTTTGCGGGAACGTTGGTCCCGTCGTGTCGGCGGGCGATGTCGGCGGGTGCGGTGAGAATGGAACCATGACGCGGCCGACGAGCATCGGGGGGCGGCCACTGACGCCCGCCCCGGGCACGCCGACGCCCGAACTGCGCATCGCCCGCATCCGGCCGCACGCGCGTCGGCTGTTCTGGTCGGCGCTCGTGCTCATCGCCGTGGCAGGCGCTGTCGGCTATCTGTACGGCAACCTGCCGTCGGGGTTCGAGAATTGGATGCTGCTGGCCGCTGCGGCCGCGGTGGTGCTGCTGCTCGTGCTGCTGCCGTTCGCCGCCTGGTGGAGCCATGTCTACACGCTGACCACCGAGCGCGTCATCGAGCGCCGCGGCATCGTCGTCGTGCATCGCCGTGAGCTCTCGCACACCCGGGGGTACACGATCACCCTTCGCCGCGGCATCCTGCAGCGCATCTGGGGGACGGGAACGCTCGTGCTCGCCGACGGCATCCAAGAGCCGCTGCGGCTGCGCAACATCCCGAAGACCCGGCTTGTGCACGAGGTGCTCGTCGACCGGGTCGAGGTCAGCCAGATTCTCGCGCACCGCGACGCGCAGCCGCTGCCCGACCAGCCTGCCTGACGCCGCGGGCGGACGCTGTGGTGCACCCCGGTCAGGGGATGTCACGGTATGTGCGGGCTGGCGGCGGGGAGGTCGCCGGTTCTGTGACATGTGGTGCCGGGGTGCGGAGGGGGTGTTCGCTGAGGGGATGCTCCCGAGATGGATGTCATAGTATGTGCGGGCTGTGCGCCGGGAGGCCGCCGGTTCTGTGACGCGGTCTTGGGGATGTCACAGTATGTGCGGGCTGTGCGCCGGGAGGCCGACGGTTCTGTGACATGCGCTGCCGGGGGTGCGGAGGGTGAGTCTGCTGAGGGGATGCTCTCGAGGTGGATGTCACAGAAGGTGCGGGCTGTGCGCGTGGAGGTCGCCGGTTCTGTGACATGCGCTGCCGGGGGTGTGGAGGGGGTGCCCGCCGAGGGGGATGCTCCGAGATGGATGTCACAGTATGTGCGGGCTGTGCGCCGGGAGGTCGCCGGTTCTGTGACGCGGTCTTGGGGATGTCACAGTATGTCCGGGCTGTGCGCGGGGCGGCCGCCGGTTCTGTGACATGCGCTGCTGGGGTTGATAGCGGTGGTGGTCCCGAGGGATGCTCCCGAGAGCGATGTCACAGAAGGTGCGGGCTGTGCGCGTGGAGGTCGCCGATTCTGTGACATGCGCTGCCGGGGGTGTGGAGGGGGTGTCCGCCGAGGGGGATGCTCCCGAGATGGATGTCACAGTATGTGCGGGTTGTCGGCCGGGAGGTCGCCGGTTCTGTGACGCGGTCTTGGGGGATGTCACAGTAGGTGCGGGCTGTGCGCCGCGAGGTCGCCAGTTCTGTGACCCCAAATACCCGCGCGGCGGCGGCGCACCCCCGAACTCAGCCGGGCGAGTGCGGCAGAATGGTGCGAGACGGAAGGACGCGGATGACCCTGCGAGTCGGAGTGGTGGGCGGCGGCCAGCTGGCCCGGATGATGATCGCCCCGGCGGTCGAGATCGGCATTGAGCTGAGCGTGCTGGCCGAGCAGAAGGGGATGTCGGCCAAGCTCGCGGCATCCGCGGTCGGTGACTACCACGACGAGCAGACCGTACTCGAGTTCGCGAAAAGCGTCGATGTCGTCACTTTCGACCACGAGCACGTGCCCCAACCCGTTTTGCGCGCACTCGTCGAGGCCGGTGTGGCAGTGCACCCCGGTCCCGACGCGCTGCAGTATGCGCAGGACAAGCTCGCCATGCGCGCAAAGCTCGACGAACTCGGGATGCCGCAGCCCGATTGGGCCGCGGTCTCAGACGCGCAAGGTCTCCAGGCCTTTCTCGACGACCATGGTGGACGCGCGGTCATCAAGACCCCGCGCGGCGGCTACGACGGCAAAGGCGTGCGTGTCGTCTCGTCGGGAACCGAGGCTGAGGACTGGTTCGCGGCGCTCGCCGAAGACGCTCGCGGGGGAGAGCTGCTGGTCGAAGAGCTCGTGGACTTTCGCCGCGAGCTCTCGCAGCAGGTCGCGCGGCGTCCGTCGGGTGAGGTGCGTGCGTACCCGGTCGTCGAAACCGTTCAGCGAGACGGCGTGTGCGCCGAGGTGATTGCGCCCGCACCGCACTTGAATGGCCGCCTCGCCGAGGTCGCCGAGCAAGTGGGCTCCGGCATCGCTGAAGGCCTGGGGGTGACGGGGATGCTGGCGGTCGAGCTGTTCGAGACCACCGATGACCGGATTCTTGTCAATGAGTTGGCGATGCGCCCGCACAATTCCGGGCACTGGTCGCAGGACGGCGCGGTGACCAGCCAGTTCGAGCAGCACCTGCGTGCCGTGCTCGATCTGCCGCTGGGCGACCCCGCTCCTCGGCAGCACTGGGCGGTCATGGTGAACATCCTCGGCGGCCCCACCGAAGAGGGACTCGACGTGCGCTTCGCCGAGGTCATGGCGGAGCATCCGGATGTCAAGATCCATACGTATGGGAAGGATCCGCGGCCGGGCCGCAAGGTCGGACACGTCAATGCCGTGGGCGACGACCTCGACGATGTCGTCTACGACGCGCGAGCGGCGGCCGCGTTCTTCGCCGACTGACGCATCATTCGGCCGGTGATGCAGACGCCGGAGAGGCCAGGAGGGGCTTCAGGCCCGCCGCCAACAGATACATGCGGTCGTCGAGACGGTTGATGTCTGCTTTCAGCTCGGTGCGCAGCTCGGCGATGTCGGTCTTGAGTTCGGTGCGTAGCTCGGCGATGTCGGTTTTTAGTTCGGTGCGCGTGCTGTGAAGTTCGTCGCGTACGCCGGCGATGTCGGTTTTCAGTTCGGTGCGCGTGTCGTGAAGTTCGGTGCGTAGCTCGGCGATGTCGGTTTTCAGTTCGGTGCGCGTGTTGTGAAGTTCGTCGCGTACGCCGGCGATGTCGGTCTTGAGCTCGGTGCGCGTGTTGTGAAGTTCGTCGCGTACGCCGGCGATGTCGGTCTTGAGCTCGGTGCGCGTGCTGTGAAGTTCGTCGCGTACGCCGGCGATGTCGTTCTTGAGATCGGTGCGTACGCCGGCGATGTCGTTCTTGAGGTCGGTGCGCCACGAGCGCATCGACGCATAGAAGGCCACCGCGACTGCCAGCAGGCTGCCGAGGGAAACCCATGTGTCGAGCGACAAAGCGATCACCCCTCCAGTGTGCGACGAAAACGGATGCTGTGCCACCACGGTATGGCGCGCGACAGATCGCGCGTGCCACCGGCATCCAATCTGTGGACAACCCGTACAATTCCGTCTTCGAGCCCCCTTGTGCAGGAGGCGTCGCCGATTTCCCCCGCGCCGTTGCGGGGATCTTCCAGGCAGTCGCCCTAGCCTTGACGCGTGACCCAGCCGCTGCATTCCTCGTCGTCGCCTTTGGTCGGAGTCGTGATGGGCTCCGATTCCGACTGGCGTGTGATGAGCGACGCCTCACAGATTCTCACCGACTTCGGGATTGCACACGAGGTCGAGGTGGTCTCGGCGCACCGCACTCCCGACAAGCTCGTGCGATACGGGCGCGAAGCGCGTGAGCGCGGTCTGCAGGTGATCATCGCCGGCGCTGGAGGCGCGGCGCACCTGCCGGGCATGCTGGCCTCGGTGACCGCGCTGCCGGTCATCGGCGTGCCGGTACCGCTGGCCACCCTCGACGGCATGGATTCGCTGCTGAGCATCGTGCAGATGCCCGCCGGCATTCCGGTGGCGACCGTGTCGATCGGCGGGGCGAAGAACGCCGGCCTGTTGGCCGCTCGCATCCTGGGGACATCCGACCCCGCCGTCGCCGACCGCGTCGAGGCGTACGCCCGCGACCTCGAAGCCCAGGTCGAGCAGAAGAACCGGCGGTTGAAGGAGTCACTGTGACGGCCGTCGCGTCGGGCGCGCACGTCGTCGAGGAACGCCCGCTCAGACACCCCGACACCGCGTCGGAGCGCTTCATGACCCGGCGCGGGTGGTGGCTGGTCGTCTGCAACTTTCTCATCCCCGGCTCGGCGCAGGCACTGGCCGGCAACCGGCGGCTGGCCAAGATCGGGCTCGGCGCGACCCTGGTGATGTGGGTGCTGGTGATCATCGGGATCGTCAGCGCTCTGCTGTGGCGCACCACCCTCTTGAAAGTCGTACTCGCCGATTTCTCGTTCTTCGGTCTGTTCCGGATCAGCTCACCCGTGCTCCTGCTGATCGGCCTGGCCCTTTTCGCGTATCTCGTGCTGTGGGTCGTGCTCACCGTCGACACACTCCGCCTCGTGCGTCTGATCAAGACCGGCCCCACGGCGCGCTTCGGCATCGCCTTGCTTTCTATCGTGCTGCTCGTGCTCTCGGGAACGTTTACGGCCGGAGCCGCCTCACGGGTCTTCTCCCTGCACGGCGGTCTTGCCAGCATCTTCCAGGCCTCGGCGCCGATGGCCAAGCCGTCAGACGGCTACTACAACATTCTTCTCCTGGGCGCCGACAGCGGCAGCGGCCGCGATTCCATGCGCTTCGACTCGATCTCGGTGGTCTCGGTCAACGCCGACACCGGACAAGTGACCATCACCGGCATTCCGCGCGACCTCGAGGGGTTCCCGTTCTCGGCAGACAGCCCGATGCGCCAGTTCTATCCCGATCTGCACACCGGCCACGGCGACCCGACCTGCGGGTGGACGGCCGCGATCAACCAGCTCAACACCGAGCTCGAGGTCTGCCGCGACGGCAACGCGATCTATCCCGACGCCGAGAAGAACGGCTCGACTCCGGGTGTGGAGGCCACGAAGGATGCCGCAGAGGGCCTGCTGGGAATCGACATTCCGTACTACGCGTTCATTGACATGGCCGGCTTCGCCGATCTCGTCGACGCGCTGGGCGGCGTCGACATCACCGTAACCGAGCGGCTGCCCGAGGGGGGCGGCCCGAAATACGAGGGGCAGCCCACCGACGAATGGGCCACCGGCTGGATCGAGAAGGGCAAGCAGCACATGGACGGCAACACCGCCCAGTGGTACGCCCGCTCGCGCAAGACCACCAGCGACTGGGACCGCATGAAGCGGCAGCGACAGCTGCAGGAGGCGATCCTCAAGCAGTTCACCCCGGTGACAGTGCTCAGCCGGTTCCAAGAGATCATGTCTGCGGGCGAGCACCTGGTCAAAACCGACATCCCGAAGTCGATGCTGTCGGGATTCGCCGATCTGGCGATCAAGGCCAAGGAACACAAGATCACCACGATCGAGCTGACACCCCAAGAGAACAACATCGACCAGACCTCGCCTGATATCGACGCCGTGCACGCTCTTGTGCACGATGCCCTGCATCCGGCCAGCGAATCGCCGTCACCGAAGGGCTGACGATGAGCGTGCTGCTGCGGGTTGTGCTCGACCAGCTGATCACCGAGACCGATCCTGATCTGGCCGTCGCTTCGGCAGAGCTGGCGCGGGCCCTCGTGCAGACGGCGCCCTCGGGATGCGATGTCGGCGCGATAGTGCCGACCGGCCGGGAACTCGACATCGCCGGACTCAGCGAAGTGCGGCGCCTCGGGATGGGGCGGCGCGAGCTGGCCGCGGCGTGGCAGCTGGGGGTGACCGCGGGGGTGGGCGGTGGGCTCATCCACTCGCCGACGCTGCTGGCGCCGCTCACCCGGCACGACCGCGTCAACGAGCACGACCAGACCGTCGTCACCCTCTGGGATCTGCTGCCCTGGCAGCATCCCGAAGAGCTCTCGCGTTCGGCGCTCGCATGGCACAAGGGGATGCTGCGACGCGCCCGCAAGCACGCCGACGCTATCGTGGTGCCCACCCACGCGATGGTGGATCGCCTCGAAGAGCTTGCCGGTCTCGGTTCACGCACCCGCGTGATCGCGGGGGCTGCAGCGACCGGGTTCGCGGTGCCGACCGATTCGGTCGGCCGCCGCCGCACGCTGGCCGTCCCCGAAGCCGTCATCGCCCTCGTCGGTGACGCGAGCCCGTCGGCCGCGCTGTCCACGGGCTTTTCCGCCATCGCCGCCTCGGGCACCGACCTGCCGGTTGTTGTTCTCGACGCGCAGCAGGGGCAGGAACCCGCGATCGTCGACCTGGCCGAGGCATCCGGAATCTCCGGCACCCGCGTGCGGGTGCGGCCCGAGGCAGACAGCGCCGATCGGGCGGCGATCCTCGACGCGAGCGTGCTGCTGGTGGCTCCGAGCCGCCGTGCCGCATTCCCCTGGCGGGTGCTCGAGGCCATGAAGCTCAGTGTGCCGGTGATCGCAGTGGCCTCGCCCGATCACCGCGAAGTGATCGTCGACGGGGGAGCGGTCGTCGGCGACCCCCAAGACGGCGAAGAGGATGCCGCGGCCCTGGGCGAGGCGATTGCACAGGCGCTGGGCTCAGGCCGCAGCCTTGACCGCCTGGGCGTGCTCGCCGGTGACCGTGGGCGCGCCTTCTCGTGGCACGAGGCCGCCGACCGCGTCTGGCAGCTGCACGCCGACCTCTGACCGACCCTGGCCCTCCGCTCGTTGAGCGAGCGCAGCGAGTCGAAACGCTCTCGCGCACGTGTCGAAACGCTCTCGCGCACGAGTCGAAACGCTCTCGCGCACGTGTCGCAACGCTCTTGCGCACGTGTCGACTCGGTTGCTGCGCTCCCTCGCCCAACGAGCGGATGGGAGGTGAGCGGAAACCCCAGATGTGTGATAAATGAGAGCCCCCTGCATTCGGCGTGTCGTGCCATCTGATTTCTGTGCGGGGTGGTAATCACTCGTCACATCCGCCACAATGTTCACATGTTTGCACGTCGAGGGGTCCTTCTGTCTGCGCGCTGGCTGGCGCTGGTGGTCTCGGCGTTGGTGGCTGTGGCGGTGCTGGCGTTGGTCGCGCCGTCGACGAAGGCCGAAGCGGCAGAGCTGCCGGGCACGATCCTCGACGGGGGCTACATCATCTCCGATGCCGAGTTCTATGACTCCGGCGCGATGACCGAGAAGCAGATCGAGACGTTCCTCGACGGCAAGGTGTCATCGTGCAAGTCGGGTTACACGTGTTTGAAGGACTACAAGGGCGACATCGCCAAGCGCGCCGCCGACACCTACTGCAAGGCCGTCGCCGCCGAAAAGGGCGTATCGTCGGCCCGCATCATCTACCAGGCAGCGAAGGCGTGCGGAATCAACCCGAAGGTGCTGATCGTCATGCTCCAGAAGGAGCAGGGCCTGGTCACGATGAACAACCCCGATTCGACGCGCTATGCGCGGGCGCTGGGGTTCTCGTGCCCCGACACTCCGCAGGGATGTGACCCGAAGTTCGCCGGATTCTCCACACAGGTGGTGCTCGGAGCGCGGCAGATGCAGATCTACACGAAGTACCCGAGTTCGTTCTCGTACCGTGCCGGGCAGTACAACACGATCAAGTGGGCGCCCTCGTCGTCGTGCGGCACCTCGAAGGTCTTCATCAAGAACCAGGCGACGGCCAACCTTTACAACTACACGCCGTACCGGCCCAATATCGCGGCGTTGGCCGCCGGCTGGGGCACCGGCGACGCCTGCTCGACGTACGGCAACCGCAACTTCTACAACTACTACGTGTCGTGGTTCGCACCCGGCGCGTCCACGTCGAAGGGGGCGCCGGCCCAGGTGTCCGCGTGCACGAACCCTGCGACGGCGGATGTCTCGACCCGGTCGGGATCGGCCACGGTGAACGTGCTGGAGCTCAACGCACGCACCGCGCCCACGACGCTGTGCGGCAGCGGCATCCACACACTCAAGAAGGGCGACAAGGTCACCGTCACCGGTGTGTATGGGGCGTGGACGCATATCACGGTCGGCAGCACGAAGCTCTGGGTCGTGAGTTCGTACCTGACCACCGGTTCTGCATCGTCGGGCCCGGCCCCGGCGGTGACCGGATGCGCCCAGCCCGCGAAGGTGACCTCGGCGTCGGGCACCGCAGTGGTGACGGTGGGTCTGCTGAACGCCCGTACCGCCCCGTCGACCGACTGCGCCACCGGCGTGCAGACGATCAAGCAGGGCCAGAAGTACACCCGCACCGGAACCTACGGCGCATGGTGGCGGCTGAAGGTCGGCACCACGACGCTGTGGGCGCACAGTGACTACCTCGCCCTCGAGCAAGAGGCGACCACCCCGTCGAAGCCGTTGACTCCGACCACGCAGACGGCCAAGACCACGGCCGCGCTCAACCTGCGCGCAAGTGCCAGCCTGTCGGCAAAGGTGCTCACCGTCATTCCCAAGGGCAAGTCGGTCACCGTCAAGAAGACCAGCGGCAACTGGAGCCAGGTCACGTACAGTTCGACGACAGGTTGGGTCGCCAATGCCTACCTGAGCGGCTTCAAGACCTCGGTGCCCACAGCGTCCAAGCCCAGCACGGGCACGACGACGAGCAAGACGGCCACGGTGAAGGTGGCACTGAACCTGCGCTCGAGCAACAGCCTGAGCGCCAAGGTGATCACGGTGCTGCCGCGGGGCGCGAAGGTCACCGTCACCAAGACCAGCGGAAGCTGGAGCCACGTGACGTACGGCTCGAAGAGCGGGTGGGTGTACAACGACTATCTGTCGACATCGTCGGCGGCGGCATCCACCACCATGAAGAAGACGACAGCGCCCCTGAACCTGCGTTCCAGCGGCAGCCTGTCGGCCAAGGTGCTCACGGTGATCCCCAAGGGCAAGGCTGTGACGGTCAAGAAGACGAGCGGCAGCTGGAGTCAGGTGACGTACGGCTCGAAGTCGGGGTGGGTCGCGAATCAGTACCTGAAGTGACGGGATGCCGCGGCTCCGTCGCAGCCGGTTCTCAGACGCCATTCCAGTAGGATGGCGGATGGCCCGGATGCGGATGCGCGCGGCCGCTAGGACAACTACCCGTGACAATCACTTTCGATAAGAACGACTTCAACACGCCCGGCACAGGCCGCGGACTCCTCGACGTCTTCAAGTATCGGTACCTGCTGCGAGTGCTCATCTCCAAGAGCAGCTCGCTGCGCTATCGCAACTCGGTGCTGGGCTGGTTCTGGTCGTACGTGCGGCCCACCGTGCAGTTCCTCGTCTATTACCTCGTGATGGGGCGCATCGTCGGGCTGCATGGCAGGGTCGAGGACTACCCGATCTACCTGTTCTCGGGCCTTGTCATCGTGAACCTGTTCAACGATGCGATGGGCGCCACCACCCGTTCGATCGTCTCGAACGGTGCGCTCGTGCGAAAGATCTACTTGCCGCGTGAGCTGTTCCCGATCGCGGCCGTGGTGGGCTCGTTTGTGCACTTTCTGCCGCAGATGGCAGTGCTTATGTTCGTCTGCGTGCTGTTCGGCTGGCTGCCGAGCCTCACGTCGGTGGGTCTGATGCTTGCCGGCCTTCTTCTGGTGACGACGTTCGTTCTCGGCGTCGGGCTGCTCTTGTCTGCCATCAACGTGAGGTTCCGCGACGCGCAGAACTTCATCGAGATCATCCGCACCATCGCCACCTGGTCGTCGCCGATCATGTACACGTGGGTGATGGTGTACCAACACACCACGAACCATCGTTGGATCTTCGACATCTACATGAGCAACCCGATCACCGTCGCCGTCGAACTCTTCCACAACGCCTTCTGGGCCCCGCTCGTTCCCGAGAGCTCGCGCCTGGGTTGGGCGCCCGGCTTCGAGTGGCACGTGCTCTCGGCCGTGGGCATCATCATCGTGGTCACGTTCATCGGCCAGTTCGTCTTCCGGCGTTTCGAGCGCACGTTCGCCCAGGATCTGTAATGGCAACGAACACCTCGAACATCGCCGTGCGCACATCACGCGAACAGAAGCCCGCTATCGTTCTCGACAACGTGTCGAAGTGGTTCAACAAGCGCTCGACGCGCTCCTTCAAAGACGCCTTCATCAACTGGATTAAGCGCCGGCCCCTTCGCTCTCAGCAGTTCCAGGCGCTCAAGAACGTGACTTTCACGATCAACGAGGGCGAATCCGTGGCAGTCATGGGTATGAACGGCTCGGGCAAGTCCACGACACTGAAGCTCGTCTCGGGTGTCCTTCGCCCCGACGAAGGCGAGGTGCTCACGCGCGGGCGCGTCGCTGGGCTCATCGAGGTCGGCGCGGGATTCCACCCCGATCTGACCGGGCGCGAGAACGTCTTCCTCAACGCCGCCATTCTGGGCATGAGCGAGAAGGAGACCAAGGCGCGCTTCGATGAGATCGTCGCGTTCAGCGAGATCGGTGACTTCATCGATCAAGAGGTCAAGCACTACTCGTCGGGCATGTTCATGCGCCTGGCGTTCAGCGTGGCCATCCACATCGAACTCGACGTGCTGCTGGTCGATGAGGTGCTCTCGGTCGGTGACGCACCGTTCCGAGAGAAGTGCAACGCCAAGCTCAAAGAGATGGCAGGCAGCGGCGTCACCATGATGATCGTGAGTCACAGCGCCGGCCAGGTCAAAGAACTGTGCCGGCGCGGCATCGTCATTCGCAAGGGCGAGGTCATCTTCGACGGCGGCATCGACGATGCGCTTGCGGTACTCGAAGGCCGAGACCCGGCCGCCTCGGCAGGCTGACCGCTCAGCTCACGTAGTCGGCCAGCGAATCCGCGGCGTCGGTTGGAGTGAACCCGGTGTCGCTGATCTTGCCGAGATCGAGAACGCTGTTGCGTGGCCGCGGCGCGACCGGCCCGTCAGCGGCCGCGAAGTAGTCATCCGTCGACACGCCGGTCACGCGCGCGGGGTCATACCCGGTCAGTTCGAACACGCGTCGCGCGACATCCGCCCAGGTGGTCGGTTCACCGGCGCCGGTGACGTTGTACACACCGTGAGGCGCTTGAGTACTGAGCAGATGATGGATGCCGCGGGCCAGGTCAGAGGTGAAAGTGAGGCGTCCGGTCTGATCGTCGACGACCTTCGGATCGATACCGCGTTCGGCCAGCGACGCCATGGTGCGCACGAAGTTCTTGCCCTCGCCGATCACCCACGAGGTGCGCACGATGTAGTGGCGCGGTACCGTCGCCACGATCGCGTCGCCGGCGGCCTTGGTCTGGCCGTAGACGCCGAGCGGGCAGAGCGCGTCTTGCTCGGTATAGGGCCGTGAGCCGGTGCCGTCGAAGACGTAGTCGCTGGAGACATGCACGAGAGTGAGTCCGTGCGCAGCCGCCAGGCGCGCGAGCGCGCCGACAGCGGTGACGTTGGCTGCCCAGGCATTCCGGCGTCCCTCGGGTGTCTCCGCGGCGTCGACCGCGGTGTATGCGGCGGCGTTGATGACAGTGTCATAGTCGCGCCAGCGGCGGGCCGTCACAAGGTCGGGCGCGGTGAGGTCGAGGTCGGCGCGGGTCGCATACTCGACGTGCGCGGCATCCCCGAATTCCGCGCGCAGCGCGCGGCCCAGCTGCCCGTTCGCGCCCAGCACGAGGGTCTTGCGCGGTGCGACCGGAGTGACGTCTGCGAGTCGCGGGTGCGCGGCATCCTTCGCCGACAGCTCGGCCCGATCGAGCGGAATCGGCCACGCGATGGCGGCGGTCTCGTCGGCGAGATTCAAGAACGTGTACGACGCGTCGGGTGACCAGTGGTCGTTGACGAGATAGGTGTAGGCGGTGTCGGGCTCGAGCGTCTGGTAGGCATTGCCGACCCCGCGCGGCACGAAGATGGCCCGCGACGGATCGATCTCACACGTGTAGACCGCGCCGAACGTGGGGCCCTCGCGCAGGTCGACCCAGGCGCCGAAGATGCGGCCGGTGGCCACCGACACCCACTTGTCCCAGGGTTCGGCGTGGATGCCGCGGGTCGTGCCAACCGCGTCGTTGAACGAGATGTTGTTCTGCACCGGGCCGAAGTCTTCCAGACCCGCGGCGGTCATCTTCTCGCGCTGCCAGTTCTCTTTGAACCAGCCGCGGTTGTCGCCGTGCACCGGCAGATCCCAGACCACGAGCCCGGGGATCGAGGTGGAAGTCGGTTGCAGGGGCTTGCCGTAGTCGGTCATCACTGTCCCTTGCGGGCGTAGAAGGCTTCGGTGGCGTCTTTGGCCGGAGCCCACCAGTCTTCATGCGACCGGTACCAGTCGATGGTGGCGGCCAGCCCCGCCTCAAAGTCGCGGTAGCGCGGCTGCCATCCGAGCTCGTTGCGCAGCTTCGTCGAGTCGATCGCGTAGCGCAGATCGTGTCCGGCGCGGTCGGTGACGTGATCGTACGCGTCGGCTTCGTGCCCCATGAGCCGCAGGATCAGCTCGACGACGGTCTTGTTGTCTTTCTCGCCGTCGGCGCCGATGAGGTAGGTCTCGCCGATACGGCCCCGATCGAGGATGGTGAGAACGGCAGACGAGTGGTCGTCGGCGTGGATCCAGTCGCGCACATTGAGCCCGGCGCCGTAGAGCTTGGGACGGATGCCGCGGATGACGTTGGTGATCTGCCGGGGGATGAACTTCTCGACGTGCTGATACGGGCCGTAGTTGTTCGAGCAGTTCGAGATCGTCGCCTGCACACCGAACGAGCGCACCCATGCGCGCACGAGCAGGTCGGAGCCGGCCTTCGTCGACGAATACGGCGAAGACGGGTTGTAGGGGGTGTGCTCGGTGAACCGAGCCGGGTCGTCGAGTTCGAGATCGCCGTACACCTCGTCGGTGGAGATGTGGTGATACCGGGTGCCGTGTTTGCGTGCCGCTTCGAGCAGTGTGTACGTGCCGACGATGTTGGTGTCGAGGAACGGCCGGGGATTGTCGAGGGAGTTGTCGTTGTGCGACTCGGCCGCGTAGTGCACGACGGCATCAACCTGTGCGAACAGTTCGTCGACGAGGGATGCGTCGCAGATATCGCCCTGCACGAAGGTGAACCTGTCGTCGGGCAAGCCGTCGAGCGAGGTGCGATTGCCCGCGTAGGTGAGCTTGTCGAGCACGGTGACGTGATGGTCGGTGTGCTCGATCACGTGGTGTACGAAGTTGGAGCCGATGAACCCGGCACCGCCGGTGACGAGCAGCTGACTCATGCGCGTCCTCTCTTGAGAAGGTCGAGAAGGTAGCTGCCGTAGCCCGATTTCACGAGCGGCTCGGCGCGTTCGCGCAGCTCGTCGTCGGTGAGAAAGCCCTGACTCCAGGCGATCTCTTCGGGGCAGCCGATCTTCATGCCGGTGCGGCGTTCCATGGTGCGCACGTAGTCGCCCGCGTCGGTCATCTGGTCGAAGGTTCCGGTGTCGAGCCACGCGGTGCCTCGGGGGAGCACCTCGACCTGCAGCTTTCCACGCTCGAGGTAGGCCCGGTTCACGTCGGTGATCTCGTATTCGCCGCGGGCGCTGGGCTGCAGCGTGCGTGCTATCTCGATGACCTCGTTGTCATAGAAGTACAGTCCGGGAACCGCATAGTTGCTCTTGGGCTGTGCCGGCTTCTCTTCGAGTGAGATGGCGTGGCCGCCCTCATCGAACTCGACGACACCGTACGCCTCGGGTTGCGAGACCCAGTACGCGAACACCGCACCGCCGTCGACATCAGAGAACCGCTTGAGCTGGCGACCGAGCCCCGGCCCATAGAGCAGGTTGTCGCCGAGCACGAGGGCGACCTTGTCATCGCCGATGAAATCGGCGCCGATCGTGAACGCCTGCGCGAGCCCATCGGGGGAGGGCTGTTGCGCGAAGGTCAGCGAGACGCCGAACTGCGAGCCGTCGCCGAGCAGTCGCTCAAAGAACGGCGCGTCGTGTGGC